>NZ_JAQOUE010000001.1:0-672500 GCF_032191465.1 Candidatus Nitronereus thalassa | reverse complement strand
AGTAATTAAATAAAGGTGTGTTTTGAGGGTCTAATCTCATATTAGAATGGCTCCGGGCACGCCGTTATTTCATTATGGAAGAGTTATCTCAACTCGTGCATGAGAATATTTCACCTGGCAAATAGCCAAATGATTCAGATGCCTGGGACTAATGATACAGAACACTTAAAAAAATCAGGGACAAATAGAACCGATGATTATAGATTCAAAAGTACACCACAATACTATTAAACTTCAATGACGAGCTTGGTTTTTGGGAGATTGGGTAGAATTGGATCCAGTCTGCACACGGTTAATGGTCTCAGTCAAAAATCGAAATTCCCTGGCTTAAGAGCTCAAATAGTCGCCAAGCATTCCTCGGCTGTGTTCGTCATCGTGGCAGTAGACGCAGAGATTTTCCCAATTTGACCCATTAGAAGGATTATTGTGATGATTACCGTCTTTATGATGGACGGTGAGCAGATGTTTATTGCTTTCATCAAACTCCCTGGCGCATTTGGCGCAAATCAAACCATGAATTTTAAATGACTGTTCTCGGTAGGGTGGGTGGCGTGGTTGTTTTTGTTGTAATTCTTTGACTACGTCTTCCACGGGACGGTTGCTTTGAGGTTTTTGGAGCCGTTGTAATTTGTGACGACCCTTGTAGGATCCACTCATCATTAGTCTCCATTAAACATGCCAAAGGGTCCACTTTCTTTCTTAAGATTACATTACTTTCCCGCTTTCTTCTAGATATGACAATCCGCTCCCTCCTGGATCGCACCTTCCTTTCATACGTGTATTTAAGGGGTAGCATTTATTGAGACCCTGAGGCATATTGGGTTTGTTGTGTAAGTCGCTGCTTACCTGAGTTTAATTCCACTTACGTATGGGGTAACTGTGGAAGTTCATACCTTTTTCCTGCACCTACTCATTATTCTCCTGACGGCAAGAATTTTTGCAGAGATTGCGGAACGCATGCATGCGCCACGGGTAATGGGGGAACTCTGCGCAGGCGTGGTTTTAGGACCAAGTCTGCTGGGTTGGATTGAGCCGGGCGAGGTCATCAAGTTGCTCGCGGAGATCGGCATCATCTTATTGTTATTCGAAGTCGGGTTAGGAACCGATGTCAAGCGTCTGGTACGTACGGGACTGGCCTCTTTCATAGTCGCAGCAGGGGGGTTTGTGGTGCCTTTTATTCTGGGATTTGCTCTAGGGTATTGGGTATTTGGTTTGTCTCTCCTGGTTTCATTGTTTGTTGGGGGGACTTTAACCGCCACCAGCATTGGGATTACGGTCAGGGTATTGATGGATCTGAATCGTCATCAAAATCGAGAAGGCCAGATCATTTTAGGAGCGGCGGTTCTGGACGATGTCTTGGGGGTAGTCTTGCTTGCCCTCCTGTACGAATTTTCCATTGGAGGCGGAATCAACTTGTTTAATGCCAGCAAGGTCCTTGCGTTTTTAGCCGCGTTTTTTATCCTTGCCCCTATCGCCGCAAAATTGATTTCTCAGATCATTCATCGTTTCGAACAAGTCACAACCATTTCAGGATTAATTCCAACCTCTGTGGTCTCACTGGTGCTGTTTTTTGCATGGTTGGCCCACGAAGTGGGGGCCCCAGAATTGCTTGGGGGGTTTGCCGCGGGCTTGGCGCTTTCTCGACGGTTCTTTCTTCCCTTTGGGGTGGCCCTGCATTACGATCCTGCGTTTGCCGAACGTATTGAGGCGCAAATGAATCCGATTATTTTTTTATTTACTCCAATATTTTTTGTGATGGTTGGATTGTCCTTAAATTTGCAAGATGTCAATTGGAGTTCCCCGTTTATTTGGATTTTTTCATTGTGTCTTTTTGTCGTGGCGATTGCTGGAAAAATGGTTGGGGCGCTTTTGCTTGATGAACCTTGGCCTGCTCGCCTCATCATTGGAACCGCCATGATTCCACGCGGAGAAGTGGGTCTCATTTTTGCTGAATTGGGTCGGGTGAGTGAAATTTTTACGAATGAAATTTATGCCGGAATGGTGATTGTGATTGCGCTTACCACCATGTTCCCTCCGTTTGCCGTCAAGTGGCTATACAAGAACTACCAGCATCATCTGCCAAACCCCACGGCTGGGTAACCAAAGATAAGTTGGGCTATCCTTTGGGACCTGCCTACTGGGCAATTTCTTTAATGATATCCCAAGGGGCAATGATACCCAGAAGGTGTTGTGAGGTATCAACCACTGGGAGTAAGTATACCGTTTTTGGAGTGTTCATGATGAGGGTGGCGCAGGCCAATACGGAATCATCTGGGCTCACGACTGGTGGATTAACCGTCATCAGAGACGAGACCGCCTCATGCTTTGCAGCAACTAACCGTTCGTGAATTTGTTTGAGATCTGGAGCATAGCCCACCTCTCGAAGCTCTCCGGATAACAGGTAATCCGGCAGTACGTGTTCAAGAATTTTCCATAGATTCAACGTTCCCAGAAGTTTCCGATTGGCATCAATAATGGGAAACGATTGAATTTTTTCCTGTGCGAATTGGCGTACCGCCTCGCCGATCGTGCATTCGGGAGAGAGTGTACGCACCTCTTGAGTCATGATATCCCTGGCGTTCATGCATACCTCCACCAAACATAGACACTGGCAATTAAAACCTGGAGTATCATTAAAGGAAACGCGACTCTCAAAAAAGCCATAAAGCGGAATGGTACGCCGTTTCGTTCGGCAATTCCGGCGACGATCAGGTTTGCGGATGCCCCGATGAGTGATCCATTTCCCCCCAGGCAGGCTCCTAGCGACAAGGCCCACCAAAGTCCGACGACCTGATCTGCAGAAACCCCACTTTGTTCGAATATCGGAAGCATGTCTTTAATCATGGGAATCATGGTCGCCACAAACGGAATGTTATCCACGATGGCGGATAAGACCGCCGAGACCCAGAGAATCGCCAACAGGGTCACAGTAAAGTCCCCAGAGGTTAAGGCTAACGTCCAGTCAGCCAATTTTTTGAGAAGCCCGGCATGCTCCACCCCGGCGACAATAATGAATAAACCACAGAAAAAGAAGATCGTTATCCACTCTACTTGGCCAAACAATAAATGAACTTTATGGCCAGCCTTTTCGGGGTCTAAGGGAAAAGTCACCAACAGTAATAGAAGCGCTGCGCCGCCCAGTGCGATAGTTGCCGGTTCTAAATGCAGGGGGTGGGCGAAGATAAATCCAATAATCACAAGCCCAAATACGGCTAAGCATTGCTTGAGAAGAAACACGTCTCGAATGGCTTGATATTCATCAAAAGCCATGATCCGGTTTTGCGCCTCGGGGGATGCGGTCAAGGTTTTTCCATAAATCCACCATAGCGGTATAAGAGTTGCTCCAAACACCATCAAGGCCACAGGGGACAGATTTATCGCGAATTCATTAAACGTCAAACCTGTGGCCGAGCCAATCATAATATTAGGAGGGTCTCCGATCAAAGTGGCGGTTCCTCCTGTATTAGATGCGTTGATCTCAGCAAAAAGGAGGGGGTAGGGATTGATTTTTAATTCGTCGGCGATAAGTAAGGTGACGGGTGCCACAAGGAGGACGGTGGTGACATTATCCAGAAACGCCGAGAGGATCGCCGTGACGATTGATAACATCACCAAAATGCCCCAGGGTTTTCCTCTGGCGAATTTGGCTGCTCTAATAGCGAGAAATTGAAACACCCCTGATTCTTTTGTGATGCCTACTAACACCATCATGCCAACGAGCAATCCAAGGGTGTTGAAATCAATGCCGCGAATAGCTTCTTCTTGGGAGAGGACACCGAGTCCTATGACTAAGGAAGCGCCAATAAGTGCGACAATGGCACGGTTAAAACGCTCGGAAATTATGACCGCATAGGTGACCAGCAGGATACTGGTGGCCAGAAGGAGGTGGGACCCACCAGTTTCAGACATAACTATGGCCTGGAAAAATTTCCGGTAATGGGATGTTAGGCAAGTTTTATACCCTGAAAGTTATGATAGCGGCGAAGGAGCATTGGCCTCGATAGAGATTACGTGAGTTTTTGATGGTGAGAAATCGAATGCGAGCATTGCTTAACCAAGTGCCGTCAGTCGTGTTGGAAAGCGACGATCCTGTCGAACAGGTGCTGCCACGTTTGTTTCCTTCGGACTTTACGCAAACTTTGTGCCAATTAGGTGTGTGCCTAAAGAGTGGTCTATCAAAGAAAAATACTCATGATAGCTTGCTTACTCATTAAGTTATTTGTCGCTGAATCCTGTATTGTTGGCAGGTGGGCTGGACAATCTGTCTGAGTCGGGACAACTTGTCTTTGCTTTTAGAAAACACGGTGTAGGCAACTGACCTTAAGACTTCCACTTGGAAAGCCCCAAACTAAAATACCCGGGTTATCCCTTGAAAATTTTTTAATCACCTCCGCATCCACCTCCACAACTACCTGCGCATCCTCCACAGCTACTGGTGTCTCGTCTCCCAAAGGAGGAGGTAGTTTCCAAACGCTTTGGGGGATCTTTGCGATTGGGGATCCATGTACAGCCGATCTGTTTCGCGCAGTAAGGCGCATCTTCGTCTTCCTGGGGATCGAGGCTATAGTAGAATCCAGCGCAAACAGCAAGGGGAGTCGGGTCGGAGACTTTGGGTCGATCCCCTCTCGCCTACAAGTGAGTTGCCAAGCGCGCCTCAGTCCTTCTTGGTTAGCCCCTTCTGAGGGCATGGCTTCTGCCGGGGTATGGTGAAGGAATCGATCAAATGCACGCTCGCAAAAATATTGATATTCCCGAGTATCCAGAATGAACTCATGCCAGGCCACATCCACGACTTGCGAGGGCATTCCGATTATGATGCGACTTGCTTGTTGGCAGGCATGAAAAAAATCCTGTAAACCGGTGAGTACCTGAGAAATTTGCTGCTCGGTGAGGTGGGAATATTGTTCTTTGACTTTCTGCTCGATTCTTCGCGGAAACACATAGGTTTCAATGAAGTTCTCTTGTTCTTCATTCGAGGAATTTCCGGTCGATGGAGCTGGATATCGGAATCGCAAAAATGTGGCGATAGCGAGTACAAGGATGATACCGACAATGATGGGTAGTAACATAAGGGGCCTGGCTGTTCTTTGCGAAAAGGACCTCTTGTGATCCGCTAATATTCGCTAGTTAAAATATGTATGTCTTTACTAAAATCCGTCGGTAGAAACTTAGAAATCTTAATTACTTTGGGGCTCGTTGCCCCCATTTATACAAACAGGTTGCTAATGAGGTGATAGGCCTATACTCTTTGGTCGTGAACCTTTGTACCTTTGGTCGTGATTTGTTTAGCGTTTTTAAACTCTGATGCTCCCTCCGATCCTAGTATTTGGCGCGACGTCGTTGTTGGGTTTTCATCTTGCTACGATGTTCCCCAAGAGCGTGTTGCCGTTTGCTTCTCCCGGAAATAAGGCCAAAGCCGTTCGGCAGTGGCCCGCCCTTCAACTTCATAATTCTGCCTGGGTGGCGGATGTCTTTCGGCGCACTCAGCCGAACCTTTTAGTGTATTGTCATGCGGTGTGTGATGTGCCGAAGTGTGAGGCTTCGCCGGAGTGGGCGTATGAGATGAATGTGCAACAGCTCGGCCGGGTCATGAAGGCAATGCCAGAGGGTACTCGATTAGTCTACGTGTCTTCCGACCATGTGTTTGGTGGTGATGGTAGGTACACCGAACACGTCAGTCCATCCCCCATTAGTGTGTATGGAAATACCCGTGTGGCAGCAGAACAATTGGCGTTAACACGGATGGGGACATTGGTGATTCGTGCGGGGCTTGGAATCGGGGAATCCCCAGATGGACGAACCGGTCACTTGGATTGGCTGCGCTATCGGACAAAACAAAATTTGCCTATCACCATCATTGAAGATGAATCCCGCTCTGTCGTCTGGCAACACGACTTAGCCACCCGCGTGATGCAGCTTGCTCAAAGTAGTGAAACAGGGATTCGCCATGTCTCTGCGACCCGTCCCATGTCACGTGTAGAGTTAGCCAACTTTTTGATTGGCAAGTTTAGCATTCCCGTCACTTTTAAGATCGAAACTCGCCATCAACAAACACATCCTCATTTGGGCCGCATCGAGCTCGCCACAGTCTATGAGGGTGATTTGTCCCATCCCTTATCCAGCGTGTGCGATGGTTAATCAATAATTTTCTCGGGATTGTTTCTTTTTCCTATTAGGGCGAAAATGACATACTCCGGGTATTTTATTGGTTTATGACGACACCTGGAGTATCCTAAAAGTGAAGGCTTGGCTGCTCTCACCGTGGGTTCTCCATCGTAAGAACTTATGAGCGATTCTCAAAAATATGGCTCAGAACTCGAAAAGGGGATCAAGCTTGATCTCCGTGGCAAACTGACCTATGAAGAATATCTCAAATTAGATCGATTGCTGTCTGCGCAAAATCCGCTGAGTGATCCGCCCCATCACGATGAACTGCTCTTTATTATTCAGCATCAAACTTCAGAATTGTGGATGAAGCTGATCCTGCATGAGTTGCAGGCGGCTGTTGTACATATTCAACAAGATCATCTGAATCCGTGTTTTAAAATCCTGTCCCGCGTCAAACAAATTCAACGACAGTTATTCGAACAATGGGCAGTATTGGAGACGCTGACGCCCAATGAATATGCCCAGTTCCGAAAGGTGTTAGCCAATGCTTCAGGATTCCAGTCGGTGCAATACCGGGAGATTGAATTTATTCTCGGCAATAAAAATGCAGCAGTAACTGAGGTGTTCCAATATAGTGAGCAGTTGTACCAGGAGATTACCAAGATCCTGCATGCGCCCAGTTTGTACGATGAATTTCTCCGATACCTGGCTCGGTGTGGGTATCCGATCCCTGCAGAATGCCTTGAGCGAGATTGGTCCAAACCGCATGTCCGGAACCCAAACCTCATTCCAATATTTAAACAGATCTATGACCATCCCGAATCCCAATGGAACGCGTATGAAATGTGTGAGAAGTTAGTCGATGTCGAAGAAAACTTTCATCTCTGGCGCTTTCGGCATTTGAAAACCGTGGAACGGATTATCGGTTACAAACGAGGGACAGGCGGGTCATCAGGGGTGGGGTATCTCAAACATGCTCTTGATCTCACGTTCTTTCCGGAGCTTTTCGATGTCCGTACAGAAATCGACGGATAATGCAATACTGGAAGCCGTGGCGGAACTTGGCACGGGTCCTTTAAAGGAAAGTTCCCTTGTTCGTTCAATCCATCCCCTTTTTTCGCGCGTGCTACAACGCAAAGAAATCTATCTCGCCAATCATTCGTTAGGCCGCCCACTTGATCAGATGGCTATCGATGTTCAGCAAGCCTTAGACCTGTGGTACCAAGACATGGACGGAGCTTGGGATGGCTGGCTGGCCGAAATTCAGGCCTTTCGTGGACGGATAGCTCAACTGATTCATGCTCCACGTGAAGACTGTATCATTCCAAAAACCAGTGCTGGCCAAGGCTTACGCGCCATCCTGAATTGTTTCGACAAGAAAATTCGAGTCGTCACGACGACGGCCGAATTCGGCTCTGTCGACCATATTCTTAAAGTCTATGCCCAACGTGACAGGATTGATTTAATACAAGTTGGCCCTGATGACCAAGGTGTCTATCATGAAGAAGATATCCTGGATGCAATTGGAAAGGGCGCCGACCTTATCGTGGTATCCATGGTGTTATTCATCACAGGGCAGTATTTAACTGGATTGAGAAAATTAATTAGCGAGGCCCAAACACGTGGCGTAAGGGTGTTAGTTGACCTGTACCATGCTGTGGGTGTGTTACCCGCGAATATGGAAGATTTAGGCGCCGACTTCGCTATCGGTGGGTGTTATAAATATTTGAGAGGTGGCCCAGGGGCCTGTTGGTTGTACGTGCACCCCTGTCATTTAAACGGTTCCCTAAACACTCTTGATACCGGCTGGTTTGCTCAGCCTAAGCCATTTGCCTTCCAACGACCTGACACCCCATATCTTTCTGAGGGAGGCAATGCATTTCTCGAATCCACACCACCTATCCTTCCATATTACCAAGCCAAAGCCGGATTGATGTTTACTTTGTCGATGGGGGTCGATCGGCTCAGAGCCTATTCACTCAAACTGCAGGCTCGGCTTTCAAAACTTCTTGCACAGCACGACCTTCAACCGATAGGCCATCCAGACCGGAGAGGTGCATTTTTGGCCATTGCCGTCAATTCGGCAGATGCGATAGCTTCACAGCTAAGGGCCCAAAAGATCATCGTCGACGCCAGAAACGGCCTCCTCCGAATATGTCCGGATATTTTAACCACGGAAGAAGAACTTGGAGAGGCTGTTGGAAAACTTGCCGCCTATGGCAGGAGGGATAACTGACCTATTGCCCCTCATACTTCCCCGTAAAACCTACCTTGCTATCGCGTTAAAGTAGATTGTAGGCTTAGGCATTTGAGTCAGGAACCTAAGAATTCTCTTATGCGCGAATTGGAAACCCCATGACGAAATATACCGATTTCATTAATTATCACCTCTCTATGCTGATGGATGATGCCCGGACTGGGGCCTATCGTCAGGCGATCTCACGGGTCGTGAAGGCCGGGGATGTGGTGGTGGATGTGGGTTGTGGGTCGGGTATTCTCTCCTTACTGGCTCGACGTGCCGGGGCCAAGCATGTGTATGGCATCGAAAGCGAGCCGGTCATTGAGATGGCAAAACTTGCGGCTGCCCAAAATGGGTATCAGGAAAAAATTTCTTTTTTCCATGACATGTCCTTTAATGTGGAATTGCCAGAAAAAGCCGATGTGATTGTCACTGAGACCATGGGCACTTTTGGATTTGAGGAAGGCATTTTAGGTTCTTTGACAGATGCGCGTGACCGCTATCTTAAGCCTGGTGGCAGACTGATTCCTCATAGTGTGGAATTGATTCTTGTCCCGGTCGAGATGCCCCAGTTTTACGAACATGTAGTTGATTTTTGGGTGAATGGTTGCCAAGGATTTGATTTCTCGCCAATCAGAAAATTGACAGTGAACAATTTTCATATCTTGAAATTACACGAAGGAACTTTTTTGGCAGAACCGACGCGGGTAGAACCTATTGTATTTGCGGAAACAAAAATGGTCGAAATTGACACAAAGGTTTCGGTGTATGCTTCTCGTCGTGGGCGTTGTCATGGTTTCGCAGGATGGTTCAATGCGGACCTCATGCCTGGACTCAGAATATCGAATGATCCGAGAGATAAAGATTCTCACTGGGGCGTGGCATTTTTCCCAATAGAAAAACCGGTGACGGTGGATCGAGGGAATCGTATTCTTTGTGAATTTTCTTCAACCGGGAATGGTGAAAACTGGCATTGGAAAGTTGATGTCAATGGGCAGCATTTTGAGCATTCCACATTGCATGGGTCTCCTCATAGTTTCTCAAACCATCCTAAACCTCAAGGTGCCTAAGCCTTCGCACTTGTCATTTTCCTATTTTGATTCTGCTTCATTTTCGTTGGTGGATTTAAGGAATACAATCATTTCTAGAAGGAGCTGATGGTATGCATATCAAGAAACCAACGGTGATCAAACCTGCGGGTAACAAACCCAAACTGATCGAAGAGTTTTTTGGCCGTGTGAATTCAAAAACTGAAACTGTCAGTATCGCGAAGATGATGAGTCCTGGGGGATGGCTAGAACCCGGACAAACCCCAGAGTTCGACGAATATACGCTCGTGTTGAAGGGCAGCTTGCAAGTGGAGACGAAGTCCGGTGTCACCGAGGTCAAGGCCGGCGAGGCGGTACTGGCCTTTCGTGGAGAATGGGTGCGTTACAGTACTCCAGAAGCTGAAGGCGCGGAATATGTAGCCGTGTGTATCCCTGCCTTCTCTCCTGATAACGTGCATCGTGATGAGTAGTGGGGGAAATGAGTGATGCGTAATCCGTTACAATAACCTCTTGCCCTTCGTGTTAATTTTTCAAGGCCTGAACGGTGCTCTGCATATCAGAAGGTAGGGTTGTGGAATATTCCTGAAATTTTCCAGTCTTCGGGTGTCGAAAGCCTAATGTTCGTGCGTGGAGCATGACACGAGGAATCATTCGCTTTTCAATGGAGTTTACTTTCTGCCCACCGTAGGTCGTATCTCCCAAAATGGGGCATCCAATCGATCCCATGTGGGCCCGTATTTGGTGAGTTCTTCCTGTTTTGGGGACCAGCTGCACGTGTGATGCCTTCTTTCCAAACCGTTGCACCATCCGATATTCAGTGGTGGCGGGTTTCGGTTCATTGGTCTGAGCGGAAACCAGTTTCCTGTTTTTTCTATCTCGCCCGATTGGGAGATTAATCACGCCCTGTGAATCCGCAGGAATGTCCCAAATTAAAGCTTCATATACTCGCGTGATCGTGTGCTGTTCAAATTGCCATGCGAGTGCGCGATGGGCTTCTCGCGTTTTGGCTACCACCATCACACCTGACGTATTTTTGTCTAACCGATGCACAAACCGTGGTTTCGGAGTATCTATCGAATCGTGATGAGGTGTCGGCTGTAATTGAAAGTGAGAAAGAATGGCGTTCAGCAGGGTTCCTGACCAATGTCCGGAGGTAGGGTGAACGACAATGCCTGCTGGTTTATTGAGTACCAAGTGACATTCATCTTCATAAAGCACGTCAAGGGGAACGGTCTTGCCTGCAAGAGACAAGGTTTCGGGTTGTGGGGTGTCTATAGTGATGCGATCACCAGGTTTGACGGTATGGCTAGGTTTGACTACTGCAGTATTGAGGCGAATTCTACCCAACTCAATGAGTCGTTGAATGCATGTCCGTGAAATATCTGGCTCTCGATGGCGAAGAAAAACATCAAGCCGTTTAGGTTTTTCCCCTGGTGTAATGACAAATTGGGTAATCATGTATCCGTATGGTCCTTGATATAGGAAATTTCGCAGCAATAGAAAGTGGCCGTGGTACCAAGTATTGTTCGATTGTAGCCTAGACTAGAGTTTTTTTGCTGAAACATGCGATAGTGCCGAAAAGGCTGATTCTTCGTAATTTTGAACAGCGAACTGAAACAATAGGGAGGGAAATGATGCCGGGTCAAGGGTCTGGGGGGAATGTGCTGGCGGCCTTGTGTAGTTTTTTTATCCCGGGGCTGGGGCAATTGTTGCAAGGGCGATTATTGCGTGCCGCCATGATGTTTGCACTAGCAGCAGCCTTATGGTTTGTATGGCTTGGCTGGGTAATTCACCTATGGTCGGTTATCGATGCAGCGAAATTCATGCCCATGACGCCTTAGGAATCGATCTGACCATGACATCAAAAAATACTTGCTCTTTGATCAGTGGAAGTCGAGGGATGCGCGCAATTCTTGATGGCGATCGATATGTGGTTATGGTCGGCTCACCGCAAGCTTTTGACCCACGGAAATATCATTACTCGTCAGATTATTCCATTCTTTGAGTTGATTGACGGTTACCCCATATTCCCGAGAAATGCGGTAGAGGGTATCGCCGCGCACGACAGTGTAGTAGGTGGGTTCCCCTCCCATACTATCCCCACTTCCGCCACCAATTTCCCCGAAATCTTTGAAATCTGATTCATTAAAGGATAAATCACTTAACCCAAATTCAGAGAGTGAAGGTTCGGATAGGGAGAGATCCTGGGACGAAGAGAGACCAGGTGAGCTTGAGTCGGGGGCCATGCTGCCCATTTGGCTTTCTTGTCGACTCATTTGATCTCGCAAGGCTTCAAGCTCAATCGTCAGGTCTTTATTTTGAGATTCGATAGAGGCTAACTGACGTTTGGTGGCTTGAACCTGAGAATTCAACTCGCCGGTTCGTTTTTCTTCTTGGGCGAGTAGGCGCTGGAAGTTTAAAGCTCTCGCCTTTTCACTTTCGTATTTTTCTGAGCTGACACAGCCTCCCAAAATACCGCTTGCGAGGATGCAGAGGAGTGCCAAGCGGATGCTGGGCTTGGCCTGCCACGAGTGAGTGTGCTGTAGAATATCTGCATGCTCAGACTTAGCCATATTCAAATTCCCTCCACCGATGTACATGAGTTTGCAAAAATTGTGGTAACCACGTGCGCGCGAAGAATACTTTGGATCGGAAGAATAGATCGAGAAATCATGAATGTCAAATGGTATCACAAAGCCTGATCTCCTAGCTCTTGTCTGCTGAATTGACCACCTGTAGAGGCTATGCTACCTTCATCATCTTACAATGAACCTGTGAAAAAATTCCACAAATAGACCTGGTGATATGATGAAATCCCAACCCCAACCTCCCAGAACCCTCGATGTTGAAGGCATTTCCCTACGGTTGGCACAACCACATTATTCTGATCAAGAATGGATCGGAGACCGGGAGGTCCTGCAGCAACTTCTGGCATGTTGGCTGGTAATTGCCGACAAAGACCTTCCCCTATGCCCTCGGGTGATCGGGCAGCCTGGTATTGGCAAGACCACCTTGGCCATGTCAGCGGCACGTGAACGGAAACAGGTCCTGTACATTTATCAATGTACGGCTGATACACGCCCCGAGGATTTGCTTATTACTCCGGTTATCGCCGGAGGAGGAACCATTACCTATCAAGCCTCACCTTTAGTGACCGCCATGCTGACTGGCAGCGTGTGCTTGCTGGATGAAGGCAATCGGATGAATGAGAAGAGTTGGGCCTCTTTGGCGCCGTTACTCGACCATCGACGATGCGTGGAGTCGGTGATTGCTGGTATCAAAATCCAAGCCCATCTTGATTTCCGATGTTGTGTCACAATGAACGAAGATGCCTCTACCTATGAAGTCCCGGATTATATCCTTTCCCGATTGCAACCGAGCTTGAAATTGGAATTTCCGAATCGGGAACATGAATTGGCGATCTTGCAGTATCATTTGCCCTTTGCCGCACAAGATATACTTCTACTCACTGTCGAATTTTTACAGAAATCACACCAGCTTGATTTAGGTTTTTCACCACGGGATGGCATTCATCTTCTTCAATATGCCCTTAAACGTTTGGCGCAAGACCCTTCGCATCCAATTTCGCGCGACGATGTGTGGCGAGAAGCGTTGATTAAAGTGCTTGGGGAAGAGGCCTTGGATTTGGAGGGTCTTTCTCGGCAGCGAAAACGGGCAATCGGGGAGCAGTTGTTGCCTCGTGGATTGGGAGATTTCTTTTTTGAGTCGGATGACCCTTTGCATCCGGATCGATAGTGGAGAAATTTCAAGTGGGAATTTCAAAACTCTAAATACATTCGAATAATCCAAATCCCAATGTCCTAAATTTCCTCACGATGGTTTTGCATTTGGGATAGTCGAATTTTGAATTTGTTTAAGATTTTCTGTTTTGAATTTTATGCTCTTCCATGAAACACCTTTCTCCAACTGCTGAGTCCCTTCTCTCTTTATCTTCCCGTATTCTCATCCTTCCTATCCGGAATGGTAGTAGCGATGTCGCACAGGAAATTCGCGATCTGTTGTTGTCTCAACGCGTGGATTGTCTAGCTGTTGGGTTGCCGCCTTCGGTTGAATCCTTGGTCGAAGAAGGAATTGAGCGACTCCCTCAGATTAGCCTCGTGGTCCTTCCAGAACCAGTCCAGGACGAAGAGGGAACCTGCAGCTATATCCCTATTGATCCCTGTCAACCGATAATTATGGCCCTTCGAGTTGCCATGGGTGAGGGGATCGATCGTGCCTTTATTGATCGAGAGGTCATCATCTTCAAGCCCTGGTCTTTTCCTTTTCCTGATTCGTATGCCCTGAAGCAGATCTCTCTGCCAATCTTTGCGGGAGCCATGCTGCCTTTTATGCCGTATCCTAAACCTGAGAGCCAGCGCTGGGAACGAATTAAATGGATGGCGTTTAAGCTGCATGAGTTGGAACTTGATTACTCCTCGATTGTCTGCTTATGTCCCATCGAAGATTGGCCCTGGCTGCGCGATGCGTATCAACAACGATGGGCCTACACTCCTCATGAACCATCAGAACAACGGCCATTTTTGTGTACGGTCGAGCCGTCAACCTTATACTTTACCCTCTGTGAATTACCGTTTCTCACAGAATTATTCGAACAACGTCGGATGGAGGCTCGTTCTGACGAGCATCTTTCACTCGATGGGATCAAAGAATTGCTGCTTGAAACCCGTACTCGATGGCTCGCAAAAAGAGCTCCGACTCGAGACCAGGAAGGCAATTGGGTAACCCCGCAATTGCTCCAAATGTTTTTGCAATATGTTCGAAACTTGACCCTGCTTGAACACCGCCTGACGCCGGATCTCTATACCCTTGTGCTCGCGGCTAAACAAATGGCCGGCGATGATTTTGCCATCACACTGTTAGACACAGCTAAGACCTATGTGTATCAAGAAGATCAGGCTACGGGATATGGAATGCCTAACTATAAGGTTGGCATTGAACAGCTGGAATCACCAGATGGGCAGGTTTCTCGGGCAAAAAACCGATTGCAGGGATCGGCCTTAGCCTGGCGATCCTTATCGCTTAAGCCTGCGCCGACGCCACAAAAGAAGCAACGATGGGCTTATCGTTGGAATCCTTTTGGGCAATGTTCTTGGCCGCCGGAAGATGATCGCATTGAAGGTTTCACTGCCCATGTTCGGGAACAAGCGAAAGCCGTGTTGGGGGCGGACTTGGCCCAAGTTGATAAATTTACAACCTCAATTCGTGATGGCATCGACATGAGAGAAACCCTTCGGCATTGGAATCCAAAACAGGGGAATCGTCTTTCCGATATTTACGTGAAAGACATTCCTCCCTCCAGGGGTAATGTAGAGATTGTTGTGTTTTTGTTCGAAGTGCCAGCCGATCCTGCACAATTTTCTTGGCAAGCGACTTGGTATGCCGAGCATGCGCAGGAATCAACCTTATGTTTTTATGCCACACCATTTTTAGAAAACATGGTTGGACCGGGAATAGGGCAATCGCAATATGGAGGAACGTTCTTTCAATTTCCTCCGAGGCCGCTTCCCAATGTGTGGGAGGATCCGCGATTGGATTTTGCCGAGTCAATAGAAGATCGGCTGATTGCAGGTGCGGCAATGCATTCTCAGGAAAAACATGTGGCGCTTGTGAGCCCCATTCCGCCACTGGCTCGCTGGAAAAAGATTGCTAGGAAGTTCGATCGAAAGCTGATTCCCATCCCGCTGTCTAGATTCTCTGGGCAAACCGTTCATCGGCTTCGACATTTTCATGTGTTAAATGGCCATGAGATTCGAAGCTTTGCCTCCCAGTTTATTCAAGGGTAACGAGTGCTGATGAATCAAAGGTAAATCGTGGATCTTTTTTCTTCTGATTCGCCTTCCCAAACTGTTCAAGCACGGGTCGATGCCCTGCGAGAGCAAATCCGGCATCATGATTATTTGTATTACGTGAAAAGTCGGCCGAAAATTGCCGATTCGGAATACGACCGTCTATTCAAAGAACTTCAAAAATTAGAAGAACAATATCCTGCCCTAATCACTCCCGATTCCCCCACGCAGCGGGTCGGAGGGGCTCCACTTGGTCAATTCTCAAAAGTCAAACATGACCGGCCTTTATTGAGTCTTGATTCCATATTAGATGTCGATGATGTTTGGGCTTTTGATGCTCGGCTGCGTCGTGAACTTGAGGTGGATCAGGTGGAATATGCGGTCGAGCCGAAATATGACGGTTTGTCGGTAGAGCTCGTGTATGAAAGTGGCCTGTTTCTGAGAGGATCAACCCGTGGCGATGGGGTGACTGGAGAGGATATTACTCTCAACCTTCGTACAATTCGGTCGCTTCCACTTCATTTGCAATCCAACTCGACCTTGCCAGACCGTATTGTGGTACGCGGCGAAGTGTATCTCCCTCTTCCGGACTTTCAAGAACTCAATCGACGTTTAACGGAGCGTGGGGATGGTACGTTTGCGAATCCACGAAATATGGCCTCGGGCTCACTACGGCAACTCGATCCACGATTGACGGCGACTCGCCCTCTCGTCGTGACCTGTTATGACCTCATGGTATCAAGCGGGAACCCGTTTGCCACCCATTGGGAGGCGGTATCTTCCTTGGCTGCCTGGGGACTGCCTATTCCCAAACCTCGGCGGTTATGTGGGTCTATCGAAGACGTCCTTGCCTTTCACCGTGATATGGCACAGAAACGGGACAGTCTGTCTTATGAAATTGATGGGATTGTCGTGAAAATCAACGACCGTTCCTTTCAGGACCGATTGGGAGAAAAATCACGAAGCCCTCGATGGGCGATTGCTTACAAGTTCCCTGCCAGAAAGGAAGTTACAAAAGTACAGGATATTGTGGTGTCCGTGGGCCGAACCGGTGCCCTGACCCCGGTGGCGCTGCTGGATCCTGTTGAGGTTGGTGGAGTCACGATCAGTCGCGCCACTCTGCACAATATGGAAGAAGTAGCTCGAAAGGATGTGCGAGTTGGCGATACGGTAAAAGTTGAACGCGCCGGAGATGTGATCCCAGATATTGTGGAACGCATTCCTATTCCTGGTGAAACACGAGGAGCTTCTTTTCGGGCGCCAGATCATTGTCCTGTCTGTGATTCTATGGTCGTTCAGGAGGGTCCCCTGTTCTACTGTACGGGGCAAACTGTGTGTACGGCTCAGCTCAAGGGCGGCATCGAACATTTTGCTTCTAAGGGAGCTCTCAATATTGAAGGACTTGGCAAAAAAACGGTGGCGCAACTTGTTGATGAGGGCCTTGTTGCGGACTTCGCCGATATTTATCGTTTAACCAAAGAGCAAATTCTCCATTTAGAAGGGTTTGCCGAAAAATCCGCCACGCAATTGTTGGCGGCCATTGAGCAAAGTAAAGCGCCATCTTTGGACCGATTTCTTTTTGGCTTGGGGATTCACCATGTGGGTAGCCATGTGGCCAAAGTCTTGGCAAATCACTATGGGGCATTAGAAATGGTAATAGCGGCTACGGAAGAGGACCTGTTGCAAATCCACGAAATCGGTCCGGAAACCGCTCACAGTGTGATGACATTTTTTGCTGAACCTCGAAACCTCACGGTTCTTTACCAGATGAATGAATTAGGTGTAAGGGTTAAGAAGATTTCTTCTGATGAAGGAGTCCAGCCCAAACCATTTGTAGGAAAAATCTTTGTTCTTACAGGTGGGCTAGATGGATTTACTCGACAAGAGGCCAAACAGAGAATTGAACAATTGGGGGGGCGAGTGACTTCAAGTGTAAGCAAAAAGACGGACTATGTAGTGGCGGGGCATGACCCTGGATCAAAATTTGATACGGCAAAGAAATTAGGAGTCCAGATTTTAAACGAAGCAGAGTTTTCAAATTTGGTGAAAGGTTAAAATCTGAAAAGTTGTCAGGGGCCTTATTCCTTAGGGAGGGCAGGTGAAGATTGGGTGGCTTCTTCCTGAGTTTCAGCCATGGGCTCGTCGAATTTTTGGATTTGCACACTTTTGATTGATTTTTCATCGGCATCTCGGACAATCAACAGGCATCCATGGGCTCGAAGTTCTTCGCCGACAGACGGGATGTGTCCTAATTCTTGTTGGATTAACCCACTGATAGTGTTTTGTTCTTCCTCATCGAGTTCTACTTTGAGAAACTCGTTGATTTTTCGAACTTCGGTCCGACCACTTACCAAGATCTGATTTTTTCCGATTCGCTTGATCAGTTCTTCGGTGATGTCGGTTTCATCAAGAATTTCTCCAACCACCTCCTCCAACAGGTCTTCCGTGGTCACGAGACCAACCACCCCCCCAAATTCATTCACCACAATAGCGATATGCCGTTTTTCCTGCTGGAATTGTTTAAGAAGGTCATCCGCAGGTTTGGCTTCCGGGACAAAGAGGGCTGGTCGACAAAGATCTTTCAGCAATGATTCTTGATTGCCTTGGGCCAATTCTTTCAAGGCGTGGTGACGGTATAATATGCCAATAATGTTGTCGAGGTTGTCTTCATACACCGGGATTCGGGAATTGGTTGCTTTGAAAATTTCTTCTTTAGCCTCGCCAAGACTGAGTTCGGCACTCAAACCAAACATATAATTCCTGGGCGTCATTACATCTTCGGCGGTCAGATCGGTAAATTCAAAAACATTTTTGATCATCCGTACTTCATCAGTTTCTAATACGCCGGCTTTTCCACCGGCTTCCAGCATGATCATGAGTTCTTCTTCCGTGACAAAGGGCACGGTGAGGCCTCGACCTCCGGTTAACTTCAAGATTAGTGGCTCGAGCACATAAAGAACGGGAGACAGCAATTGTCCCATCCAATAGATAGGGTGGGAGAAGAATTGAACCGCAGTGTCCGAATGTTTGGCGCAAAGAGTTTTGGGGATGATTTCCCCAAAAAGTAGGACAATGATCGTGAGCAGCCCCGTGGCAACGGCTACGCCTTCCGACCCAAAATACTGAAAAGATACAATAGAGACTAATGACGCTGCTGTGAGATTTACGACATTATTCCCGATTAAAATTGTCGAAAGGAGTCTTTGGGGGTTGTGGCGGAGAAAAAGAGCCAATTTAGCCGCTCGTTTTTTTTCTTCCACCATGGTTTGCAAACGGCTTTCCGTGATGGAGAAAAAGGCAATTTCCGCTCCTGAGAACAACCCAGAAAGAATTAAGCAAATCAATATGGCGATAAATTCCATAAATTCAAATTAAAGGCGGGGTGAATTAGAGGCAGGTGGGCCGAAATGGTTGAAAAAACCAAGCCCTACGGTTAATGGGGTCCATGTTTTGGAAAAAATGTAGAAGTGTAGCCGGAGAAGTGGGTGAAGGTCATTAAGTTGGTGACGAGAACATCGTCTAGGACCGTCGTCATCCATCGATCTAACGAGACTAGCATACGGCCAAGTCCCATGCAACCGAAAAATCCTTTACTAAAAGGGAAAGTGTTCTCGTTGAATTCTTTAGCGTTACGCCAAGGTGTAATATGTAACTTGCTGAAATGTTTGAGAAAATATTCGAATATTAGTCCTCTGGAAAACCAAGAATTTATCTTGCCGAACTGCGGGCCTCGAATTTGTAGCATTGCCGACTCAGAACAGGATAGACGGAAAATATTGGAGTGCTATGAGGGATCAATGCCGAATCATGTCCGGGACTGAGAGATAAATGAAGATTCACAAAGTTAAAACTCAGACCTTCCTGCCATGGTTCGGCTTGAGCTTCTGCATAAGTATGCACCTTATCCGAAGCATAGGACCGGGTCATCAGCCCTGATCCTCCTTGCAAGCCATATTCGTGTAAGTCGGGGGAGCCCTGGATTAAAATGGATACCATAGAGGCATCGAACCAAACCTTGAAATTACAACTAACTTGGATGAATGGACCCAAACTTCCGGTATGTTCCAACACTGCCATGGGATACGCATATTCGGGTGGGACTTCAGATGAACCGGCATCTACCGGAAGGGGGAATTCAGGATCCCTTACCCCTGACATGGAAACAAACAGGAGATTAGGGTCATCCAGTGCAATATCGTGGACTTGCCCGTCATGGTAGCTGCAAAGCTTTCCCATTTCATACCGAAGAGGATAGGAGTAGCCCATTTTCGCATAGAAAATTCGAATCCCAGCATCTAGAGGGTCTTCTGGGCTTCGACTAATTTTTAAGTCAAAGGGAAGCATCAGATGAAAGGCGTTGGTTCGAGCAGACATAAACGGAGCACATGCTCCTGGAAATTCTTTTTGAACGGCTTCGTTGTCTGGTTCAAATCGACGGGGAGTTCCGCCAAAATGTTGGGCCGTTTTGGCTTCTTTGGAAAGGCGGTATTTGGTTTGATAGTAGGCGGCTGCACGTTTTTGGGCCAAATCCAAAAAATATTCTGGAATATCGGATTCGACGATCAGGCGCTGCTTATCAAGAGGTTGGGTTCGAGGACCCTTCATAGCCTCGTTATAAATTCCTAACTCAGCGCTGGTTTTTTTTATGTCATGATCAAGTTGATGCGCGAGTTCAGGATCAAAATATCGGGTGTTGGGAAGAAGTTGGTATGCTTTCTGAAGTAATTCGAGTTTGTGAGAATAGCGTTTCGGTTCAGAAGCAAAGGCCTGGATGGTGGCCAGCAGTAAACTGAATTGTTCTTCGGGGAGGATACCTAATTGGTCAAAATCCTGTTCCCGAATAAAGGTGAGGGCCAAGGGGCCAAAGGCATCTTCCCGGCGGAGGCTTAAAGTTAACAGGTAGTTGAGATAGGCCCTAGCTTCATCTTGTGTCATAACATTATCCTCCGGCCATTCTAAGGAAACAATTACCGGTGGGACAAGTGCCGAATATAAGGCGGGATCTTTTTGGCGGAGATAGGGAGAAGAGATTGTATTCTGGGTAACATCCCCTCGCTGGGGATTACAAAAGGCGGAAGAGATGAAAAATAATAACCTCAGATTAAATGGAACAAAGGCGGTCAGTTCAAAAATTTTACCTCTTTGGATTAGTGGGTCTCTTGTGCTGGGAGGGTTATTTACTTCTCAAATGGCCTTAGCAGGCCAAGCCAGTTTGGGGCCAGTCATTACCCAACAAACGCAAATGGTCATAAATGAATCTAGTAATGCCGGTGAGCAAAAGAAAGAGGAATTTTATCGAAAGTTGCAACGGCAGCTTGATGAGTTCGATATGCAATTAGAGCAGCTCAAATCTCAAAGTGAGGCGCTTCGAGAGAAGGCGAGAGGCAAGTTTCTTGAACGCCTTGAACAGTTACAAGTAGAAAAAAATCAGCTTCTTCCAAAAATTGAAAAAGCCACCCGTTCAAGTGAGGCGGCTTGGGAGGACATTAAAGGCGGCTTAGACCGAGCCGTGACTGATCTGAAAGTAGGCTTAAAGCAGGCTGCATCGAATTTCTTTTAAAATTTCCTTCCTTCTTCGTTCCCACAAACTCTATTTTATCACAGAGTTTCTTTACTTCCGTTTGTCCTTAGACTTCGCTATTCTTTCATCGGTTGTGGTCATCAGGTAGTATGTGGAACCTGACATTTGTCTGCACCTTCAACACATTCGTTTCATAGCTGGTATGTCTCGGGAACCTTTATTTCAACAGTCACAACATGCCTTAGAATGGCCCAGCCTTTTAGACGTGCTGGCATCACAGGCCCATTCTTCTCTAGGCGCAGCCTTTTGCCAATCCCTTCCCTTGGCTGACAGTTATTCCGCGGCCCAAAGTCGTCTTCAGGAGACCACTGAAATGATTGCTTTGTCTGATGGGCCTCTTCCCTTTCCTTCCTTGCCATTTCACGATACTAGAAGCGGGCTTCTTCGTGCTGAAAAAGGCGCGACATTAGATGCCAAGGAGTTGCGACGCCTTGCCAATGTCATAAATCTCCTAGTCCAAGTTCGGCGTTGTCTTACAGCGCAGAAAGACCTTGCTCCTCATTTATTTCGGTATCTTGATCATCTGGACGATCTTTCTTTTCTGCAGTCTGAAATTGATCAATGTATTAGCGAAGAAGGGGAGGTGTTGGATCATGCTTCTTCGGCCTTGTATGACGCAGTGCAGGACGCACAGGGATTAAAGTCGAGAATGCGGCAACGGTTAGAATCCATGATGACTTCGGCCACGTATCGCGATGCCTTGCAGGAGCTCTATTTTGATCAACGAGAAAATCGATATGTGTTGCCTATTAAGGTGGACATGCAACACCAGGTTCAGGGCATTGTGCACGATGTGTCGTCGAGCGGGTTGACGGTGTTTCTTGAGCCTCGTGAGTTGATTGAACTTAACAATCGAATCAAGGTGGCTGATTTGGAGGTGGACCGGGAAATTCGCCGAATATTGACTGAACTATCCTCCATGGTTGTTGGGCACATTTCTACCATTCAGCGGTATCTTGAAGTGCTTGCTATCTTGGATAGCATTGGGGCCAAGGCCCGGTTGAGTCAACGTATGGATGCCTACCCCGTAGAATTATCGGAGGATGGACAGATTCGCCTACATCAGGCGCGTCATCCCTTATTGGTACTTGCCCGAGCTGAGGTTATTCCAAACGACATTACGATGGAAAAAGACCAAAAGGTATTGGTGATTTCTGGTCCCAATACTGGAGGGAAAACCGTCAATCTAAAATTACTGGGGTTGTATAGTCTCATGGTTCGGGCGGGATTACATCTACCTTGTGCGGAAGGCTCCCAAATGGGATTTTTTACCGACACTTTTGCGGATATCGGTGATACACAAGATTTAGCCAAGGATCTCTCCAGTTTTTCCGCCCACCTAACCAAAATTATTCAACTGTTAGATGTTGGACATGCTCAACCCTCCACCCCATTTGGTCCAATCTTGGTGTTACTCGATGAAGTCATTAGCTCAACAGATCCAGCGGAAGGTGCTGCGTTGGCTGAGGCCTTGCTACTTCATTTTGCTGATCTGGGTTTTAAGGTCGTAGTGACCACACATTACAATTCATTGAAGACGTTAGCTCTTTCGACTCCAGGGTTTCTCAATGCAAGCCTTGAATTTGATGTTGCAACCCTGACCCCTACCTATCGTCTCATTCAGGGTGTCCCGGGCGGATCTTCGGCCTTAGATATTGCGGGTCGATTAGGCATGGCTCCAAGTATTTTGGAACATGCCACTAAGGTCCTTGACCAACAAGATCGTGAACTCGATCACATTTTTTCCGATTTGCAAAGCATGCATCATCGCCTTCGACAAGAATTAGAATCTGTAGAGATGCACCGACGTCGTACCGAAGAAGCGGCCATGGAAGCCCAAGAACGACTTGATCGAATTCGGGGAACAGAGCGCGACGAGCTCCAAAAAATTAAAAAGAAATTAAAAGAGGAGCTTGGGCGAGCTAGAACAGAAATCCGGGAAACTGTTGCCTCCCTCAAACAGGATAAAACCCTCGTAAAGGCACAAGAGGCCAAAGTGCGTGTCCATGAAATTGCAGAGGACCTTGATCGACGGACCCAAGATGATAGCGAGACCGTCCCTCTTGAAAATTTGCAGGTTGGGGCATTGGTCGAAATATCAAATTTAGGGGCGTTGGGAACTTTAATCGAAGCGCCTCAAGGGAAAAAACGCGTTCGTGTACGAGTTGGGGAAACTGAGCTGTCAGTAGGAGTGGATTTACTTGTTGGTCGGGTGCTTGTGGGAGAAGGATCTTTCCCGAAACCTCCTGTTTCTAAAGCCCCTAGAAAAAAATCCTTCCCTAAGGGATTTGCCGAAAAGACCTTTACGTCACCGAGTACCTCTGGGTTGCTGACGATAGACCTTCGGGGGCAAACAGTTGAGGATGCATTGGAAAGTCTGGTCTCACGTCTTGATGAGGCATTACTGACTGTGGCCAAAACCGTTCATATCATTCATGGGCATGGAACAGGAAAGTTGAAAATGGCGACCAGGAAGTTTTTAGCAAACGCCTCTTATGTGGAATCCTATCGACCGGGAGAGCAGGGGGAGGGCGGAGACGGGGTTACAGTTGCGGAATTGCGCTAGCTTTATTGTTCATGGTGCGATCGTTGGATATGGCGATATCTACGTTGCGTTGAAACCCGGTATGTTTTGGGCGGCGAATGGGCGTTCCCTCGAATGTGCTGGCAAACACGGCCTCGGTCATTTGGGAAAGCTGAGTAAGATTTGGGCTTTGAGTGATTGGTGTGGGAAGAAATGCCCCTTCGAGAGTTGGCCGGGAGTTGACATTATAAGGGCAGACATCGAGGCAATCATCACACCCAAAAATTCGATTCCCCATTTTTGAACGAAGACTTTTGGGAATTGAATCCAAGTCTCCACGATGCTCGATAGTCAGATAGGAAATGCATTTTGTGGCGTCCACCACATAGGGTTCGACAATCGCTTGGGTCGGACAGGCTTCAAGGCATAATGTACAGGTCCCGCAGAGATCTGTTCCAGGTTCGTCGGGTGTTAATTCCAGTGTCGTCAGAATTTCTCCCAAAAGTAGCCATGATCCAAATGTGGTGGAAACGAGATTTGAGTGCTTTCCAATCCACCCTAGTCCCGCACGTTGCGCCCATACTTTTTCCATGACGGGTCCCGTGTCTACGTAGCTGCGGGTCCTCGAATCAGGAGCAAGCTGTAAAATTGATTGCTCAAGGTGTTTGAGCCTTTTTTTTATTAGGCGATGATAATCTTTTCCCCAGGCATATCGCGCAATCCGGCCATTCCCAGGCCCTTCGTTTGGGTCCCGTTCCGTCCAATAATTTACCCCAACGCTGATAATGGTTTCGCATCCTAGAAGAATTTTTCTGGGATCTGTTCGACGGTCTGGATCTTTGGCCATCCATTGCATGGTCCCGTGGTATCCAAAGGATAGCCAGTCCTGTAGGTGTTGGAGAAGGGACTTGGTCTGCAAGGGGGCAGTGCTGGAGGGCTGGGTATTTGTAATGGATTCTAGTGGGGAGAGACGACTGATTCCCACTACATCAAATCCTTCGGAGATGGCAGCCTGCTTAATCAAGTCTGTTAAAGACAAGTTGGTCACCGGAGGTGGTAGGATCGAGGAAAACTATGTAGCCCCAGGAGAGTATTAATGTTTAGTGCGAGGTTGGGCTTTATAGTCGGCATTCCCCGCGCAGTTGAATTTCACGATGAATTGAGCGGAACAGTTATCCGTGGTGCATGGGCCACAAGAACCAGTGATGACTGAGGTCCAATCGGTTTTTGTTTTGTCAAACTGGCATTGGGTACCACCCCCTTTTGATACATCGGCCCAGGGCTGATCATAGCCAGGAACTTTGGCCATGGTGCAGCCATCTGGTATGGGCACTTCGCACGAGCGACCTTGTTCGCCCTTGGCCATGCCGATGGTACACACGGATTCAGTCTGAGGCGCGGCTATAGCCCATGACGTTGGCCCAATAATTGTTCCTGTGAAGAGTCCCAACATCATGATTTTACCCAGATACTTCATATCCCTGTTCCTTTCCGCAAAACCGTGGTTTATTTTGGTCTTTCTCGTACCTATTGGTATATAACACAGAATCCTTTGGCCAGGCTAGCAACCCGAGGATTTCTTACTGCAGACCTAGCTCAATAGTAAAAACAAAGGCCCCAGAAGTTATCCTTCTGGAGCCTTTGTTAACCCAATAAATGGCAGGGGCCGAAATTACATCATTCCGCCCATTCCACCCATACCGCCCATACCACCCATACCGTGGTCATGACCGCCATGGCCGCCGCCATCTTTTTTCTCTTCCGGCAGATCGGTAATCGTCACCTCAGTGGTGAGCAATAATCCAGAAACACTCGCGGCATTTTGTAAGGCACAGCGAGTGACTTTGGTTGGATCGATCACGCCAGCTTCTACCATGTCGACGTATTCATCAGTTCCGGCATTATACCCATGGGTAGGTTGGGCATTGCGGACTTTATCAACAACAATGGACCCTTCCACACCGGCATTTTCAGAAATCAGTCTGATTGGCTCTTCGCAAGCGCGCCGAACAATATTGACACCAAATTGTTGGTCGCCTGGGCATTTCAATTTTTCTAATGCGGGAATGCAGCGAAGCAGTGCCACGCCACCACCGGGTACGATGCCTTCTTCCACGGCGGCTTTGGTTGCATGAAGGGCGTCTTCGACGCGGGCTTTCTTTTCCTTCATTTCGGTTTCGGTTGCCGCTCCGACATTGATCACGGCCACGCCACCCACGATTTTGGCCAACCGCTCTTGCAGCTTTTCACGATCGTATTCAGATGTGGTTTCTTCGATTTGGGCTTTGATTTGCTTCACGCGGCCCTCGATCTTCTTGGAGTCTCCAGCCCCTTCGACAATGGTGGTATTGTCTTTGTCGATGGTCACACGTTTGGCTCGGCCAAGATCGGTGAGCTTCACGTTTTCTAATTTCAAACCAACTTCTTCTGAAATGACTTGGCCACCGGTCAAAATGGCAATGTCTTCGAGCATGGCTTTGCGACGATCGCCGAAGCCAGGGGCCTTCACCGCAGCGATATTCAAGGTTCCACGGAGTTTATTGACCACGAGGGTAGCCAAGGCTTCGCCTTCCACGTCTTCCGCCAAAATGACAAGGGGTTTACCCATCTTTGCGACTTGCTCCAAAATCGGGAGTAAGTCTTTCATGGCGCTCACTTTTTTCTCATTGATGAGAATGAACGCATCTTCCATCACCGCTTCCATGCGCTCGGCATTGGTGACGAAATATGGGGAAATGTAGCCACGGTCAAATTGCATACCTTCCACCACGTCCAATGAGGTGCTCATGGACTTGGCTTCTTCCACAGTGATCACGCCATCTTTACCGACTTTATCCATGGCTTCGGCAATGAGATCACCAATAGTGGAATCGTTATTTGCGGAAATGGACCCAATTTGACCAATTTCTTTCTTGGTTTGGCAGGGTTTACTAAGTTTCTTCAATTCTTCAATAGCGACATCAACAGCCTTATCGATCCCGCGCTTTAATTCCATAGGGTTGGCACCAGCACTAAGATGCCGCACACCTTCACGATAAATGGCTTGGGCTAACACGGTGGCGGTCGTCGTTCCATCACCAGCGACGTCACTCGTTTTGCTCGCAACTTCCTTCACCAGTTGGGCGCCCATGTTTTGGTAGGGATCATGTAACTCAATTTCTTTAGCGACGGTCACACCGTCCTTGGTAATGGTGGGTGCGCCAAATTTTTTGTCTAAAATGGCATTTCGGCCTTTGGGACCCAAGGTGGCTTTCACGGCATTGGCCAATTGGTTTACTCCAGAGAGTATGGCCGCTCGGGCTTGATCGCTATACAGTAACTGCTTCGCCATAATATTCCTCCGTCAAAATTTTAAGTGAAACTTCAATATTCAGATAGGTAGTGGTTAAAGTCATTAATTTAGATGCGTTTTATTTATCAACAAAGATGCCCAAGATATCCTCTTCCCGAAGAATCAGGCAATCATCGTTTTCAATTTTAATTTTGGTGCCGGAATACTTATCAAACAACACTTGATCGCCGACTTTCAGGGTTTTGACGTCTTGCCCAGCGCCTTCAACGGTGCCCCGTTGTGGTTTTTCTCTAGCTGAGTCTGGGACGTAAATGCCTCCCGCCGTACGCTCAAGTTCTTCGGTATAGGTCACAAATACCCGGTCGCCTAATGGCAGAAAGCCCTTAGCCGCGGTTCCTTTACCTTCCTTCTTTTCTTCTTTTTCCTTGGTAGCCATATGAAAACTGCCTCCTTTTGTTGAAAAATGACGTGATCTGTTAGTGATTGCTCAGGTTGTGTCATTCAGTGGTTGAAATAAACAGAATCTCTAAAATTAGGTCATGCAGCCCTTTAGATAAATCGGCGATATTGAAAGTCAAGACCCTTTACAAAAGAAAAGCCTCGTTTTTTTTTGCGATGGGGGGAGGGGGCCTAGGCGTGTGATATTTCCAGCAGGCCCTAAAATTGGAGGTCTTCGAAATCCTTGAGTTCAGACTTCATGAAATCCCTTAATTTTTTAATGATTTTTGCCTCAAGCTGCCGGGAACGCTCTTTAGTAATAGAGTATTTTTGCCCTAATTCCTCCAAAGTGAGGGGTGTCTCAGAAAGGAGGCGATTTCTAAGAATATCCTCTTCCCGTTCATTAAGGGTTTTGGCAAATTCTCCCAATTTTTTTCGAAACAGGACCCGAAGTTGGTCTTCGGCTAAACTATCGTCAATTCTGGGAGATTGAGAAGGAAGAAGGTCAAGGAAGGTCCCCTCTCCCTCTTCGCTATTGATGGGTTGATCGAGGGATAATTCCCACCCACCGAGCCGCTGATCCATTTCCACGACGTCCCGTTCACGCACCTGAAGCCGATCGGCGATTAACTTGGAATCAGGAACGAACCCTTGACGTTCGAGTTTGGCTTTTTCCTTTTTTAAATTATAAAAAAGCTTGCGTTGCTCCTGGGTGGTACCAATTTTCACGAGGCGGTGTGAATTCAGGAGATACCGTAAAATAAACGCACGGACCCACCAGGCGGCATACGCATAAAAGCGTACATTTCGGCTCACATCGAATTTCTTAATGGCCTGCATGAGTCCAACGTTGCCCTCCTGGATCAAATCCATTTGATCGGCACCGGTATGAGCGTATTCCGAAGCAATGGCTACGCAGACTCGTAGATTGGCTAGGATGAGTTTGACCGCGGCTTCTCGGCTGCCCAGGGTTTGATATTCATGGAATAAGGCGATTTCCTCTTCTTTGGATAAAAAGGGGTATCTCCGGACCTCGGCCAAATATCGATTGAGGGGAGTGCTGGGAATAAGCGAACTGGCGCTTGCAGTCGATTCCTGGTCTCCGGCCTCAATAGAGGGAGCCTCACGAGGATAGTCGATATTGATTTCATCCAAAGAAAATTCGACGTCCAGAACGTCTTCTTCGGCTTCTGGTTTATCGGGGTCTTTCTGTGGAGAGTTTGGCGAGTTGTCCATTCAGTAAAGCAATTGTGTTGTCAGAATAAACCGGAAATGTACTGGAATCGCGGGGAATTATAAACATCCCAACAAGAGAATGACAAAGAGGAATTGAGTTGACCCTTTTCGATGGATTGGGTGAATTGCGGGGGTAAAATGGGATCTTCTATAGTGACTGGCTGCGATAAATAAAGCGGTGTCATTAGTGAAGATGCCTAATTTTGGCGTCAGAGGTGTTTTCGATTGACGAGACGCCCAGTAAGCAATTGGTAACTGGCTCACCTTCGCATGACTTGTGTAGTACTGAGGAAAATGAGACTGAAAGCCTTGAAAGATGGACATTGGCCCTCGCTGTTAGGAGCCTGGCTGCATTTTGAAGTGAGTTTCATGGTATGGCTCTTGATTGGGGCGCTAGGGGTGGCCATTGCTCAAGAATTTGATTTAAGCGCCACACAAAAAGGATTTCTTGTTGGTGTTCCCTTGCTTGGTGGGGCACTCCTTCGAATCGTGGTGGGGCCCTTTGCGGATCTTTTTGGTGCTAAGCAGGTGGGCCTAGGGATTTTAGCTCTGGAAGTCGTCGCCCTCCTTTTAGGATGGCTGTTTGGAGCCTCATATTTCCACATGTTAGGGGTGGGCTTTCTCCTAGGATTTGCAGGGGCGAGTTTTGCGATTGCGTTACCCATTGCCAGTTTGGCGTATCCGCCAGAACGTCAAGGGTTAGCCATGGGAGTGGCGGCAATTGGCAATAGTGGAGTGTTATTAGCGACCTTCTTTGGTCCTCGAATTGCCGAATCCATAGGATGGCAAAATACCTTCGGGGTTATGATCATTCCTGTGGTCATGACGGCCATCCTGTTTTATTTGTTAGTGCCTGATCATTCCGGCCAGGTTTTCCGAAAGTCCGGAGCAACGTTCTCGGTCCGGTCTGCTCTCCAACAGCCCTTCATGTACTGGTTGTGTTTTTTATACGGAGTGACCTTTGGTGGGTTTGTCGGATTTTCGAGTTTTTTGCCCATCTATTTCCACGATCAGTACCAGTTGGATATGGTGACGGCTGGGACGATAACGGCCATATGCGGGCTTGCTGGGAGTTTAGCGAGACCAGTGGGTGGGCATTTGGCAGATCGCCTTGGGGGGATTGGGCTGCTGCTAACGTGTTTTTTGGTCACGGCCATACTGAGCGTGTTATTGTCAGGACTATTACCCCTCAAATTTGCCTTACCCTTGACCATCATCATGCTATTGTTTCTTGGATTTGGAAATGGGGTGGTATTTCAAATTGTTTCCCTACGCTTCCAGGGAATAATGGGAACGGCTTCAGGTTTTGTAGGGGCTGCTGGGGGTATTGGAGGGTTTTTACTTCCGTCCTGGTTTGGGGTGCTTAAGGATGCCACAGGAAGCTATGCGAGTGGATTTCTAGTTTTTGGGCTTTGTTCGGGGCTGGCAGCCACAAGTGTTCTGTATATGCAACGATGGGGCCGGGTGTCGTTGAATGCCCCGTCGGTGCCCAAATAGCCTGAAGGTTCCGATTGACAGGGCGTGGTAAACTCCATATAAGCTGAAGCCAAATGGGGAATGTCGGGAGCATGGAATCTTTTCATACAATTGAAGAAGCCCTTCAAGATATCCGGGATGGCAAATGCGTCATTCTCGTAGATGACGAAGACCGAGAAAATGAAGGGGATTTGGTCATGGCGGCCGAAAGCGTCACGCCGGAAGCCATAAATTTCATGGCCAAATACGCGAGAGGTTTAATCTGTTTGGCCTTGACGTCGGCTCGGGCGGATGAACTTCAACTGCATCCCCAATCCATAGAAAATACTGCACCATTTGGGACAGCCTTTACGGTATCGATCGATGCAGCGAGGGATGTGACAACAGGTATCTCGGCGTCGGATCGGGCTACCACCATTCGCATGGCAGTGGATCCCACATGCCATGCTTCAGACTTCACCAAGCCTGGTCACATTTTTCCACTTCGTGCCCATGATGGGGGGGTCTTAAAACGGGCCGGACAAACTGAGGGCTCGGTGGATTTGGCTCGACTGGCCGGGTTGATTCCTGCCGCGGTCATCTGTGAAATCATGAACGATGATGGCACGATGGCCCGAGTTCCGGACCTGGTGGAATTTGCCAAGCACCATCAGCTAAAACTCATCACCATCAAAGATTTAATTCAATACCGCTTATTACGTGAGAAATTTGTCAAACCCTCGGTGAATGCACAGATGCCGACGATATTCGGAAACTTTGAAGCGCAAGTTTTTGAAAATGAGCTAGACAGCGGGACTCATATTGCTTTGGTCAAAGGGCCGATCGACGAGTCTCCCACACTCGTTCGCGTACATTCCGGCTGTTTGACCTCTGATGTGTTTGGCTCTCTTCGGTGTGATTGCCGAGATCAATTGCATCGCGCCATGGAAATGATTGAGAAGGAGGGCAAAGGCGTTCTGCTGTATTTGAATCAAGAGGGGAGGGGGATTGGGTTGCTCAATAAGATTCGGGCGTATCATCTTCAAGACCAGGGAAGTGATACGGTCGAGGCGAATCTCCAATTAGGGTTTAAGCCGGATCTCCGGAATTATGGGATCGGTGCACAAATTCTTGTGAGTTTGGGCTTGAAGCAAATTCGCCTGATTACCAATAATCCACGAAAGATTGTTGGGATTGAAGGTTATGGGCTGAAGGTCGTGGAGCGCATCCCCATTGAAATTGATCCCAAGGACACCAATGTAAAATACCTCCGCACGAAAAAAGCTAAGCTCGGGCACTTACTCAACAATGTTTGAGGTGGCCACGTGTGTTGTGCCGTGAATGATAATGTGTCCCTTGAAGTCTCGCCGATAACCCGCAGTAACCTTTAGGTTTGTCGATACTATGAAAATTAAAGAAGGTACGCTTGATGGAAAAGGATGTCGGTTTGCCCTGGTGGTAAGCAAGTTTAATGAATTTGTCACGAGCCGACTCATGACGAGCACGCTGGAAACGCTTCAACAGCAGGGTGTGGATGAGGAAAGTATTGAAACCGTGCGTGTGCCTGGAGCGTTCGAAATTCCCTTGGTGGCACGACAATTAGCCAGATCAAAACGGTATGATGCCATCATTTGTTTAGGGGCGGTGATTCGTGGAGAGACGCCTCACTTCGATTACATCAGCACAGAAATGAGCCGAGGCATTGCAGAGGCCTCCTGGGAAACGGGTATTCCCATCGTGTTTGGGGTGCTCACGACCAATACTGCCGAACAAGCGGTAGAACGGTCAGGAGCGCCTGAAAAAAATCGGGGAGCGGATGCGGCACGAACGGCAATCGAAATGGTCACGTTAATGAAAGAATTACAAACCATCGGACGGAACACGACAGGGTTCCTTTCATCCTAATTCATCGCTTAACCTATTCATGAAAGTCTGGAATCCCGTGGCCGAACCAGTGAATGACATGCCGGAGTTTCCCTCTGCGCCGGCGTTGACCCGGCACAGCGCCAGAGAATTGGCGTTGCAAATCCTTTTTCAAATTGATTTTCATGGCACCACGGATGGGTGGCTTGAGGAGTTTTGGGAACAGCAGCGGTCATCCAGGCCAGTTCGAGAATTTGCCAACAAACTAGTTTCCGGGGTGCAGACGGAAAAGTTCGAACTCGATCGACTCATTCAAGAGTCCGCCGAACATTGGTCGTTGGATCGAATGCCCATTGTTGATCGGAATATCCTTCGGCAATCCATTTATGAATTGGTATGGATTCCAGATATTCCCGCAAAAGTGACCGTGGATGAAGCCCTACAATTGGCCAAAAGTTTTGCGGATGATGATGCCAAACGATTCATCAATGGCATTCTCGATAGAATTGTGAAACAAGATCCACGATTGCAAGAAAAACGTGTCGCGATGAATTAACCGATGGTCAGCCTTTGTCGTCATAATTTTCCTTCCCAACCATAGTCAACGGACCTCGACATGATTGAACGATACACCTTGCCCCGCATGGGTGCGCTGTGGACCCAACACCGAAAATATGAGGCATGGCTTCAGGTCGAATTAGCTGCCTGTGAAGCCCTTGAAGAGGAGGGGAAAGTTCCCAAAGGCATCGCCGCCCATGTTCGGCGGAGGGTGATGATTGACCCGGATCGTATTGATGCCATCGAACAAGTGACGAAGCATGATGTGATTGCCTTTTTGGAATCCCTGGCGGAGCAGGCCGGGCCGAAGGCCCGTCATATTCATGCCGGGCTCACATCCTCAGATGTGCTGGATACCGGATTGGCTCTTCAACTCGTAGACTCGGTCGGGATTATTCTTGAAGACATTGATCGTCTTTTGGAGGTGTTGAAGGCCAAGGCACTCGAACACCAAGAGACGATCATGGTAGGCCGATCGCATGGTATCCACGGGGAACCCATTTCACTCGGTATAAAATTCGCACTCTGGTTTGAAGAATTTAAACGCCACCGTACACGAGTGGTCGCTGCCGGCGAGGATATCGCTGTCGGCAAATTGTCCGGGGCCATGGGAACCTTTGCCCACCTTCCTCCGCGAATTGAATCGGTCGTGTGCAAAAAACTTGGACTCAAGCCGGCCCCGGTTTCCAATCAAATCGTGCAACGGGATCGGCATGCGGCCTATTTAACCGCCTTGGCGTTAGTCGCCGCCAGTATCGAAAAAGTCGCGACGGAGATTCGGCATCTGCAACGAACCGAGGTCCTTGAAGCCGAGGAGTATTTTAGTCCAGGACAAAAAGGGTCTTCGGCCATGCCGCACAAACGCAATCCTGTGGGGTCGGAAAATCTCTGTGGCCTCGCACGCCTGATTCGCAGTAATAGTGTGGCCGCCATGGAAAATGTGGCGCTGTGGCACGAGCGCGATATCAGTCATTCCTCCGTGGAACGCATCATTATGCCGGACAGCAACATTTTGATGGATTACATGCTCGTTCGGCTGACCAAGCTCTTGGATAATTTGGTAGTGTACCCGGATCGAATGCTCAAGAATTTAAATCTGACGGGTGGGCTGGTCTATTCCCAGCGGTTGTTGCTCGCATTAGTGGATCGAGGCGCGGAACGAAAGGCCGCCTATGAAGCCGTGCAACGAAATGCCATGGCCGCTTGGCAAGGGAATGGGAATTTCCAAGAGCTGGTGATGAAGGATAAGTTGATCACTCAAAAACTCCGCGGATCAGAAATCCAAACGTGTTTTGACCCTCATGCGTACTTGAAGAACTTGCCCCAGGTCTATCGGCGAGTGTTTGGAAGTTCGGCAAAAACGAAAAAAAAGAGTGCTGGGGCCACGCGCAAAAAAGGACGTGCATAAATCATGAAAGCCAAAATTCATGTGACATTGAAGTCAGGAATTTTAGATCCACAAGGACGTGCGATTCAGCAATCCCTCGCCACGCTGGGATTTTCCACCGTCAATGATGTGCGGGTGGGAAAGTTCCTGGAGGTGGAGTTGGGAGAAACCGATCAATCGCAAGCGGAATCTCAATTGAAGGCCATGTGCGAAAAGCTGTTGGCCAATACAGTGATTGAAGATTATCGGTATGAACTAGTGGGGTAGAGGACTTCTTTTGTTCTGTCGTCATTCTCGACGTGAGTCATCGGGAATCCATTTAAAAAACTAGGTGAAAATTGTAATCCTATGAAATTTGCCGTCATCGTATTTCCAGGATCCAACTGCGATCATGATTGCGCCCATGCCGTGTCAGAAGGCTTGGGGCAAGACGTGCAAATGGTCTGGCATCAGGAAACGTCATTAGCTGGCGTCGATGCCGTGATTGTGCCAGGTGGGTTTTCCTACGGGGATTATCTTCGCACCGGAGCCATCGCCCAATTTTCACCAATCATGGAGGCCCTTAAAAAGTTTGCCACCAAAGGTGGAATCGTTCTCGGCATTTGCAATGGATTTCAGATACTGCTCGAAGTAGGGTTACTGCCTGGAGTGATGATGCGAAACCGGGACCTCTCCTTTATTTGCGAAGACGTATATGTCAAAGTCGAAAATGCCGCGACCCCGTTTACTAATGCCTGTGAATCCGGCCAAGTCTTGAAGCTGCCCATTGCCCATGCGGAAGGCAATTATTACACCGATCCCGTCACCCTCTCTTCCCTTCAAGCGAATGCTCAAGTGGTGTTTCGCTATAGTACTGCTGAGGGAAAAGTCACTCCAGCAGCCAACCCCAATGGCTCACTCAATAACATCGCCGGCATTCGGAATGCCGAGGGCAATGTCCTAGGCCTCATGCCGCACCCCGAACGCTGCGCCGAATCCGTGCTCGGCAATCAGGATGGCCTTCTCTTATTTCAATCGATGGTAAATGCCTTCACCGAAGTTCGTTCGGCCTAAAAAAATTGTTGAATTAGTAAATTAGGGTCAGACTCGATTTAATCCTGGTCGCTTCGCGGGTTAAAAATTAGGGTCAGACTCGAATTATTCAGACTCGTTTCGTGGACCTCCCCGCTGCAGGGGAGCTACCCGTCGCGCTCCCGATTTTTGCGAATAAACTGCTAACGATTTAAGTGGCCCTCGACGCTGAGCCTGGGTCACTTCCGGCAAATCCAGTCTAGCTCGTAGGCGTGTTTGTGGGGCCAGAAAAAAGGGAAGGTCTTTCAATAATGTATTTTTTTATCGGTTTAATTTTCCGCCTCCCCCACCACTAAGAAGGAAGATGTTTGTCTGCAGAAAATATAATAGATTTTCAATTGATGGTGGGTGTTGCAAGAAACCTCTTCCTTCCCGCCTGCTTTTTTACCAAGTGGCCCTAGGCATTACGCATATGAGGATTTTTTTTGATTAATAGTACTGATGGTTGCGGAGACCCAGTCATCCTGACATTTGGGTCTCCGTGTTCCATCCAGAGCGGTGGTCTGTACCACCTGGCTCGTCGCCTCCTAGAGATTCTTTGTCAAAAGTAGGGAGCAGCCGTAGGTTTCAATCTGGTTCTTTGGGAAATCATCGTTCCAACCTATCAAAATTACTCCATGATTACAGGCCATGATTAAACTTAGTCCAAACATCCTGGGTTCCGACGCTGCCAGCCTCATAATGACAGAAGGTCTACACATAATTGGTTGGGTGCCCACGACCAGAGTTTCGGATTTGTTCGGGGGCACGGTGTTGAATCTACAATGCGTTTCAAATGTTCTGAATTACTAATGAGTCCAACTTACCCATTTCAGGTCTCCTCTTTCACTATCAGAAAGCAAAACTTGGGCCGAGTGTAGTTTATTTTTGGTTCTAACTTTTTTTTGAATTAGAAAGGCCTTTTTTCCAAGTACCATCAGGTGCTTCCAGATGTGTTCTGTTTGGAGGATTACATATGAATTAAGTTATTATACGTAAATACAATGTGAAGAAGAAGGGCTTTCTTCGTATCTGATCAGATACATCGTCGTATCTGTTTGGATACAGTTTTCTCTTAGTTTTTGCTGGATGGTTTCCGATTTAATATAGGAGGGGCATGGTTGAGCTGATGGCTCCCAATATTCAGATTTTGCGTTCTTCAGGATTTTTCAGTTTTTGATTAACAAAGGGGTTTTAAATGAGGGTTTTAGTCACAGGAGGTGCGGGGTTTATTGGGTCGCATACGGTGGAGGCCTTGTTGGAGGCGGGGGCATGGGTCCGGGTCTTTGATAATCTCTCTACCGGGAAGCGCGGGAATGTGCCGGACCATCCGAAGGTGGAGTTGCAGGAGGGGGATATTCGGAATCCGCAGGAGGTCAATGCGGTGATGCAGGGGGTGTCCCATGTGTTGCATTTGGCGGCCCAGGTGTCGGTACAGGCTTCGGTGGAAGATCCGCCCACGTCGTGCACGCAAAACATTTATGGGTTTGTGAATGTGATGCATGCGGCTTGTCAAAATAAAGTGCAACGGTTTGTGTATGCCTCCAGCGCGGCGGTGTATGGAGTGCCGGAGCAGGTGCCTTTATCCGAAGAGAGCCGGCTCGCGCCGATTTCGCCCTATGGGTTGGAGAAGTATGTGAATGAACAATATGCGACCCTGTTTGAGTCGCTATATGGGTTCCGGTCGATGGGCCTACGCTATTTTAATGTGTTTGGGCCACGGCAGGACCCGAAATCTCCCTATGCGGGGGTGATCAGCAAGTTCATCGAGCGGATTTCCGCCAAGCAACCGTTGCTCGTCTTTGGGGATGGCTTGCAAACGCGGGACTTTATTTATGTCAAAGATATTGCTCAGGCCAATCGGGCAGCCTTGGAGGGCACGGGAACTGGCGCTTGTAACATTGCCACCGGAAAAACCTGGACCCTCCTTCAGGTGATCGAGACGCTATCGACGTGTGTGAAGCAGTCTCTGAAGGTTGAGCATAAGGCTCCTCGTGATGGTGATATTATGCATTCGGCGGCCTACAATGATCGACTTCGTGAGGTGCTGGGGTATACCCCCAAATCGACTCTGGAAAATGGGTTGCGTGCACTGCTGAAAAGTCTGGAATAGTCTGCTGGTCATAAAGTGGGGGCACGTGTTGTTTCCTGGCTGATACTAGGGCTTTGCTGGCATTTTAATCCCCGGGTTGTTCGTCGGGAATGAGTGCTGCGAGTTCCTGGGCCTTGGATTGGGCTTTTTCAATTCCCAGGGTTGTGAGTCGGTATTTCCCGCCTTTTCCTCTTCCTGATTTCAATAACCACTGTTTTTTTAATGAGTCTGCCAATACACGATCCAGCCGGGATTGGGTGCCGCCTATGAGTTTCAAAATCCGGTTTAATTGTAAGGCTGGAACCTCCAGTTGATTCTTCAGCTCTCGACATCCCAGCAGGAGAAGGAGAATGGTCTCTTCGGCATTAGCCCTACCAGGTGATATGACTCGTGGCGTCAGTTGGGAGGTGGTGGGGTCATGGGTGAAAAGTTTGTGAAGAGGGAGGTTCGGTGCTGAATTTAGTTTTTGGGGCGAACGACCTGGAAGGGGAGGGCCTGGCTCTTGGGCGTTGCCCGCTGGATTTTCCTTCGCCTTAATCTGTGACGGAAACGTATTATTGGTCAACTCTTTGACAAGGTCGCGAAATAAAGCAAATTGCTCGGTGACCGCACGTGGAGTTCCTTCTGCTTCGAATTCATTTTCACTGACTTTTATTCTCAACTTTAACTTGTCCATCGAATGACTTTAAGTTGCCTTGAAGTTTAGTTGACCATGACGGTAAATGTCATAATAGTTTTTAATGCCACCATTTATGACCTAAAATGCCATGAATTTTCAATAGGGTAGAAATGGTAGGGCCTAAGGGTGAGTGAGTCCTGGATTTTTTTGCCAAGGCGAGCAGGTTTGGGAAATGCCAAGGAAAATGAACTTTGGGGAAAGTTTACCCCGGGTGCGGTGAAGGATCAGGAGATTATGATAACGTCGCCAAAAAGTTTCAAACGATCAAATCTAAATAGCTGCTTGGCTCAATGGACCGTCCGGCAGGCCTTTTACACCCCAAAATTACATCACCTACGATGGCATTAATTCCACCCGCATTGTCCTCCCGGTAGGTCCCGAGCAAGATCTCACGTCCCTTCATGGTCGCCTCCAAGTATCTTAGTGTTCTCAGAAACCCTTGAGCCTGTTTTTCTCCATGCTTGGTCAGGGAGCTATCTTGCGGTGGAAAATTTGATAAGCGGCATGAGGGGGTGCATGATATAAAGAGGAAGAACACTGGAGATCCCGGGAACCTCGGTCTCACCAAGACTCGTGCAGGAGGGTCATCATGAAGGCTCCAACACAACCACGATTTGAAGATTTTTGGGTAGAAGTGGAGGAGAAGATCCACAGCCATCCGGTCATTGTTAATAATCCGTATTGCAAATGGTTCAAACAAGGAGAGGCGACGAAAGAGCAGTTGGTTGACCTGTTTGAACAATTTGCCGTCTTTTCCAAATGGTTTTTGCTGGCTCAATTGATGCGGGTGTTAAATGCCTCGGACCTGGAAGCGGAAGCCCATGCCCGCTATATTTTGGCGAATGAATTGGGGGTGAGACTCAGTCCAGACGGGTCTACCGAAAATCAAACATTTAAAACACAATGGGCGCATATCAATTGGTTAAGAGATACGGCCCGTCCCCTTCACTTAGACCCGGAAACACTTGGGAGCTGGGATTCGGCCTCTCCGTCGACCCGCGCCTTTATCAAAGGGCTGGAAGACACGTATGGCAATAAGGATGGCGAAGTGGGCCGGGGGGCCAGTTATGCCATCGAAACCTGGGCGGCCTGGGGCATTGGAAAAGGGGAGGCAGCCGAAGCCCATAATTTTTGGAAAGAATTAATCACCGGGATCGAGGGGTATAACCGAAAAAACAACCTCGAGGGTAAGGCAGCAATTCCCTTAAAATTTTTCCTCTTTCATTTTAACAGTGAAAAAGGCCACGGCGATAACGTTCTGGAGGAACTGAGCGAATCGTTTGCCAAGCCGGACTTCGATGGCAAAAAATTTATCGAGGCCGGGGTGAAGGCATTACATGCCATCCACACGTTCTGGGTCGGGTTGGATCACTCGCGGAAAGAAGTAAAAAAAGTCCCTCCTTTGGAAAACCGTGATCTTATCGAACAGCATTCTTGAGAGGACAGGGCAGTAGACCTGAAATTTCTTGAATTGTATTTGCCGTTTTTGCCTCAGCAGCTTCCTCTGAACCAATACTGGATAATCCAGGACTATCTATACCCAATTTCCTTTTTTGCCAAGCAACACATTCCCTAATTACCCGCTCTTGACTTCCAATCGGCGGTAATAAATTTCCTGAAATTCCTTCAAACAGTCCAGGTTGGCTATGGACGATTGGTTGGCCAAACATTTTCCTTGAAAGAGATCCCGAATCGCGGATTCCATTTTTTTGCCGTTCAAGGTTTTGGGCACTTCTCGAACTTCGTACATTTCATGGGGCACATGCCGCGGGGTGGCTTCTTTTCGAATTTTTTGTTTGATTTTTTCTGTTGGAAGGGGGGAGCCCTCGGCCTGTTTGTTGGCCACCACGAACAGGATGACTCGGATGTCGTCATCTTCTTCGATGCCGATGACCAGACTGTCCACGACTTCTTCAATGCTCTCCACGATCCGGTAGATTTCTGCCGTGCCGATTCGCACGCCGCCCGGATTGAGGGTGGTGTCGCTCCGTCCATATACAATAACGCCCCCATGTTCCCGGATTTCAATATAGTCGCCATGTATCCAGGTGCCCGGGACCTTGTCGAAATAGGCGTTTATATATTTAGCATCCCCCGGGTCCTCCCAAAAGCCGACTGGCATGGAGGGCGCGGGGGAGCGACAGGCTAATTCCCCTTTTTGATTGACTACCGGGCGGTGGACCTCATCCAGGGCCACGACATCCATGCCTAATCCCAGACATTGAATTTCTTCGGAGCGGACGGGGAGCATGGGATTGCCGAGCATGAAGCAGGAGATGATGTCCGTGCCTCCGCAGATGGATGCGAGTTGCACGTCCTGTTTCACGTGGTGATAGATCCAGTGGAAGCATTCTTTATCTAAGGGTGCGCCTGTCGATAAGATCGTGCGAAGGGAAGAGAGATCGTGGGATTGTGCGGGGCTCATGCCCTGTTTGATGTTTTGGGATAGATATTTCGGGCTGGTGCCGAACACGGTAATGCCTGCCTCATCGATGACATTCCACAGCACATGTAAATCCGGATACCCGGGAGATCCTTCGTATAGGACAATGGTAGCCTGTTGGGCTAGCACCGACGCCAACCAGTTCCACATCATCCAGCCGCAAGTGGTGTAATACATCACCACGTCTTTCGGTCCGATGTCCGTGTGCAGTGCATGTTCCTTGTGATGTTGGAGTAAGGTCCCGCCTGTCCCGTGGACGATGCATTTAGGCAGCCCCGTGGTTCCCGAGGAATACATGATGAACAGAGGATGCTCGAACGGGACCTGACGAAATGCAAATTTTGTTGGATCTGCCATGCCGAGAAATTGATCCCAGATGGAAACGAAAGGAAAGTGAAACTGCTTTTGCTTTACCGGTGCGTTGTTCTGAGGAACGACGACGATCTGTTGCAGGCCGGGCAGATCAGGAAGGATGGCCCTCAATGTTTCTATGACGGAATACGGTTTTCCGTGGTAGGTATATCCTTCGACGCATACCAATACCTTGGGTGCCACTTGTCCAAATCGGTCCCTGACCCCTTGCGGGCCGAAATCTGGCGAGCAGGAGGTCCAGGTGGCCCCGATGGCTGCGGTGCCCAGCATGGCAATGATGGTTTCCGGGATGTTAGGCAGATAGCCGGCCACTCGATCCCCTGGTTTGACGCCGATCTGTGTCAGGGCTGCCGCGAACCCTGTGACTTGTGTCGTGAGTTCGCCGTAGGTGAGCGACTGAAGCGGTTGTCCTTCAACTTTGCTGAGGATGGCGGGTTTTTCGGCAGGCGCGGTCAGCAGGTTTTCGGCATAATTCAGTTCGGCGCCGGAGAACCATCGGGCGCCGGGCATGGCGCCTGACGAGAGTGTTTCATCCGGCGGACGCAAAAACCGCAGGCCTGAATATCTTCGATAAAACTCCCAGAACGTTTCGAGATGCTGGACGGACCAGTGATGCAGTTCCGCGTAGGTGGTGAAGTGTTCCGAGAATTCCCTGTTCACGGCCCGCATGAACTGCCACATCTTCGACCGTTGGATACGGTGTTGATTGGGCTGCCAGAGAATCTCGTTCACGAATGCGCCCCGTGCGGGTGTGCGGTTACACGATTTCTATGATCATGGCCGTGGCCTCCCCGCCTCCGATACATAAGCTGGCCACCCCGCGTCGTCGTCCCGTGCTTTTCAGCGCATTAATCAGTGTCACAAGAATGCGCGCGCCGGTTGCTCCAATGGGGTGACCGAGCGCGATCGAACCTCCATGCACATTCACTTGGTCGGAATCTAACCCCAACGCCTCATGCACGATCAGGGACATGGCGGCAAACGCCTCGTTGATTTCAAACAGATCGATATCACTCACTTGAAGGCGGGATTGCTGAAGGACCTTTTTCACGGCCTCAATCGGCGCCAGCGCAAACGTAGCCGGTGCTTGTGCATGCGTAGCGTACCCGACGATTCTGGCGACGGGGTTGAGGTCTGAAAATTCCCCGCCTATTACCAAAGCCGCTGCGCCGTCGCTGATTTTGGCTCCGTTGCCTTTGGTAATGGTTCCGTGTTGTGAATCGAAGACCGGGGGCAGCGCAGGAAATTGGGCGAGATCGTCACACTCAGGTTGTTCATCATGGTCCACTCCGAAGGACTGTCCGCGTTGGGTTACCCGGACCGGCACGATTTCTCCGGCCAACACGCCGTCTTTTTGGGCTTTTTTCACGCGCTCATAACTGTTGACGGCGTAGGTATCCTGACTCTCGCGGGAAATGCCGTGTTGTTGAGATACTTTGTCGCTCAGTTCTCCCATGTGTCCATTTTCATGCTGATCCCACAACCCATCGTGGATGAGGCTGTCGATCATTTGGGCGTTGCCCAATTTGCGGCCCCGGCGCATGTGGGGAATCAAAAAAGGGGCCTGACTCATGCTTTCCATTCCACCGGCCACGATGAATCGGGCTTGGTTCAACCGGATCGCTTGATCGGCCATCATGACGGCCTTCATGCCCGAGCCGCAGACCTTGTTGATGGTGGTAGCGCTTACCTTTTCGGAAAGGCCGCTTTTCAGAGCCGCTTGTCGGGCCGGGGCCTGGCCGACGCCGGCGGAAATGACATTGCCGAATATCACTTCATCGATTTGGTCCTTTTGAATTCCCGCTCTTTGGATCGCTTCGGCAATCACGATGGAGCCGAGTTCCGGCGCGGTGAGAGAAGACAAGGCCCCATTGAACTTTCCGATGGGCGTTCGCACGGCGCTGTAGATGAAGGTTTCTTTTTTAGCCGAGGTCATTTGGTGAACCGCCCAGTTAAAGCAATTTGTCGTATTGTTCCTCCCCTTTGTAAGGGGAGGCTAGGTGGGGTAGCGTCATGAAAGGGTACCTGCTCCTCTAGTTGACGAATAGTATTGATCCGCGCTTCTACCTCCCCTAACCCCTCCTTGCAAAGGAGGGGGATTTAGTCAGCACTGAGAAATCCCTATGTGCTCATGCTAACCCGAACGCGTCATTATTTGTTTACCGTGGCACGTGGCATCTGAAACACATCCGTGGTTTTCGCATAAAAGTCTTCCCCCATCCGGCCGACGTTGCCCATCATTTCGGGTGCTATGCCTTTTTGCCATTCGATATCTTTGAATTGTGTGGAAAGGTGAATGGTTTTCACGTTTCCCAGCACCAACGTGCCGACTCCTGCGCCTTCCCCCAGTGGAATGGTCTGGTGAAGTTCGCACTCCAACTGAACCGGACTTTCGGAGATAAACGGCGGTTCACCCGGGCCGCGAAGAATGGGTTGCACGTTGGCCTCCTGGAATTCGCTGATGCCATGATCGTAGGGAGCCGATGAGGTGTTGGCTTTGTTCGCAGCCTGGAAGGAAACGGTTCCCACCACATATTTGCCTGTGGCTTTGATATTTTTTAACGTGTCTTTTTCCGACCCATCCCGGTTAAAAAAAATCGAGTTGGAAATAATCGGGGGGTTCATGGAACAAATGTTAAAGTAACTGAACGGCGCCAGGTTCACCTTTCCCGTCTTCGACACACTTGAAATCCACGCGATCGGGCGCGGTTGCACGATGGAATTCATCAAATGATAGATGTCCACCCAAAAATGCTTTGTGGGGTGAATGTCGAAAAACTCGGTGTGAAGGGTCATGACGGGTTCTCCTGCCAGCTCGTTGGATAGTCGAGATCCTCCAACGCTTCACTCTGCCGGGTCAAAAACAACGGCGCGAACGTGTCCACCATTACCGCCTGTTCATTCGTGTGTTTGAGCCCAATTGATTTCTGATAGGCGCCGGGATGCGGACCGTGCGGGATGCCCGACGGGTGATAGCTGATCGACCCGCGTTCGATGGTCTTTCGACTGGTAAAATCACCTGAATAGTAAAACAGGAGTTCGTCACAATCCACGGACGAATGGTAGAAAGGACAGGGAATAGCATTCTCGTCGAAGTCCAACACTCGTGGGAGAAAACTCATCACGGCAAATCCTCCACCGGCAAACGTTAAGTGTGAAACCGGCGGCAAGTGGACCCTGCCGGTTTTGGGTTGGATGTTCTTCAAGTTAATGGCGTAAGGATAGACGTAGCCGTCCCAGCCCGTCATTTTAAAATAGTTTTGTGCATACGACGTGTGAGTGAACGTGCCCTGCCGTTTGCGGACGATAGCCACGGGTGCGTCGCCTTCCATCAACTCCGCGTCCCATTCGGGACATGTAAAACTTCGCTCTGAATACGGGGCCTCCATTTTCAATTGCCCATGGTCGTTGATGAATTCCATAGGGATGCTCAGGGATTGTTTCGCTTCGACATAGATCAATTTCGGAGGATTGGAGAATTTGAACCGGTACGGGCATGACCGGGGGACGATCAGATAATCTCCGGGCACCAGGGGAAGTTTTCCAAACAGGCTTTGGATCTCGACTTCACCCGCCGCCACAAAAAACAATTCATCGGCATCGTTGTTGGCAAAAAAGTCTGGCGTGACCTCTCCCGGATGGCACAAGCCGTACGTCAAATCATCGTTGAAGGCCAGCGGGGTTCGACCGTTGATAAAGTTCCCCTGGGGGTGATTTTTTGAGCTTCTAAAATGTCGTCGCTGCAACAGGGGGTTGTCCCGTTTTTCGAGAACGCCCCAACTGGCCTCTTTGTAAGGCTTGCGTTCCACTTCACTCGTGGGAGGGTGGTATAAATACAGAGTGGAGTAGGGAGCTTCAAACCCCTCACGGGTAAAACAATATTCATTCAATAACTGCTCCCTGACATAAAACGCCGTGTGGTGCATTGGCGGCATGTTTCCCATCTTCAAATATTTAAACATGATTTATCCGACCCAATGGGTCAGCCTCCCAATGTGTTCAATTTCCAATTCCACTTTGTCCCCACTCTGGAGAAATCGATCCAGCTCCAGGCCACATCCAGTACCCACCGTGCCGCTAGCCAGAATGTCTCCGGGATACAGCGTCTGATCTTCCGAAGCAAAGGCAATCATCTGCGCAAAGGTGAAGTGCGACGATCCGCTATTGCCCTCCGACCATAATTCCCCGTTCACCCACGCCCGCATGTTCAGGTTTCTGGGATCGCGGATTTCGTCGGGTGTCACCAGCCAGGGGCCCAGGCCCGTATTGAAGTCTTTGGCCTTGGCGGGACCGAGGCCCACCTTCATGATTTTTTCCTGGAGTTGGCGGGCACTAAAATCGTTCACGATCGTATACGCGCCGATATGCTCGGCTGCTTCCTCCACGCTGATCCGATGACAGGGCTTGTGAATCACGATGCCCAATTCCAGTTCATAATCTTTTTTGTGTTCGTGTTTCGGAAAATGCACCGTGGTCCCGTCACCGCTGAAACACCGTGGGGAACCATTGTACCAGACAGGATACTCATACCATTCGGGCACGATATCCAGGCCACGTTTTTTTCGTGCGGTGCGGACATGATCTTCAAACGTATAAAAATCCAAGAATGCTCCAGGACGTTCCACGGGTGGGAGAAGCGTCACCTCGGATAAGGCGACCGGCGTTTGGGCGACACATTTTTTCCAGTGTGGGTTGCCCTGTTTGAGTTTGCCTAAGGCTTCGGTTGTGGTCATTTCTATCAAAGGAAAAATGTCCTTTTCGATCAGAAGTCCATGTGCCGTCGACCCGGACGTGGTCTCATACCGCAACAGCTTCATCGCACGGGTTCCTGCAATTCGATGGCTTCAAATAAGGCCCGGAAGTTTCCTTCCCCGAATCCCCCATGCCCGCACCGTTGAATTATTTCATAAAAGAAAGGACCGGCGCTTTCATCCTGATACAGCAGCGACGCGTCCTTCAGGAAAATTTGTAGCAAGTATTTTCCGTTCTCCCCATCTACCAATATGCCTTGTTCTTTGAGGTCGGCAAGGTCTTCCCTGAGATTGCCGATCTGTTGTTGGGCCATGCGTTCCGGCAACATATCGTAATACGTATCTGGTGTGGGAAGAAATTCAATGCCCCTTGATCGAAAATGTTTGACGGCGTCCACAAGGTTATCTACCCCCAACGCAATGTGCTGAATGCCCGCTCCATGATTTTTGTAAACGAAGGTTTGAATTTGCGAGTCATTGAAATGGGGATTCAATGGTTCGTTGGATGCAAACTTTACGTGCGATCCGGGATCATACATGACCTGTGAAAACAATCCGGTTCCCTTTTTTCCGGACTTGAAGTCCGGGGTGTGAAAGGACACGCTCCAAAATTTTTTGAAGTCCATGACCTGTTCGAAGAAGTTGTAAATTGGATAGATGGTTCGAGCGTTGATGGTGATGTGGTCGATACTGTTGAACGGTGAATCTTCATTCGGTGGGGAAGAAATTGTTTCAAACATGGGGATTTCATCTTCATTGCCTTCGATTTCCAGGAAGGTGAACTCGACAAACCCGATCGGAGAGGCAATCGTGATAAAGTGATGGCGACTATTTGGAGAACACACTTCTTTTTCTCTATGAACAAACGTCGCATAGTGATCTTGTAAATAGTCAATCGTTCGGTCGAGGTTTTCTACCTGGAGCACGACCTTACAAACTCCCGGACAGAGGGTTTTCAGATATTGGGCGGTATAGCTATGCGTGGTCAGGGGAGAGGACACCATAATTTTGATGTCATTGGCGGTAAAATAGATGGCCTTGCTTTTGAATTTGTCCTCCCAATCGCGTGTGGACTGATGTGTTTCCAGTAAACCCATTTTATTGCGGTAGAAGTCTCGACTGCGGTCAAAGTAATCGACCACAAATTCGATCGAATACACTTTTTTAATGCCTAATGCTGAGGGTGATTCCATGGCCTCGTGCCTCAAATAAGAGGTTAATGTGGCTGAGGATGGTGCAGCAGTTTGGTGTTTCAAACACCAAAACCATTATATAAGAGAGTCTCTAAAATTTGTCATATTTTTCTCTGTGGCGTTGCTCATACCTTAATACTATTTAGGGACGCATTTTTAAGATAAACTTCTTAAGTCCCTATCCCAGAACTCTTTTTTCCAAAGGAAGGGTTCCTCTTCTTTCACCATCATCACATCCATTTCACTATATACTTTATTCTACTCGAAAAAGTGTCAAATTGTTGGGTATTGTCTAGCTAAGGTGATGAAAAGAATATCCGACGAATTTGCCGATGAGTATTTCCACCTTCCATCCACACATGATTTCCTGCCACACTTGGAATACTTGAACATGTAACAGCCGATAGGCGAACGCCTTCGGCCTGTGACGGACCAGAAGGAACAGATTTTGCGTAATCCGTGGAGGATAAGAAGGCGTTTAGTATGGGGTGAGGGGAGTGAGGATGTTCCCGTAAAGTCGTACGAGAAAAATCTGAACTTTAGGTTGATGAAATTATGGTGCCGAGGGACAGAATCGAACTGTCGACACCAGCCTTTTCAGGGCTGTGCTCTGCCAACTGAGCTACCTCGGCACGAGGCAAGTGGATTGATTCGTGACTCTGCTGGAAAACAGGCTGGCGTGAGATTTGAGCCTAACCCGTAAATGAGGGGAGATGTGTATCAGGAAACCTCGAAAAAAATCAAGCATTCTTCCCGCTTGTGCCCAAAATCCTCGACTCATCTTCTTATAATGGGCTGGCAACCTGTCAGGCTGAGCGTCTTCGCGGACAATTCTATTTATGATGATGCCAGGGACGCATGATGGTAATCTCTTTGCGGGTGACGCTGAGGTAGCCATCTTCTTGCAGCACTTTCATGGCGCGGCTCACGGTTTCTCGTGAACATCCAATCATATGGGAGAGTTCTTGAAAAGACGGTCGGTCGCTGATGATGAGTGTTCCGTCTACCCGCTTGCCCTGTGTTTGGCCCAACCGCAGAAGGCATTGAGCGATTCGCCCATATATATCAAACATGGCCAGACTCCGAATCTGCTCGTCCGCTTGTCGGAGCCGCTCGGAGAGATGTTTCAGAATTTTCTGGCTGATGGAGGGATGAAGTTCAATTAGGGCTGAAAAGCTTGGTTGTTCCAGGATGAGAAATTCTGACTGTTCTGCCGTCATGACGGTGGCCGAACGCGGGGCTGCTTCGAGAATGGCCATTTCCCCGAAAAAATTTCCTGGTCCTAACATGGCGAGAATAATTTCTTGGCCCCCTTCACCCAACAACACGACTTTGACTTTTCCAGTCAGGACGACCATGAGAAAGTCGCCGGGGTCACCCTCGTAAAACACAATACTACCCCGTGGGTACCGCTGTTCTCTAGCTTTCTCAAGAATGAGATCAAGTTCCGCATTGGTGAGTTCGGAAAACAGGGGGATGGTTTTGAGGTGGTCGCGTTTCATTTTCATGGTTGAGGCAAAATCTCACTGAACCTGAGTTTTTCCCTACCTCTAGGGCAAGGTATCTCTATTGTAGCAGAGCCTGATAGAGGAGGGGCAAACATTTTCAGTTTTCTCATCCTTCCCTTGGCTGATGATGAGCTGGTTGTTTTTGACTGGCCGATTGGCTGAACCGTCAAAGTGAAATGTCTTGTTAGCTTGCTTGACGGATTTCTGCACGCAACTGTATTCTCAATTTCTTACGAAAATATCATGTTTCCAGGGCGTTTGTCGGTTCCTGGTAATTTCCATGAGCGGGTTCTTGCCTTTCCGTATCTCTAAGAATTTTGATTCTGTTTTCTTTTTCGGCATGGGTGCAGGTGGTCTTGTGAATACCTTAGATATTCAGGATTTCAATGAGTTTGGCAGTCTGCCGGTTGGCATTATTCAATAGGGTGGGAGTTTGACCATAATGAAAACTGACGAAGTGCAACCTAAAGACACAGACAAGGATGAAATAGAAGAACCGGCGGAAGGTGAGGGTCTCGAGCCGGAATTAGAAGAAGTTGATACGCCAACCTATATTACGAATCTCCTCAGGACTGCCAAAACTGCGGCGCCTCGTCTGGCCATTCTGACAGCCTCTGTTAAAAATCAAGCCCTTGTCGCCATGGCTGATGGGCTTGAAAATGCTTTAGAGGAGATTCTGGAGGCTAATGAAAAGGATCTAGAGGCCTTTGATGCGAGTCAGGGGCGCGAAGCCATGGCGGATCGTTTGCGACTGACTCCAGAACGCATCAAAGATATGGCCACAGGACTTCGGGAAATTGCCGAACTCCGGGATCCCGTTGGAGAATCCTTGGGGATGCGCTTGCGTCCCAATGGAATGAAAGTGGGAAAGGTTCGTGTGCCGATTGGGGTGATTGGGATCATTTATGAGTCTCGTCCCAATGTGACCGCAGACGCTGCCGCCCTGTGTTTGAAGTCTGGCAATGTTTGTGTTCTTCGGGGGGGCTCGGAAGCTATTCATTCCAATACCGCGATTGCTGCAATTTTATCCGAGGTTGCAAAAAAAGAAGGAATCCCTGATGGGGCCATATCATTTGTGGATCGAGCGGAACGTGAAGTCGTACTTGAGCTTCTCAAAAGGGATGATTGCATTGATCTCATCATTCCTCGTGGTGGAGAATCTCTCATGAAAACGGTCACGGAAAATACCGCCATCCCTGTGATCAAGCATGATAAGGGGGTCTGTCATGTGTATGTCGATGGGAATGCAGATTTGGATATGGCCCAGAATATTGCCATGAATGCCAAAGTACAGCGGCCCTCTACGTGCAATGCGATGGAAACGTTGTTGGTGCATCACCAATCAGCCCGGACCTTGCTTCCCAAACTTGGGAAAGAACTCCTTGCTGCAAAGGTAGAAATTCGTGGATGTGAAAAAACATGTAGTTATATTCCTGAAGCCCTTCCCGCGACAGATCAAGATTATGGGCAAGAATTTTTGTCACTGACCTTGGCCATTAAAGTCGTCAAGGACATGGATGAGGCGATGGAGCATATTCATCAATACGGGTCTCATCATACCGAGGTCATCGTGACAAAGGATTATTCACGGGCTCTTCGGTTTATGCGGGAAGTAGATGCGGGGGCTGTGATGGTGAATGCTTCGTCCAGGCTGAATGATGGCTACCAATTTGGCCTAGGTGCTGAAATTGGAATTAGCACCACAAGAATTCATGCCCGCGGACCGATGGGGTTGGAGGATTTAACCTGCTCAAAGTTCGTAGTATTTGGTTCCGGCCAGATACGCGAATGAGGCCCCTAAGGTACTACGTCTTTTTCCCTTTTTAATTTGCTGGACGAATTACCTCACCCTTCACAGCTGTGTGTTTGAGCAATACAGTTCCCTATCCTTTAGGTGAACTTTATTCTCCTAAAACTTTTGGATAAGAGAAATTAAAATCTTACGTTTTGATTGAGATTAAATTTCGCGCAAGTAGTGTTCAAGGAGTGCGTGGTAGGCGCGGATTCGTTTCACATATTGCACCGGTTCCCGTCCCCGCGCGTACCCATATTGGAGGTTTTGATAATAGGTCTTGTTGGAAAGGAGGGGTAGTACAGTTTTTAACTCTTTCCAGGAGTGTGGATTTTTTTCCAATTTTACAGCGAGTTTTTGGGCATCTCTGACATGGCCCAAGCCTACATTGTAGGCGGCAAGAGCAAACCAGGTTCGATCCTGCTTGGAAATATTTTGGTTGATTTGCTTTTTTAGGTACGCCACGTATCGGGCTCCGCCATCGATACTTTTATCCGGATCAAGCCTGTTTTTGATGCCTAAGGAAGATGCCGTGTTGCGAGTTAACATCATAAGCCCTCGTACCCCTGTTGGGCTTTTGGCATGGCGATCCCACCTGGATTCCTGATAGGCTTGAGCGGCCAGGAGTGTCCAGGGGACACCATATTGTTTAGCCGCCTGTTCAAACTGTTCACGGTACAAAGGTAGACGAGTTTGCACATGGTATTGAAACCGTTGAATGTCATACCAGGGAAGGTCTGAGGGTGGTTTGGGGATAAGGGATGATTTTTTTGCGGCGGAGGTTGGATCTTGCCACTGGGTAGAACCCAGAAAAAGCAGCAGTGGAGCGACAAGGACAGTGCACGCAGCTAAATTCCGTACCACGATTTTATAGGTGTCCATCGTGGGACTGGAAAATATACTTTTCGCATAAGAAAACTTGGTAAACATCAAGGCAACTCCTACTCGCTGGCTAGTATCGGTAGCTTGGTGTTGACGAAGATGTATGTTCTCATGGATCTTAGTCGTGGCGCAAGGGGTACTTTCGAGGGGATGTACCCAATATTGTTTTCTCCATAGCGTTGTGATGCCTTGCGTCATAATTTGTTTCATTATTGATCTATCGGTTGCCGTATCTGAGTGGCTAAAGACCTTAGGGGAAGACTTTATTTTTTTGAGATCATGTAGAGGTATTTTTTCCAAAAAATCATATACTTAAACAAAAATTAATTGAGGGCCGTAAAGGTCATCCTTTCTTTTTTTAGTAATATTTAGGCAATCTAATGGGACCATTTATTATTTTTTTAGATTTTGTGGGTATGCTGAGTTGATGTTCAATAAGCCAGAAAATCCTTCGTTGAAGCTAGTTGGGATTGGGGACCCAATTTGTGTGGATACGGAAACCATTTCAAACCTTGGTGCAGAATTTCATGTAGAGGAAATCAGCGTATTGATGCCGGGTATGGGTGGCCTGGGGATAAGAGTTGCTGGGCTATTAGAATTAACCGCTCTTCCCATAGGTAGCGATCATGTGACGTTTTCTTCTGCTGATGGGCAATATTCCGCCAGCCTGACTCTTGATCAAGCAAAAAAATTCGGTATTTTACTCTATCAGGTAGATAAGGCGCCTTTGCCTGCAGACAAAGGAGGTCCGTTCCGGCTAGTGACCCCTGGTCTTGGAGATTTATGCGCGAATGTGAAAAATGTTGGTCAAATTACGGTTACTGTGGGCTTGGGCAAGGATACCAGACCGGAAGAACGGTCCTGTTAAACCTTTGAAAATCGTTGAACTACCTTCAAACTCCTCTGATATATAATTTATTTCCTCGCTTGGCGGGATCATGTGATCGCTGGGGTGAGCATGCGGCACGTGCTGTCTCGATGGGATTTAATTGGATCTATATCAATCCTGTGAATGCTCCAGGGTTTTCCGGAAGTTTATATTCCACGAAGGAGTATGAACAACTCAATACAGCGTTTGTCCCACCAACCGCTGCCAGTCAATCACTTGATGTTCTCAAACCAGCCCTTCAGCACATGGTGGAGCTAGGACTTCATCCAATGATCGATTTAGTGATAAATCATACGGCTATCGATTCGCCACTCATTCATCGGCACCCAGCTTGGTTTCAAAGGGATGCCGATGGGCAAGTAATCAATCCTTGTGCCGTGGATCCCAACGATCCAACAAAGAAAACGGTTTGGGGGGACTTGGCAATCGTGGATAATGAAGAATCCAGCGATCGAGAGGGCTTATGGAGATATTGGACAGAGCTGGTGCTCCACTATTTAGCCCTGGGCTTTCAGGGCTTTCGGTGCGATGCCGCATATCAAGTCCCGGCAAAATTGTGGCAACGGTTGATCCAAGAGGCACGAAACGTCAATCCGAATGCCGTGTTTTGGGCAGAAAATTTGGGTTGCACCGTGGAACAAACCCGGGCTTTGCGTGCCGCAGGATTTCAATATTTTTGCAATAGTTCAAAATGGTGGAATTTTCAGGACGACTGGTGTTTAGCACAACATCGAGAATTCGAGGATATGCCATCAATTTCATTTCCCGAAACACATGATACCGATCGTCTCGCTCAGGAGACTCATGGATTGGAAAAAATTCAACGTCAACGTTATGCCTTTGCCACGACTTTTTCTGCGGGGATCATGATGCCGATTGGCTATGAGTTTGGATTTCAGAAACGGCTGCATGTGGTAGAGACTCAACCGTCAGATTGGGAGTCCGGAACCATGGAGTTGCAAAAATTTATTCATGCCGTGAATGACATCAAAATGAACACCCCCTTGCTTCAAGGAGAGGGAACCTTGAATCGTCTTTTTGTAAACCATCCATCGTTATTAGTCTTAGCTCGGGAAAGCGAGCATGCGCCAGGACAGAGAGGGTGGATTGTGTTGAACAGGGATTGGGATCATTCTGCCCAGTTGTTAATCCATGAACTTCAGCTTGATGGCAAGATTACCTGGAGGGATCTGACGAAGGCAGATCAACATCATCCAGAATCCCATGACGGGGGTTTTCTTGAAATTCAGCCTGCGGGTGTGTTGTTTCTTTCCAAAACTTCATAGTTGGTCTCAGAAAATGGTTATGTTACAAAAGAGTTTCTTCTTTTCGGAAACCAAAAAAACATATTCCCCATAATGAATCATTTGTCATTTTCATGAAAGGATCGAGGAATGCGTGAACGAACGTTAGCGATTATCAAACCTGATGCTGTAGCCAAACATGCCATCGGCGATATTATTCACCGATATGAAGGGGCAGGGCTTCATCCGATTGCCATGAAAATGATCAGGTTGTCAAAGGAAGATGCGGAAGGGTTTTACGCCGTTCATAAAGAACGACCATTCTTTCAGGACTTGACCACGTATATGGCCTCCGGTCCTGTGGTTGTATTGGTGCTGGAGGGCGAAAATGCCATTTCCAAAAATCGTGACTTAATGGGAGCGACTGATCCGAAAAAAGCCGACGCGGGCACTATTCGTGCGGCTCATGGGGCGTCCATTGAAGCCAATGCCGTTCACGGGTCAGATGCTCCAGAAACCGCGAAATTTGAAATGGGGTATTTCTTTCCTGAACTCAAGTAATTTTTCGGCATACTAATCATACGATCCTTCAGTTGTCTGAATAACCTTCATATTCGTGCGAGTTATTCAGACAACATTGACCAACCCCATGCCCACTTCGGCGCTTCTTCAATTTGTAATTACCCTCTTTTCTCTGATGCTGTTTCTCTCCAGCTGCATGAAATCTCCATCACCAGAAGTGGGCCTTCAGGAGCTTCGAGTTCAAGCGGAGGAGCGATTACTTCAAGATGCCAAATTGGCATTTATGCGAGGGGATTATCCTGAAGCGGTGTTGCTCCTGAATCGATTTGTCAATAACCATGGGCAATCTCCTCTCGCTGTAGAAGGGCAATGGTGGTTGGCACGTGCTTATGAGGAATCCGGCAATCTCAGATTGGCTTTAGGGCGCTTTCAGCGATTGGCTCAGGACTCTCTCAATCATCCCTATCGTCACGAAGCTCGGCTTCAAGCGCAAACTCTTATTGAGGCACTTGGTATTGAACCGTTGCCTCAGAAAATTACTGGTGTCTCGATTCGGCTCGTTGATTTACACGGTGGGGCAGAGTCTTCTTGGATGATGTCGCAAATTCCTCAAAGAAGGGGAGCGGTGTTGTTGATTAAGCTTGGATGCCCTATCCAAGAAGTACTGGAGAGGGGTAGCAACGGGCTGGAGGAAGATGTCTCCTGGGAAAACCGGCTTGGACGTGGCCTAGCTCCCCTGGTTGAAGATGCGTCCCAGTCAGGTCAGGTGGTGTATCTTGGGGTGTCGCTTCCCTGTTTGGGGGCATTTGCTAAGGGCACGGGAGCGGAAACTCCCCAATGGCATGATTGGACTTTTGAAACCGTCACCCAACGTGTTCGGCCCTCTCCGTATTACTCGGTCTTATCATCGGGCTATCAAAACGCAGTGCTCGACATTCTTTCGAGGATGAGTCGTCTCAAAATTGCAGGGATGGTGTTTCAAGAAGAAGTGCCATTTGGGCCTTATGACGGTTTTACGCCCATCGCTATCAATAGTTTTGAAAAAACGTTTCAAGTTCGTCTTGATCCTCCCAGCCTCTTTAGGAATGGTATCCCAAGGCACATCACCCAAACCGGAGGAGAGAATGGGAGCGATCGATGGGCAGACACTTTTTCCGATATGTTTTGGAAGTGGGTAGGGTGGAAGTCACGTGAGCGGCTGCGTGTTATGAATGAATTGGTACAATCTCTTCGAGAGCAATTTCCCCATCTCCAATTTGGCGTAGAAATTCATCCGGAAAGTCTCCATGCGCCGGTGGTGGCGTTGGCCAATTTTAGTGAGGATTGGGTGGAAACAGCCCATTCACCTTTTGATTTTTTTGTCGCTCGATTTGTGGATTCACCATACCCAATCCGACAGGCGTCGCCGATACGGCCCTCTCATAATATGCCATGGGAGTTTCGTCGATCTGTGGTTCAGCGTATGGTTGAGTATTTGGAAGATCCACACAGAGTTTGGGTAAGTCGACCCGGGGCAAGAAATGATAGTGGGGCTCCTTCGGTTTACCGCAATGAAGGGAACGAAATTTGGGATTGGCCCGAAGGTGTAGGAGAAATTGTGGATCTGCCTCCAGTTCCTTGACAATCGACACACCCTTCTTTAAGAAAAGAGACCTTTCACTTTTTCGTTTGGCAAAAGGAGCGTGGTCATGATTCCATCGGAGTTGCGATATCACAAAGAACATGAATGGGTGCGGCAAGAGGGAACCACTGCGACCATCGGTATTAGTGATTTTGCACAGGATGCATTGGGCGATGTGGTGTTTGTGGATTTGCCCAAAGTTGATGCCGTGATTGCACGAGATCAGGAAATCGGAGAAGTGGAGTCGACCAAAGCTACCTCAAGTATTTATTCTCCGGTCAATGGAAAAATCGTGAAAGTTAACGAGGAACTTCAGGATCATCCGGAATATCTCAATAGCGATCCTTATGGCCAAGGATGGATCGCCGTTGTAGAACTTTCAAATCCTGGCGACGTTGAGGATTTGATGACGGCCTCCCAGTACGAAGAATTTCTTTCCTCACAGAGCTAACGGCTCCTTCCAGACATAATGAAGGCGACCGCCACGCAAATGGCTGAGATGTTTCATGCCCATCCCACCCATGCGGAAGTTCTTGTGGAAGGCGCTGAGGATGTTCAGGCGTTAGCGATACATCAAGCTCATAAAGGGTGAGGACATCAGTAGTTTCCCGAAATGTGAAAAGGATATGCAGACCACGAAATATCGGAATCATGTATGATTCGATCGCTCACCATAAAATTCGTCCTGTTAGCGGGGGTTTTAGGTTTCCTCATGGTGTTGGGGTGGCCAAATTCAGACCAAGGAGAAAAAACTCGTGTAAGCTCTAAGGCAGAGTCTTCGCCCCCGGTAGCATTGATGAAGGGTTCTCCTGAGGGTTCGGTTGAGAGCCCGACAGAGAAGGATTTAAATTCTGATGGGTTAGACGAATTTCCGAAACCTCGCGGTATCCGAACCCATACCATTAGGATTGACTTGAATTTGAGTACGGCCCAGGAATTAGAGTCATTGCCAGGGGTCGGGCCGACATTGGCCGAACGGATTATCGAGTATCGAACGAAACTCGGCGGCTTTTCAAGCATTAATAGCTTGGAACAGGTGAAGGGGATTGGGCCGAAAAAACTTCAGGTTATAAGTCCTTTGGTGACGGTTCATCCAAACATCGTGGCTGAGAAGTCGTAAAAGTAATTTGAAGGGAATACATGGCAAATACTGAGTTGAACCGTCAGCTTGAACTTATACGACGTGGCACCATCGAAATCATCCAAGAACAAGAGCTGGAAACACGCCTTGCTGCCTCGATAAAAGAGAGCCGTCCTTTGCGGATCAAGGCTGGGTTTGATCCCACGGCCCCGGATCTTCATCTTGGGCATACGGTGTTGATTCAAAAACTTCGGCATTTTCAAGAGCTCGGACATGAAGTCATTTTTCTCATTGGGGATTTTACCGGCATGATTGGTGATCCGACGGGTGTGTCTGATACACGAAAAGCCCTCACCAAAGAAGAGGTGCTTTCTAATGCCAAAACCTATGAACGGCAGATTTTCAAAACTTTGGATAAAGACAAAACCTGCATTGAGTTTAATAGCCGTTGGATGCAAAAGATGGGGGCGGAGGATATGGTTGAGCTGTGCTCCCATTACAGCGTGGCCCGCATGTTAGAACGCGATGATTTTTCGAAGCGATATCGTGATCAAAAACCTATTAGCGTCCATGAGTTTTTATATCCCTTGGTACAAGGGTACGATTCGGTGGCGCTCAAGGCTGATGTGGAACTTGGAGGGACCGACCAGAAATTTAATCTCCTGGTTGGGCGTGATTTACAACGGGCTTTTGGGCAAACGCCTCAGGTGGTGATCACCATGCCGTTGTTGGAAGGCACCGATGGGGTGCGAAAGATGAGCAAAAGCTTTGGTAATTATATTGCCTTGGAAGATCAACCAGAAGACATGTTTGGAAAAATCATGTCCATCAGCGATGAATTGATGTTCCGCTATTACGAACTTTTGACATCAAATGATTTGAACGTGGTGAGGGAGCAGCATCCCATGGAAGCAAAAATTGCCCTCGCGGAGCAAATTGTCAGTCGGTACCACGGTACGGAGGGTGCCCAACACGGCAAAGAAGAATTTCAGCAGAAATTTAGAAAACGCGAATTTCCCGATGAACCGGATGCGACGGTGCTTTTAAAAAAAGAAGATTTCGAACAGCCAGCGACACCCAGTATGGGGCTTGTCGATCTCATTATGCGAACTGGTCTGACTCCCAGTAAAGGTGAAACCCGAAGACTGATCGCTCAAGGCGCAGTGACCATAAACAGTGAGCGGTATCAAGACGGTAACGCGATCATTGAGTTCCAAGACGGCAATGACTATCAAATGAAAATCGGCAAGCGGAAATATGCGTTAGTGAAGGTTGCGTTATCCTAAATCTTATTGTTTTTCGATTTCTCTTCTTGCCTTGACTATTTTTCTAGGCCCTGCCTAGAATGCATTTCCTCCACTATTTGAGCGGGTGTAGCGCAGTGGTAGCGCATCGGCTTCCCAAGCCGTTGGTCGGGAGTTCGAATCTCCTCACCCGCTCCAAAAACATCTAAAAGTTTCTGACTTTGGTTTATGTCGCATATTGACTCTTGTCACCGTTTTTCCAAATAAGTAATTTAATTCGCTGTTTGTAGATCACATATTGAAGATGGCCTTAAGGGCCAATAAGTTACTCTATGCTCATTGATCCTTTAGAATCTCAAAGATTGGTCTTTCCTCCAAATTTTTGCGATCCCTTACCCGGACTGAAACGTTTCTTTCCTTTCCCTTTCGCATCTGGATCCTTGGCGATTTCACCTGTGGAAAAGTCTCAGTTGGGAGTCAATGGCTTTGGTGACCCTCACTGCTTTGACCTGGCACATGACTACGTGGTGGGGGAAGGCGATACTCGGCATATGGTCATGGTAGAACAATTCCTTCGATTGCTCTGTGAAGAGACGCCCAGGCAAGCGGCCGACGCCGTGGTACTGGTGGATATTCCCGGAAGGGTGTATGGGTATGGATATCGTCGTGACTCTTTGTTGGCTGGTTCTTTGGCTCAAGTGAATAAAGGGTTTATCACCGACGTGTTGGGTGAAAATATGAAACGACATTGGCTGAACCGAAATATCGAGTGCGTTGCTCTCCAGAAGCAACATTGGCGCATTTTTCGTTGGTATGCCCCTGAAAACACGTATATGGTAGTTATTGATTTTCATCCAATTGAAACTCAAAGAACAGCCTTGGTGCTTTGGGAGTTAGACACCCAATCATCTCCTGCACTTTAGTACGCCATTTTTTTGATTGAATTCTCTCTTTTAAATAGAGGATCGCCTAACCAGCAACTCGCTTGCCTCTCCTGCCCAGTATTATTTCATTTTTCTTTGCATGTCACCTTGCTACCCTTTGAGATATCCGTGAAGCGGGATGGTGACAATTGGGGATTCTGAATGGTTCCTACGTATCTGCTTGTACGTCATTTAGGTAATTGTGGTTTTATCGCTTCGTGGGCTTAATGAGTATTGACAATTGAAAGAATGGAGTCTCGTGCCCACCTTTCACCATCGCGGAGGCTTGATCTATGAAGTTTTCCCTGTTGGTTCAGAATGACGTTCTTGTGATCCGACTGTATGGCCTTTTTAATCAACGCACTACCCAAAAAATTCTCAAACTTCTGAAGCAGGTTCGCATCCATTCATTTTCCAAGGTGACGTTTGATTTAACGCATGTCTCGTCTATTGACGGGTCGGGCTTGGGGGTTTTATTTCTTGTCGCACACCAGCTCAAAAAATTTGGGGGTGCTACCTATGCCTTGAATCCCGCGCCACCCGTCCTTGAACAGATGAGACGGGCTGATTTGCCGAGTATGTTGCAAATTTTTCCGGATAGTTCCCAGTCCCGTAGCGCTGCCTAGTTGAGGCTGCACTTTACAAGGTTTTGCATGGGCGAATTGGATTTGCGTCTATCCTGCAAAATTTACGACAGGACCGGAGGAAGGGAAATCCAGCAAAGGAAATTGGTATCAGAGGGAAGGGGGAATATAAGTATTAGGCGTGACCAACTTGATTGTCATGGTCGTCAAAAGATGATGTAAAAGTATCATTGAAACTCCCAGCCATGCCGAATTCTTGATCAAGGACTGAACCCATGATCTGATGAAGGCGGGTGCTGACCTCTTCCTCGGATACATGATCTGGGACTTGGACATTAAAGACGATTTGTACGTTCTTCATGGGCATGGGCCATTCCTTTCTTCTTTTGCCGTGCATACGTTACGGTTGGCTCTCCTCCTTTCTTACGGTACTATGATCCTACTGTATTAGCAAGGCGAGGTGACTCTCTAGTTCTGTGGTCTTCTTCTTCGCTTTCTCTGCAGGGTGTTCCAGCATTTTCTAGCTGACTTACTGTTGATTTTTCTGCAGAGAAAATCTCCTGCGCCAGGAAAAATAATGCGAATGGCTTGCATCAGGTTCAAAGGGGGAAGGGGGCCTGTTATAATGCCAGGTCATGATGCACAAATGTCCTCTGTGTCGGAAAGAGACGTCCTGGAAGAATAATCCCTATCGTCCGTTTTGTTCTGAACGTTGCCAAGTCCTGGATTTAGGTGCCTGGATATCGGAAGGGTATGCTGTCCCAGAGGATGAGAGCACACATTCTTCCCTTTCTGATGAGGGTTCCTATCCGAATCAAGATTACATCGACTGAATTTTTGGAGTACACAATATTATGGGAAAAGTAATTACCGCGAAACGGAAAGAAAATGAAGTCGAGCAGTCCCACACGTATATTAAAACGTATATTCTTTTTCCGTCGGGAGTGATGGGTTTGCTTGCCATGGTTGTGGGGATTGTGGCCTTGGTATATCAACTCATTATTGATACGTATGATGAATGGACCTTTGCCAAAAGCTCCTTACTGATCTTCTCAGGGATCGTGTTAGGTTGGAGCCAGACTCGGTATCATCGATATATTCTTGCTAAGTATCCTGGGTTTTTTGCCTCGAGAATGAAATCTTCGGCAGTCCGGCGGGTGAATCGGCAAAAGAAGCAACCGGTCGAAGTACAACCCGATCATCCAGGGCGAGTGTTAATGCCGGTTTTGTATCTTCTGGGAATGGCCGGATTAATTGGCTTGTCCGCTTGGTGTTATTCGTCTGGCTCGTTAGATTACATGGCTGCCTTTTTTCTTCCATGGGCAGGATTTTTTTGGGGAAAACTCTTCACTTGGCATAAAGTTATCCCTCCCACAGGACCTAGCGGAAAAAAATAGATGAGGGAACTACCGTTTCTTGGTTTTTGAATTTTTTGCTGAGGGCTTGGTGTTTTCTAAGGTTGCCAATCGTTTTTCGAGATTTGCCACTTGTTGATGAAGTTCTGGAAGGCGTTGGACTAATACGTGCGTTCGAAGGGAAACTTCGTGTCGCTTCGCAGGCCAACCAGACATGATGGCACCGGGTTCTACACTTTTTTCAATGCCGGCTCCCGCGGCAATCATGGCTCCGTCACCGATTGTCAGGTGATCAATCAGTCCCGCTTGTCCACCAATGATCACATGTTTTCCTAACTGCGTACTTCCAGCTATGCCGACTTGGGCGACGATAATACAATGTTCATCCATGATCACGTTGTGCGCGATCTGAACTTGATTATCGATTTTGCATCCCCTTTTAATATGTGTCTGTCCAAACGTGGCACGATCAATCGTGACATTGGCACCAAGTTCCACGTCGTCTTCAATAATGACGGTTCCTCGTTGCGGAATCTTCACATGTTGGCCTTCATGCTGAAGATAGCCAAAACCATCACTGCCGATCACGGTTCCGGAGTGGATAATGACATGGTTGCCAACCGAACAGCGATCGAGAATGGTGACTCGAGGGTAGAGAACGGTATCATGGCCAATGGTGACATCCTCACCAACTGAGACTCCTGGATACAGTGTGACTCGATCTCCAATTCTGGCCCGAGCTCCCAACGTCACAAATGGTCCGATCGACACGTCTCTCCCAATTGACACCTCCGGGCCTTTCCATACTTCCTTGGCTATGCCTGGGGCTGGTTGATCTTGGGCAAAAAATTGGTTGATGATTTGCACAAAAGCGAACTGGGGATTTTTAACCACGAGTTGTGGGCAGGGGAGTTGAGTATAGTGCTTCGACACAATAATTGCAGAAGCTTTTGAGTGGAGGGCGGTCTCGAGAAAGCGTTCCTTCTCGAGATACGCCAAATCTCCGGGTTTCCCGCCTTCGAGATTGTTTACCCCTGAAATGAAGATGTCATCTTTTCCATGGATTTGAGCGCCAATGGCCTCTGCAAGGATGGTGAGTGAAATGGCACTGGATGCGGATTGCTTCATTTCTTTTTCGCTTTGGTTTTTGCCGAGGAAGAAGATTTTTTTGAAGATTGTGTGCTGGCCACCCGTTTTGTTTTAGGCGTTGTAGCCCGAGCCTTAGTTGGTGACGTTGTTGGGCGAGATTTTGGAGAAACGCTAGGTTTCTTAGTTTTTGTTGTGGCCTTAGGTTTCGGCTTGGATGCTAAGGTAGTTTTTGAGGTTTTTGTGGGTTTGGCGTCGGAAGGTTTTTTCTCTTTGAATTTGGATGTGGCCGTTGAGTTGTTGGGATTGACGCGACCTTCTACATATTTCACCACGTCATCCAGCGTTTGAAGTCCGGGAAGATCGTCATTGGGAATTTCCATGTCAAAGGCTTTTTCCAAATCATACAATAATTCAAAGGTCATTAAAGAATCCAAGCCTAGATCGTCCCGGAGTGAATGTTCCGGCTTAATAGAAGAAGGATCTCGGCGAAGCGATGTTGCCAAGACTTCTCGGATTTGTTTGCCAATTGCGGACTCTACTGCCATTCCACTATTCCTTTCCTGTAGCCTGTTAACAACTTTCCAGCCGTTTGTTTTCACTGGCCAGTGTTTATAACACCATCCCTGTCATGATCATCATCGCGTGGGGAATTTTTTAAGAACCAGTACACCATTATTGCTTCCAAAGCCAAAGGCATTGGCCATGGCGACTTTGAAACGCCCTTCTTGGGTTTTTGACGAAATGCCATCGAGTTTGCATTCTGGATCTGGATCATCAAGATTTAACGTAGGATGCACAATGCCGGTTTTTAGTGCCATAATGGAGGTAATGGCCCCTAAGGCCCCGGCAGCGCCTAAGGTATGGCCAACCAACGATTTTGTGGCATTTATCTTTAACTTGTTGGCTCGACTTTTAAATATATGACGAAGGCCTCGAACCTCGACATCATCGCCCACGAGCGTCGAGGTGGCATGTGCATTAACGTAATCCACTTGAGCTGGGCGAAGTTTTGCATCATCTAAAGCCAGTTTCATGGTTTTGGCGATTTCCATCCCATCTTCTTTGGGAACAACCATATGATAGGCTTCGCTGGTTGAGGCATAGCCTGCCACTTCTGCATAAATTCGGGCTCGACGACGTTTGGCATGTTGCAAGGTCTCAAGGATCAAAGCCCCGGCACCTTCGCCCATCACGAAGCCATCGCGCCCTCGGTCAAAAGGCCGTGAGGCTTGGGTGGGTTGATCATTATAGCGGCTGGATAAGGCTCGGAGCGAACAAAATCCCGCGAAGACCAACGGGGTAATACTGGCATCAGCGCCAGCGGTAATCATCATATCCGCCTTGCCCATTCGAAGAGCGTGCATGGCTTGGCCAATGGCATGAATACTTGAAGAGCAAGCGGTGGATATGGTGATGTTCGGTCCGCGTGCCCCAAAGGCCATCGCAATGATTCCGGATGCCGAGTTGAGTGTAATTGTCGGAATAAAATTGGGATGGACACGATTGGGCTTTTTTGTATCGTATAGTTGAGAAATTTCCCGCTCGCCCATCATCATCCCACCCATGCCGGCGCCCACCATCACTCCTACCCTGTCGGCATTTTCTCGCTCCATATCTACGCCAGCATCTTCGATGGCTTCCTTGGCGGCCACCAATCCCAGTTGGGCATAGCGATCAACACGGTTCGCATATTTTTCATCAATGTATTTGAGAGGATCGAAATCATGAATTTGTCCCGCGATTCGTGAACGATAGGCGTCGATGGGTAAACCTTCAAAGGAAGGAATTTTGGAAATGCCGGAACGGCCCTCAATGGCGGCGTTCCAAAAATTATTCAATCCAATCCCAATGGGGGTAATAATGCCGAGACCTGTAACCACAACTGTTGGTGCCATGCGTGAATTGTGCCTTTCAGAAACCTTTCACCGTTCAAGGGGTGAGGGGGATTCAGTGAGTCGAGAAGGTTAATACCGTACTTTAAGAAAAAAATTCAGGCTGACTGAGAGAAACATGATACAGGCAATCCATCCCGCGATGATAGGCATGAGTGCTCCGCTTCGTCCGAGGGCTATGCCCACGGAATGGGTCGTCCAAAATAGAAAGCTTATGCCCAATGCCTGGCCGATGTTTTTTGCCACACTGGAGCTCCTTGATCCTAGCCCAAGGAGCCCGAGTGAGACTCCTAGAATGGTCATAATGAGTGTCACAAAGGAAAACGCGATGCGACCCCAATAATCCGTCAAAAAGCCGGTGATATTGTGCCCTTCGTTTTTTAAGTGTTGGATATGCTCCCATAATTGGCCAAGTGGCATATGCTCAGGTTCCAGGGAAATCCAAGTTCTCAGATCTTCGGGAGTCAGGGAGAGCTGTAAGGGTAGTTGTTTAACTTGAGAGACCGTGACTGGCCCATTGGAAGACATATTGCGTTGGGTCACGTTTTTTAATGCCCAACCACTGGGTAAATAATCAACGGTTTCTGCGGAGAGAAGTTGGTTGAGTTGGAAGCTAGGATCCATTTGATAGAGGTGAATCTTTCGGAGTTGTGTGCCGTCCGGTGAAATTTCTTTGACGTTCATGATGGTATTGTTCTGGATGCGTAACCAAAGGTTTTCCGCCGTAAACGCCAAGGGTTGTGGTTTTTTCTGTATTTCAACGGTTTTTATTCGTTCGGCTTGTGCGTTTCCTAATGGGATTAAGACGGCTGTAAACCCGAACATCAACACGGTGGCCAAGGCGGCCACCGACAAAAACGGCGCGGCAATATACAGCAGGCTAAACCCGCAACTTCGCATGGCCGTAATTTCATGGTTTTTATTCAAAAGGCCAATTGCTAACAGTGCAGCCATTAATGTGGCAAATGGAGCGAGCTTAAAGGAAATGTCCGGAATTTTAAAGAAGAAATACATCAACATAGAGCTAAGTTCTGCGTCGTGCCGCAGGAATCTTCGTAGTTTTTCGAAAAAATCAATGATCAGATAGATCGAGGTCAGACCGGTGAGACACATGATCAAAATTTTCAAATAATGCCGGAGGATATACCAAAAAAGAATGCCCATGTTTAGTGCTGACTGGCTCGGTAAAAGAGGAAACAGGTGATGAGTAACAAAATTACGTTGGGAAACCAAGCCCCGGCAAAGGGATGAAGAATCAAGGTTGTGACCAGAAATTCTCCCACGACGTTCAGTAAATAAAATCCCACCATAATCAATATTCCCAGGGCAAAACCTCCCATGCGACCAGATCGCTTGGAAACAATACCCACTGGGAGCCCAAGAATTCCCAGAATGAGGGTGGCAACCGGAAACCCAAGATCCTTGTAATATTCCATTAACCTCCGGAGTGCGTTGGAATCTCTCCATCCGGATTCGTCCAGTTGTTGCACGATATAGTCATATCCTCGTCTTTCTGGAGTGGAGTCGTCGAAGGTCGAGGGGAGGTCCATCTTGAGATCATATGTTCCGAATGTGACTTGGTGATGTTGTGTGATATCCCGAGGAATGGCATGAATTGTGCCATCAAATAAGCGAAACCCCAGCTGTTTTTGTTTGGGGTCCTGCAGCATGCTAAAGGCATGAGCCGTGACGATGAGTGGTTTGGAGGGGTCCCGCTGGTCGGCGATAAAGATACCTTCGGCTTTTTTTCCTTCCGCCGGCTCTGGCACATAAATCATCATTCCTGGAGTTGGTTCGTTAAACACCCCTTTATCAAGGGCTATGGTTAGCTGATCTTTAATTAAACTAATGGCGAGTTTTTTTAATGACACATTGGACCAAGGCTGGCCCCATTGGGAAAGATATACGGTCAAGAGAAACACGAGAAAAGAAAAGATCACCACGGGAAACGCGATTCGGAGTAAACTCACTCCGGCGGCTCGCATGGCGACCAGTTCTTTGTCATAGGAAAGTCTGCCAAATGCGGTAATGGAAGACACCAGGCAGGCTATGGGTAAGGTCAGGACCAGAAATGAAGGCATGAGGTGAGCTACAATGTTCAGTACCGCCATGAATCCAACGCCCTTCGAAACTATAAGTTCGACCAGGCGCAACATTTCTTTGGTGAACACAATGAAGCACAGTGCCCCCAAACTGACCGTAAAGGGGATCATGAGTTCTTTAAAGATGTATCGATCTAGAAGTCGCATGTGGCCCGAACGGTTTGATAGGGAAGGGGTGATATAAGCCTGAACGGAAAATTGAATTCCTGAGAAACGCCGTTGAGTGTTAACTGATGGGAAATGTTCACATTGCCTTGGCGAATCATAACCCAGGGTAGAATTGCTGTAAATGGAATAAGCAAAAATTGGGTTTCAAAACAGTTTTAGTTTCATCTAAGAAAAGTCCACTAGATATGGCCAGGGGCTCCCTTTGTCCTACAAGATTTCGTTGACAGGCCACATCGTGTGTGATAATGGCTACGCTAGTTTCCCGTATTGGTTTTTCAATTACTTACCTCTCATTCCAGTGTGTGTGAGGGGGGAGGAATCTTGAGCTAAAGGTCGAAATTTTATAGTGAATCCTTCTAAAACATTTCGTGTCGTATTGATCAAACCTTCTCGTTATGACGATGAGGGTTATGTCGTTCAATGGGTACGATCAATTATCCCTTCCAACACGTTAGCAACTCTTTATGGCTTGGCCCTGGACTGTGCGAATCGCAAAGTCTTGGGAGAAGACGTCAATATTGTGATTGATGCCTATGACGAACCCAACACCGTCATTCCCATAAAAAAGATCATTCGAGATATTCAACGAACCAGTGGGGCCATGGTGGGCCTTGTCGGTGTGCAATCCAATCAATTTCCGCGATCCCTGGACATTGCCCGTCCGTTCCGGGAGGCTAATATTCCCGTGCTGATTGGAGGATTTCATGTAAGTGGTTGCTTATCCATGTTGCCTAATATGCAAACGGATATTCAACAGGCTTTGGACATGGGAATCACCATTTTTGCGGGAGAGGCCGAAGGGCGTCTGGAGAATGTATTGCGTGACGTGTGGACTGGAACCCAAAAACCTCTCTACAACTATTTGGACGATCTCCCAGAATTAACGGGGTCGGTCATTCCCTTTTTGCCCAAAAAACATATTAAGAGGACGATTGAAGGTTTGGGGAGTTTAGATGCTGGCCGAGGGTGCCCCTTTCAATGTAGTTTTTGCACGATTATTAATGTGCAGGGTCGTAAATCACGATGGCGAAGCCCGGACGATGTGGAAAAGGTGATCCGTGCGAATGTGGCGCAGGGCGTCAACAGGTTTTTTATCACAGACGATGACTTTGCCCGCAACAAAAATTGGGAAGCCATATTCGATCGATTGATTCACCTTCGAGAAGTGGAAGGCCTCGATATCAAATTTATTATTCAGGTGGATGCGCTCTGTCATCGCTTACCAAATTTTATTGAGAAGGCCTCACGGGCTGGGTGTAAGCGAGTATTCATCGGGTTGGAGAATATCAATCCCGATAACCTCGTGGCTGCAAAAAAGCGTCAGAATAAGATTTGGGAATATCGTCAAATGCTTCAAGCTTGGAAAAATCAGGGGTGTATGACCTATGCTGGTTATATTTTAGGATTTCCTGGGGACACACCGGAATCCATTTCTCGTGACATTGAAATTATCAAAAAAGAATTGCCTGTCGACTTATTGGAATTTTTCTGTTTAACGCCGTTACCTGGTTCGGAAGACCATCAAAAACTCGCGGCCCAAGGTGTGCCTATGGAAACGGACATGAATAAGTACACCCTCGAATACGTCACGACGGCTCACCCCAAAATGACGGAAGCCGAGTGGTATCTAGCCTATGATAATGCCTGGAAGCAATATTACACGCTGGAGCATGTCGAAACCCTAATGCGTCGTGCCGCCGCCCGACATATGAGTGTGGGCAACATGATGTTTCTCATTCTATGGTTCTATGGCGGGATTATCGTTAATAAATTGCATCCCCTGGAAAATGGCTATTTACGGCGAAAGGTTCGCACCCAACGACGGCCGAGTTTTACCATTGAAAATCCGCTGGTGTTTTATCCTAAGCGTCTGTGGGAAGTCATTTGCGATCACGCGAAGTTTTTACAGCTGGTTCTCCAATACGCGAATATTCGGCGTCGGGTAAAATCCGACCCAAATCGAAAACAGTATACCGACCTTTCCCTGACCCCCGTCACCATTGAAGAGGAAGAGGAACTTGACCTCATTAAAGTCTTTAATCCTCGTCCAGTCATCTCACCTGCTGTAAAAAGGAAAGAAGCTGGTGAGGTATCCCCATCAAAGGAGCTATCTCAAGGGATAAGTGTGGCTCCCTAACATTATGCGCTCCCCAAAAACCTTTCGAATTGAGCTGATTAAACCTTCCCGCTATGATGAAGACGGCTACGTCGTCCAGTGGGTTCGGTCCCTGATACCTTCAAATTCCTTAGCGGTTCTCTATGGGCTCGCGATGGATTGCACGAAGCGAAAGGTGTTAGGGGATGATGTGGAAATCATGGTTGATGCCCATGACGAAACGAATACGGTCCTTCCAATTCGGCAGATGATTAGAAACATTCAGCAAGCCGATGGTGGTTTTGTCGGGTTGGTTGGCGTCCAAACCAATCATTTTCCCCGTTCATTAGAAATTGCTCGTCCTTTTCTGGATGCTGGCATTCCCGTGATCCAAGGCGGGTTTCATGTCAGTGGCTGTCTTTCGATGTTGCCGGAGATTCCTGCCGATCTTCAGGTTGCCATGGATATGGGAATTACGTTGTATGCGGGGGAGGCCGAGGGAAGGTTGGATTCCCTCTTGAGGGATGTGTGGGAAGATAGACTTCAACCGTTGTATAACTACCTTGATGATCTTCCGGAATTATCAAACGCCGTGGTGCCGTTTTTGCCAAAAGGGAAATTCACGCGGTCGTTGGTCAGCATGGGAAGTTTTGATGCGGGACGTGGATGTCCTTTTCAATGTAGCTTTTGTACGATTATTAATGTGCAGGGCCAAAAATCCCGGTGGCGTACGGCGGATGATATCGAGGCCTGCGTGCGGGCAAATATCCAAGAAGGGGCGCGCGGGTTTTTTATCACGGACGATGATTTTGCCAGGAATAAAAATTGGGAACCTATTTTTGATCGTCTCATCAAACTCCGTGAGGAGGAAGGTTTAAAGGTTAAATTTATCATCCAGGTGGATACGCTTTGCCATCGTTTACCGAATTTTATTGAAAAGGCTGCAAGAGCTGGCTGTAAGTCAGTGTTTATTGGCTTGGAAAATATTGATCCGGAAAATTTAAAGAGCGCCAAAAAAGGTCAAAATAAGATTTGGGAATATCGCCAAATGTTGCAAGCCTGGAAGGATAATGGGGTTATCACGTACGCCGGGTATATTTTAGGATTCCCGGGAGATACGCCTGAGTCGGTGGCGCGGAATATTGAGATCATCAAGCGGGAGCTACCGGTAGACCTGCTGGAATTTTTCTGCCTGACGCCGCTGCCTGGTTCTGAAGATCATAAGAACCTCTCGGCTCAGGGCGTGTGGATGGATCCGGACATGAACAAATATACGCTTGAACATGTCACGATGGAACATCCTCTGATGTCTAGGGATGAATGGTATCAAGTGTATCGAGATGCGTGGGATCAATATTATACGCCCGACCATGTCGAAACGATGATGCGTCGCGTGGATGCCAAACGCATCAGTGCGGGATTTCTCAGAACATTAATTGTGTTGTTTTACGGATGTATTACCATCAATAAACTCCATCCTTTAGAAGGCGGGTATTTCCGACGTAAAGTCAGAACCCAGCGGCGTCCCGTTTTTTCTTTGGAAAACCCTGTCCTGTTTTATTGTCGACGACTATGGGAAATTGGATTTGAACATATCGCATTATTGAAGATGTTTTGGACTCTCGGAAAAATCCGTAAACGCGTAAAACTATCTCCTGACCGGCGAACGTATACGGATTTATCGCTTACACCGGTAACCCTTGAAGAGGAAGAGAATCTTGATCTCATAAAAGTCTTCCATCCTCGGCCTTCCAAGGTGCATCAGGTGCCCACTCAGCCTACCTCTGTGTCCTAGTCAATATTATATTGCCGCTCCCTAAGAGAGTTGCCTCTGTTGAGGCATTGCCTTCCTGTAACTAGTGAGCAGAATATGAAAATTTTCTTTGCTTAGACCAGGGAGTATGATTAAATGGCTTCAAAGAAAGCAAAAATTTCCATGGCAAAATCCCTATCAAGAAAAACATTATCAAACACTCGGCATCCTTCTCTTGCCACACTGCGAAAAATACGCCTGATTGCCACGGATGTGGATGGAGTGCTCACAGATGGAGGAATGTATTATTCTGATTCCGGGCAACAGATAAAAAAGTTCAATGTCTGGGATGGCATGGGGTTAGCCCTGTTAGGACGAGCTGGACTCATCGTGGGAATTATTACCACCGAAAAAACGAAACTCGTGGCGGAACGAGCGAAGAAATTACAAATTACCGAGGTCCATCAAGGAATCTGGGATAAACTGGGAGTACTGGAAGAGATGGGGCAACGTTATGGAGTGACCCTAAACGAAATGGCATTTATTGGTGACGACATCAATGATGTCGAAGCCTTAAAGGGTGTAGGGTTTTCAGCTTCCCCAGCAAATGCCAGACCAGAAATACAAAAAATTGTTCACTATGTGTGCAAAGCCAAGGGGGGAGAGGGCGCGGTTCGGGAACTCGCGGATTTGATTCTCTCGGCTCAATCAAAAAGCGGGCTTCCGCAAATGAGGAAAATTTCCTCCAAGAAAGTTTCACTTTAGGTGTACCAGAATTGATCCGATAACACTATTAAGTCGTTAAAACCAACAGCTATTGATGACAATGTCTCGCAATTTGACCTATCCATTCTACTTCTAGGCCTATCATGAAAAAACAACCCCATTTATATGCGGTCGTTCTTGCCGGAGGAAGTGGCACTCGTTTCTGGCCCATGAGCCGCGAACGATTTCCCAAGCAACTCTTAAAAATTATTGGTGAAGAGACGTTAATTCAGCAGACTGTCCGCCGCGTCATGTCGTCCGTGCCAGTGAATCATATTTGTGTGGTGACGAACCACTTTCAAGCCGAATCCATCAAACTTCAATTGGCTCAGTGGAAAGATGAGTTAGCAGATAATTTTGTCCTGGAGCCAGAAGGTCGAAATACCGCCCCAGCCATTGGATTGGCGGCGTTGCGATTACTTCGACGCGATCCCGATGCGACCATGCTGGTCCTTCCCGCGGACCATATCATTCAAGGTGATGCCAAATTCAAAAATGCCATTTCTTTGGGCTATGAAATCGCTCAAAAGGGGAATCTAGTGACTTTTGGCATTCAACCCACCAAACCGGAAACTGGGTATGGGTATATTCAACCGAATCGACGGGCTCGCCTTGGTAAACAGGGAACGCTGTCCGGCTATAAAGTCGCTCGATTTGTGGAAAAGCCCGACGTCAAAAAAGCGCAGCAATACTTGAAATCTGGGAATTATTTTTGGAATAGCGGGATCTTTTTATGGCGAGCCTCAACCGTCTTAGAAGAATTTGCGCGGCATCAACCTGCGCTGCTTCGTGGGTTAAAGGCTGTTGATGAGATGATGGAGTCAGGCCAATTCGGGAATCCATTCGCGGCCCGATATAAAAAACTGCCTTCGGTGTCCATTGATTATGGGATCATGGAGCAGTCTTCCCACTCAGCGGTGGTCCCTGTCAATTTTTCCTGGTCGGACGTGGGGAGTTGGGGAAGCTTAGAAGAAGTGGCCCCATGCGACAAACGCGGCAATGTAAAAACGGGAAATGTCGTCGACCTGGATAGTGAAAACACGGTCTTTTTTACGGATAAACGCCTGGTTGGGTCAATAGGTCTCAAGGATATGGTCGTAGTAGATACCCCTGATGCCACCCTGGTGTGTCCAAAATCCCGTTCACAGGATGTAAAAAAACTGGTTGAAGAGCTTAAGCGCCGTGGGGCTCCTGAACATTTGGAACATCTCACGATACATCGACCATGGGGGTCCTATACAATTTTAGAGGAAGGGCCAGGGTATAAAGTCAAACGTATTAGTGTCTTGCCTGGGGGACGTCTTTCACTTCAAATGCATCATAAAAGAAGTGAGCATTGGGTCGTGATTGCTGGAACCGCACGTGTGACCTGTGGTGACACGGTGTCCGACCTTGGACCTGGAAAAAGTATTGCCATTCCAGTGGAAACCAAACACCGTTTAGAAAACCCTGGAAACGATCCCCTGGAAATTATCGAAGTCCAAAATGGGCCATATCTTGGGGAAGACGATATCGTACGTTATCAAGATGACTACGGGCGCACACAAACACCTTAGGTTTCGTGGACTGAGGAGAAGACATTCATGAGCATTTTTCGCGAGTATGACATTCGTGGAATTGTTGGCAAGGATCTCACCGTTGAAATCGCCGAGTCTATTGGCCGTGGGTATGCCACATTGGCCCTTAGTCGTGGATGCAAGACCGTGGCTGTTGGTCGTGACGGTCGGCTAACTTCGCCAGAACTGCGAGATCGATTTGTGGCCGGCGTCATCTCAACGGGAATGAATGTGGTGGATATTGGCGTATGTGCGACTCCGTTGTTGTATTTTTCTCTTTTTAATCTTCCTGTTGATGGTGGGGTTATGATAACAGGAAGCCACAATGCGGCTGAATACAATGGATTTAAAATGTGTGTGGGAAAAGGCGCTTTGTATGGTGAGGGGATTCAGCAATTAAAGAAGATTTTGGATGAAGGTTCATATGCTACGGGGACTGGCGCCGTGTCTGAATCGCCGGTAATTCCCGAATACATGGCCTATCTCAAAGAAAATTTTTCAAAAGTGGACGGATCGGGTCTGCATGTGGTGATCGATGCAGGCAATGGCGCTGCCAGTCTGGTAGCCAAAGATGCTTTGGAGCAAATGGGTTGTAAAGTGACACCATTATTCTGTGATTTAGATGGACGTTTTCCGAACCATCACCCTGACCCAACCGTCGTGGAAAATCTCCAAGATTTGATTCGTACCGTAAAGGATCAAGGGGCCGACGTTGGCATTGGATATGATGGGGATGCCGATCGCATCGGGGCCATCGATGAAAAAAGTAATATTCTTTGGGGTGATCGCTTAATGCTAATTTTTGCCAGGGATATATTAGAAAGCCAACCCGGCAGCACGTTTATTTCGGAGGTCAAAGCCTCACAACTCCTCTATGATGATATTGAAAAACGTGGAGGCCGAGGTATTATGTGGAAAACAGGGCATTCGGTCCTCAAAGCCAAGATGAAAGAAGAGAAGGCTGTCTTGGCTGGAGAAATGTCCGGCCATATGTTTTTCGCGGATCGGTACTTTGGCTATGATGATGCTATCTATGCATCATGTCGGCTCATAGAAATTCTCGCTAAAAAGCGAAAACCGCTTTCCTCTCTATTGGCTGATTTGCCTATTACGGAAGTCACTCCAGAAATTCGGGTAGATTGTTCCGACGATGTGAAATTCACCCTCGTCGAAAAAGTGCGGAATCGTTTTTTATCGTTGCATAAGAATCCCGATCCTACCAAACCCCAATTGATTGTTCGTGATGTCGTGACGATCGATGGCATTCGTGTTCGCTTTGATGATGGGTGGGGGCTCATTCGTGCTTCTAACACCCAACCCGCCTTAGTGTTGCGATTCGAAGCCAATTCCCTGGATCGCCTCAATACCATCAGAACCTACCTCGAAGGGGAATTGGATACCTGTCAACGCGCCTTAGAGCCTTAACCTCGTTGCAATACCCAGAAAGGGCAACTACAGGCCGTGGATAATAATTCCATTGGCCTCACGCGACTCCTGCGAGATTTACTAAGCCCATCTTGATTCGGCATTTCTCTGATTCATCAAGTACAATATTCTTATGTTAAAGCAGTGTATACCAAAGACTCAGGTCTGGATGGTGGTGTTCTGCATTGGAATTTGGGCTTTGCCTTGTTTTGCGAACAATTCTGAGAATTCCGAAATTTACGAACTTCCGGAAGAATCGTTGCAATATTCCATCTCTCTTTTGGGTATTCCAGCGGGAACAGCAACAATGGAGACTTTTTCTCAGACCTTGGCGAATGGGTTGTCTGTCTTGCAGCTCAATAGCACGGCCAAATCGAATGATTTCATCTCTTTGTTCTTTCCAGTCAATAATATGGTGCGTTCAACGGTGAATGCCCACACCTTGCTACCTCTTCATTTGCTGTTCCAGCGCCGTGAAGGAACCCGGCATGAAGATTTTGATATTACCTTTGATCACGAAGCCAGGCAGGTCACCATCTTGAAAAAGGGAGAACGTCGGACCATGCCCATCCCGAATCAGACGCATGATGGACTGTCTTGTTTGTATTTTTTACGGCAGATGTCGAGACTGGTTCCCGGACAGTCGGTAATGTTGACCATTCATCACGATAAAAATAATTATGAAGTGGAAGTCCAAGTTGAAACCATTGAACTGGTTCAGGGGCCTTGGGGAGCGGCGGAGGCCATTCGCCTGTTAGCCGTTATGCCGTTTCGGGGAATTTTTTTAAACGAAGGGAATATTCGGTTTTGGCTTACCAATGATGTGCAGCGTATTCCATTGAAAATGGAAGCGCGGGTGATCGTTGGTTCCGTGCAGGCGGTTTTGGAAAGCTGGCCAGGGTCTCCAAAATCGGCTCGACTTTTTTGATAAAAGGCCTATAATAAAAATCCTTAAGTGTTGAAAAGAAGGATTTTTCTAAGATGTCAAGCCCTATTTCACTTACCGAGCATATCCTGGATCAGCAAAGATTGCACCCTGATGCCACTGGTGAGTTTTCCACCATTATGACCCAAATTGTTCTGGGTGGGAAAATGATTGCCCAGGATCTACGGCAAGCCGGGCTTCTCGATATTTTAGGTTCGACAGGGGATGTTAATATTCAGGGTGAGGAAGTACAGAGACTTGACCAACGAGCAAATGATACTTTCGTTCAGGTGTTCGAATCGAGCAAAATTGTTCGGACGGTTATATCGGAAGAAATGGAAGAACCCTATACCGTCATACCGGCAGAACGAACGGGTAAATATGCCGTGTTTTTTGATCCACTGGATGGATCATCAAATATTGATGTCAATGCTCCATTAGGGGCCATATTTTCAATCCATCGGCTTTTGCCAAGCTCCTCGGGAAAGGAAAATTCCCTCTATCTCAAACCGGGTGTTGAGCAGGTAGCAGGAGGTTATATTCTCTTTGGTACCAGCACAATTTTGGTTTATACCTGTGGGGATGGAGTTCATCAATTCACCTTGAATCCTGGAATCGGCGAATTTTTGCTCTCCGCGTCTAATATCACCATGCCTTCCCGTGGGAAAATTTATAGTGTGAATGAAGGTAATCGTCAGAAGTGGTCAAATGAAATGAGAAATTATATTGCCCACCTTCAGGAATCTGACGTGGCTACGGGACGCCCATATTCCTTACGATATACCGGCTGCTTGGTGGCCGACGTCCATCGGGTGCTGTTAAAAGGTGGGTTATATTTATATCCTGGCGAAGTGATGAAGCCCGAGGGTAAGCTCCGGCTTATGTACGAAGCCGCTCCGCTGACGTTTGTAATTGAACAAGCCGGTGGCATTGGAAGTACAGGGTTTGAACGAATTCGAAATATTCAACCCAAAGCTCCCCATCAACGAGTGCCTTTAGTGATTGGCAGCCGGGAAGATGTGGAGTTGGCTGAAACGTTCTTAAAACCTAAAATTGAATAATCTGGGCGAAAGACGATAATTCGCTCACAATAACTGAGTTTAATTTGTAGAATGATCAGGAGTTATGGGAAGAGGAGGAGCCAGGATGGCTCTACGAGTCGTTTTTTTCAGCATAAGCCTGTTGCTTGGCCTAGGGGTCGGGTTTGCTGCTGGGTCGGGCGACAGTACCTATATTCTGATTGGTGCAGGGCTCGGAGCTTTGTTGAGCCTGACACTGATGGCTGTCGAGCATTCCCTGAACCGTATTCCTTCGGTCACGACCATCGGCGGTGGGGTCGGGTTTAGTATTGGTGTCGTCCTCGCGGGTGTTCTGATTTTTTCAACTGGTCAAATTTTCCCCCAACCTACAGTAGTGACCCAGTTTGGGACCATGGCGGTCCTGGTGATTTTGCCGTATCTTGGGCTCATCGTAGGGCTGCGGTGGGGAAAATTTGGGGAGTGGGATCTCCGGCCCAAAAATGCCGAACCAGTGGTTGCTTCCGGCCTCGTCCCCAAGTTGCTGGATACGAGCGTAATCATTGATGGACGGATCGCCGACATTTGTGAAACGGGTTTTATAGAAGGGGGCTTTATCATTCCTCAATTTATTCTTCAGGAATTACAACATATCTCTGACTCTTCCGATGGCTTAAAACGTGCTCGCGGGAGAAGAGGGCTTGACATTCTCAACCATATTCAAAAGAAAGTTGATGTGGATGTGACGATCGTTGAAGAGGATTTTCCTCATATAAAGGAAGTTGACGCCAAACTTGTGGAATTGGGGAAAAAACTCGGGGCTAAAATATTAACGAATGATCTGAATCTCAATAAAGTCGCCGAGTTGCAAGGGGTTCGAGTGTTAAATATTAATGATTTGTCTAATGCGTTAAAACCGGTGGTCTTGCCGGGTGAGACCATTCGAGTCTTTGTACTGAAAGAGGGAAAAGAGGCTGGACAAGGCGTCGCCTATTTAGATGACGGAACGATGGTGGTGGTGGACAACGCCAAACGTTGTATTGGCAAAAACGTGGATGTCATTGTGACCAGCGTGCTACAAACGAGCGCTGGAAGAATGATCTTTACGCGCCTGAAAGAAGAGTCGGATCGAGACGAGTTGAGTTTCGCGCGTGGCTGATTGGGTGACGGCGGTGGTTCCGGCGGCTGGTCGTGGGGTTCGAATGGGAACGGGAGTTCCCAAGCAGTTTCTCACATTAGGCGATATTCCACTGCTCGTTCATGCTTTACGAACCTTTGAGGCATCGCTCATCATTTCGGAAATCATTCTGGTCGTACCGCAAGATGATTGCCAGTATTGTAGGGAGACCATTGTGCCGTCTCATGGTCTCACGAAAGTTTCCCAAGTGGTAGCGGGAGGGAGACGACGGCAGGATTCGGTGCTGAATGGTGTGCAGGCGGCAAAATCCACGACTGAGATCCTCGTGATTCATGATGCGGTCCGGCCCTTTGTTTCTTCAATGATGATTACCCAGGTAGTGGAGGCCGCGCGCCAACATGGGGCTGCCATTGTGGCCATTCCCATGCGTGATACCGTTAAGCAGGTGAATCCTGATGGTGTCATTACCCACACCCTAAACCGAGATGAATTGTGGCTCGCACAGACTCCCCAGGCATTTCGATACGAACTGTTGCTTCAGGCTCATCAACAAGGGAAAGCCGATGAGGTGGAGGCCACGGATGATGCCTTTTTAGTGGAAAGGTTGGGGCGATCTGTGGCTATTGTTCAAGGGAGTTCGGACAATATCAAGGTGACACGACCAGAAGACCTTCATATGGGCCAAGCCATTCTCACCGCAAAACGTTCCGCGAGTTGTCCATAACCTTTTCTTTCTCTCTTTTCAGAGATCATGACTTTCCTGTATTCTTTCTAAGCATTCTATCTTAAAAATTATTGATTTTTGGGTTGCTCCATGCGGATAGGTATCGGGTATGACATTCATCGACTTCAGGAGGGCCGACCCTTGGTTTTGGGTGGGATTCTGGTGCCCCATACCCATGGATTGGAAGGTCACTCCGATGCGGATGCCTTAACCCATGCGATTTGTGATGCGTTACTCGGGGCGATGAATGAAGGCGATCTTGGACGGTATTACCCAAGTAACGATCCGAAGTATAAAAATATGAATAGTTTGGACATGCTTATTGGAGTGGCTAAAAAACTTGCTCAGCAGGGTTTCCGTCTTGTTAATCTAGATACGATTATTATTGCCCAGGCGCCACGGTTGGGCTCGCATTTAGCGGATATGGCCAAACGATTAGCTGAGGTGTTGGGGGTGGATCCCTACTTGATCAGTGTCAAAGTAAAAAGTGGAGACCATATTGGGGCAGTGGGAAGAATGGAAGGTATTGCAGCTCAAGCCATTTGTCTCATTGAAACGACTTCTGCGAGTTCGTGAAATTTGAGGAATTTGTAGGGCAATGTTTAAAGCCATTGGACAAGATTTGCAGGCAGTATTTCAACGCGATCCTGCAGCACGAAGCCGTGTGGAAGTTTTTCTCACATACGCGGGGTTTCAGGCCCTGATGTTTCATCGGATTGCGCATCGATTATGGAGTATGAAATTACGATTGTTGGGACGGGTAGTTTCCCAATTTGCTCGGTGGATCACCGGAGTAGAAATTCACCCAGGCGCAAAAATAGGGCATGGGTTTTTTATCGATCATGGGATGGGAGTGGTGATTGGTGAAACTGCGGAAATTGGAGATTTTGTCACACTATTCCAAGGGGTGACTTTGGGTGGAACAGGAAAAGAGCGAGGGAAGCGACATCCAACTTTGGGCAATCATGTGGTTGTCGGTTCTGGGGCAAAGGTATTGGGAAATATTCGGGTTGGGGATTTTGTGAAAATTGGCGCGAATTCGGTCGTCTTGCGATCTGTCCCTTCTAACTCCACGGTCATTGGCATCCCTGGACGAATCATTAAATCCGTAGGGGAACGTGTCCCGGAAGAATCTATGGATCATGCCAACATTCCCGATCCCATTGCAGAACGGTTCGAAGCCATGGAACGAGAAATAATTGAACTACGAAAAAAGTTAGAAAATCCTAATGCCTAAATAGTTTGACCCTCCATTATGAAAATGTATTGAATCAAGGTCTATTCAATCATATACTGCTCTTAGATGGACAGGTAATGTCCATATCTTTAGGTGTTTCCGGAATTGACAATCAAAAAGAGTGAGACGAAAGTACTTTCGTTTTCGCTTGTAATTTTCACTATCTACAGGAGGGCCTGCTCGTGAGTGAAGGGTTCAGGATGACCAAGAGGGTTCAAGAAATCTTGAGTTATTATCAAAGCGATGCGCCAGGCATTCGTGCGAATTTAGCCAGACTCCTCATGAGTGGCCGTTTGGGTGGTACGGGGCGATTGGTGATTCTTCCTGTAGACCAGGGATTTGAGCATGGGCCGGCCAGGAGTTTTGCGCCGAATCCACCAGGGTATAACCCTCACTATCACTTTCAATTAGGCATAGAAGCTGGTTGTAATGCCTATGCGGCTCCGTTGGGGTTTTTAGAAGCTGGGGCCGCGGAGTTCGCTGGTCAAATTCCGCTTATCCTCAAACTCAACAACAGTGATTCATTGTATGGCGATGATGATCCTAACCAAGCAGTGACGGGCAGTGTGGATGATGCGCTGCGCTTAGGGTGTTGTGCCGTCGGATATACCATCTATCCCGGTTCGGCCTATAGCCAAGAGATGTATGAGAATTTACGAGAAATTGCCTTGGAGGCCAGATCCGTTGGTCTGGCGGTAGTAGTATGGTCCTATCCTCGCGGTGGTACCTTAAGCAAAGCCGGCCAAACCGGCATTGATGTGGCCTGTTATGCGGCACAGATTGCGGCTCAACTCGGCGCCCATATCATTAAAGTAAAAGTGCCTACCGATCATATTGAACAAGCCGAGGCCAAAAAAGTGTACGAGGCTGAAAAAATTCCCATAAGTACCCCCACAGACCGCATTCGTCATGTTGTGCAAAGCGCATTTGATGGTCGAAGAATCGTGATTTTCTCGGGTGGAGCCAAAGGTGAAGATCAGAAGATTTTTGACGAGGCTCGAGCGATTCGTGATGGGGGAGGGTTTGGGTCGATTATTGGTCGTAATTCTTTCCAACGGTCCAAACCGGAAGCTCTCAAGTTTTTAGAGACTGTGATGAAAATTTATTCTGGAGAAATTGCCTAATCTCCCTCTAGGGCCTGGGGAAGATATTCTTAATGATCTTCCTCAGGTTTCTAACCCTATCCCTCTTTTTCTCTATAGGCTGTGTTTCTTTAAGGATAGAGCCCTCTAACAGCATGGGCCTGTGCCACTTGATCGATACCACTCATCAGAGCGGCCAGTCGCATGGTGGTTTTCTTTTCTCGTGAAAACAGCAACGAGCGGTGAAAGGCGGAAGTAATAATTTCCTGCAACCGTTGCCGTATATCTCCTTCATTCCAAAAAAATCGTTGAACATCTTGAACCCATTCGAAGTATGAAACGATAACTCCACCAGAATTCGCCAAAATGTCCGGGATAATAAACACGTTGCGGTCATGGAGAATCTCGTCTGCCTCCAAGGTTGTGGGGCCATTAGCGGCTTCAGTGAGAATTTGGCATCGCAGGTGTGAGGCGTTTTTGACCGTTATTTGCTCTGAGAGCGCGGCGGGGATGAGAACCGTACAATCCAGCGTGAGCAACTCTTCATTGGTCAAGTGATCACCGACTTTCATTTCCGCTATGGGAATGCCGAATTTATGTTGTTGAAAAATATCGTCGATATTTAACCCGGCTTGGTTGTATAACCCCCCAGTAACATCGCTCACTCCGATAACCCTAGCTCCGGCCTCATGCAAAATACGAGCTGTGTGAGACCCCACATTGCCAAATCCTTGTATGACGGCGGTCGTATCATGAATTTTAATGCCTTTATAATGTAGGGCTTCGAGTGTGACGTCTACGACACCCCGTCCGGTTGCTTCTTCCCGTCCAAGACTCCCGCCAATCGATAGGGGTTTACCCGTGACCGATCCAGGTACGGAAAACCCGACTTGTTGGCTATAGGTATCCATCATCCAGGCCATGATTTGTTGGTTAGTGCCAATATCCGTAGCGGGAATGTCCTTGTCCGGTCCCATTAATGGAAAAATTTCTGCCACGTATCGTCGTGTGAGTCGTTCCAATTCAGATTGTGAGAGTTGATTGGGGTCTACGGAGATTCCCCCCTTTGCTCCGCCATAGGGAAGTCCAGCCAAAGCGGTTTTCCATGTCATCCACATGGCCAGGGCCGCCACTTCCCCCAGGTTGACATCGGGATGGTAGCGAACACCGCCTTTGGAAGGTCCACGAGCGGAATCGTGTTGCACGCGATATCCCATAAACATTTTCACATTCCCATTGTCCATTCGTATTGGCAGAGCCACCATCAAAGATCGTTGGGGAGTTTTTAGGCGCTCACGAAACCGTGGGTCGAGGTTCATGGCCTCAGCTGCCAGGTCAAATTGGGCCATGGCAAGATGCAGTGTGGGGTGATCTAATTCTGGAATAATCATGAGAGAATCCTTTTGTAGGATTTTTAGGAGCAGGCTTTTAAAAACCTATAGCCCTATGAAAATTTTACTCCTGGATTGGAGTTATGTCATCAAGGAATTAAGATGTTGTCGAAGGAATGGGCTGCTAAGGCCATTGGGTAAGTAAGCGATATATTCAATAACAGGGCATTTACTGATCACCCTGGGCCCTGTAAGATAAAATATAAGGAGTTCACGAGAATGTTCAGAAAAATATTAAAGAAACTTGTCATTTTAATTGTTGTGGCAGGGGCTTCTGGATTATTGGGAGTTCCAGCGGGGTTTGCCGTGCTCGGCAAATTGCAGATTGTCCTCCTTGACCAGGAGCCGTTTTATTTTCCAGCGTCGATTAATCTTCAGGCCGGACAAATTGTTCAATGGGAGAATCGCTCGATGCAATCACATACCATCACCCATGATGGCTGTGGGGAGCGTAAAGGTTGCATTTTTCATTCGGGTCACCTTCAACCAGGAGAACAGTTTACCGTGAGTGAATTGCCGCCAGGATATTATCCTTATCATTGTAATATTCATCCTTTTATGCGTGGGCTGATTGTGGTTGAACGGGAACCTTCTCAAAATTTCAATTCCACGGAATTATAGATTCCCAAAGTTTTCTCTCTCCTTTTCTTCATCATAATCCACCTTCAGTAGATATAAGCCATAAGGCGGTGCGGTTTTTCCTGCCGCACAGCGGTCGTGGGCCTCCAAAATAGTCGGTATTTCACTTGGGGAGCGTTTTCCATGTCCAACTTCTACTAGCGTACCCACAATAGCTCGTATCATTTGTTTAAGAAATCGGTCTGCCTGAAATGTAAGGCGAATGATCGGGGGGTTTGCCACAATGTTCACCCTATTCATCTTGCAGACGGGGTTTTGATTGTCGGTGGGTGATCCTTGGAACGAGGAAAAGTTATGTTGGCCTTGGAAAATTCGAGCCGCCGCCTGGAGTGAAGAAAGATCTAAGAGCTTAGGAATATGCCAACATCGAAGACGATCGAGAACTGGTCTGATTGGATGATTTAGAATGTGGTATTCATAGGTTTTTTGTCTGGCGCTATACCGGGCGTGAAATGAATTGGAAACCACTTCCGTTTGATGTACGCAAATATCATTGGGAAGAACTCCATTGAGTGCCCGAGTCCATTCATGGGGAGAGATTGATGATTCTGACCGAAAACTGACGACCTGCCCCAGTGCATGGACACCTGCATCGGTTCGACCAGCTGCAACAGTGGGAACCCGGACCTGGGAAATTTGCAAGATGGCGTCCTCAATGGTGCTTTGAATCGTAGGGTGGTTAGGTTGGCGTTGCCAACCGGCATAGGCCGTGCCGTCATATTCAATGGTCAGCTTATAGGTTTGCATGGGCGTTGGGAATGTCTTGTGAGTTCCTCGTTGTTATTCCGAGGTGAATGTTTTTGGAGTAATCCTAGAATACCGGATTAAGATAAGGTGGGGAAGGAGGTTTTTAGATATGAATAAATGGCTTGATACATGCCTTCAGCCAGTTGTTTTTGGAAGGCCTTGCTTCGCAAGCGGTTTTCATCATCCGGGTTAGAAACAAAGGCGACTTCGGCCAAAATACTTGGCATCGTGGTAAAACGAAGCACATAGAATGGCGCAGTTTTCACCCCATGATCTTTGACCTTATACGAGGCGGTCAAGGCCTTGACCAGGGTTTTATTTGTAGTCCAGGCAAAGGTCTGTGATTGTTCGATTTTTTGATCGTTTAATTTATCGGCAATGATAAATTGCCAAGGAGGCGCATCGTCTTCGAGCTTCATACCATTTTCCCGTGCCGCCACTTCCAGGGCACGAGGATCGCTGGCTTTCCCGAAATGATAGATTTCAAGACCTTTAATCGATCGTTGGGGATGTGAGTTCACATGAATGGATATAAAGAGATCGGCTTTTTTCTTATTTGCAAATTCCACACGCTTTTCTAAATCTAGAAAGATGTCTTTTTCCCTTGTCATGAGGACGTGGGCCCCGAGCCGACTCTGAATCAACTCTTTGAGATAACTCCCAATTTTTAAGGTAATGTGTTTTTCTTGAGTTCCTTTCTTACCTGTGGCACCAGGGTCTTTTCCTCCATGTCCTGGGTCGATGACCACCACGAGATCTTTGAAATTTTTGACGAGATTTCCCGATGGGCTAGTTGGGCCAGCGGTGCCTTGATCCGCCTCTTTTGGGTTTGGGTTTTGAGAAATTGATGCCTCCGGTTCCAGGGGCGACATGGCAGTTTTGGGAGGTTCTTTTGACGGTTTAGGCGTTTCTTTCGCTGGGGATTTTTGTGGTGCTTTCACAGAGCCTGTCTTTGGTGCTGGCGTCGGACGTTTTGAGGTTACCAGAGGTGTCTTTTTGGAATAATATAAATCTACAACCACACGGTTCGGTTTGCGAAGAGTTTGCAACTCATATTTGGATAAGGACGTGAGGTCAAGTGTGAGGATGACTGTTTGCGTAGAACCTTCGAAGATGGAAATGGCGTGAGGAAATTTACGGTGTCGAATTTTTTTAAGCGCACGAGAACTGAGTTGAGACTTTGCAAGAATGATCGTGGCCGTCTGGTTCTTATCATTTTTGGATTCCTGGAGAATAGCTCGAGCCGGTAGATCCAACACTACTCGTGTATATTTTTTATGAGCATGGTAGCGAACATTGGTGACGGTAAGGGGTGATGACTTTCGTGAGGATTTCTGGGTTCCCCTGGCGACCACGATGGGAGCCGGGTGTTCAGAGCTTGTATTTGAAATGGCCGAATGTGCGGAATGCTGAACGACTCCTGGTGGCAGTAACAGGAGAAATCCAATCGGAATAATGAGAGAAATGAGTATGCGATGGATCATCGTTGATGGGTAGGCTTTCTTTTTGTTTTCTCAGAAGATGGGGGTATTGTCAAGATAGACCTAAGTCTTAGACCTGGTTTGACAGTGTATGGTCGGTACGTTAGCGTGAGGCTCGGTATGGCCATGCATGTTATTGTCGATGGATATAATATTCTGGGTGTACGTGGGTGGAGCGGAAAATCTTCTTCCCAAGAAAGTGAGCAATGTCGAGAACGCCTTATTCAGGACTTATCCCGATATAGCCACCGCAAAGGACATTCCTTGACCGTGGTGTTTGATGCATGGCGGCAACCTCATGGGGAATGCCGGGAACATCGTTCAGGCGTTCAGGTGCTTTTTACAAGAGAAGGGGAACGGGCAGACCAAGTCATTCAGGGCATGACCAGGAAGTATACGCGTGATTGCGTCGTGGTTTCCTCGGATTTGGAGGTTGTCGCCACGGCAAAAGCTCATGGTGCGTTGACGATCAGTGCCAAGGAATTTCAAGGCAAACTGCAATCGGCAGGAAATAATGGGTTAACTTCTGGGCGAACGGCAAAACCGCTAACATCAGCCGTGTATGGAAAAGTCGAAGAGGAAGTGCCATTGCGACGACCAAACAAAAAAGGTAATCCACGCAAACTTCCCAAAGCCCAACGAAACCGGAATCGACAACTTAGGGGATTTTAAATAATCGTTTAGTATTCTCCACAGTGGCTTGAGAGACTTTTTCTAAAGCATTGAGCGTGTCAGATTCCACAAGGGTGGAAATAGTTTCGGCGACCTGGCGTACAAATGCCGGTTCATTTCGTTTTCCGCGATAGGGCACAGGGGTCAGGTAGGGACAGTCGGTTTCCACCATCATCCGATCTAACGGAACCGTTTTGATAATGTCCCGGAGCATCGTGGCATTCTTAAATGTAATAACCCCGGAAAAACTCAGGTAAAATCCAAGGTCTAATGCGTCTTTCGCGAGCCACGCATCGCCGGAAAAACAGTGGAATACTCCACCGACATCCGCGGCGCCTTCTTCTTTGAGTATGGAAATGGTGTCTTCCTGGGCTTCTCGGGTATGGATCACCATTGGCAGTTGGAGTTCCTTCGCCAGCTGGATTTGTTCACGAAATCGTAGACGTTGGGTAACCCTAGGAGAGTGGTCATAATGATAATCCAAACCTATTTCCCCATAGGCTACGACCTTGGGGTGTTGCGCCAACCGACGGAATTCATCATACCAGCCATCAACGATTTCTTTGCTTTCGTGAGGATGCACTCCAATCGTCGCAAAGACATTTTCGTGAAAGTCCGCCAGCGCAGCGGCGGATTGACTTGTGGAAAGATCGCACCCAATAGTCACAAACGCTTCGACCCCTGCTTCCTGCGCGCGTTGGAATACGGCGTCACGATCTTGATCGTAGCGGGGATCATCTAAATGGACATGACTATCAATCAGCATGGAAAATTTTCCCTTTCACACACATTTTCATTCTTGGGCTCCCGATCCTAACACATCATGGAAGATCAAAGAAGGCTTAGAGGAGATTGACTTTTATGGATTGGGATCTCGCGTTATTTTTAAAAATCAATGGTTTGTCGGGACAGTCGGCGTTGATGGATTGGTTCATGTTGGAATGTTCCAATGCTAGAAATTTTATAGTGCTGGCTTTAGTGTATTTGGGGTACCGCAGTTGGTTGAATTGGCAACAAGGGGCCTTAGCTGCCTCCGTTTTAGGGCTGACCATTGGCCTTAGCGATTTTATTGGCATGCAGCTCAAGCTGTTTTTTGCTCGGCCTCGACCCTGTCAGGCATTTCTTCAAATTCAAGAACTCGTAGGGTGCGGCGGGGTGTTCAGTATGCCTTCGAACCACGCCATAAACTCGGCCACTGCGGCCGCATTCTTGTGGGTCCTTTTTCCGTCGACCAGGTGGGTGGTGGGTATCATGATGATGCTGGTCGGGGTGTCTCGTATTTATCTCGGGGCCCATTATCCCACAGATGTGCTGGCCGGTTGGGGGTTAGGGGCTATGATAGGGATGACGTTAGGATATGTGGTGTTTCGCTCGAAGTGGTTTCAACATGAATGGCCATCAGGAAGAAAAATAATCGGCTAGTGAGAATGGATGTGATGATGGCTCGAGGGAGACTCCTCACGGATGGGAAGCTGGTTTAAATCACAATGTCTGCCGGTGGTATGGGCACATTCCGTTTCAAGTTGAATGGTCAAATGGTGAATTCCGAATTCTGAAGCCACCATTGAACGTATCGTGGCCAGCAATTCATCTTTTAAATGCGTGCTGTCCTGGTTTACCATTACATGACAAGTCAGCATCACTAGTCGAGGTTCAACGGCCCAAATATGCAAATCGTGAACATTATCGACCCCGTTCATCTTCTCGATGGAGTCCACAATATGTGCAGTTTTGATTCCTGGTGGGGTGGATTCCAAAAGGACTTCTAATGACTCTCTAAAAATTGGCCAGGAACCCTTCACGATCACTCCGACGATGACCACGCTAATCATTGGATCCAACCACGTCCAACCTTTGAAGAGAATTCCCAATCCACATAACACGACACCCAGTGAGACCCATGCATCTGCCAGCATGTGCCAAAAGGCCCCTCGAATATTCAGATCGTCTTTAGCCCCGGCTTGAAGCAACAAGGCCACCGCTAAATTAGCCCCAAAGGTGACCAGTGCGATCCCGACGACCCAGCCTCCTGGGATATCTACGGGTGTGAATAATCGTGTGATAGCAAGATACCCAAGAATTATGGCGGTGATGATCAATACTAATCCATTCACAAAGGCTGCCAGAATTCCTGCGCGATGATAACCAAAGGTTCGTTCTTCTGTCGCAGGTTTAGCCGAAAGGACATGGGCGTAGAGTGCGAGGAATAGCGAGCCTTGATCGATAAGATTGTGGCCTGCATCGCTCATCAATCCAATGCTATTCACTAGATATCCGCCAGTGAATTCCGCAAAAATAATCACTGCATTGATAGCGAGCCCCCAATATAAGCGATGTGTGAGGGTCTGATTCGAAAGGGAGGGTGAATTCATCCTCAAAGTGTCGCATGAACGAGTGCTTGGGGCAAGCAACAGGGGAAGGACGTGTGGGGAGGTGTCCCTAAATTTTTACCAGATATTCCTTACAAAAGAAGATGTTATTTATTCGAATTGGTGAGACCTGTTTGACTCTGTTGTTTGTCAGTGAAGGGAAGAGGTTGTCCTGCCCAGCCGAGCTTTGAGGCAAAGCCTTGGCCATAGTGATCGTATAATTGAAAGAATTGAAATGCTTTGCAGTCGGTAAGGACTTCTTTAACTTCGTGCATATATCGATCGTAGGAATAATGAAATTCCACTCCTTGGCCACCAACCATGATGACTTTTTTGTTTTTGGTATCTATAAAGCTTTCTTGGTGAAATACATACCGATAGTACGGGCTTTCCGGACCGCCGATGTGTTTCAAAAACATAGCCCAGGTTGGGGCTTTGTCCGCCGATAATCGTTGGGCGATGCTCACTCCCGTACTTTTTTTATACTGATCAAAAAAATCGCTAAACATGGTATCCACCCAGTTGTGCTCTTCGGCGATATGATGAATAGCATGTTTGAATGGTACGACCGTGTGCATTTCCCATCGTGATCCTGGCGCCCAGTGAAAGATGACGCCGTTTGTGGGGCCGTCCCACTCAGTCCCTCCCACCTGTTCAACTTGGTGCTCAGTAATCTTATTCGCCCATACCCAATATAAAAAATCCACAAATCGTGGATCTTGGGTATTGAGGGAGAGTCGGGTATTGCTCAGAGGAGAGTCCGGATTGAACGTAGTTCGGACTTTAGCGCACCGCGCTTCCCACTGCGAATTTGTCCAAGCAGAAGGACTCGTAGGGAATCCATAACTGGGATGTCCTAAAAAAAGGGAAACACCGAAGAGAAAAACAGGCAATACATATTTAAGGCGTGGCATGAGACCTTTCGTTTGTTGTCGTCAATAGGTTCACAAACACTTGGACTAATTCATATCCCTTAGACTAGCAGAATAGTTCAAGAAACGAAAAGAATGTCCCAAGGCTACAAGGGAGACTCAATGGTATGACCGCGAAGCGGAAAATAGGGGGTGGGAAACTATTGTGAAGTAAATAGATCTGGAAAACTGAGGTATTTAGCGTCAGCGTCGGCTTCGACGCTCGATGCCCCGTTCAAGGGTCCGAAGAATAATAGCAAACACTTTTTGTTCTTCTTCATAATGTGGGTCGCCTTCAATTGGAAAGTATATCCCCATTCGACTTCCGTAGCGATGCCTGACAATTCCGGGAAGTTTGACACTTTCTCCCGCAAGGTGAATGCTCAAAAACAATTTACTGTGGACAGGCAATTCGGGGCATTGGTCTTCGCCAAAATCAATGAGAGCTCCTTGAGTACCAAGATTGACACATTTGCAGGATCGCAAAATTTTATTCATGGTTTCTATTTCTGTTGAAATTGGAATCCCTTGTAAAATTGTGTGCCGTGGAAAACGACGGCGCTCTTCCCAGTTCTCCGAGCTAGGCTGTTTCATTATTATTTTTGCATGTTCTTTAGTTTGATTGTTTTGTTTAATCGTCAACACGATAACATCCCCACTTTTGATGCATTGCAAAGAATTAAATTATCTATGGGCAATGAAAACATGATCCAGTGCGGCATTACTAGAATTGCCGAATCATTACTACTCATCATTATCGGTTGAATGTGGTTAATCTTGACTAGAAGAATTTTTGAAACAAAACGATTTTTTAAAAATTTTCGATGTAATTCCCTGGTGGGATTAATTGCTGGGGGCGTAATTCCTTCCTGGTGAATATCTAAGGATAGGAATAAGATTTTAAAGTCTTTAAGAATGCGGGAATTAAAATGACGAATTAACGGTCCAAGAAATAGTATTCAGTAAATATTAGTCTCGGTTGAGACGAAAATCTTAGGCCCGTGGGATATCCAACTGGAAAGGTTTATTCCGATGAGAAAAATCGTTGGAGCATCCCGCATAACCTATCCTTCATCCTGGTGATTGATTCCCAGACCTGGAACGCTTTGGACTATGCGTTCAGCGAGCCTGGAGAAGGGTAAGCTCTGAATCCATATTGTTCCGGTTCCATGGAGGGTTGCTAAGAAAAACCCCTCGCCACCAAAAAACATCGATTTTAAGCTTCCCGCTGATTCAATGGCGTAATCTATTCCTTGGGTAAAAGCAACGAGACAACCCGTGTCTAAGCGAAGCGTTTCACCTTGTAAATCTTTTTTAACTACCGTTCCACCAGCGTGCATAAAGGCCATTCCATCGCCCACGAGTTTTTGCAAGATAAATCCTTCGCCACCGAAAATTCCCGTCCCCAGTTTTCGCTGAAACGTGATTTGGATGCTTGTGCCCAACGCCGCCGCGAGGAAGGCGTCTTTTTGACAGATCACTTCACCACCAAAATCCGCCATGTTCAATGGAATGATCGAACCTGGATATGGAGCAGAAAATGCCACGCATTTTTTTGCCGGGCTTCTATTTGTAAAGTGAGTGAGGAAGATTGATTCGCCGAGAAGCATTCGTTTCCCCACCCCCAAGAGTTTGCCCATGATGCCTTCGTTTGGCGTGGACCCATCTCCCATTTTGGCCTCAAAGGTAATCCCTTCTTCCATATAATTCATAGCGCCAGCCTCTGCAATGACTGATTCACCAGGATCAAGATCCACCTCCACCAGCTGCATCTCATGTCCAATTATATGGTAATCGACTTCATGACATTTCATGAGATTCTCCTAAATTCCCAATCATTCTGTGTGTAAGTAATGAAATATACCATTTCCGGAATTTTCCCATCATGAATCTCCAGTAATAAGATTGGAATGTCCCCAAATTTAGAAGAGGTATTCCTTTAACTTCCATTTTTACTGATTAAGGAACGACTTCTAAGTTTTCGAGGGCATACAGATAGGAGGTGGCCGAGGTGGTCGACAAGCCCGTCCAGTCGAGGGTATTGGTATGGTCGACATTGGCGATACTCCAGAAGGAGATGCCGCTGCCGCCATTGCGATACACCGTTGGATTGTTGGCGGGTACCCAGAAGGTCACAAACACATCCTGTCCGGCCACGAGCTCAAAGGGGATGGGATCACTGGTCACGGTGGCGCCGGCGGGCACGGTGACCCCCGCCGCCCAGGTACTGCCAAAGGTGACTTCTTGATAGGTACTGGCCACGCCATTGAGCGTACTCCCGTCGCGCTGGAGGAGGGAGAGTCGCTGAAGGGTGTAACTGCCGGAGGTGCGGCCCCGCAGCGTCAGTTGGACGGTGGCCCCACTCTCGGTAATCTGCGCCCCCTGTAGTAGCATCCGGAAGGTGCGATTAGTCACCCCGGAATTGTTCCACACGCCACTGGGATTTTGCGTCGCGGCTTCCCAGGCGACCACGGGTGGTCCGCCGCCTGGCGGGGTGACGGTGACGGTGGCTTGGGCGGTGCTGGTGTTGCCAGCGGTGTCGGTGACGCTAAAAGTAACGACGGTAGCCCCCAGAGGAAATTGTGCGGGGGCATCATGCGTGATCGCGTTAGTGAGAGTGCCTTCCACATTGTCGGTGGCCGTGGCCCCGGTTAGAAACGCCTGGATCGCGGGCTCGGTGTTCGGGACCGGGTTGCCATCGGGGGAAAGCACAGCGAGCGCCCCGGGTGGGGTCAGAACAGGCGATGTTTGGTCGGCGATGGTGAGTGTAGCTTGGGCGGTGCCGGTATTGCCGGCAGTATCGGTGACGCTAAAAGTAACGACGGTAGCCCCCAGAGGAAATTGTGCGGGGGCATCATGCGTGATCGCATTAGTGAGATTGCCCTCCACATTGTCCGTGGCCGTGGCACTCGTCAGAAAGGTTTGGATGACGGTCGCACTGGCGGGAGTGCCTGTGGCATCGACCGCGGGGACGGTACTATCAGCCGGCGGGGTGATGACGGGGGGAATGAGATCCGGGCCGCTGGCGGTGATGACCTCGAGCTGCTCGAGGGCATACAGATAGGAGGTGGCCGAGGTGGTCGACAAGCCCGTCCAGTCGAGGGTATTGGTATGGTCGACATTGGCGATACTCCAGAAGGAGATGCCGCTGCCGCCATTGCGATACACCGTTGGATTGTTGGCGGGTACCCAGAAGGTCACAAACACATCCTGTCCGGCCACGAGCTCAAAGGGGATGGGATCACTGGTCACGGTGGCGCCGGCGGGCACGGTGACCCCCGCCGCCCAGGTACTGCCAAAGGTGACTTCTTGATAGGTACTGGCCACGCCATTGAGCGTACTCCCGTCGCGCTGGAGGAGGGAGAGTCGCTGAAGGGTGTAACTGCCGGAGGTGCGGCCCCGCAGCGTCAGTTGGACGGTGGCCCCACTCTCGGTAATCTGCGCCCCCTGTAGTAGCATCCGGAAGGTGCGATTAGTCACCCCGGAATTGTTCCACACGCCACTGGGATTTTGCGTCGCGGCTTCCCAGGCGACCACGGGTGGTCCGCCGCCTGGCGGGGTGACGGTGACGGTGGCTTGGGCGGTGCTGGTGTTGCCAGCGGTGTCGGTGACGCTAAAAGTAACGACGGTAGCCCCCAGAGGAAATTGTGCGGGGGCATCATGCGTGATCGCGTTAGTGAGAGTGCCTTCCACATTGTCGGTGGCCGTGGCCCCGGTTAGAAACGCCTGGATCGCGGGCTCGGTGTTCGGGACCGGGTTGCCATCGGGGGAAAGCACAGCGAGCGCCCCGGGTGGGGTCAGAACAGGCGACGTTTGGTCGGCGATGGTGAGTGTAGCTTGGGCGGTGCCGGTATTGCCGGCAGTATCGGTGACGCTAAAAGTAACGACGGTAGCCCCCAGAGGAAATTGTGCGGGGGCATCATGCGTGATCGCATTAGTGAGATTGCCCTCCACATTGTCCGTGGCCGTGGCACTCGTCAGAAAGGTTTGGATGACGGTCGCACTGGCGGGAGTGCCTGTGGCATCGACCGCGGGGACGGTACTATCAGCCGGCGGGGTGATGACAGGGGGAATGAGATCCGGGACGGTGACGGTGACGGTGGCTTGGGCGGTGCTGGTGTTGCCAGCGGTGTCGGTGACGCTAAAAGTAACGACGGTAGCCCCCAGAGGAAATTGTGCGGGGGCATCATGCGTGATCGCGTTAGTGAGAGTGCCTTCCACATTGTCGGTGGCCGTGGCCCCGGTTAGAAACGCCTGGATCGCGGGCTCGGTGTTCGGGACCGGGTTGCCATCGGGGGAAAGCACAGCGAGCGCCCCGGGTGGGGTCAGAACAGGCGATGTTTGGTCGGCGATGGTGAGTGTAGCTTGGGCGGTGCCGGTATTGCCGGCAGTATCGGTGACGCTAAAAGTAACGACGGTAGCCCCCAGAGGAAATTGTGCGGGGGCATCATGCGTGATCGCATTAGTGAGATTGCCCTCCACATTGTCCGTGGCCGTGGCACTCGTCAGAAAGGTTTGGATGACGGTCGCACTGGCGGGAGTGCCTGTGGCATCGACCGCGGGGACGGTACTATCAGCCGGCGGGGTGATGACGGGGGGAATGAGATCCGGGCCGCTGGCGGTGATGACCTCGAGCTGCTCGAGGGCATACAGATAGGAGGTGGCCGAGGTGGTCGACAAGCCCGTCCAGTCGAGGGTATTGGTATGGTCGACATTGGCGATACTCCAGAAGGAGATGCCGCTGCCGCCATTGCGATACACCGTTGGATTGTTGGCGGGTACCCAGAAGGTCACAAACACATCCTGTCCGGCCACGAGCTCAAAGGGGATGGGATCACTGGTCACGGTGGCGCCGGCGGGCACGGTGACCCCCGCCGCCCAGGTACTGCCAAAGGTGACTTCTTGATAGGTACTGGCCACGCCATTGAGCGTACTCCCGTCGCGCTGGAGGAGGGAGAGTCGCTGAAGGGTGTAACTGCCGGAGGTGCGGCCCCGCAGCGTCAGTTGGACGGTGGCCCCACTCTCGGTAATCTGCGCCCCCTGTAGTAGCATCCGGAAGGTGCGATTAGTCACCCCGGAATTGTTCCACACGCCACTGGGATTTTGCGTCGCGGCTTCCCAGGCGACCACGGGTGGTCCGCCGCCTGGCGGGGTGACGGTGACGGTGGCTTGGGCGGTGCTGGTGTTGCCAGCGGTGTCGGTGACGCTAAAAGTAACGACGGTAGCCCCCAGAGGAAATTGTGCGGGGGCATCATGCGTGATCGCGTTAGTGAGAGTGCCTTCCACATTGTCGGTGGCCGTGGCCCCGGTTAGAAACGCCTGGATCGCGGGCTCGGTGTTCGGGACCGGGTTGCCATCGGGGGAAAGCACAGCGAGCGCCCCGGGTGGGGTCAGAACAGGCGACGTTTGGTCGGCGATGGTGAGTGTAGCTTGGGCGGTGCCGGTATTGCCGGCAGTATCGGTGACGCTAAAAGTAACGACGGTAGCCCCCAGAGGAAATTGTGCGGGGGCATCATGCGTGATCGCATTAGTGAGATTGCCCTCCACATTGTCCGTGGCCGTGGCACTCGTCAGAAAGGTTTGGATGACGGTCGCACTGGCGGGAGTGCCTGTGGCATCGACCGCGGGGACGGTACTATCAGCCGGCGGGGTGACCACGGGGGGGGTAGGATCATACGTGACAGTATTATCTGTGCTAGTCGAAAGTGCGTTGCCGTTACCCAATGCGTCGATGGCCACGCCTGCGGAAATGCTTGCAATCACGGTGCCGGCCCCAGCCATTCCACTGACGGCAATGTTATAGGTGGTGCCATCCGTGGGAGCGATTTCCGTCACGGTGGCGGTTGTCGCCCCAGCGCTTCCACTCAATGTGACATCCCCGGTGGCAAAATCTGCCACTGGTTCGCTAAAGACGACCGTAAAGTTGATTGGCGAGGCATTGGTCGGATCAGGTTGGCCGACGGCTTGGTCAATGGTGACGGTGGGTCCGGTTGTATCAGTAGAGTAGGTGACGGTGTTATCGGTACTGGTCGAGGCACTATTGGCATTGCTGAAACTGTCTGTGGCGACGCCAGACCCGATCGAGGCGGTTACCGTTCCGTCGGTGGTCATACCGGTGACGGCGACGTTATAGGTGGTGCCGCTGCCAGTGACGGTCCCGAGGAGCGTGCCTCCGGCCGTTCCGCCGAGGGTGACATCACCGGTGGTAAAATCAGTAACGACTTCATTAAACACGACGGTGAAATTTATTGGGGAAGTGTTTGTTGGATCGAGTTGCCCCGCCTCTTGTTCAATAGTGACGGCGGGACCTGTAGTATCAGAGGTAAATGTTGCCGTGACGTTTTGTAATTGATCCATTGATACAACACAAGTTGGGTTGCTTCCACTACACCCCCCTCCACTCCAACTATGAAAAACAGTTCCTGGATCAGGAGTGGCTGAAAGTGTGACTTCAGATAGGCGAGTGAATTCATGTGAGCAGCTAACAGAACAAGAGAGGCTGCCTGGTGCAATGTCAACTATCCCACTTCCATTAATTGTAAGGTTGAGAGCGAACGCTTTAGAAAAAGTTGCCCATACTTGTTGGGCTTGGGTCATTGTGACTGTACATGTTCCACTGCCACTACATCCTATTCCGCTCCAGCCAGTAAAAATTGAGCCGGGTAGCGGGGATGCGGTTAGAATAACCATCGTACCGGGGCTATAAAACTCTGTGCAATCCAGACCACAATCAATACCTGTAATATCACTCGTGACATTTCCAGCACCATCACCGGCAATGCCATTGAGATAAATATCTCCTAATAGTGCCGGAACTGCATCTTCACAGTGTTGCTCAAAATGCGCACGGAGGAGATTAATATGTCGATCGCTTTCTAAAAAATTTGAATTAAATTCTGATACCGTGAAATTGCCTGTAACAGTGTTGCAACCTCTCGACTCCATATCAAAGTCCAGCCCTGGGTGACCAGGATTCGCAAAGGCAGCTCTTTGTGCATTTGAATAATTTCCTGTGGCAAGATTGCTTCCTAATTTATCCGTTCCCAAAGTTAAGCTCCAACGGGAGGGTAATTGGGGATTGGACGTTGTATAGCTGAATCTAATTCGATCAGTAACCCCGTCTCCTGTGAAATCACTTAAGTATGGAGTCACACTCAGACGTCCTTCGGCATTGGTGAAAAGATTATTCTGTCCTTGTCCAACAAAATCTCCTGGGGCACTCTGGACATGTAGTTCAATAAATGGCACTTGTGGGTCTCGAACCGAGACTGTTAGGGGAAAGGTATTCTGTGGTATAGGAGAAAAAGTTGCCGTAACATTTTTTGCTGCATCCATGGTTACTTTGCAAGGTCCTCTTCCCATGCAAAGTCCACTCCATCCCTCAAAAATATACCCTGGATCTGCAATTCCTTTCAGTGTGACTTTTGTGCCTGGAAAATAGGGTTCGGAGCAATCATTTTTACACAAAATGCCTGCAGGAAAACTTGTTATAACACCACTTCCTTGTTTGGTTACAGTAAGGGAGTGTGTGGGTTGTGAAGAGGTTGAAAAAGTCGCAGTGATATTTTTGGCAGTAGCCATAGAAACTGAGCAGGTGCCTAATCCGTTACAATTCGCTCCACTCCAACCAGTAAATGTCGAGCCTGAATCAGGAATTGCCGTAAGGATAACTGTCGTATCCTGGGGATAATTTACCGTGCAGCCTCCTTGGCAGTTAATGCCAGGAGGGTTGCTAACTACTCTTCCAGTTCCATCTCCCGCGTTTGCTTCAAAATAGATGTCTCCCAGTAGTGCTCCAACATGGGATTCACATTGTTGTACAAATTGAGTTCGCAAACGAGTAAGATCTAATTGGTTAAACTCTATGTCCAATATATGAAAACTTCCATTTGCGTTATTACAACTTCTTCCATTTATCGTAAAACTAAGCCCTGGGTGGCCTGGAGCTTCAAAAGGGTAACGTTGAGCCATTTCATAGATTCCAGGGTTTAGATTGGTGCTAAGTTCATCCGAGGTGATATTGAAATTGAGAGAGGAAAAATTAGGACCATTAAAGGCTAGTCCTAATCCATCTACTAGTCCATCTCCTGTTACATCATAAGTTATGGTCGGGGTCCCATTGTTTAAATCAGAATTTGTAATTACCCAATCCTGTTCTTGCCCAATGGAATCTCCGGGTTCGCTGTGTAAAGACATGTCGATTAAATAAGTGGGAGTTGATGCAATATTTACATTCAATGCTTGAAGTATAGGAGAAAAAGTTGCCGTAACATTTTTGGCTGCATCCATTGTTACTTGGCATGTATTCGCAACGATTTGGCCACACCCATTCCATCCTTCTAAAAATGAATTTGAGGAAGGGGATCCTGTCAACGTAACAAGGGCATTTATTGGGAAATCATCCATGCAGGTGTCTGGGCAATTGATTGCCCCACTATCACTAGTGACTGCCCCCGTTCCCGTCCCTGCCAGAGTGACGGCTAAGGTTTCTGCCACCTCAAATATAGCGGTTACAGTTTTGGGACTATCCATGCGAATCCAGCAAGACTCAGTGGTGCAACCTGATCCAAGCCAACCCGCAAGGGCTGATCCTGGATTTGGTTGAGCCTGAAGTAGCACCAACGAGTCAACTTGAAATAGCGCTTGGCATACGCCTGGACAATCAATAGTTCCATTAGTAGTTGTTAGACTTCCTGTGCCGCTTCCCATGAGCGCTACGTCTAAGGGGTATAGAATTGCCAGGAAATGCGCTGTTACTGTCTGAGCTTGGGTCATGGTTACAATGCACGGGGCCGGGGCCGTATCAGTGCAGGCACCACTCCAACGGGAAAAGACTGTTCCTGGTGAAGGTGTCGCGGTAAGAGTTACTTGGGTCCCCTCTAAATAATCTTCCGTACAGTCTGACCCACAATCAATGCCGTTTGGTGTGCTGTTGATTGTGATGCCTCCAGTTCCAGCCAAATTCACCGTTAGGGTATGTAGGATTTCAAAGGAGACTGTATTATCGGTGCTTGTTGATGCTGTGTTGTTATTGCCAGAGGAATTCGTCGCAATGCCACCTGGGATTGTCGCGATGACCGTACCTGATTGCGACATTCCACTGACAGCCACGTTGTAGGTGGTGCCATCATTGGGGGCGATTTCGGTAACGGTAGCCGTGGTTGCCCCAGCTGTTCCACCTAGGGTCACATCGCCGGTAGCGAAGTCATTCATGGGTTCGCTGAAGACGACAGTAAAGTTGATGGGACTGGCGTTGGTGGGATCTGTTTGTCCGGCGGCTTGGTTAATCGTGACAGTGGGTCCAGTAGTATCTGGGGCATTTAGAAGAAAGTCCGCCACGAAGGTGGACCCGGCAGTCGGAATGATCGGAGTGAGGTCGCAGGGATTGTCCGTCGACGCATTGCCAGATTCTGAGGTGTCATTCCAATACTCTTCAGTAAATACAGGGGCCGGAAGTTGGGGAAAGGCTCCGTCGACGATATTGTCAATGGCTAAGGTGTAGTTAACCCCTGGGGTCAAGCCGGTAATAACAAAGGTTCCTTCAAATGCATTACTCGGGGTACATTGAGGGTCATCAAAACATTTACACCCAGGGGAATTGCAATCTAGGTCGCCTGTGATGGTCGAGCGTGCATCGCCAAATGGATTGGTCATGCTTCGCACGATGACATTGACGCCATTGACTGGGGTGATGCCATCGGATTGAAAGACTGTGCCAGTAATGGTGCCAGTCGTGGTGCTATAGTTTGCGACCGGATGAAATCTTGATAGTGCATCGAGGTCTTCAAGATGATCAATTGAAGCCGCTTCTGCGCCTGGGCCAAAGGGGGTAACATCGGCAAAGGGATACATTGCGGTAAAATCGGAGAATGTTGGTGTGCCCACGCTGGGACACCCAGTGGGAGAAGATTCATCACCAAAAAAGGACACGGCTCCATTGGTTTGATCATGATGCAGGCCAATGGCATGTCCGGCTTCTTGGCTGAACACTACGCGATATGCCGCTCCTCCCGGATCTAAGGGATCAATCGTGGCTCCGTTCATGAGGACCATAGCTGAAGCTATTTCAGGCACAGCGGTTCCAGTAAAAATAGGACCTCCTAATCCGAGAACGCCGGGAGGACACCCAAATATGGCTGTGCAAATTGTTCCATCATGATCATACACCACATCAATGACCGCGCCATGAAACGTAAAGAGATAGTTGGAAGCATTGGCGGATGTAATGTCGAAGGGAGTATCCCCGCCGTCAATCACTGAAAATGTTGAATTGGAAACGGCATCCCATTCGTTCATGCTAAATGTCGTTAATGCGTCAGCTTCACCTTTGGTCAAGGGGCCTAATGGACCTTGATCCTTGAGATAGGGGATGGGAAACGTGGCAAAGGTTCCTCCTCCCCAGAGAGTCGGCGTCCCGCTATCAAAAAGAGAGATCGGACCGCCAGCATGGGTCGGGTTTGCATTCCACAAGCTCAAAAGGCAACAAAGTAATACCTGAAATGATTTGGAAGTGAATACTTTCATTCTGGTGCAACTTTAAAGCGGTTAAACAGACCTTCTTTCACCGCGCGCGAGACAAGGGTAATCATCATGTCGGCATCAACGGGACCCGATCGTTGTGTCATCATCTGTCGTTCGCTAGCCTGTAGGTTCTCCCGCTCGATCTCCATATTGGCAAACAGATGACGGTTATTGATGATGTTCCTCATTTTTCCTTTTTTGATAGAAAACTTCCCCTGCGCTAATCCCACGGTTGTTCGAAACCCAGTTTGTGTGGCGGGCTTATAGAGAAACACCATCACTTCTTCGTCAATTGTGTATTTGGGGAATCCATCTAAGGTGACAGCCAAAGTTTTTCCATCTCCCATATCTCTGGGTTTTAAGAGCCCAAATTGCCGATAGGTAAAGGTTTGGCGTCCAGGTAGTGCCGTAGTGTTTCTGCGTTCCCAATTAGGGGAGGTGACGAATTGATACCCACCGGACTTAATTGTTTGACTGACCTCAAACGTAATCTCGGTGTAGGGAAGGTTGTTTTCGGCCAGACCATCTGTCATTTCGATCACTTTGCCAACCAAAATGATATCTGCTGCCTCGGTAAGCTGTCCCAAATTTTGTCGTAATACATTGGTGGCCCCATGTCCGCCATAGGCAATGTTACAGGCGGTCATCATTAGTCCTACTGCAAGGGCAGTAATGGAAGACTTTTTGAACCTTAACCTCATAGTGTCATCTCTCTTAAGAAACGTTCTTTAAAGATATTTCTTGATTTCAGCGATTCTTTATCTTTTCGGGCAGTATGACATAGGTATTAAATTAAAAAATAGAAAAGGGGGTATGGAGAATGTATTGGAGGGTGTTTTTAATTGTGCTCTTTAAATACAGATGAAAAATGAGAGTGACTTGGATTTCAAAAGGAAAAAAGCCGTCAATTCAATTTTTGAATTGACGGCTTTTTATGTGGAATGACAGAAAAATTGCTATTCTTATTGTTTTTGCAGCGCAGCCACTCGTGCTTCGATTGGGGGATGGGTTGAGAAGATTTGCATGAAACTACTCGTTTGACCATAAAATTTTCATGGTCGCGAGCGCATCTTCCGTGTGATATTGGTATTGCACTTGGTTGACCCATCGATCGATGGCCTGAAGGGCCGAGATCATTGTTCCTTGCCAACGGTATTCGCGGCAAAGCGGTCCGCAGAAAATTCTCGGCGTCGCGACCACCAGCTGATCGGAATCATCGCTAAGATAGACAAGACAATTTGAAGGAAGAAATATACAGCAAAACCCAACATGGCATTGCGTTTAGCGACCTGTCTGTAAACCATTCGGCTAATGAAATACACGAAGGTATTCATCAGTCCGGCCAGGACAGTGGTGGTGAACATGTTACCGTTATACACATGTCCCATTTCATGTGCGAGCACAGTGCGCACTTCACCTTCACTTAGATTTTGCAACAATCCTGTCGAAACGGCGACCATGGAGTTGTTTTTAGAAGGTCCTGCGGCAAATGCATTGGGGTCCGGAGAATCATAGAGCCACACTTCCTGCCAGGCCATAAGATGCAAACTTATGGGCTTACTGTTCCGGCCCGCTGGTCACTATGACCTCCAGTTGGTCGGTGGCATACAGTATTGAACTGTTTGTTTCGGTAGTAAAACTGCCCCAGTCGATGGCGGCGGACTGATCCTCATTGATGATGGTCCACACCGTCGTGCCACTACCGCCCCCCCCACGCCAGACTGTGGGATTGCCCGCCGGCGCCCAGAAGGTGACAAAGACATCCTGGCCGGTGACGAGGTCGAAGGCCAGCGGATCACTGGTGATGGTGCCGCCCGCGGGGACCGTGACCCCGGCCTCCCACGCGGCCCCAAAGGTGACGGGCGCGAAGGTGCTATCGAGGCCATTGAGTGTACTTCCCTCGCGCTGGACGAGCGAGACCCGTTGGAGGGTGTAACTGCTAGAGGCGCGGCCACGGAGGGTGAGCTGGACGGTAGCCCCACTCTCGGTGATGTTTTCGCCTTTCAGCAGAATCCGAAAACTGCGATTGTCCCAGGAGGAATCTGTCCACGTGCCGTTGGGGTTCTGGGTCACGGCCGTCCAGGCCACCACGGACCCACCGCCTGGCGGCGTCACGGTCAGCGTGGCGGGCGCACTGGTAATATTGCCCGCCGGATTGGTGACCATCACCGCAAAGGTTGCACCACTATCATTCACACTCGTGGGATTGACCGTATAACTTGCACTCGTGGCGTTGGGAATATTCACGCCATCCCGCTGCCATTGATAACTCAACGGGGTCGACCCGATTGCGGTCACGGTAAACGTGGCCGGTTGGCCTTCGATCACACTTTGGTCCAGGGGCTGTTGCGTAATACTCGGCGCGACATTCGGGCTTGTCACGGTGAGGGTGGCTTGCGCGGTCCCGGTATGCCCGGCGGTATCCGTCACACCAAAGGTGACCACGGTGGCGCCTACCGAAAATTGTGCGGGAGCATCATGTGTGATGACGCTGCTCAGATCGCCATCCACGTTGTCCGTGGCGGTGGCGCCGGTCAAGAAGGCTTGGATCGCCGGCTCGGTGGCCGGTAACGGATTGCCATCGGGGGAGAGCACGGCGATTGACCCGGGCGGAGTCAGCACCGGCGGGGTTTGATCCGTCACGGTGAGGGTGGCTTGCGCGGTCCCGGTATGGCCGGCGGTATCCGTCACACTGAAGGTCACGACCGTCGACCCCAAAGGAAATTGCGCCGGGGCATTATGCGTGATGACGCTGCTCAGATCGCCATCCACATTGTCAATGGCAGTGGCCCCCGTCAAGAAGGCTTGAATCGCCGGCGCACTGGCTGGAGTGCCCGTGGCATCCACGGCCGCCACCGTACTCGGTGCTGGTGGCGTGACCACCGGCGGGGCCAAATCCGGCCCGCTGGTCACTACGACCTCCAGTTGGTCGGTGGCATACAGTATTGAACTGTTTGTTTCGGTAGTAAAACTGCCCCAGTCGATGGCGGCGGACTGATCCTCATTGATGATGGTCCACACCGTCGTGCCACTACCGCCCCCCCCACGCCAGACTGTGGGATTGCCCGCCGGCGCCCAGAAGGTGACAAAGACATCCTGGCCGGTGACGAGGTCGAAGGCCAGCGGATCACTGGTGATGGTGCCGCCCGCGGGGACCGTGACCCCGGCCTCCCACGCGGCCCCAAAGGTGACGGGCGCGAAGGTGCTATCGAGGCCATTGAGTGTACTTCCCTCGCGCTGGACGAGCGAGACCCGTTGGAGGGTGTAACTGCTAGAGGCGCGGCCACGGAGGGTGAGCTGGACGGTAGCCCCACTCTCGGTGATGTTTTCGCCTTTCAGCAGAATCCGAAAACTGCGATTGTCCCAGGAGGAATCTGTCCACGTGCCGTTGGGGTTCTGGGTCACGGCCGTCCAGGCCACCACGGACCCACCGCCTGGCGGCGTCACGGTCAGCGTGGCGGGCGCACTGGTAATATTGCCCGCCGGATTGGTGACCATCACCGCAAAGGTTGCACCACTATCATTCACACTCGTGGGATTGACCGTATAACTTGCACTCGTGGCGTTGGGAATATTCACGCCATCCCGCTGCCATTGATAACTCAACGGGGTCGACCCGATTGCGGTCACGGTAAACGTGGCCGGTTGGCCTTCGATCACACTTTGGTCCAGGGGCTGTTGCGTAATACTCGGCGCGACATTCGGGCTTGTCACGGTGAGGGTGGCTTGCGCGGTCCCGGTATGCCCGGCGGTATCCGTCACACCAAAGGTGACCACGGTGGCGCCTACCGAAAATTGTGCGGGAGCATCATGTGTGATGACGCTGCTCAGATCGCCATCCACGTTGTCCGTGGCGGTGGCGCCGGTCAAGAAGGCTTGGATCGCCGGCTCGGTGGCCGGTAACGGATTGCCATCGGGGGAGAGCACGGCGATTGACCCGGGCGGAGTCAGCACCGGCGGGGTTTGATCCGTCACGGTGAGGGTGGCTTGCGCGGTCCCGGTATGGCCGGCGGTATCCGTCACACTGAAGGTCACGACCGTCGACCCCAAAGGAAATTGCGCCGGGGCATTATGCGTGATGACGCTGCTCAGATCGCCATCCACATTGTCAATGGCAGTGGCCCCCGTCAAGAAGGCTTGAATCGCCGGCGCACTGGCTGGAGTGCCCGTGGCATCCACGGCCGCCACCGTACTCGGTGCTGGTGGCGTGACCACCGGCGGGGCCAAATCCGGCCCGCTGGTCACTACGACCTCCAGTTGGTCGGTGGCATACAGTATTGAACTGTTTGTTTCGGTAGTAAAACTGCCCCAGTCGATGGCGGCGGACTGATCCTCATTGATGATGGTCCACACCGTCGTGCCACTACCGCCCCCCCCACGCCAGACTGTGGGATTGCCCGCCGGCGCCCAGAAGGTGACAAAGACATCCTGGCCGGTGACGAGGTCGAAGGCCAGCGGATCACTGGTGATGGTGCCGCCCGCGGGGACCGTGACCCCGGCCTCCCACGCGGCCCCAAAGGTGACGGGCGCGAAGGTGCTATCGAGGCCATTGAGTGTACTTCCCTCGCGCTGGACGAGCGAGACCCGTTGGAGGGTGTAACTGCTAGAGGCGCGGCCACGGAGGGTGAGCTGGACGGTAGCCCCACTCTCGGTGATGTTTTCGCCTTTCAGCAGAATCCGAAAACTGCGATTGTCCCAGGAGGAATCTGTCCACGTGCCGTTGGGGTTCTGGGTCACGGCCGTCCAGGCCACCACGGGAGACCCGGTCGGGACGGTATAGCTCACCACATTGTCCGTACTGGTCGAAGCGGTGTTGGGATTGCCGAAACTATCGGAAGCGACGCCCGCGGCAATCGTGGCGGTGACGGTGCCAGTCGCGGTCATCCCACTGACGGCCACGTTGTAGGTGGTGCCCGTGCCCGTCACGGTGGCGGTCGTGGCCCCAGCGTTTCCACTCAATGTGACATCCCCGGTGGCAAAATCTGCCACTGGTTCGCTAAAGACGACCGTAAAGTTGATTGGCGAGACATTGGTCGGATCAGGTTGCCCGGCGGCTTGATTGATGGTGACGGTCGGGCCGGTCGTATCAGTGGAGAATGTGACTTGGTTGTCGGTACTTGTGGAAGCCGTATTGGGATTGCCGAAACTATCGGTGGCCACGCCGCCCGCGATCGTGGCGATAATGGTGCCCTCTGAGGTCATCGTGTCTTCTGGGGGTCCATCATCAAAAACGATGGCCTTCAGTTTTTCGGCCATGTCCCACGAAAGTTTGGTTCGTGCCGCATACCCATCGCTGGAAGTCAGACCAGTTTGTGAAAAATCTCGCCCCCCGCCGCCAGCACTCGGGTGAGTCCCATCACTGCTGATTAGCGTACCCACCCAGTTAATCGGTTGATAGTGAAGCACGAGGGCATAGAAATCCACGAAAGGAATATTTAGCTCATTGGCCAATTCTTTGATCTTTTGATTGGCCAGTTCAACGCGTCCATCGCCGATGTGGGCTTGTTCAGGCGGTATCGTGCTTAAAACAGGCACGACGCCGAGGGCCATGAAATTCTGAATAAATGTTGAGTATTCCGATTTCCACGCTTGTGCATCCCAATTAAAATTGTCGATGTCGTTGGTGCCAAACATGAGAAGAGCCCAGGAGAACTGGCCAGGGGTAATTCCATCTCCAACTTCTACTGCCACAGATGGGTGGCCTGCAGTGACGGCATCACGGATGGTCCATCCTCCAAAGTTTCCGTATGGCCAACCTTTCCCATAAGCATTGTAAAAAGAAGAATTATCGGCCGGTTGGGTGCCGCTATAGGCCATCCATGAACGGATGTTGCTGTAATCATGGTTGGTCTCATTTCCCAATGAACCATGCAAAATGCCATTCCTGAAATATGCCGATGAATTGGTGATGGAATCTCCAATTTGTCCCATGCGACCGAGGACGCGGCCGTTGGCCTGCCCAACGGTCATGATCGCTTGCAAGTTCGCTTTGACACTAGAAGTAATTGGGCTCATGAATGCCGAGTAATCTGCCCACGAATTTCCGTCCCACGTATAGGCTCCAGCGCCTCCATTAACGGCGACGTTATAGGTCGTGCCACTGCCAGTAACCGTCGCTGTGGTGGCGCCAGCCGTACCACTCAGCGTCACATCGCCGGTGGCAAAGTTGTAAACGGGTTCACTAAAGATCACGGTAAAGTTCACGGGACTGAGGTTGGTTGGATCCGTTTGGCCAGCGGCTTGGTTAATAGTGACGGTGGGCCCTGTGGTGTCGGGGGAGAAGGTGACGGAGTTATCGGTACTGGTCGAAGCACTATTCGCATTGCTGAAACTGTCTGTGGCGACGCCTTCGGGAATTGTAGCAATGACCGTCCCGTCTGAGGTCATACCGGTGACGGCCACGTTATAGGTGGTGCCACTGCCGGTGACGATGCCGGTCGTTGCCCCAGCCGTTCCACCTAGGGTCACATCGCCGGTAGCGAAGTCATTCACGGGTTCGCTGAAGATGACAGTAAAGTTGATGGGACTGGCGTTGGTGGGATCTGTTTGTCCGGCGGCTTGGTTAATCGTGACAGTGGGTCCAGTAGTATCTGGGGCATTTAGAAGAAAGTCCGCCACGAAGGTGGACCCGGCAGTCGGAATGATCGGAGTGAGGTCGCAGGGATTGTCCGTCGACGCATTGCCAGATTCTGAGGTGTCATTCCAATACTCTTCAGTAAATACAGGGGCCGGAAGTTGGGGAAAGGCTCCGTCGACGATATTGTCAATGGCTAAGGTGTAGTTAACCCCTGGGGTCAAGCCGGTAATAACAAAGGTTCCTTCAAATGCATTACTCGGGGTACATTGAGGGTCATCAAAACATTTACACCCAGGGGAATTGCAATCTAGGTCGCCTGTGATGGTCGAGCGTGCATCGCCAAATGGATTGGTCATGCTTCGCACGATGACATTGACGCCATTGACTGGGGTGATGCCATCGGATTGAAAGACTGTGCCAGTAATGGTGCCAGTCGTGGTGCTATAGTTTGCGACCGGATGAAATCTTGATAGTGCATCGAGGTCTTCAAGATGATCAATTGAAGCCGCTTCTGCGCCTGGGCCAAAGGGGGTAACATCGGCAAAGGGATACATTGCGGTAAAATCGGAGAATGTTGGTGTGCCCACGCTGGGACACCCAGTGGGAGAAGATTCATCACCAAAAAAGGACACGGCTCCATTGGTTTGATCATGATGCAGGCCAATGGCATGTCCGGCTTCTTGGCTGAACACTACGCGATATGCCGCTCCTCCCGGATCTAAGGGATCAATCGTGGCTCCGTTCATGAGGACCATAGCTGAAGCTATTTCAGGCACAGCGGTTCCAGTAAAAATAGGACCTCCTAATCCGAGAACGCCGGGAGGACACCCAAATATGGCTGTGCAAATTGTTCCATCATGATCATACACCACATCAATGACCGCGCCATGAAACGTAAAGAGATAGTTGGAAGCATTGGCGGATGTAATGTCGAAGGGAGTATCCCCGCCGTCAATCACTGAAAATGTTGAATTGGAAACGGCATCCCATTCGTTCATGCTAAATGTCGTTAATGCGTCAGCTTCACCTTTGGTCAAGGGGCCTAATGGACCTTGATCCTTGAGATAGGGGATGGGAAACGTGGCAAAGGTTCCTCCTCCCCAGAGAGTCGGCGTCCCGCTATCAAAAAGAGAGATCGGACCGCCAGCATGGGTCGGGTTTGCATTCCACAAGCTCAAAAGGCAACAAAGTAATACCTGAAATGATTTGGAAGTGAATACTTTCATTCTGGTGCAACTTTAAAGCGGTTAAACAGACCTTCTTTCACCGCGCGCGAGACAAGGGTAATCATCATGTCGGCATCAACGGGACCCGATCGTTGTGTCATCATCTGTCGTTCGCTAGCCTGTAGGTTCTCCCGCTCGATCTCCATATTGGCAAACAGATGACGGTTATTGATGATGTTCCTCATTTTTCCTTTTTTGATAGAAAACTTCCCCTGCGCTAATCCCACGGTTGTTCGAAACCCAGTTTGTGTGGCGGGCTTATAGAGAAACACCATCACTTCTTCGTCAATTGTGTATTTGGGGAATCCATCTAAGGTGACAGCCAAAGTTTTTCCATCTCCCATATCTCTGGGTTTTAAGAGCCCAAATTGCCGATAGGTAAAGGTTTGGCGTCCAGGTAGTGCCGTAGTGTTTCTGCGTTCCCAATTAGGGGAGGTGACGAATTGATACCCACCGGACTTAATTGTTTGACTGACCTCAAACGTAATCTCGGTGTAGGGAAGGTTGTTTTCGGCCAGACCATCTGTCATTTCGATCACTTTGCCAACCAAAATGATATCTGCTGCCTCGGTAAGCTGTCCCAAATTTTGTCGTAATACATTGGTGGCCCCATGTCCACTGTAGGCATGAGGGCTTAAGACAAATATCAATCCAAGGATAACTAGAGAAATGAAATGCTTTTTGGCCAATACACTCATTATTAGTGCTCCCCATTACCTCTTTATTGAGAAAATCATGCAATGACTTGAAACAATTGCTTCTTTAAAATTTACAAAGGAAAATACCATAATGGAGGAATGTAAAATTTCGGAAAATACGCACCTCGCCTTATCCTTTTGTGAAAGAGGCCCTGGATGTTGGAAATTTTGCAGTTGAAAACGGCAACGCTCTGAGTCTCTAGATACCCTAATGCGAGTATCAAAAAGGAGGCCATACAGAGTAGAATTGGGTGATATTTGTGTGAGGGATTTTTTGAAAAAGGTTTCTAGATTTGTGTTGTCCTAATAGGAATTACGAGACGACCTTTTCCTGACCTTTTGGTTGGGTCACAAAAGCCTGTGAGGGACAAGAAGTAAATGAAGGCCGCCATTAATGTAAAAATCCTGACAGCCTTCATTTATTAGAAGTATTCGTAATTATAAATCTTGTAGCGCAGCAACTCTTGCTTCAATAGGAGGATGGGTAGAGAAAATTTGCATGAAACTTCGAGTTTGACCTGAGATTTTCATTGTCGCTAGAGCATCTTCGTTGTGATATTGATACTGGACTTGGTTAATCCATCGATTGATAGCTTGAAGGGCCGAGATCATGTGTTCTTTTCCAACGGTGTTTGCGGCAAACCGATCGGCAGAGAATTCCCGCCTCCGTGACCACCAGCTAATAGGAATCATGGCAAGGAAGGAAAGCCCAATGTGGATAATATAGTACGCCACAAACGCCATCCCTTCACTCCGTTCCGCCAAGAATCGGTAAATCATGTTGGCAATGATATACACAAAGGTGTTCATCAGACCGGCTAAGACAGTCGTGGTGAACATGTCACCGTTATATACATGGCCCATTTCATGTGCTAAGACGGCTCGAATCTCATTTTGATTTAGGTTTTGTAGCAAGCCTGTGGAAACCGCGACCATCGAATTATTGCGTGATGGCCCCGTGGCAAAAGCGTTTGGATCTGGGGATTCATATACGTAGACCTCAGGCATAGCAATCTTTAGCCGCTCGGAAATTTTTTGAACGGTTTCAAAAATTAACTGTTCAGCCTGAGTCTTGGGTTGGGTGATGGGGGAAGCTCCCACCATCATTTTGGCCAGAGTTTTCGACATCGCCAAACTTAAGAAAGCGCCTCCGAAACCAAAAAATGCGGCAAACAGTAGATTTGGACCTGAGACAATGCCGCGGACATCAATGCCAAACGCCGGCAAGATAACTTGCGACAATATGGTAAAGGTAATTGAAAGAGTGGCAATGATGAGAATATTGGACAGTAATAGCAATCCAATACCTTTAAGTTTTTTCATATGTTTCCTCCTTTAGAATACTGTGTCTTTTGTTTTATCCACTTTTTTTGATGCTGGCTCTTGTAAACTGAATTATTGGGACTATTATACGACAAAATCGGCAACCTCATAAGAGAGAATTGTGGAAAGAGAAAAATTTTCAATATTTTTGTTAACTATTTGATATATAATACCATTTTTTTATGAGTCAAGGTCGGGTTCCATTATTAAGAAATTTTAATTTTGGTCATTCCCCTTGGAATTTTGGGTGGTTTTTAGTAGGAATTTTCCTTTTTGTTGTATGCTTTGATGTGCAATATGTTGCTCGTTATGTCTTTTCGGAAATTACGTAAATCTTTTCGAGTGGTGGTATTGGGGAGTCTCCTCCAATTCCTGTTGTTCCCAGCGGTAGTAGGATGGGGCGACGAGCCGTCCAAAATCACCTTGACTCCTGGTGAAGATGGGGTCCAGCGGGTGACCATCAAAATGGAGAGTTATGCCTTTACCCCAAATGAGATTATTATCCGATCCGACATACCGGTTTCCATTCAATTGGAAAACCATTCGTTTTTGGTCCCGCATAATTTTGTAATTGAAAATAGCCCCATGGGTCTTCATCATGAGGTGGATGTCAGCGCTGGTGATGTCGTCAATCTTCAACTTTTATTAACTTCACCGGGGCACTATACATTTTTTTGCGATAAACAATTGCTGTTTTTTCCAAGTCACCGTGAAGAAGGTATGGAAGGTCACTTGGAGGTTCGGTAGCCTGTCCACATGAGTTCATCCCCAGACGAGTCATATCTTTTTCATGACATCCTAAAACAGGTCTCTCGATCGTTTTATCTCACGCTGGCGGTATTGCCTTCGCGAGTGGCAAAACAGGTTGGTCTTGCCTATCTGTTTGCCCGTGCGGCGGATACGGTGGCGGATACGGGGCAAGTCGATCGAAGTGCGCGTGTGATGTTTCTGCAACAGTTTAAACTCCAATTTCAACGAGAGCGTTTAAATTGGGATGAGATCAATGCTGTTCAAGCGATGATGTCTCCCCAACAAAGCCATCCGGGAGAACGGAAATTGCTCGAACAATTAGAGTCCTGTTTCCAAATTTATGAACAATTGAGTCCGGAAGACCAAGAGGAAATTCGTCAAGTGCTTCCGACTCTCATTAGTGGCATGGAGATGGACCTTAAAGTGTTTCCAGGAGATTCCACAGCCCACCTTTCCGCGCTCCAGACCGTCGCAGATTTAGATACCTATATCTACCGGGTGGCTGGGTGTGTGGGAGAGTTTTGGACAAATCTTATGTGTGCACATCTTCCGCGCATTCGTCGGCGCTGGGATCGAGAACAAAAAATACGAATAGGAATTCGATTCGGGAAAGGCCTGCAATTGACGAATATCCTAAAAGATTTGCCGAGGGACTTACGTCGAGGGCGATGTTATATTCCGCGGGAAATGTTGGAAGCCGTCGGGTTGGAACCTAAAGATCTTTTGGATAAAAGAAATATGTCCAAATTTAGTCCCGTATTGCAAAAACTCGTTGGAATAACATTGGCGCACCTTGATCAAGGATGGTTTTATACCATGTCGATTCCACGTTTTGAGGTCCGGCTGCGTCTTGCTTGCATGTGGCCAATTCTTATCGCGCTTCGTACGCTCCATTTGCTCACAACCTGTGACAATCTCTTAGATCCTGGGCAATCCCATAAAATTTCTCGAATGGAAGTGTATAGAATCGTCTGCGGCACAACGCTGACGGGCGGGAGCGAGTATATGGGCACAGCGTATTGGGGACATTTTCGAAAAGCTGTGGGCTAGAAATTATGTTTTTTGCGGCACAATCACTTTTTCGCCTTTTTTGAACACCATATAGATTGCTTGGGTCGGACAGGCATCGAGGCAGATTCTACAGGTTTCGAGACATCGGGATTCATCAAATTTAAAGGGTGGCGTAGAGAGCCAGGCTCCTGTTGGGCATACTGGAATACACACCGCGTTGTGGGTGCAACGATCTGGATGTCTGACCAAGTGGTCGCGTGTCACCATCATAGGCTTTACTCCTTCAAATAACCCGCCGGAAAACATATCGAGCATATTGGCTGGGCGTCGCATGTTAGGAATTCCACTCCTGTACCAATGAGCGAATACGGTCTTTGAGTTCAGGGATTTGTTCGAGATTATTTTCGATGGCTCCTAGAATATTTTCGAGCCGTGCGGTTCGTGTTGCTTCTTTGTCCCGGCCTGCGAGAATCGAATATTGGGCAAAGGCCTCAGTGTGAATCGGTTCTAATGTTGGTCGAGCTGTTTCAATGCCTTCACGCAAATATTTGGGTTCGGTTTCCGGAGAATGCGCAATCGTAAAATTTCCATTGGTCATCACCAGGACGGAAAGCTTGGCATCAGATTTCAGAGGAATGATCGATAGCACGGTTTGCCCTTGAGCTTCCTCCCATGTATGCATGAGACCGGGAAATTGTTTTAAAAAAGCGACCTTCTCTTGATTGGCTCGCCACTTTTCTTCGTTGTTTGCCACGCAACCCTCATTTCATCAGAAAACATAGTATCGAAATGTCAATACGCCATGAAGAGAGATTGGAAACCCTGGGATCTTTTGCCGCTTATTGAGGAAGGGGCGTAGCGCGAGAGTCTAATTGTATGGGAGGCACATCGTGACCTGGCATGAGTAACCGTTCAACGAGTTCTCCTTTCAAGATATGGCGCTCCATGATTTCCGTCACATCCGCTTGATTGCCCACCCAATACCAAACGCCCTCCGGGTAAATAACGATGCTGGGGCCATACTCACAATGGTCAAGACACCCAGCTTTATTTGCCCGGACAATGCCCTTGAGTCCCAAGCGTTCAACTTCTTTTTTGAAAAAGGCATGAAGTTCCACCGACCCGGAATCAGCACAGCAACCACGGGGGTCACCCTTCGGTCGCTGGTTCAGACAGATGAAAATATGATGTTTAAACCCGCCCATATCCTCCTTTCATACTCTAGAACCCCTTGGTCAGGCAAGTTTTGGATTGACTGAAATTTGAAGAAATGTTTTTTGAAATGCCACTCGATTTTCATAGTCTTCCGGCGTTTCTCGTGAGACAATATGAGTAAGACTCGTCAGCCCATGAAAATCTAGGTGCAGGAAATGCGCGTGAATTCATTGGTGAAAGGAATGAAACATGATTATCGGGATTCTCAAGGAAATCAAGGACCATGAATTTCGAGTAGCATTGACTCCGGAAGGAGTTGGAGACCTCGTGCAACATGGGCACCAGGTTTGGATAGAACTGAACGCCGGGGCGGGCAGTGGCTTTTCGGATGACGATTATCTTCGGGTTGGCGCCCAACTGGCAGCCTCCAAAGAGGAAGTTTTTCAGAAAGCCAAATTGATTTTGAAAGTGAAAGAACCGCTCCTTCACGAGGTTCCCTTGTTTCAATCGCATCATACCTTGTTTACCTATCTCCATCTGGCGGCTTCAAAGGACCTGACTCAAGCCTTGATGGATTCTGGGATGACGGCCTTAGCCTATGAAACCACGGAAGATCGTGCTGGTCGATTACCCATGTTGCTTCCGATGAGTCAAATTGCCGGTCGGATGTCTATTCAAATTGGAGCCCATTATTTGGAACGCACCAGTGGAGGACGGGGCCTTCTTTTGGGAGGAGTTCCAGGAGTAAAAGCTGCACATGTGGTTATTATTGGTGCTGGGGGAGTGGGGTCCTCCGCGGCACAAATTGCCGTGGGCATGGGAGCCCGCGTGACGGTCTTCAGCGTGGATATCCATCAATTGGTGCGGTTGGAGGAGCGATTTGGGGGAGGCATTACGACCTTGGTGCCCAATCGGCTCGTGATTGAAAAAACCATTGAAGATGCTGATCTACTCATTGGGGCTGCCATGATTAAAGGGGCGAGAGCCCCACAACTCGTTTCTCGGGACATGGTGGCCTCCATGAAACCTGGGTCTGTGATCGTTGATGTTGCCATTGATCAAGGTGGATGTGTCGAAACGATTCGACCGACGACACATTCTGAACCTACTTACGAAGTTGAAGGTGTCCTGCATTATGGCGTAACAAATATTCCTGGAATTGTACCGGTTACTTCAACCCACGCCTTGACCAACGCAACACTACCTTTTATAGTCCGATTGGCTGATGCTGGGATTGAACGGGCTATTTCCGATGATCCTTGGCTAGCCAAGGGTGTCAATATTAAAGACGGACAAGTCACCTACCAGGCAGTTGCTGAGGCCCACGGGTTTCGTCATGTGCCAATAGTCGTGTGAGTTGAAATTCTCTTTGTAAATCGGGGCGTAGCGCAGACCGGTAGCGCACCGCGTTCGGGACGCGGGGGTCGGAGGTTCAAATCCTCTCGCCCCGACCATTTCCTCTATCCTCCCGTGTGAACAACCGTTGTGAACTTATTATGAGCGGGGAATATACGATTTTAAATGTCATGGGCCCTTACCGGGAACCAAAAGAGTTAGCCATGTCGTATGATTATTCCGTTCAACGGCCGGACTGGGCGACGCCCCAAGGCATACGTGTGAAAATAGCTTTGGAAGAAGAGTTGGGTGTTTTAAAAAATAAAATTTTGGAAATTTCTGGAGGTTCTGCTGGGCAGCAACTACGAATTAACCAGATCCTTACCCGTGCAATTGGAGATCAAAAGCTCATACTGGCTAATGAAGAAGGTCTCTTTGATGACCGGCGTGATGTCATGATTGGCCCCTTTACTGATTCGTTAGCCTACCTTTACCCGAAGCTCGAACATTGGATGCAGGAAGTTCGCTCCCAGCTAAGACAAGAGATCCAAAAGACGGTAGGGGTGTAAAACGTACTTGTATTAGTGTCCTCAGACAGTTCGCTCCCACCTTGGTTGTCGTCTCCTACTATCTGCTAGACTTTTTTCTCAATATTCGACTTTCTAAAACGATGTTTAAATAGGGTTTGGCGGGTTTTCGTCAATTCCTTCCGTGCAGTCAGGAAGAGAATCACGCTTTTTACGCATTGACCTCTCAGGAGTCTTATCAAAAAAGGAGGAGAAAAATTTAAAAAATAGGGAGATACCGCCGGGAATAGAGACCTGTGGCTTCCTCGCTATAACCAAGAGAACCTTTTTCCGGTAGATCTTTATTGTTGAGGTTGACCACATATTGACCTCGTACGTGTTTCATAGCGACTTCGTACGGAATCTCCTTTCCATAGATATCACCGGGGGCATGGGCACCCACCGATAAAATGGTAATCGCTTCCTTAACAGCAAAATTGGGATCAGAAAAAATATAGATATTCGCAATAGAAAATTGACCGAGCTCATTGTCAGGTGTGGTGGCAGGGAGCAAAGATGAAAGGGTCCCGTCCCGGCGGGAATCACGAAGATACAGGAGTAAAGCTACGACCTGGCTATCTGTAGTTTGTCCTGGAACAAGAAGGCTGAGTGCATTCATGGATGGGACTGCCGCGGTCATTTTAAATGTCGGGACATTGGTTTCTTTGGCTTCCTGTAAAATTGTCGCAGTTTTTTCAGCTTGGGTTTCATGGCCCTGGGGGGGTTGAATGTCTTTGGATTTGGGAATAATGGCTTGAATGAAAATCCACAGACCAATGATCACACCAAAAATGACTATCAGAGGATGAATGCCGATTCGTTTTCCTTCTTGGTTTTCCGGATCACTCATACGTTTTCATTTCGTTCCCAAGAGGAGCGGTCTTGGCTGAGGGATGCCTGTTCCTGCTGTTTGGCCATGGACCAATAAGATTCCCATTCTGTGGAGGTGAGCTCTTGTAAACCCTTGCCAGATTTCGAGGCCAGCTGTTCCATATGTTTAAATCGTCCTTCGAAACGATTACAGGTTTTCCGCAAGGCTTCTTCCGGATTGATATGTAAATATCTGGATAAATTTGCAATGGTGAATAGCACGTCTCCAAACTCTTGTTCAATAGCTTCGAGCGCCAAAGAAGTCCCTTGGTCTGATGGACTCCCAGCCATTAAGGTCCGGTGGTGGTCGGTCGCCTCGCGAAGTTCTTGCAATTCTTCATTAAGTTTATCGAGGACATGTTCTGGCTTTTCCCAGTCAAACCCTACTCGTGAAGCCCGTTTTTGCAATTGATAGGCACGTAATAGGGCAGGAAGGGATGGTGGAACACCTTCCAGTATGGAATCGTCACGACCATCCGTAGACCGTTCCGACTGTTTAATTTTTTCCCATTGATTCACTACCTGGTTCGCATTTAAGGACGTCTCTGATTTCTGAAGGGCCCCAAATACATGTGGATGTCGTCGGATAAGTTTTTCGTGCAAGGCGGTGATGACATCATTCATGGAAAACCGGTGTTGTTCTTCCTCCAATTCCGAATGCAGAAGGACTTGCAGTAGAAGATCGCCTAATTCCTCCCGAAGTTGCCTAGAATCGCCTTTGTCTAAGGCTTCCAAGACTTCATACGCTTCTTCAACTAAATAGGGCTTGAGGGTTTCATGGGTTTGTTTCCTATCCCATGGGCAACCATTCGGGCCTCTCAGCTGGGCAACTAGGGCAACAAGGTCGTCAAAAGGAGTTGGCATGGATGGACGGAGATCTTTTGGTTGGAAGATTCATAGTTGCGTGGATTGTTTCGAATTTTTCCACAGAATGAAACAAGTGCTAAACCGACCCCATTATACCTGTTTCCAGGGGCTCTTCAATGCCCGTTGCCTTGCAGGCAAGTATTGATTGTGATAATTTTTAACCACTGAATAATCAAGGAGTTTATTCTTGGCTGAAGAAGAAGGACAAGGGTTTGTCATTCGAGATAAACGCGGGCAAGCTCGTGAGGAATCCCCAACTCCAGCGCCTGAGGCAGGAGCTTCCTCGTCTTCTCACGCAGCTTCGGAAAAATCTCAAGAACATGCCCCGCCGCTGACATTTTCTTCATTCATTTTTTCATTGGGTACTTCCGCTCTCATGCTGATGGGAGAAAAGTTAAGTCCCGATCAGCCCAATGCTCCAGTTAATTTACCGCAAGCAAAGGAAATCATTGATATTCTTTCCATGCTTGAGGAAAAAACCAAAGGGAATTTGTCCACTGAAGAAGCCGCCGTGATAAAAGATATGCTCTACACGCTGCGAATGAAATTTGTCGAGGCGACATCAGAAAAAAAACCTAAGGTTTAATATCTACATTATCTCTTCACCATGAATTCCAGTGTCATGTCCCTTTGGCATGAATGCCATTCCAATCCTTCACCATCCCGCTTACAATAGGCCAAGCGAGCCTGGGTTGAGTTTTAGGTTCCCAAGATTTTCCTGGTGAGCCAAAATTCGTAGGAATTATCCACGAGGTTATCAAAATAGCAGACAGTTTCTGAATCGGTGATCATGGCATCTCCTTCTAAATTAGCCCCACGCCTCATGCCCTCCAAAAAATTGCGTGAGCGGTTCATTCGTGATGACGAACAGGGACCCAAGGCGCAGCATCTACATTTGAAACCGGTTTGGATCGTTCTGTTGCTCCTGATTCCCTGTTTGCTCCTTACGATGTACTACGCTCGTTACGGGATGACCGGGGGGCTCAAGACCGACTCTCTCCTGCCCAGCGCCAGCTATGCCATGGTGTTGTTCCTTGTGTACTTGGATGTAGTCGGATTAGTAGTGCTGACCCTGTTATTATCGCGGAATTTGATTAAGGCCTATTTTGAGCGACGGCATCGATTGCTTGGATCTGGGTTTCGAACAAAGCTCATTGCTGCTTTTATCGGATTTTCCTTGGTCCCTACGGTGTTATTGGCCTTCGTGGCCAGCGGCGTAATCAGTGAGGTGATGAAGGTTTGGTTTAATGATCAAATTGAGCAGGTGCTCAAAGATTCTGAAGAAATGGCCAGAATGTATCATGAAGGTCACACGGCGTTGGCCACAAAAAGCGCACAGGCGATCAGCAAGGAAATCTTTCGTGAAGATATGTTGCGCCCCGAACATCGCGAAATTCTCATGGCCGCGATGGCTCGCAAACGAGGGGAGTTGAATTTAACTGGAATTGAAGTTTTTTCCTCGAAACTAGAAACCCTAGCTCGCATGGTTGATCCGGACGTGCCGACCACAATGTTAAGTCTGCCCGTCGGCCAGTTAGTATTACAGGTCTTGGATACGGGAAAAGAACTGACCTCGGTTCAGGAAGCGCCTATTGGACGGCTGATCCGAGCAGCCGTTCCAATTTCATCCAATCGGGATCCCAATGGTATTGAAGGCGTGGTGGTCGTGGGTTCCTATGTGTCGGAGTCTCTGCTCGCGAAAATGGAAGGTATTGCCAGGCAGTATACGGATTTTCGGCAAATTAAAGCCATGGAAAATCCGATCAAAGCCGGTGCCTATCTGTTTGTGGCTGTCGTGACGGTCTTACTGTTGTTTAGTGCTACCTGGTTTGGATTCTACGTGGCCCGAGGCATTACTGTGCCTATTCAAAAGCTGGCGGAAGGGACGGAGGCCGTCGCCCGAGGGGATTTAAGCGTGCGCATTGCCGTCAAGGCGACCGATGAAATTGGCACGCTGGTCGATTCGTTTAATCGGATGACCACAGATCTTTCTACTGGCAAAGCCGAACTTGAACAAGCCAATCAATCTCTCTTGCAATCCAATATCGAAGCTGATCGCCGGCGCGCCTATACGGAGGCGGTCGTTGAAACCATTGCCTCTGGAGTGCTCTCGTTGGATGTCCATGCGATGATTACCACGTTCAATCATTCCGCAGAACGTATTCTAGGCGTCATGGCCGATGACGTCCGTGGTCGACTCGTGTTCGACGTATTTAAAGAAAATAATTTTAGTTTATTTCAGGAAGCTTATGATCGCATTTTAGTTGATGGTCGGGACACCTTAACATTAGAAGGCCAAATGGAGGTGCAGGGCAAACTGTTGACGATTGGCCTCAGCCTGTCGCGGATGAGAAATGAATCTGGCAAGGATTTGGGGTTTGTGTTGGTATTCGAAGATCGTTCCGAGTTGATCAAGGCCCAAAAAACTGCAGCCTGGCAAGAAGTGGCCCAGCGCATTGCCCATGAAATTAAAAATCCATTGACCCCGATTCAACTTGCCGCGCAACGTTTGAGAAAGAAGTTTTTCGATAAAGCTCCTGACTTTGAAGATATTTTTGATCAATCCACGGGTGTCATTGTGAATGAAGTAGGAAGCCTTAAACGCATGGTCGATGAATTCTCAAAATTTGCCAGAATGCCGGCTCCTCACATGGTGCGCGAGTCGTTACATGAGGTGATCGAAAAAGTCGTGGCCTTATATACCGGAGGACACCGAGATGTGACCTTTCATCTGACGTTGGATCCGACTTTACCTCTGGTCAATATGGATCGGGAACAAATGCGACGGGTCTTTGTGAATCTATTTGACAATGCTATCCAGGCCATGGAACAAAAGGGGCGGCTGTGGGTCACCACGGAAATGGACTGGAAACTGCAACGGGTGATGATCAAGGTCATCGACGAGGGCCCTGGGATTCGCCATGAGGATCAAGATAAATTATTTTTGCCATATTTTTCTAAACGAAGCGCTGGCACGGGCTTGGGGTTAGCAATTGTGCATCGCATCGTGACGGACCATAACGGCACGATTCAAGTGGCCAATCATCAAACTCAGGGGGCGGTCTTCTCTATTGAATTGCCAATTGCATAATAATTGAGATAAGAGACGATGGGTAAGGCCGGTATTTGATCAATCTCTTAAGCGCCCCAAGATCCTATCCCGTCGATTCGCCGTGTATTGTAAGGAAGTAATTAAGAATGTCCGGTAACATCTGTATCGTTGATGACGAACCATCCATTTTGAATACACTCAGCAGTATTCTCGAGGATGAGGGGCATCAGGTAACACTGGCAAAGAGTGGGGCGGAAGCTTTAAAGCTCATCCGCTCTGAACCTCCCGATCTCGTGATCCTTGATATTTGGATGCCAGAGATCGACGGGCTGGAAACTCTGAAGCGTGTTCGTCAGCAATTTCCGAATCTCATGGTGATCATGATGTCGGGCCATGGGTCGGTAGAGACTGCGGTCAAAGCCACTAAACTTGGGGCTTATGATTACCTTGAAAAACCTCTTGATCTCGAAAAAGTCACTATTCTTGTTCGCAACGCGCTACATCAGCGCAAGCTCGAAGAAGAAAATCTTAATCTCCGTATTCAAGTCGAACGGCATTCCGAGTTAGTTGGCGATTCTCCTGTCATGGAGACTCTGCGTCAGCAAATATCCGCTGCGGCGCCTACCCATAGTCGTGTGCTTATTTCCGGAGAAAATGGAACGGGGAAAGAGCTTGTGGCCCGGGCGATTCATCTTCAAAGCCCGAGACGCAGTCGATCGTTTGTGGAAGTGAATTGCGCCGCGATTCCTGAAACACTTATTGAGACCGAATTGTTTGGTCATGAACGTGGCGCCTTTACCGGCGCAGTGGCTCAGCGTCGAGGAAAGTTCGATCTTGCAGATGGCGGAACCCTTTTCTTGGATGAAATCGCGGATATGAGTGTGGCCACACAGGCCAAAGTCCTTCGGGTGCTTCAAGAGCAACAGTTCACGCGCGTCGGGGGAGGCAAACTTATTAAAGTCAATGTACGGGTGATTGCCGCGTCAAATAAGGATCTGCGGCAGGAAATTGAAAAGGGAACCTTCCGAGAGGATTTATTTTATCGGCTCAATGTGCTTCCCATCGAAGTGCCGCCACTTCGAAATCGATGCCAAGATATTCCTGCGCTAGTTCGACATTTTTTGCGTATCCATGCTGAAGAGCAGGGGATGAAACTCAAAGAAATTACAGATGGAGCGTTGGAGGTGTTGGCTCGGCATGACTGGCCTGGCAATATCCGTGAGCTCCGCAATCAGGTGGAACGGCTCATGATTATGGTCCCCAAACCTGTGATCGAAACCGCGGATGTCATTCCTTTTATGCCTGGAGGCCAAGATGGAGCGATCCATCGAGTCAGTGCCTTGGATACCTATGATTCATTGCGAGATGCCCGACATGCGTTTGAACGGGAATATATTACCCACCGTCTTCGGGATAATGGATGGAATGTATCGAAAACCGCTGACGATCTTCAGATAGAGCGTAGTCATTTACATCGAAAAATTAAATTGCTGAATGTCGAGCTTCGGCCTGAAGCCTAACAGACACTCGGATGCAAGCGAATCTCCTTCCGATGGAAACTCATACTTCTTTGAAAATTGAGCGAATTGTGGAGGGTGGATGGGGACTGACCCATGTCGGGTCCAAAGTCACCTTTGTTCGGGGGGTGTTGCCAGAGGAACTGGTGACGATTACCCCAGAAGATTCCCGTCAGGCCTATCAGTTTGCCACATTGGATCAAGTGCAAGAATTCTCCCCCAATCGGGTTCAAGCACCTTGTCAGGTATACCAGCAATGTGGAGGCTGTCAATTCCAGCATATTCGGTATGACGCACAGCTTCGTTATAAACAGCAAATGCTGGAAGAAGCCTTTGCCAGGATTGGGAAGATCACGATCCAAGAGACGTTACCTCCTGTCCCTTCTCCATTTCCCTACGAATATCGACGATGGATTCGATTTTCTGTGTTTCAGGCCCAGAAGACCTTTCATTTAGGATTTGTGCAAGAACGTTCACATAAGCCCGTGGAAGCCTCCGGATGTTTGCTGATTCCAGAATCTATTCGTTCAGTGGTAGAGGAAATCAAAAATCGATTGGGGACCATGGCCAGACTACCAGCCCTTCTCTCGAGCCTTGAAGTGCGTGCCTCCGCTGCCTTTGGTAGCCATTTGGTCATCTTGAAATCTCCTAAGCTGTTTCAAGGCCAAGCCGAATCTCTTCTCAAGGCATTCCAAGATATTCCAGCCGTGGCAGGATGTGTCGTAACCGCAGGGGTGCCCCCTGCAGGTCGAAAACATGCACCAGTTCGTTTGGTGAGTGGAGAAGATCATCTGTTTGAACAATTTCAGGACATGGCGTTTCGCATCAGTGATCGATCGTTCATGCAAGCTAACTGGGCCGTCTACGCCATGATTTACCAAACCCTGGAGGAATGGTTGGGAACTTGTGCTGGAGTCCGAGTCCTGGAGTTATTTGCCGGCGTTGGTTGTCTCGGATTGTCATTGGCCAGGAAGGGCGCCATGGCTACCGTGGTCGAAGAAAATCCTTTCGCTGTGGCTGATGCCAGAAAATCCGCGTCGGTGAATCACATTGGGCGATGCCGATTTCGCCCGTCCACGGCTGAAGATTTTTTACAACAGGTTGAACCCAATGACTATGATGTTATTCTTGTGGATCCGCCCAGGACAGGCTTAAGCAAAAGGTGTGTCGAGTCATTGCTGATGACCAAGGTCTCGCGGATTTATTATTTGTCTTGCGATGCCCCGTCTTTGGCTCGTGATGCCAACCGTTTGTGCGCGGGAGAATACCAAATGAGACGTGTTCAACTGTTTGATATGTTTCCACAGACCGCGCATATTGAGACCCTTGTAGAATTTACTCACCAATAACTGTGCTTTTAAGCAGGCCCCCTATGACTACTTACCGTCAAGCAGGAGTGGACATCGCAGCCGGGGATGAAGTCGTTCGGCGAATTCGTCCCCTGGCAAAATCCACATTTCGTCCTGAGGTGCTCGGGGATATCGGTTCTTTTGGCGGGTTGTTTCGGCTTGGGTCGGAACGATTTGTCGATCCCGTCTTGGTCTCTGGTACGGATGGGGTAGGGACGAAGCTCAAGGTGGCATTCCTTATGGATCGCCATGATACCGTCGGCATCGATCTTGTCGCGATGTGCGTAAATGACATTATTGTCAGCGGAGCAGAACCCCTATTTTTTTTAGACTATCTTGCCGTTGGGGAGTTAGTCGTCGATAAAGGCGAGGCGATTGTCAAAGGGATAGCCGAAGGCTGTCGGCAAGCCGGCTGTGCATTAATAGGCGGGGAGACCGCAGAGCTACCTTCGTTTTATCAATCCGGCGAATATGACCTCGCAGGATTTGCCGTGGGGGTCGTGGAGCGAGCGAACATACTTTCCGGAGAAAACATTCAGCCTGGCGATGCTGTCATCGGTTTGGCGTCGTCCGGGTTGCACAGTAACGGGTTTTCCTTGGCACGACGCGTGTTGCTTGATCAAGGGGCGTTACCTCTTGAAAGTACTCTGCCCAATATGAATGAGACGGTAGGGGAGATATTACTCAAGCCAACGAGAATTTATGTTAAACCCGTGATGGAATTGATTAAGGAATTTTCTGTCCACGGGCTAGCCCACATTACAGGTGGTGGATTAACCGGGAATGTGCCTCGTGTGTTGCCGCATGGATGTCTCGCGCACATTCATCGGGGAACATGGGAGGTACCTGAAATTTTTCCTCAAATTCAAAGTTTAGGACAGGTAGAAGAGGAAGAAATGTTTCGAGTCTTCAACATGGGAATTGGGTTTGTCGTGATTGTCCCGTCCGATCAGGCAGGGAAGGTTATGGCACGTGCCAAAGATCTTGGAGAAACAGCATTTCGAATTGGGCATATCGACAAAAACCCACAAGGCACGCCTTGTGTAACCTATTCCACTGGGGGGGGATAGGTCATGCCCCTGCGTCTTGGCGTACTGGCTTCTGGCCGAGGGTCTAATCTTCAAGCGATTATCGACTCAATCGAAAACAAGAAGCTTGATGCGACTATTACGATCATCGTGAGTAACAAAAGTGATGCGCAAGCACTGGAGCGAGCTCAGCAACATGGCATAAAAGGGATGTATCTCAATCCAAAATCTGTGATCGGAGAATCCGATCCTCGAAAGGCCTACGACCAAAAAATATTGGAAGTGTTGAAAGCGCATGAAGTGCAATTGGTACTGCTGGCCGGATATATGAAAATTGTCACGTCAGTGCTTATTGAAGCGTACCAGTGGCGCATGATGAATATTCATCCGTCTCTTCTTCCGTCATTTCCTGGATTGAATGGCCAACAACAGGCATTAGACGCTGGAGTAAAAATCTCAGGGTGCACCGTGCATTTTGTAACAGAAGGTGTCGATGAGGGCCCCATTATTTTACAAGCTGCCGTGCCTGTACACGAAGGAGATTCGGTGGATTCCCTCTCCGCCCGTATTCTTGAACAAGAACACCGGTTGTATCCCCAAGCGGTAGCTCTCTTTGCGGCCGGACGCTTGTCTGTTGAGGGACAAAAAACAAAAATTCTTGAGCCGGCTTCTTAGATTGCGAGGGTATAGGGCTTTTGATAAAGTGACCATCGGTAACGACCGACAAGGTCCTGGATCTATTAGCATGGGGGGCTAGCTCAGTTGGGAGAGCGCGACGTTCGCAACGTCGAGGTCAGGGGTTCAATCCCCCTGCCCTCCACCACTTTGATTGACCACTTTCATCCCTGTTAGTAATCGGTCAAAAGTGCCAGTGGCCGTAAAACGATAACCTGGGTTCCCGTCTTCCATAATGGGTTCACAAAGAATGTGCCCATCAAGGAGTTTTCGTAGCATCTGACGGGCTAAAGGGACATGACGGGAGAAAAGGGCAGGGAGGTCTTCCACCAGGCTTTTGAGGTCCTTTGCTAGTCGTTTGGCATCAAGGTCGGTTACATTCTCTAGTTCATCGAGTCTAATCAGTTCTTGCTTCAAAGTTTCCTGTCGCTCTGACAAGTCATCCAACTCTTTCACCATAAGCGTATTTCCATTTCCTTCGCCTATCAGGTCAAGCATACAACGTGCCCGAGCCTCAATTAGGGAAAGTTCCCGTTTGATCGCTATGCGCCGATCTGGGAATTTTTTTTGGTCTTTTTTGATTCGGTCCAGGGCCTGTATGACCGAGGCTTCAAGGACACGTTCATCTACAGCCTCGTTCATGGCGTGAAGGATGGCCGAATCAAGAATGTCTTGACGGAGTTCAACGCTGTTGGTGCAAATCGCGTTGCCACGCTTGTGATGGTAGCTACACCTGTAAACGGTACGGGTATATCGGCGTTTGGCTGTACGTTTAATTGCCACAAGGGATCCACCACACACTACACATTTACAAATACTGGTGAGAAGATAGTTTGACCGTCGATCTTCGCCTGTCGGGCGTGATAGTAGTCGGCCGTCATTACTACGAAGATAGGCGCGTTTATTCTTGGCTCGGCGGTCTTCAACTTGCTCCCACAATACATCGGAAATGATCCTTAATTCAGGAGCCTCCATTCGTAACCATTCCGACTCTGGTCTTTTGCGTTGCTTTCGAGTCCCATTTCGTTGAACAACTTGTGTACGGTTCCACAGTACGATCCCCCGGTATAGATCACGCTGCAAGATATCACGTAGGGCGGTCGGGCACCATCCAGAATTTCCTCCATGTGGTGGTACAATTCGTTCCTCGTTGAGGGCCTTGGCAATGCGTGCCAAGCCAAAACCTGATGCATACAACTCGAAGATCTTGCGCACAGTCTCTGCCTGGATGGGGTTAATTCGTCTAATAACATGCTGTCTCCTTGGCGTGCCATCTGAGTTAGAGTCTTTACCAAAAACAGGGACGTTGTCGTATCCAAAAACTTTATTGCCGACAACATGCAGGTTTTTGGCCTTGCGCAGCATGGCATCATAGGTTCGTTGGCTGGCTTTTTCTCTCTCCATTTCTGCCGAGAAGTTGGTCAAGCTGAGCATGATCTTATCCATGGCGTTGTCGAGCTTGCGTTCTTGATCTGTCATGTAGAAGAACACTCGAACGCCAGCATCGAGTATTTGTTTAAATGCATAACTCACCTGGATTGCTTCACGACCTAATCGGGACTCCTCACTCATGATGAGAATTTGAAAAGGCGGTCGTGGTTTGAGGCAATTCATAAGTCGCAGAAAGGCAGGGCGTTTAACAAACTCTGCCCCGGAGATACCGTCATCGCAATAAATGTGTTCTTCTGCGATGGACCAACCCTTTTGACCCGCATATGCTCTTCCATGCTCAATTTGTCGAGTGACGGACTTTTCCTCGTCACCAATTCCAACTTGTTCTGTGCTCTTTCGAGCATAGATCGCAGCAAGCATCATTGTCCTCCAGATAAGTTTGGTAGATTGATCACACGTGCTTGCTTGAAATATTCAGCTTCAGCCGCTTTTGTCAACGGAAATTTACGGTTGGTTAGGGGAGGGGAATCAACCGTATTTCTTCTATGGTGTTGATAATCCTGCACTAAAATTTCAGCTAAGAGATCAATCAAATCATTGGTTAAGTGGAGGGGTGGAGTGGGGGGCGATTTATAGTGTCGAGTCATAAAACTTGCCTATTGTTTGGTAAACGTCAAAGCGGTCTAATTATGGTGCCCCAGCTGTTGTCAAACCATTTTCTTATTAACGTGAACCAAAGATGTATCATGCCCCTAATTTATCCTTCTGGTCTTTTTCAGATTGCGTTGTTTTGTTAAACTGCTTCTCGAAACGTCATCGCGATGTTGATTCTTCAAGGATACTTCAAAGTGGCGGAAGGCGGGAAAAGGATTTCCATCCAACTCGGGAAAAATCATCATGATGATGGAAAACTTTGATCGATCGATAAAACAGTGGGGCCAGCGTTGTGGAGTGAGTGCCCGTCTTGCCCAGTTCTTTAAGACGAAGGAGGCTCAAGCGTTAGTCCGAGAGTTTTCATCCTTAGGGGTAGTCAAACCTGATGCGGACGTTTTGATTTTTTTATTGATTTTTGTTGTATGGGCGGATGAGGAATGGAATAAGGTTCCGCGTGACAATAAGAGCCAAGAGGTAGGCAAACTATTACGGCAAGCTCGACGAAGTCTCTATCCTGCTAGAAGTAGGGTCCATCCAACGTCTGTGTATGAGGTAGAAAAAACAATTAAGCAACTGGAAATGTGCGAACGCCATCTGAATATAGTTCCGTGGGTCCAGGTGGGGACTATGGTGATTTGGGGGTATCCACCCCGACCCAAACGTCAACGGGGAAAACGACAGGTCATATTTTTTCTCACTGGCTATTTTCGAGAACTAGAGCATCGACATCCACCGTGGAAGGTTATTGTCAAATTTTTGCAACTTGTAGGATGGGAGAAGCCTTCGAGATCGTCCAAAACCATTTCGACAGAGTGGTCGACCATAGTAAAGCGCGAGGTCACCTCAGTAAACCCTCTTGAACCGCATCAACAGGAATGGGTGAATGTCTACTATCAGGCAATAAAAAATTGGGTATATGAGGACCCAACAGAATGTCCCGCGAAAGTGAATATCTCTTGAACGGAAATTCTAAAGGAAAGGAATGACCTCACTCTTGCTTGCAGAAGGCAAACGATGATTGAAGGGGGCGTTGAAGACTCACTAGGATTACCGTAGAAAGACTAGTAAAAGTTAGACTGAATGCGATGAGGGCATTTTAAAATTTTGACCAGTAAGAAAAGTGAGTAAGGATAACGTCAGAAGAAGTGACTAAAGCAAAATAATAAAAAATTATTAATAAAAAGAAGATTGCCGTAGATAAATATTTTTTTATATATACTTTATATTTATTTTTCTTCTGAGGCATTCCCGCCCGACGTTCATGAGCAGCCTGCACTTCCTTTCTTTGAAATTAACACAATAGAGTTCAGCTAGCATTTTCGATTAATAGAAAGGAATAGCTGAAAGGTGCTCATCTCACCAGTAACATCGTGGTAGTACGAGCGAGGAAAATTCTGATAGGCGATCGGGCATTTATTTATGATTCTGGTGATGGTTGTCAGAGGTCAATTGTCCATTTAGCCAGGTCAAGAGGTGGAATCAGATAAATCGATGTCAAAAATTAATGCGAAAAGTAAGACCGCCCACATGTGTTCGAGTCTTGTAGGTGCCGTTCACGCCAGGAAAAGGATGTCCGGTCACCGTTCGAGGTTCCCAAAGCAACACCATATAAAATAGATCGATGCCCAAAGCCTGACGAACAAGTAGGCCTTCACCGGATTTTCCGCATTGAAAAATGCCCAAAAATAGCCCTCGGTCTTCACAAAGAGCGCCGAAGCCAATCGTCAGGCCATGAACATTTGAGTCAGGGGCTAAGGGATTGAAGTTTTGGTCGACGATAGCCGCTTCGGAATGGTTGTATCCCATACGGAAGGTATACTCCCAATCCGGGGATGACGGAGGATGTAACCATTTATATTCAAATCCCGTATCTACCGTCACAGCATCATCCCAGAATTGAGGTTGGAGAATGACCCCGCCATTGGAAAGAAAGATGTGAAAATCCCGAATCGACGACCAACGCGTCCAGGTAACATCCACCTCCAACTTCAGTTCATGGGCAGAGGTTCGAAGGGGCCAGAAGGCCAATCCCCATTCATAGCCCTCTGGAAATCGCAAAGCCGTTTTGACATCGGCGACCTTCCGTCCATTATCGAGTAGGGCCCCATTCAATGGAAGGACGGCTTGGCTACGCCAGATGAACGCGACATTCATCAGCGGCTGACCCATATCATTCCGCAGCGGCGTGAGCAAAAAGCTCACATCGAATCCTGCCGTGGTGCCTTTGCCATTGAGTTCCAATTTATCGCCGGCAGTCGTACCAGAAATATTGCCGAGAGCAATGGATTGGGCTTCGTTGTGTCCCTCGCCTAACAACGACCAGAAAGTAAAAATTTTTGCACCGAGGCCCACTGCCAGCCAATCGGACAAACGCACCGCCACACTTGGGGTGATGCTGATTAAAGGTAATTGACCACGGGTGATCACGTTGGCAAAGGGACTGTTGTTCGGATACTGGTTGGCAAACCCAAACAAGTTCAACATGCCAAGTCCCGCCCAGACGCGATCAAAGTATCGAGGAAACCATTCTCCAAGGTGGGCAGTGAAAAACACTTGACCGGGCGGGGGAAATCCCACGAGTCCGCCCTCGATTTTGTTGTCCACCGTCGTGCCACTGGGTGCCGTGAAGGTGGTGTTGGGGCTCACCAACTGAAAGCCCACGGAATGTTGGATGCCCGGCAGTTGCGTCATGCCGGCTTGGTTATAAAACAATGCGGAAGGATTATCGGCCTGCGCGCGAAAGGCATTGCCCTGCCCAATAGCCGCGGCATCATGAAATGGATTCCGAAAGCCATCGGCCCACGCCAATGGGTGAAAGGACAACACTGACAGAAAAAACAACAAGAGTGAAGTGGCTCTGGAGTGAAAAAGAGAGGCGAGCCTGAGGCCAAGGGTAAAGAAAGAATGGCGACCCATAATCAATAGGTCTCCCTTACGATAGTGTTTCCTTCCCTGGAATGGGAGATACAACGAATGAATTCCCGTAGCCGATGAAAATATTGAAAATACCCTCCCCATGTCAATGCCCTTTCATGATTGGAAAAAATCGATGCTTGATGACGAACCCTACTACCGGGCAGGTTACCGATTGATTACCGATGAACCGTAAAAAAATTCTGAGGCTATACCCAAGAGGTCAAGGAGTTTGGAACCTATGAAGCTAATGATACGGAAGTGGTTTCAGCTTGAGTGATGCAGACCACAATCGTGTCTGTTGACAGGACTGACGGAAAGAGATGCCTGCTGTTCTTGCTGACATGGCATTCAAAATTACATGGCAAGCTATTCCCAATGAGCAGAGAAGACATGCAAAACCATGAGAAACACTTCTCGATCCTATTGACAACACGGAGAGCGGATATAATAAAATTCTTGACCAAGTGACCCACACGGTTCACGCTAGGACAAATTTTTGTTCCATTTGTTTCAAATGAGTAAAGCAATGAAGGAGAGTTTCAATGTGAAGTAAGACGATGCAATGTGAGATTAAAAATTCCTCATCACGAGTGGCTTTCTAACACTGAAGGGATTATGAGAGGCCGGCAATCCCGTATAATAAAGCTGACGGTTCCCCGACTGCCAAAGATCGTGCAGAGGACGCGTCTGTATCGATGGCTGGATCAGGCGCTGAAGAACCATACCGTTGTGTGGATTAATGGCCCTCCCGGGGTAGGGAAAACCACGCTCGTTGCCAGTTATCTCAAGCATAAAAAAATACGTGCCCTGTGGTATCAAGTCGATGCCGGAGATACCGATGTCGGGACCTTGTTTCATTACCTCACGTTGGCGTATCAAAAGCTGGCGCCGCGTTCCCGGCGTCCTTTGCCCAAATTTACGCCCGAATTCCTTCCTGGGTTATTAGTATTTGCCCGCACCTTTTTCGAACAGCTCTTTCAAAGTCTGAAATCGCCCGCGGTCATGGTGTTGGATAATTACCAGGAGGCGGGTTCTCATCTGCCGTTTCATCAACTCATGGAAATTGCCTTCAGAGAAGTTCCTCCTGGTATGAGTGTGATTATCATCAGTCGACAAGAACCTCCCAATACCTTTGCGCGGTTGCAGTTAATGCAGGAACTGACCCAAATGGATGAAGAAGCGTTACGGTTGACGCTCGGAGAGACCAAAGAGATCGTGGCCCTCTTCAAAAAGAAAGGGTTTGCGCCATTATCGACACGTGACATTCAGGAATTGTATCAGCGGGTAGGGGGCTGGGTGGCTGGAGTGATCCTCACGCTCCAAACACGGATGCGGAATGCGAGCGTAAGTCAGCCAGACATGACTCAAGAGTCGTCACCTCAGCTGGTCTTTGAATTGTTTGCCAACGAAATCTTTCGCAACTTTGCACCACACCTTCAGACGCTATTATTGAGAACCGCGATTTTTGAAACGTTTTCTGTGCCTGTAGCCCAAACGTTCGCCCAGTCCCAAACCGCGATTGCGGATTTGGATCATTTGTGCCGTAATCGTTACTTCATTGAACGACGCGGGGAGTCTGGAGAGTACGTGTATCAATATCATCCGATGTTTCGTGAGTTTTTACGCAAAGTGGGGCGCCAACGATTGTCAACGGGCGAATGGCGAAAACTGCACCAACGCGCGGGTGAACTGTTGGAATCGGCAGGTGAAACGGTCATGGCCATCGACCGATTTCAAATAGGCGAATGTCATGAAGCTGAAATTCGTCTCATATGCCAGGAAGCCCCGAAACTCATGGAACAGGGACGGATTCAGACTTTGGATCGCTGGATTGCGCGTCTGCCAGAAGACCAAAAGCATAGCAATCCCTGGGTCCAATTCTGGTGGGCGCAAAGTGCCTTCGGCGTCAATATGAGGGATGCCGTGTCTCGGTACGAAACCGCGTTTCAGGAGTTCCGTAAAACTGGCGACTACAATGGCATGGCGATGGCCTGGTCAGGGTGGGTGGACTCCATTGCCATGCAATGGATGGACCTGAAGCGTCTCGATAGCCTTGTAGGTTTATACGATGAAGTGATTCCGGCGGCTCACGTCTTTCAAGATGAAACCGTGAGAAATCGCGTCACGTTTGCCCGCCTTCATGCCCGGTTATGGCAACAACCGGACCATCACGAATTAAAGAAATTGGTAACACAATGTCTGAGCGTCTTCCATCTTGAGCGGAATCCCAATAATCTGGCCAATCAGCTATTTATCTTAGGTGTGTATTATATGTGGAAAGGGACTCACCGATTGATTCTTGACTTGGTCGAACACGTCCATCAAGAAGTGGATTCACGAGCGATGACGCCCTATTGCCGGGGCATGATTGCGCTGATGAAGGCTCAATATTTTTGGTTTGAAGCGGATACGAAACAGATGTTCCATGAAGCCGAAACAGTAGACCAGATTATCAGAGAGGCGGGAATTGTGGGCGGCCAATTGCAGCAGAACCGATCCATCAAAGTGCATGCGGCAATTCTTATGAAGGATTATGAGTTAGCCCAAGTGGTGTTGGAGGAAAACGATCGGATTCTCACACACGCTCCAAGTACGATACGCGGATATCACCATCATCAAGTCGGCTGGGTTGCCTGGCTTCAGGGGGATACGTTCCGCGCGAAGGAAGAAGTCGAACTGGCGCTGGCCTCTGCCTACGAATTGGGAGGGGTATTTCCTATTGGATTGAACCACCTGTGCGCGGCCATGGTGTATGACGATTTACAACTGTTGGACCAAGCTGCAGAGCATCTGGCCAAAGGGATGCCGCATGCCCAATACATGCAGAGCCCACTGTTACTGTTTATGGGGCATCTGGTGGCGGCGGCGATTGCGTATACGCGGAAGGATGAAGCTGGAGGCCGCGAAGCTTTGGCGCAAGCCATGGAGTGGGGCCGGGTGTACACGTTTGTGGAGTTTCCTTACTTTCATCCCCGGTGGATGGCGCGGTTGTGCGTGTATGCACTAGAAGCGGGGATCGAAGTGGAATATGTCCGCTACCTGATCCAACGACGCGATCTGGTGCCGGAGACGCCGCCAGTGCACCTGGAGGACTGGCCGTGGCCGGTGCGCATCAGCACCTTGGGCACCTTCGCCATCGAGGTGCGGGGCCAACGGGTCAGCTTCCCCCGAAAGATGCAAAAACGCACGTTGGCCTTTCTGAAGGCCCTCGTGTGTGCGACGCAGCGCGAGGTGGCGTTGGAGACGGTGCTGGATTGGCTATGGCCGGAGTCGGAAGGGGATCATGCCTACAATGCGTTAACGACGACGATTCATCGGGCGCGAAAGTTGATAGGTGATGAGCAAGCCATCGTGATCCAGGACGGCAAGATCGGGTTCAATGCCCAGCGGGTCTGGGTGGATAGCTGGGCAATGAAAGAGCAACTGGTCCGAGCAGACGAGGCGGCGGCGCGTGGCGAGACGGCGACGGCAGAGCAATGGCTAACCCGCGCCGTGCAGCAGTATAGAGGGAGTTTTTTACCAGAGGATGAGGCGGAACCGTGGACGACCGCCATGCGGGAGAAGCTGCGGCGGCAGTATGGACAGGCGTTGGCCAAGCTGACGCAAGAATGGGCGCGTGATGGAAAGCCGGAGGAGGCGGTGCGGCTGTTAGAGCGGGCCATCGAGCAGGAGCCCGGAGAAGAGCGCTGGTATCAGGACCTGATGCGGATGCTAGGCGAGCTCGGGCGAAGTGATGAGGTGCAGCGCGTCTACGAACAATGTGGTCAAACTTTGGCGCATACCGATCACCGTAGTCCCTCACTTGATACGACAACTCTTAGAGATCGCTGGGTCAAGGGATCCAGCCAAACCCAGTAACGCACATCTTCAATTTGGAGGATCGAGTTCCCATTTTTTTTGAGTGCCGGCGTGATGAGCTGCCATGGTTTATTGATGGTTGCTTGTCATAGTGAGGAAAACCGCTGACATGAAAAAACGCAATGTATTTTGGACAGCCAAACTTAATGTACCACGATTGCCAAAAGTGGTGCCGCGAATGCGATTATTCCGGTTTTTGGATAAGTCGCTGAAGCACCATCCCATTCTGTGGATCCATGGCCCGCCGGGAAGCGGAAAAACCACACTCGTCACCAGTTATCTTAAGCACAAAAAGCTTCGTCCGTTGTGGTATCAAGTCGATGCCGGAGATGTCGACGTCGGGACGTTCTTTCATTACCTCACCTTAGCGGGCCAACAACTGGCTCCACGGATGCGCCGCCCTTTGCCCCAATTCACTCCTGAAGCCTTGCATGCGTTAGCCTCCTTTGCTCAACCCTTTTTTGAACAGCTGTATCAACGACTGAAATCGCCTACGATTTTCGTTCTAGATAATTACCAAGAAGCGGCGACAGGTCGAACGTTTCACCAAGTCGTGGAGGGTGCCTGCATGGCATTGCCACACGGGATTCATGTTCTCGTGATTAGTCGAGAAGCCCCGCCGGAGAACTTTGCCACATGGCCACAGACGAGGAAGATTGCACGGCTCGATCAAGAGGCCTTGCGCCTCACGCTGGCAGAGACGCAGGCCGTTGTGGCGTTAATTCAGCGGAAAGGGGCAGTGCCCCTATCGAAACCAGGCATTCATGCCTTACATCAACAGATGGAGGGGTGGATGGCAGGGGTAGTCCTTACCTTGCACGCGCGGGAGCAAAATCAGGAGATTCGGCAGCAGAAGAAAGCGGCTGGATCGCCTACGCAACTGGTGTTTAATTATTTATCCAACGAAGTGTTTCGAACTCTGCCGTCTCTCATGCAAGCCGTGTTATTGAAAACCAGCGTGGTTCCGCAGATCACACCAGCTATGGCGCTGGAGCTCAGTGGCGTGGAGAGGGCACCGGCCATGCTCGAACATCTCTATCGAGAACGGTATTTTATGGAACGCCAAACGCATCCGTCCTATCATGTGGTGTACCAATATCATCCGATGTTTCACGATTTTTTGCGCTTGCTCGCGCGCGAACGTATGTCATCTCAGGAGTGGTGTTTCCTGAATACAAAGGCCGGACAACTCCTAGAAGAGGCGGGGCAACCTGAGTCGGCGTTGGAGCAATATTTCCTCGCAGCGCGCGAGGAGGATCAAATTCGACTCATCTGTCAAGAAGCGCCGAAACTCATGGAGCAAGGGCGGAACCAGACGATAGATCAGTGGGTTGAGCGATTGCCAGATGAGAAAAAAAACAGCGATCCCTGGTTGCTGTATTGGAAGGCGACATGCGCATTAGGCACGAATGTGCAGGAGGCCGTGTCCCGGTTTGAAATAGCATTTCATGCGTTTCGGAAAACAGGACACTACGAGGGCATGGGATTAGCGTGGTCCGGGTGGGTGGATGCTATATCAATGCAATACATGAATTTAGCGCAGTTGAACGCGCTTATTGCCCTCTATGATGAATGTTTTCCTGTGGGATATGAGTTTAATGACCTGCTGGTTTGCAATCGGGTGACCTTTGCGCAGTTTCACGCGGGTCTTTGGGTTCAGCCGGACTATCAGAAAATGGTGGATTTGTGGAAACGATGTGTAAAAATTTTTCACAAAGAGCGTGTGCCGAATCAAATGGCGAATCAACTATTTGCGCTGAACGTATACAACTTACGGCAAGGAACATACAAATCGAATTTTGATCTGATTGAATACGTTGAGAACAAGATCGATCAAAAAGTGGTGACTCCATATTGTCTGGGAATAATGGCTTTAATGAGGAGTTTTTACTTCTGGCAGAAAGGCGAGGGGCATAAGGTTTTGCGAGAAGTGGAGGAAGTCGATCAGATCGTAAAAGAGAATGGGGTTGTGGGTGGACAGCTCCAACAAAATCGATCCACAAAGGTTTACGGAGCCATTCTCATAAAGGATTATGAGTTAGCCCAAGTGGTGTTGGAGGAAAACGATCGGATTCTCACTCACGCTCCAAGTACGATTCGAGGGTATCATCATTTTCAAGTCGGCTGGGTGGCCTGGCTGCAAGGTGACACCTTCCGCGCAAAGGGCGAAATCGAAATCGCCTTAGCCAGTGCCTACGAGTTATGCGGCGTTTTCGAAATTGCTCTAAATCATCTGTGCGCATCGATAGTTCACCAGGAACTGAGGTTGTTGGACCAGGCTGCAGAGCATCTGGCCAAAGGGATGCCGCATGCCCAATACATGCAGAGCCCACTGTTACTGTTTATGGGGCATCTGGTGGCGGCGGCGATTGCGTATACGCGGAAGGATGAAGCTGGAGGCCGCGAAGCTTTGGCGCAAGCCATGGAGTGGGGCCGGGTGTACACGTTTGTGGAGTTTCCTTACTTTCATCCCCGGTGGATGGCGCGGTTGTGCGTGTATGCACTAGAAGCGGGGATCGAAGTGGAATATGTCCGCTACCTGATCCAACGACGCGATCTGGTGCCGGAGACGCCGCCAGTGCACCTGGAGGACTGGCCGTGGCCGGTGCGCATCAGCACCTTGGGCACCTTCGCCATCGAGGTGCGGGGCCAACGGGTCAGCTTCCCCCGAAAGATGCAAAAACGCACGTTGGCCTTTCTGAAGGCCCTCGTGTGTGCGACGCAGCGCGAGGTGGCGTTGGAGACGGTGCTGGATTGGCTATGGCCGGAGTCGGAAGGGGATCATGCCTACAATGCGTTAACGACGACGATTCATCGGGCGCGAAAGTTGATAGGTGATGAGCAAGCCATCGTGATCCAGGACGGCAAGATCGGGTTCAATGCCCAGCGGGTCTGGGTGGATAGCTGGGCAATGAAAGAGCAACTGGTCCGAGCAGACGAGGCGGCGGCGCGTGGCGAGACGGCGACGGCAGAGCAATGGCTAACCCGCGCCGTGCAGCAGTATAGAGGGAGTTTTTTACCAGAGGATGAGGCGGAACCGTGGACGACCGCCATGCGGGAGAAGCTGCGGCGGCAGTATGGGCATGCGCTGGCGAGGCTGAGAGTCAGAAACGATGTCCCTTAAAAGCCGTTTTTCATGAAATCCTTTCATTTATTTATATAGAGGTATTTATATAGAGGTGGTTGGGAAACACTTCATCCCCCTCTTTTCCCCCCTCATCATGTCCTAATCCTACCAAAGAAGAGCTTCTGCTCAATTGCTCCAGTAGGTTTAGGGGACTGTTCTGTTAAGCATGCCGCCGATGTCGCTCACCAGGCTCGGTTCGCTGTGTACCTACCCCTGTCTAACCTGCCTTCTCTCATCCCGCAATAAACCAGCCAATTTTTTTCAATCTGTAATCAATCCGTAACGTGGTTGGACGTATAAGCTCAATAGGAAATGATGCGGATTTGCCTAAAGTTTTTGGCAGATCAGGAGATGAAACACAAAAACTTGTCGTGCTAAAGATGGAGAGATCGATGGCAAGGGTTGGCATTGACGATCCGAATATGCATTTGCACCAGAATGAAGAATGCGTGCATCGATTCACGTTGATCAATGAACGAGGTGCCACCCATCTCACACCGAATCTTCTGCGGGCTTTGCGGTTGTCGTTAGATGGACTTCGTGGTGCTCAACCTCTTGTGATCGAAGGAACGGCTTCTGACTTTTGCCATGGTTTGGACCTCGAATGGGCTGAAACCTTGGGAGAGTCGAGCACTCAAGCCTCAGACGTCATGTTGATTCAAATCATGGAAGTGTTTCAATCAATCCTCAACACGCTGCGGCGTTGGCCGAAGCCGGTCATCAGTGTCGTCACGGGACATGCCAGCGGTGCCGGGTTGGGATTCCTGGGCGTGTCCGATGTCGTGATTGCGCATGAACAGGCAAGGTTTTCCGCGCCGGAAACCATGTTAGGACTCATACCAGCGAAGATTTATCCCTACCTGGTCCGGCGGATGGGCGTTGCGCGAGCGAAACTGTTCGGGATGGGCGGCGTCTCGCTGACGGCAGCTAAGGCTAGTGCCTGGGGCCTGGTCGATGAAGTGGTTGATGATCTCAACCATACCCTTCAAGGCTATCTTAAGCGATGGGCTCGCGTTGATTCACGGACGGTGAACGCGATGAAGGCCTTGACGGAAGATCATTGGCCCATTCCCGAGGGATTCAATGCAGATGCCGACCAGCGTTTTGTTGAGCTGATCAAAAGTCCATCGACCCAACAGCGTATGAAGAATTTTCGGGAAGGCGTGGCGCCATGGGAGTGATGCCGGCGGAAGCGGAAACAACGGCTCTCCGAAACACAGTCCTGATCGTCACCGGGGGATCACGGGGAATTGGGCGAGCAATTGTTCGGCTGGCGTTGGAACGCGGTGCACGCGTGGTGTTTTGTTCACGCCGCCATGATGAGGAGGTGGAGACGCTCTTGGCTGAAATCGATCGGCGCTTTGAAGGCCTGGGGTGTCACGTGCAAGCTGATGTGGGCAAAGAATCCGATGTCCAGGTTTTGTTCGATTACACCGCACAAAGGTTTGGTCCGCCTGACGTCGTGATCCACAACGCGGCGGTTTCTCAAGCCGCGCGCGTGGTGACAATGACGACGGCGCAATGGGATGAGGTCATGACCACGAATTTGACGAGTGCATTTTTGATGGGGCGTGAAGCCATAAGATCATTTCTTCGGGAAGGTAGAGTAGGTCGGTTGATCATGCTGGGCTCAATTACCCAGGGAGGCGCTCCATCCAATATCAGTTATGCCACAAGCAAAGGCGGGCTGGTGGGATTCACGCGTACGGTCACCCACCTCTATGGCCACCAGGGCATCAGGGCAAATGTGGTGGTTGGTGGATACGTCAAGACCAGGCTGACAGAAGACGTACCCTTCTCGATTCAACAGGGGCTAATTGAAACATGTCCGGAAAAACGTGCGGGTACGCCAGACGAAATTGCGAACGCGGTCTTGTTTTTAGCTGGAGCTCCGTTGCGTACCTGGCCTCGCAATCCGGTGTATGTCTCAGGCGGAGCCTTGGAGTTTTCACTATGAAGTCAATGTCACTGCAATCCGAGCAGCCGATCCTTTTTCAAGGGCCATGGGTCACGCTGAAAGTAGGTACACCCAAATCTCCGTATTTTACCCGTGAATGCTTTGAGAACCTCAAGCTGGTGATTGAACTGACAAAAGCGGAAAAAAAATTCAAAGCCATCGTGCTGGAGGGTGAGGGCCGATATTTTTCCGCCGGGGCATCCAGACAGGCTCTTCTGAAATCCAGGCCGAATACCTCCATTCTGCATTACGCAGGAGAAGTACCCCAACTGCTGATGGCCGCACCTGTTCCCACGATCGCCGTGATGAAAGGCCATGCGGTCGGCGGTGGATTTATCCTGGGATTACTGTGTGATATCCCGCTCATGGCGGAAGAAAGTCTCTACGGGGTCAATTTCATGGCGCTGGGCTTTTCGCCCGGGATGGGTTCGACCTTTATTTTGGAGGAAGCCATCGGTGCCCCCTTCGCGCGCCGGTTGTTACTGACGGGCGCCTTGGTCAAAGGGCGCGAATTCAAAAAGGCTGGTGGTCCTTTAAGTGCGACCGTCTGTGCCCGAGCTGATTTGGATTCGCAGGTCACTCAGATCCTCGCCGCGCTTGAGGACATTCCGAGGGATGTGTTGGAAACGTATAAGCACGCTCTGCGTAAAAAACGAGAACAGCTGTTACGAAAAGCCCTCGATGATGAGCGTGTCATGCAATACCAGATTTTTTCCAAACCGCAGACCATCCCACATATTGAGCGTCATTACCCGGTGTCTAAAAAAGATGACTTCAAAAAGGATCGCACATGATCAACTCATCTCTACAGGGAAAATGGATCGTGGTGACAGGCGGGACCCGTGGGTTAGGCAAAGCCATCGGCATGGCCTTTGCTCACGCTGGTGCCAATGTGGTGCTGACCTACCGATGGGGAAGCGTGCCCCCTGAGGAAGTCCGTGAAGAATTCCGTTGTGCCGGGTTTATTGAACCGAAGATCGTGGAATGCGATGTGAGCGATGCCGAGTCGATCGAGCAGACCATTCAAGACCTCGCCCGGCAGCAGATACAGGTACATGCGCTCATTAGTAATGTCGCATTTTCTAAACCCATTCAATCTATCGATGGGTATAAGCTGAACTCTTTGCATCTTTCGATGAAGTATTCCGTCTTTCCGGTGGTGGAGTGGGTAAAAATGGTGCACCGGCACATGGGTTGCTATCCTCGGTATGTGACGGCGATTTCAAGTGACGGCGCGACGCTATCATTGCCTGGTTACGATCTCGTGGGCATCAGCAAAGCGGCCTTGGAATCGATGTGTCGCTATCTTGCGGTACGATTAAAACCTGCGGGGGTTCGGGTTAATGTCATCAGTGCCGGCTATTTTGATTCTGCGAGTGCACGAGAGGTATTTGGTGACGCCTTGATGGAACTCGCCAAGGCCAAAGGGTTGTTGGTGGATCCCGCCGATCTGGCCAATGTGTGCGTGGCGTTGAGCTCGGGATTGCTGGATGTCATCACGGGCCAGGTCATTGTGGCGGATGAAGGGTGGTCCTTATTCAGTCCGTTCTCCCTCGTCACAGGCGCTGGAGTGACCGAAGGATTTCCTCGCGAGAAGGAAACAGACGAATGCTGTCAACCGTAAGTCCCGAAGTCCAGGAACAGTTGGTTCATGCCCAGAAACGTTTGCTTGTGACAGGCCTGTGGGAGAATCAAGAACCCTACTACGCTCGGGAAGCCATTCAGTCCATCCTTCCCCATCGGGACCCATTTCTTTTTTTGGATTCTATCGATGGGTTTGATTTGGAGGCCGGGACATTAGCGGGGCATTTTGATGTGACCAACCGAACAGAAATTTTCCAGGGACATTTCCCCGATTGTCCGGTATGGCCAGGGGTGTTGCAGGTCGAATCGATTGGACAAGCCGGCGCGTTCTTATTTCTTATGGGCAGGCCACAGACCGGTCAACCTCGTGTTCACGCGACACACCTGCTCCACGCGAGGTTTATGCAATCGATTGGTCCTAACAGCCTCATTCGGGTGTTTGTCAAAGTCATAGAGGATGGATTGTTTTCGACCGTGGTCGGACAGTGCGTGGTGGGGCAGACCATTTGTTCTGCCGCGGCCGTGTCATTACTGATCCCACATTAAAAGGAGAAGTCGTATGAGTCGTGCGGAAATTTTCGAGGTCGTGAAAAAGAATATCCAAGAAATTGTTGAAGGCTTAGCCGATCGCGAGGTGGTCGAAACCGACAGCATGGAAGAATTGGGTGCGGACTCCCTGGAAGTGGTGGAAGTGGTGTCACGTTCGATGAAGGAATTGAAAATTCGCGTGCCTCGGGCTGAGCTGACGAATGCGCGAAATATCAAAGAACTTGTCGATTTGTTTGAAAAAGCAACGCTGGCATCAACAGGATGACCCAAACCCCATAAGAGTTTTTTCAACACGACCACCACCGGATGGTCCAGCTTTGTGATCAGGAATGGCGTGATAAGGATATGAACAATCGGTTCCCAGATAAGAAGAACGCTCCGCGCGTGGTCGTGACTGGCATGGGTGCCGTGACGCCCTTAGGAATGACCCGGCACGATTTGTTGGAGGGACTGCAAACCGGGCGCTCGGGAATTCAACGGTGGCAGAAATATCCCGGCCATCGTTACTCACAGATTGGGGGAGCGATTCCTGAATGCGCATTGGCTGACTATTTCGAGAAAACCCGATCGATGTATGCGGAACCCATGATCAAGAAGACCACACGGCTGCTACGTGCGACCCCCTATGCCGGGAGGATGACGGCACTGGCGGCGTTAGAGGCCATGAACGATAGCCGCATGGAAATTGATACCGCCGGAGATGAAACCATTGGACACGTGTTGGGCGGACACAATCTCAATATGAATTATATTTTTCAGAATACTCTTGAGCACGAACAGGACCCAGATCTGATTGATCCGCGCTATGGGCTGTTGACCTTGGACACCGATGTGTTGTCGGTGATCTCAGAACTGCTGCATCTCAAAGGACCGAGTTTTACCATCGGTGCTGCGTGTGCTAGTGGGAACCTGGCCATCATGGCCGGGCTGGATTTAATCCGCTCTGGCCGTGTGGATACCGTCTTGGTTACGGGGGGATTAATTGATTTGGATCCAGTCATCCTGACCGGATGGGGTCTCATCGATGCCATTGTGACGGACAAGTTTCTCGATGAGCCAGAGCGAGCCAGTCGGCCATTTGACGCCAAACGATCGGGCTTTGTTCCTGGCCATTGTGCGGCGGCGTTGGTGTTGGAATCTCTCGAAAACGCCAGAGAACGAGGCGCCTTTTTGTATGGAGAAATCCTCGGTGGGGGGGGGGCGTCAGATGCATCTCGAAAAACGCAGCCCCATATCGAAGGTCAGGTCCGTGCGATGCAGACGGCCTTGGATGATGCGGGCATGGCTCCGGAAGATATCAACTATATCAATGCCCATGCCCCATCCACGCCGTTAGGGGATCGGGTTGAAGTGCAGGCCATTAAAATGGTGTTGGGTCCACACGCCTATCGCATGCCGGTAAATTCCACCAAGTCACTGATCGGGCATGGGCTGTGCGCTGCAGGCGTGGTGGAATGTGTGGCCACTCTGTTGCAAATGCAAGAAGGGTTCGTCCATCCCACGTTAAATCAAGAATATCCGGATCCGGAATTGGATTTAGATTTCGTGCCGAACAAATCCCGTCCGTACCAGATTGATGCGGCGCTGTCCAACTCCTTCGGGTTCGGCGGAATTAACTCTTCCATTGTGGTGAAAGCCATACGGAAAGGATAGAAAAATAGAGACAAGCTTAACTCTAACCAAGTGTAATGATGAAGCAGTTTTTACGACAGACGGTCGCGCTGTTCCCCCAGGCAAATTCTCTGGGGGCGGACCTGGTAACGGCCCTCAAGCAGCAAGGATATGAGGTCATGTGTGGGGTTCCACCATCCGACCGTCCGTGGTGGGAGCAATGGGAATCAACCGTTGACCCAAACGCTGGGATGGGGCACGCGTGGTTTGTTAATGGCGACTTTGAAACGGAGAAAAGTGTCAGCAGTTTGATTGATGACATGGTTCAGCGAAGCGACGTCTGTGGCAATTTCCCCGTTCAGCAATCGTGGCCATCAACTGAAAATTTTCCCTCGTTGCCTGATTGGCCCTTGGAACTCTGGGAACGGACCGTAAGCCAAACGTTACGCCAGGCGTTTTTGATTGCCCAACGTGTCGTGGAAGAATTCGTCGTCAATCAGACAAGAGGAAAGCTGGTGTACGTGTTTCAGGGAGAGAAGACCAATATCGGGGTCGCGACCTATCATACGGCACTGTACTCCTTTGTGCGGAGCATCACCAAAGAGTATGGCGCGCGCGGTGTGGCCTGTAATGCCATCCTGACGAATTCGGTGGAGTCGACGATGAGCAGCCAAGACACGGCGAATCAGCCCTTTTCGGATCCTCTTGGAATGGAAGGGCGGTGGCTCGATGGACCAGGGAAGCTTGCTGTATTCCTGCTGTCACCCGAGTCTGATTTTGTGAACGGGAACGTGTTTACGGTCGAGTGATCATGGTTGAACAACACAACATCGTTGACATGCCGACGGAACCGCTTTCTGAGGAACAGGTGTCGCGTCTTCTGAGTGACCCCCAACCCTTGACGGCATATGGCTGTTCGATGAATACGATCCAAGTGTCTGATCTGTTCGACCGGTATCGCGATTTAGGATTTCTGTATCCAGAGAAAATGCGATTACTGCAACCCCATATCTCCCGCGTAGCTGACAATTGGGAACGCCTGCAACAAGCAGGAGAACGACTCATTCGTATCGGCACCTATGAATCTTCAGGCCAGCGATTTGCCTCAGGCGTCGCCTGGAGAAGCACAACCCAAGGCTGGGTGTTTCAACACTTGGTCTCGAATAGCCCGCTGGCTTCCTGTTGTATGGGGCTCTACGGCCTGGCGAATGTGATGAGGGATGAAGACATTCATTCCATTCAAGTGTGGTTTCGCCCCACGAATAAATACATGAGCAAGGTCTATGGATCGTTTGTTTCGGCAGACCCCAAGACCGCAGCCATGCCGTCATATACCCTTCTTGCGGTGCCAATATCTTCGTTGAGGGACCATGGGCGAAGTCATGACGTGAATTTTTATGACCAATCGGACAAGGAACTATTGCGTGCCCTCGTATATCAAACGCGGGGGGCTCTCTTTTGGCAAGCGGAAGCTTTCGATGCCGATGATGTCGTTCTCGACAGAGTCGATGCGCAGTATCGAATGGTTGGCCTCCGACGATATCGACAGGTTCTTGTCCTGCACGATCACAAGCGAAGTGCCATTCAAGGTGCGGCGCTGATGTATCGTGCCCCGCTTGGATTGAATTTCAGTTTTTTGGAAAACCGCTGTGATTTGCTGATTGATCCCCATCTCGGTGTTGTAGAATCCAACAGGGTCAGCCTCGCCTTGCTCCAACGAGTGGCGGAGTGTTTGTCAGATGACGAGTTGGCGTTTCTTCCGGTGACGGTCGACGCAAAGCAGGCCAAGCTCTTTCGACCCGAGCAACTTTTGCGTGTGCAAGAGTACAATCAATTCATTGTCGTTCGCGAGGCGTTCACCCGTTTCTACCACCATCTGGCGCAACGCTATGAACCCATCGTGCAGGCTGAGTTGGAAATGGACGCGTCGTGAGAACAAGAGGGTTGTGAGTCATGGGTCAACTCGACACTACGACGGCATCCTATGTGATGGACGATCCTCGCGAGGCCTCGCGATTATACAGAAAGGTTGATGGTCCGCAGTGGGTTGAGACATATTTTGCGGAATATATGGAAGGAGCCAGAAACGTGTTGGAAGTCGGGTGCGGTTCGGCGCCGTTATTGCAGGCCGTAGCGGAGAGTTTTTCCCCCACGAGAGTCGTTGGCATTGATATGAGTCTGAACCGTCTACAGTTTTTTCGATCCAATCAGCAGCACACGGGTTCGACGGCGCATGTGCTTTCGGCCAATGCCTATGCATTGCCTTTTCCTTCCGGTCGATTCGATGTCGTCTATTGCCGGTTTCTCCTGGAATATTTGGAGAGCCCTTTGCGAGCCATCGAAGAGATGGTGCGGGTCTGTCGACCAAACGGGCGAATCATTCTCCAGGATCTCGACGGCCAATTGCTGTGGCACTTTCCTGAAGACGAAGATTTGGAGCCGCTGGTCCATGAAGTGGTGAACTATTTGAGGACGAAAGGGTTCGATCCATTTCTCGGACGAAAATTGTTTACGTTCTGTCATCGTGCAACCCTTCAAGATGTGTCCGTGCGTGTGGATAGTTATCACCTGATTGCTGGCGAGATCGATGCAGTAAATTATGAGTTATGGAAACTAAAACTCGACATTGCATTGCCTCAAATGGTTCAAGCGCTGGGAAATACGGAGAAGGCACACGAGGTGCAGGATCGATTTCTCGCATATCTAAAAAGAGAGGATACGTTGACCTACTCCGTGCTATTTACGGTGACAGGAAGAAAGTCCTGTGATGCCCAACGCAGCAGCCTGAACAACGATGGCGCTTTTTGCGAACGGTGTTAACCATTGGGATTCAACGAATGGATGTTGATCTATTGCTCCACCCGAATTATCCCGTTTTTAACTTGCTCTCCGTGATGTAACCCAGCATCCCGGCAGTCGAGTATGGATGGACCATGTCACCACCGAGTTTTTCAATCGGTACGAACCGGAAATTCAAGGCTTTCTTCAGAATATCTTGCGGCTTGGCGAACCCTTTGTCACGGGCTTTAATCGTATCGAAGCGATCACGTCCGAATGGCGCACGCTGTCACAGGAACCAGCCGCCATCTTAGTGGAGGAACCCAAACGCGATCATCCGATTTTTCATCACTATCGGTTCTCCGTGCTTTCTCCAAAGAACTAAACCTCTCAACCTTCAGATCAGCTTCCCATCTCAAACCTCTGTTTTCTGATTCACCCTCGTGGCACCCCCTTCTTCCGAGGGATGTCGTCCTCTCACCTCATAAAAAAAGTTTCGTGTTCCTCGAATCTGTAATCAATCGGTAACTTCTCCTGGGGTAGAAGAGCCATCATTCAATATGAGGAGCTGATTGTGAAGGCCGCGTTGCCTGTACCCCAACGTCAAAGTTTACGGGCAACGGATACAACCTCGGCTGTTCCATAAGTTGAATGAAAAATGGAGGGAGATGTGGCTCGCCATTACGAGCATCGGCAACAGTGGGAAAATCCTACTTATGAAGGGAGGATGGCATGCCCGCCTCAGTAGACGCCGCATTGCAAACGGACCGTTATGCTCAATGGTTGAAAGACATTGTGCATGAGACCAGTGACCGTGCCCATGCAGTGGCGCATCACGAAGCCTGGTATCAATTCAGTGACGCGTCAATTCCATCACACAAACATCATGCCTTATTGATCGGGTTTTGGCCGCTAATTGAGCGCTTTCCACAATTCCTCGCTCTTAACCTTTTAAAGTGCGTCTACGGGGAAGATGTGGCCTTGAATAGGGCTCGTGGCTGGCTGGTGAAAAACTTACGGATAGAACAACGACATGCTGAGTGGTATCGAGATTGGGCCGAGTGTGCCGGGATTTCCCGAGAGAAACTGTATCGCGGCGATCGACCGGCTGCATCGACGGCTATTACGGACTGGTGCTGGCACATTTGCGAATCAGGTGGCTTGGCCGAAGGCATGGCAGCCACCAACTTCGCCATTGAAGGCGTCACAGGAGACTGGTGTGAGATGGTATGGCGAAGTCCGCACTATCGAACGTTTTTCCCAGAAAACCAACAAAAAAAAGCCATGAAATGGATCCAAGCCCATGCGGCCTATGATGATCTTCACCCGATCGAGGCTTTGGATATTATTTATGCGCTTCTTGGAGATAACCCAGATACCAAAGACATTCAAAAGGTGAAGAGCGCCATTCTCAAAAGCTTGGACCTCTATCATTTAGCGCTGGAAACCGGAATGGCTGTTGGCTACGCCCCAGCAGCATTTGGGACAGACCGCGCCGATTCTTCAACCAAGTGAAAGAATTCAGAAGGAAAAATGAGGCACCTTATGTTTGCTAAACATGGACATAGTCAGCCGTTGTTCTGGTTGGATCGGAGAAATGGAGAACGTTGATTATCAACCGGCGGATGGAAACTCCACAATCCCATTCTCGGTCGACGGTGACAAACCTACAATCATAATCATCAGCGAGACTCTATGTTGCATCCTTCTTCCTTCGAAACAAAAAGCAAAAGTAGAGAGGCAGCTGCGTCACTTTCAAGACATGAGCGCACGAGCAAGAGAGAGTCGTCTGTCAAGTGACGCACACACGAGCCAACGTCTTCTTAGAAGAGGGACACGGACGCGTCCCGGATGAAAGGAGATTTTATTATGAAACGGTATCGACATCTATCCCGCCATCCACTGTGCGGACTTATAACCCTTGTCTTGCTGCTGGAGCTTGGTTGGCCCCCGGCGACGTTGGGGGTGAAACCTGATCCAAGTGCCCCCGGAGCACATTTGTTGATCAAGGAAGTCGAGGTCGTGGTGGATGACAGCACACCGCAAAGCACGTTCACCATCACCGGGCAAGATTTTGATTTTGTGAACCTGTCGGACTTGAGTGTCACGCTCGGCGAATTTGGCGAGTTGAGCATCGTCACGGCCATGCCAACGGAAATCGTGGCGACCTGGTCGGCAGCGCTAGGAGCTGGCGACTACCTGCTCAGCGTGTCCACGGGCAACGGGCAGAGCCATCATGATGAATACGATCTGACCATTGGTGCTGTGGGGCCCCAAGGTCCGCAGGGTGATCCAGGACCAGCCGGCGCGGATGGCGCTCCCGGTCCACAGGGGCCGCAAGGGCCACAAGGTGTCGCCGGACCTGTTGGACCACAAGGAACGCCTGGTCCTGCCGGCGCAAATGGTGCCCCGGGAGCGAATGGGTCGCAGTGGCTCACGGGCAATGGCGCGCCCGCGATTGGCGATGGCGTGGTTGGCGATTTCTACCTTGATGCGGAGACTGGCAAGTACTTCGAAAAGATCGATGCGACCACATGGACCTTGGCCGGTAATCTGCAAGGGCCGCAGGGTGATCCCGGACCAGCAGGCGCGGATGGGGCTCCCGGTCCCCAAGGCCCACAAGGAGGTCCTGGACCAGCAGGACCGCCAGGCCCGCAAGGGTTGCAGGGTGATCCCGGCCCTGTTGGACTTCAAGGACCACAGGGCATTCCGGGGCCAGAAGGACCACCAGGTCCTGCAGTCCACTCTGCTTTCTCAACCAAAGTCGTAGCCTTTGGATTCATCGGCAATGAAGGCATTCCACCTCCCCCGGGGTCTGATCCCGGTACTCCGGGAACAATCGTTCCACTGATAGTTTATGACGGGACCGGTAACTTTACGGTTTCGAGTGTGGACGACCATCCCGAGTTGCAAACCACTCAAATCTTTGTTCCACGATCTGCAGACCTTTTGGGGTCTCGAGTGATTGAGATCCAAGAATTCATGGCGTGTACCGTGTTTCAACAAGATGCAGTGGATCCAGATACGCTTAATGTTCTTACTTTCCATCACATCACATGGCCGTTTTATGGAGATGGTGCCTATGCTGCTACTATTAATACGTTTTTACTCGACACGGAACCGGCACCACCGTGTAAGGCATTTAATCCCTTATTCATCTTGGGCAATACGTTTGATTATGAACCGGATGATGGAAGCTCAACGGGCCCATTTTTGATTGTCGGAGATAAACTTTAAATCATAATCATCAGCGAGACTCAATGTTGCCATCCTTGTTGGTAACAAAAAGTAAAAGGAGATAGTCAGATGCGACACTTTCGAGATGTGAACACAAGGACAAAGGGAATACACATCACAACGTCTTGGCTCACAATCTTAAGCGTGATCCTGGTTCTGGGTATGGGGCACCCAGGGTGGGCCAATGAATTATGGATCAAGCCCGCGAAGAAAGATGAAGGAAAGACCGTCGGGCATTGGGCGGTAGCGAATCTGGGCAATGCGACGCATTTTAGTTTTGCGGTACCGGACAACCTCGACGCCTTCACCAGTGCCAAGGTTGTGATGATCCCAAAGAAAACAGAATCATTGACCTATGATGTGGAGATTTCAGTGGCGGATGTCGGCGATGCGCATGATGCGTTTACCAATACGCAGACGAATCTGACGCAGGCGGTCATCGAAGATGAAGTGACGGAGATTGATGTCACGGGATTAGTGCCGACGACGCTGTTGGTGCCGGGACAGAGTTATGTCAGCGTGCGGTTTGCGAGCCAAGCGCAAGTCGTGGGGTTACGGGTGTTGTATGACGGCCCGGCGGGCCCGCAAGGTGACCCGGGGCCGCCCGGCCCGCAGGGTGTGGCCGGACCTCCAGGCCCCCAAGGTCCGCAGGGTGATCCAGGACCAGCCGGCGCGGATGGTGCTCCAGGTCCACAGGGTCCACAAGGTGTTGCCGGACCTGTTGGAACACAAGGGCCTCCCGGTCCTGCCGGCGCGGATGGAGCCCTGGGAGCGGATGGGTCGCAGTGGCTCACGGGCAATGGCGCGCCCGCGATTGGCGATGGCGTGGTTGGCGATTTCTACCTTGATGCGGAGACTGGCAAGTACTTCGAAAAGATCGATGCGACCACATGGACCTTGGCCGGTAATCTGCAAGGGCCGCAGGGTGATCCCGGACCAGCAGGCGCGGATGGGGCTCCCGGTCCCCAAGGCCCACAAGGAGGTCCTGGACCAGCAGGACCGCCAGGCCCGCAAGGTGTGGCCGGACCAGCAGGGCCCCAAGGTCCGGCAGGTCCGCTAAACCCTAATGTCCTGACAGGGACAACAAATACCTCCGTTGGCGTTAATGCGCTGGCGAGCAGTCCTACTGGAAGCAGCAATACAGCTATGGGGGTTAATGCGCTTCAAAATACTTCGACAGGCGGTGGAAATTCTAGCTTTGGTGCATTTGCTCTTCGTTCAAATACATCTGGAATCTCAAACACTGGGCTGGGATTCATGGCTCTTAATGATAACACAACGGGAAGTTTTAACACGGCAATAGGGACAGATGCTTTGCAAAATAGTGGGGTTAACAAGAGCAACAATACGGCTCTCGGGTATTTCGCCCTGCGGTTTAATAATGGAAATAGCAACACGGCGATAGGCAGTCGTGCTTTGGAAACCATTGGTGTGGGTTCGGGCAATATCGCAATTGGAAACTCAGCAGGAGGAAATGTGTCAAATGGTTCGTCAAACATTCATATCGGCCATTCTGGCCAATCCGCCGATAGTTCGACCATTCGAATAGGCAGCGGGCAGGCACAGACGTTTATCGCGGGTATCCGCGGTGTCACCACCGGGGTTGCCGATGCCGTGAGCGTGGTCATCGATTCCAACGGCCAACTGGGGACGGTGTCATCTTCCCGCCGATTCAAAGAAGACATTCAAGACATGGGTGACACGAGCGATGGGCTGTTGGCCTTACGGCCTGTCACGTTTCGGTATATCCAACCAACGGCCGATGGGGCAAAACCCATGCAATATGGCTTGATCGCCGAAGAAGTCGCCGCGGTCTATCCGGATCTCGTGGTGTACGGCGAGGATGGCCAAGTCGAAACCGTGCAGTACTACAAACTCACGGCCATGCTGCTTAATGAATTACAAAAGCAGCACCAGGTGTCTGAGACGTACCAGAAGAAAGTCCACGCCATTGATGCAGAATTGGAGGCGCTCAAACGGCAGAATGCATCATTGCTTCAGCAGGTGCAGGTGCTGTCGGCAGGGTTACACGCGCGCATCCCGGAACAGACCAGAGTCCGCCATGTCGGATTAATCAATGAGTAATGACGGAAGATACTTACCATTTACTGGAAGGAAACGCGGACCGTCTAGCTAAGGCTTTGAGGGATACGCCGTCCAGGCATTGTGCAGCCTTCAAACAGAATCGGCTCGCAGAAAACAGGACGATTAAAGGAGACAATGGGATGACTAGAAATAAAACACTTCCTTATTCATTGAGCGTGGTTGTTGGATTGATGAATGTCTGGCTCTGGGGGGCAACGGTGCATGCTGACCAGTTGGTGACCACGGAGTTTCAGGTGACGACTACGCCGAGTCCACTCTTTGAATCAATACCACGCCTTGGTGAAGACGCGACGGGACGCTATGTGACGTATACCCGTCAAGAATTCAGTCAGACCGGATTTGGACCTGGTGATATTTTCTTGCAACGAATCAACGACACCGGTCTCGTCGGAGTTTCGGTTCGCATTACGCCAGATGATGTACTGGATGAACAGATGCAAGACGGAGATGGCGACTTCATTGTGTACACGGCCTTTGAAAGTAGTACGAGTACGTTGGGACGCATCATGCTCTATCAAATTTCCACCGGGCAGTCTACCGTGTTGCGGGAGTTGGCAACGGTTCGCGAGGCGCGTATCCATGACAATCATGTCGTGTGGGTCGAAGGCACTCCGGGATCGACGACGCTACAATTCTTGGATTTGAGCACCTTAGGTACTGGCTTGGGGCCCATTACGATTTCAGGAACGAATGCCGCAACGGATCCAGAAATCGGTTCCCGGTTTGTGGTGTGGGAAGAAATCGATTTGTCCACAAATCCCCAGCACATACAGCACAATATTCGGGCTTACGATTTGGTCACCGGGTTGGATTTTGATGTAGCGGTCGACTCGAACCTGAATGAACGGCGTCCCTACACAAGCGGCTCGTGGATTGTCTGGGAGTCTATGACCCTGCCGCCAGAGGGAACCTTGAGGACTTACTCTATTGAATTATTCAAAGTTGACACGGGAGAACGTCGGACGATTGTGAATGTCCAGGAAGAGAACGTTGCAACACTTGCGCCGACCATCGACGGTGACTTTGTTGCATGGGAGTCGAATGTCACGGGAAATTTTGAAATTTTTCTTTACCGGATTTCCACAGGGGAAACCTTTCAGGTTACCAATCGTCCAGAGGGGAAACGTTTGAATAACGTCTTCGGCAACCAAGTGGTGTGGGGTGAAGATCTTAACGATCTCGATAATTTTAACGTGTTTGCAAGCACCTTTTCCTTTGTCCCGGATGCGCAGCCGGATATCGAGGTAGCCCCCCCGTCGGTTAACTTCGGGAATGTCGAGTTGTTCAGCAGTCAATCGGCCATCGTGACCATTCAAAATGTCGTGCCCGATGCGGACCTGACGGTCTCGGATTTTGCGCTCTCCTCCGGAGGCACCGGCGACTTTACGCTGACCACGGTGCCGGCTACTCCGCTCGTGATTCCCGCGAATGGCAGTGCGGATGTCGAAGTGACGTTTACGCCATCCAGCGAAGGCGCGGCCGCGGATTCCTTGGACATCACCAGTGATGATCCGGATGAGTCGTTGGTGAGCGTGGCGATAAGCGGCACCGGTATCGTGACCGAGGTGCCACCCGAAGAGCAGATTGCCAACATTCTGGAGTTCATCGATACGGCCGTCTCGGAAGGCACGTTGGCAGGCAGCGGTAATGGCAACTCCGCGGAGAATCGTTTGAATGCGTTGATCAATATGATTGAGGCGGCTGGCGATCTGATTGAACAAGGGCAGATCGTGGAGGCCTGCGATCAACTGGCGTCGGCGTATAAAAAGACGGATGGGTTGCCCAAGCCTCCGGACTTTGTGGAAGGCGAAAGTGCCGCGGAACTGGCCACGCGCATTCAAGATCTGCGTAATGATCTGGGCTGCGAGTGATGGCCTAACACGATCGTCTGTGGAACGGTTTCGCCATAGGCGGTCATTCATTATCGAGTTACGGCATCGAGCACAAATGAAGAGTTCTTCAGTATTTTTGGAGGAATAATTCTATGCGAAAGAAAGACTTTCCCATGCAGGCTGTAAGTCTGATTGTTGGATTGATGGTTGTGTACCTCTGGGGGGCGACGGTGCATGCGGATCAGTTAGTGACCACGGAGTTTCAGGTGACCACTACACCGAATCCATTTTTTGAATCCCTCCCCAGTATAGAGGAAGACGCAACTGGAGGTTATGTGGTGTATACCCAATTTGAACAAATTCCAACAGGTTTCGGCCCAGCGAACATTCTTATGCAGCGGATTGATGATAGCGGCATCATAGGCAGCCCTATCCTCATCGCGTCAGATGAGGTTCTGGATGAAGAGTTACCTGATGCTGATGGCGACTTTATTGTTTATACGGCTTTTGAGGAACCAACTGTCGGTGGTTTGTCTGGTCGAATTAAGCTACATCAAATATCCACTGGTGAGACCACCATATTGCGCGAATTGGCAACCCTTCGCGAAGCGCGTATTCATGGCAATTATGTCGTATGGGTCGAGGGGCCAGCCGATTCTCTTGCCATCCAATTACTGGACATCAGCACTTTAGGCACCGGATTGGGTCCCACTACGATTTCAGGATCGCATGTAGCTTCGTCTCCCGAAATCGGATCACGGTTTGTGGTGTGGGAAGAATTTGATGCGTCCGTTGATCCCCAGCACATACAGCACAATATTCGGGCTTACGATTTGGTCACGGGGTTGGATTTTGATGTGGCAGTTGATCCAAATGCCTCTGAACGGTTTCCTTGCACCAGTGGCCCATGGATTGTGTGGCAAGCCCACGATCTGGATCAGGAAGGAACACCACAAAATAGGAAGATTGAAATTCTGAACGTGGATACCGGTGAGCGGAGGACAATCCACAACATACTACAATTAGAGGAGTTCATTTCATTTGTTCCCACTATAGATAAAGACATCATAACTTGGGAATCTAATGTGACGGGAAACTATGAAATTTATCTTTATCGGATTTCTACTAGAGAAACATTTCAAGTTACTAACCGTTCCAATGATCAACGGCTGAACAACGTCTTCGGCAACCAAGTGGTCTATCTTGAGATATCAACTGATAATTGGGATGTCTTCACAACAACCTTTTCCTTTGTGCCGGATGCACAGCCGGATATCGAGGTGGCCCCTCCGTCGCTCAACTTCGGGAATGTCGAGTTGTTCAGCAGTCAATCGGCCATCGTGACCATTCAAAATGTCGTGCCCGATGCGGACCTGACGGTCTCGGATTTTGCGCTCTCCTCCGGAGGCACCGGCGACTTTACGCTGACCACGGTGCCGGCTACTCCGCTCGTGATTCCCGCGAATGGCAGTGCGGATGTCGAAGTGACGTTTACGCCATCCAGCGAAGGCGCGGCCGCGGATTCCTTGGACATCACCAGTGATGATCCGGATGAGTCGTTGGTGAGCGTGGCGATAAGCGGCACCGGTATCGTGACCGAGGTGCCACCCGAAGAGCAGATTGCCAACATTCTGGAGTTCATCGATACGGCCGTCTCGGAAGGCACGTTGGCAGGCAGCGGTAATGGCAACTCCGCGGAGAATCGTTTGAATGCGTTGATCAATATGATTGAGGCGGCTGGCGATCTGATTGAACAAGGGCAGATCGTGGAGGCCTGCGATCAACTGGCGTCGGCGTATAAAAAGACGGATGGGTTGCCCAAGCCTCCGGACTTTGTGGAAGGCGAAAGTGCCGCGGAACTCGCCACGCGCATTCAAGACCTGCGCACGGATCTCGGCTGCGAGTAGGTCGTGATGCGGTTGAACGAGCTGTACGACCGGTATGGCGTTCGCGTGAACGCGTTCTCTGCCACCGCATTGTTTGAACGGTATGAAGCCTTCGGGTTTTTATATCCGGACAAGCGCCGCGCGTTGGCTCCTTACATGGACGTCGTGTTGGAGAATTGGCAGAAGGCGCTCACGGGTACCGCCGATGTATTTCGCGTGTTGACCGTGGAAAAGGATGCGGCGTGGGCCACGGTGATGTCGTGGCGTAGTACGCCTGGCGGGTTTCATTCTCAGCATTTGGTCTCGTCAGGCGTGCCCTTGCTATCCTGTCTGGTCATGCTTGCCGAACAAGCGTCGTGGATTCACACGCCTGACATAGCTTCCGGTCAAAATTGGTTTCGGCCCGTGAACAAATACACCTCGCGTGTGTTTGGTGCGGCCGTGCAGACCATTGGCTCCCGGGTTGCCGCTCTGGCGACGTGGTCGTATCTGGCTCTGCCGTTAGAGCGGTTAGGGGCCTTGCGGGGGGGGGGTAACTGTGTGTTCCGCTGTGCCACATGACCGTGACCTGATGGATCTGATAACGCAGGTACGAGGGCCGGTGTATGCCGCGGCTGAAGGCTTTGCGCACGATCTGCACTTGGATGTCCTCGATCACCAATACCAACGTCTGGGATTACGACGGTATCGTCGCGTGTGGTTGGCAAGGGTGAAGGGTTTCTCGACACCAGTCGGAGCCGTAGTGGCCTATCGTGGGCCGCTGGGTTTTAATTTTAGTTTTCTTGAAAATCGCTGTGATCTGCTGATCCGGCCCGGTTTAGCGCCCGACGATGAGCAGGCTGTGATGTTGCACCTGCTGCATGCCGCGTCTTCCGTTTATGACGATTTTCAGCCTGGGTATATTCCGGTGGTGGTCGATGACGCGCGTGCGTCATCCCTCATGGAGCACGGGGCTCGTCAGATTCGAACCTATGCCCAGTCCATTTGGCTGCGGTCTGGATTTCGTGCCTGGTATGACCACGTCGAGTCGCTTTATGCGCGGGTGCTCGCTTCCAAAAAAATGCAACGGTTGGGTCTCGCAGTCCCGCGTCTCAATCCAGAACCCTCCTCGACGGAATTGACAACCGAAGGTATGCCAAGCAGCACACCTGTGCTGCAGGTCGCTGATGATCATGATGATTTATAAGAAAGGATTACGCTCATGAATGTTGCATTACGGCCCCCTCATTCTCATCGACTCAAGACCGTGGTCTGCGATGCTGCAGATGATCTGTGGCATGTCGGGGTGTATCAACCTGGTCGCATACATGATCGCTCACGACTGTCCGTGCGTCGTGCTCGCATGCGTCGGGCACAGGGGGCGGCATCCATGGTGATGGCTGTCCTGCGATTTGGTCTATCTCCTTCCACATAAGAGCAACCATCCGTTGGAGCTCTGAGGGCACCCGCACGGTTGGTGTACGGCATCTCTGCTGTTTCCAAGGTATTCGCAGCCTCGTTGCCACTGCAGCGAGGCTGTTTTTTGTTTTCGTTCACCCTTGAGAATTCTGAAAGTTTTTTCTCTCGCTTTTTCCCCGCTACGGTTATTTCCGCATCTTTTTTTTGAATCGGTAATCAATCTGTAACTCCTGGTGCGCTACAACAGCGTTCGCAATGTATGAAATACGGGTCATTCCAGTCATGTCGTGGTCATGAAAGAGGCGCGTTTGTTGGCCAACCCACGCATCAGCAAGAAAGGAAAACATCATGATGAAGAGTCGCTCTCCTCGAACTTACTTTCAGTTTTCTTATCGCGAAATCATTTTTCGGGCCATACCTTTTGGGGTGTTGCTGTTGGTCGTCGGATTGTTCGGCAACTCTGATGTTGAGGCGATCACGCTGCATGCCACCGACGACAGTCATATCAATCTCCAGGCGGCAAATCAGACGAATGGGAATAGAGTCAATCTCTCTGTGCGGAATGTGGGGGGGGGTGGTGAGCGGCATGCCTTTGTTCGGTTTGATCTGTCGCCGATTCCTGCGACGAGCACGATCGAGAAGGTCACACTTCGATTATTTACAGACCGTGTGCAGAATCCGGGTGCCTTTACCGTGCACACGGTTTTGGGACCGTGGGTCGAGTCGAGTCTGAGTGCCAATACGGCTCCGGCTCTTGGCCCGACCCTTCTTACCGTTCCCGTTGTCACTGGAGAGAAGCAGTTTATCAGCGTGGACATCCCCACGAATGTGGTGGAGGACTGGGTGGATGGTTCGGTCCAGAACCATGGGCTTGCGCTGGTGCCAGATTCGAATGATCCCATCCGGGTCGATTGGGACAGCAAAGAGACCCTGGGAACGAGTCACCCTCTGGAATTAGAAGTGGTGTTGAGAAGCGTGGGACCGGATTTTCAAGCGCAGATTGATGCCTTGAATGCGGCACTCACGACTGTCTCTCAAAATCTCGATGTGCTGACAAATCTTATTTCTGTTGCCCCTTCGGGCGACGCCACGATTGCGGCGACCGGCAATTTGGTGCTGGATGCCGGGGCGAATAAAGAGGTCATGATCGAAAAGAAGGCGATGCTGATGGGAGATGCCAAGGTGATGGGCACCACGGAGCTGGAAGGTGACGCCATGATGATGCAAAAGGCCACGGTGATGGGCGATACCCAACTCGAAGGCAATGCCATGCTCATGTCCGATGCCATGGTGATGGGCAATACGATGATGGAAGGGCAGGCGACCGTGATGGGCGAAGCATTGCTCGAAGGCGACACCATGATGATGCAGGATGCCATGATCAAGGGCGATACCATGATGGAGGGACAAGCGACGGTCATGGGTGAGGCCCTGCTCGAAGGTGACACCATGATGATGAAGGATGCCATGGTCATGGGCGATGCCATGTTGGAGCAGGAAACCAATGTTGAAGGATCGCTCATCATCAAAACCGCGACGGCAAGCGTCGATGCGAATGGATTGCTTGTCCCTGACAATGGGCCAACCTTGAGTTCCAGTGCGCTCATTTTGAGAAATTCTCAGTCCGCGGGAGTTATCGCTGGTCATGGAGGACTGGCGGCTATCCCCCAGGCTGTCGATGGGACCGTACTCGATCTGCGGTATGTGGCTGAACAAGGCGCGCCTCCAGTGATTGACGTAGGCAATTGTGTCTCCGGCGGATCCTGTGGCGTGTTGAACATTATTCTGAAAAGTAATTCGTCTTTCTACGAATTGGAAGACGGCGAAAGCCTGAGCCTGCGCAGTGATGGGAATGGATTCTGGCGCGAACTTGCTCGCAGTAATAAGCACGTTGAGGTGTTTACCGCCACGTCTGATGAAATAATCGTGGATGCGTTGGAGACCCAAGCGACCGACGCCAATTGTGTGACGAGCAACGGCGGACGGGCTGATAGTGTGCTGTTGGTGGGTTCGGTGATTCTCACCCCACTCCCTGAGGGTGGGCCGTCTGATGCTGATTTAGAAATTCTGGAACAAGAGACGGCAAATGATACCGTCGCTCCCGGTGTGGAGACTGATCGGTTCTTTGTTCAAGTCCGAAACAATGGCACGAGTGATCCCGGAAAGTTTCAAATCACGCTTCGGTGCTTGGCGTTGTAAGAGAAAACAGTCCGCTATCCTATTGTCATCCGTTAAATTCTGGTGCCTGCTCATCAAGTGCAGGCACCAGATCATGTTGGGGAACTGCTATGAAATCTGAATGGTACTCTCGCGTCACTGATGGTCACGATGACTGTGCAACACGAACGAACACGTTTTCCGTTCCGCTTGATGCGTTCTATGTTCCACTCGATCTGCAACAGGCATTGTCAGCCGAAGATACCACACGGCGAAATCGCAGCCCGGCATTGCTTACGGAACGCTTGCGTGAAATGGTGCCGTTATTGCGAGTGGTCGGATTTGAGGTGGAGGCGGTTTCTGATTCATCGACTTCGTGCCTTGTGCCTTTACTCGCGTCGACCATGAATCAAAACGGCACGCATCAAGCGTCGGTGTTTTACCTGCTGGCGGATTATACCGCGGGGATTGCCGCCTGGGCTTCTCTGAGTGGCACCTATGCCGTGGGCGTACATGATCGATGTGCGGCCCAGCCGATCCAGTTGTGGTTGAAGAAAAATACGGTGACTCATTTGCGGCTCGGTACGGGCGTTATCCGCGGTACGACGACTCTCGCGGATTCGGTCCGCCAACAGGTGTCCCAGCGGTTGGTTGAAAAGGGTCGGTGCGATGTGCCTGCGCATGTGGACATCTATCAAGAGAATGAATTGTTGGCGACCGCCGAGGTCGTGTTGGGTGTCTATTGTGACAAACCGCGCGTGCCGGATCGCAAAGCGGATCTGTTTCAATCGGAAAATTCCAAACTTTCTGCGTTGATGATTGCCGGGCTGCGAAACAATCCTGACTCACAAGCCGTGGCCGGAGACCAAGGTCGAGCCCTCGCCCTTCGATTCGCGGAAGTGACACCACAACTTCCCCACATGATCGAAGCCCGGGGGCTTCATCTTCAAAAGCTGTTGCAGGCGCAGGGTGATCGGTTTGCCCAAGTCGTGATTTTGGGGCACGGGATGGATACGAACCCGTTGCACTACATGAAACCCGGTCAAACCTGGTACGGATTGGATTTGCGTCAGACACTGGCCCTTCGGAAAAAGCAGTTTGACCTGCGGGGGGGGGATGCGCAAGGGCTGCAATTGATCCCCACGGATTTTCGTCTCAACGGGTGGGAACGGGGGCTCTACGATCGTGGTTATCAGCCTTCCGCATCGACGCTGTTTGTGCTGGAGGGGGTCAGCCCCTATTTACATCGCGAGGAACTTGAGCGCTTGCTCCGTACGTTGCATGGTTTGTGTCTGAATGCTCATTCGCGGTTGTGGTTGGATCATGTCATGCCAGAACTCTTTTGAAATGGAACTCCCGGAAGTGCGCGGCTTCTTCTCGGCGATTTCCCGCCTGGGCGAACCGTTTGTGACCGGTTTCCGAACGGTTGAAGACGTCTCGACGCAATGGCATACCGATGCACAATGGGTGGTCGCCGATCTCTTAGCCGGACGCGTTGAGCCGAGTCCGGTTTTTGAACAACATTGGATTACGATGAGTGCTCCACAGGGTAATCACCTTTGACGATAAAGGACACACTTATGGATAAACTTTATCAAGATCAAGATACCGTGGCTCTCAATCTTGCGGATGAGCTGTGGCACGTTGGCCCAGCCCCACAGGCTTACAAGACTGACGGACGGCTTTCGTGTCTTCTGTCACGATGCTCGATACGTCGTGTTCGCAGGCGTCGGTCACAGGGTGCGGCATCCGGGGTCATACCCTCCTCGAGAGTCATGGCCGTTCGCGCATTGTAACCGTTTTAATCGAGGGCTGGGTTCACGCATTGGTTCTTCGAGGAACCCTTTGCACGGTATTTTTCTTCGTTATGATTTTCATGGTCGGAGATGCCATTCCAGGGGCATGGCACTATCCGCAGCCTCACGTGCCCAGCCTTTAACTCTTTCATTTATCCCATCCTGAATTGGGATATACGTCTAATTCCGCATCTTTTTTTCCAATCGGTAATCAATCTGTAACCTCTTTTTCTTTATAAGAAGCCCCAGCATTCAGAACGTGACAGAGCGAGCTGTAGCAAAAATCCAAAAATATTAACCGGAAATCTCTCGAAATGAACACAAAATCTTCAGGATGAACATACATCGGAGGGCACTCAAATGAATGAGCAGATTCATGTACCCATTCACATTATCATTGTTTCCTGTCTGCTAGTGGGTGGCACTATCACCTTCAGTCCGGAGAACTCTCATGGAGGAAGTCTAGAGCCCCCAGCCCCGCCGGCGCCGACCATGAAAACGTTGGAGCAAACCACCGGCGCGTGGGACCAAATCTTACCCGCCGATGATACCGGCGATCCCTGCAACTCCAGCCGGTTCACGTGCGTGATGAATGGTGAAGCCGTGCGAGATAACGAAACAGGGCTCGTATGGGAACGTTCGCCGGATCTTTCTACGTCGGGTTGGCTCCATCAAAAGTTGCAATGCCCCAATCGAATAACTGGTAACCGCCGAGGCTGGCGACTTCCAACCGTGCATGAACTAGCAAGTTTGATGACGGGATCCGTGCTGCTGCCATCGGGGCATCCTTTTAACAATATTTTCAGTGACAGGATTTATTGGACATCGACAACTCGGGCCGATGACACTGCTCGGGCTTGGGCTGTTTTTGGTAACCAAGTCGGAACACATCTCAAGACCTCATTCGGTCTTATTTGGTGCGTGCGGGGAGGACAAAATCATGGAGATCGGTATTAGACGTGCTGAGGCAATCTTTTGGAAACAGGCTCAGTACTAATTGCCACATCTCCGTTGATACATTTTCCAAAGGTGAATTTACGAAGCGGTTGCAATAAGTCGAAATTATGCCTCGCAAACAAAAGGTTTTATGAATGAAAGGATCTTTTCCTTAGCGATGAACTAATAATTCTAAGTCCCATGTTGAATAATTCCGGAGGATGACAGAATGAATAAACATGAGTGTACACATGCAAGACATTTTTCGGCTTTCCTAACACCGCTCATCTATATTTTGCTTTCGATCTTTGGAAGTTTGCAGGTTCTTGCTGGGAACTTGGAGCCTTCCGCGCCGCCGGCCCCGACAATGAAGACGTTGGAGCAAGTCTCTGAGATCTGGGATCGAGCTTTGCCAGCAGACGATACTTCCGACCCCTGCAACTCAAGTCGGTTTACATGTGTCTTAGGCGGAAGTGCTGTGCGAGATAACGAAACCGGAATTGTTTGGGAACGGTCACCTTCCGCATTCCCAAGTGCATCATGGGCTACTGGAATGGAAACTTGTGCTAACAAATTCGTGAGAGTAGATGACGGAATTGAGAAAAAGGGATGGCGGGCCCCTTCATTCAATGAGTTGGCTTCGTTGATAGATAGAACAGCTGTTTCACCAAAACTTCCACCAAATCATCCATTTAGCAACATTCAGTCTTTCTGGTATTGGACGGCGACTTCCTTTACCGAGGATTCTTCCCAAGCGTGGGCCGTACTGCTGGGTGCTGGTGTCCTAACTAAGCTATCGAAATCGCGTGATGATGTCCTCGTCTGGTGTGTCCGAGGTGGCGGGCCATTATCTGAATACTAAGATGAGGGGAAACTCATGAGGCAACCCAAAATATTTCTCTTCGCAAGCGTCTGGACCCTGTGTAGTTTCTTCCTGGTCGGCTCTTCGCACGTGTGGGGCACGCTGACAGAACCACACTTTCCTGAAGGAACCACAGGCCTTATAAAAACGCCACTCGTCAGTGCGAAGTCTTCTTTGACCTCTCGTTGGGGAAAATTACCTTTGTCATTTGAGGAAAATCTTGGTCAGGCTGATGCACGTTTTAAGTTTCTCTCACGAGGACAAGGGTATACGCTCCTACTGTCCGAGACCGATGCTTTTTTAGCCTTACCTGTCCCTTCTGGTAAAGATCGTCAAAAAGATTCTTCTTCATTGATGGATCCCACAGCCGATTCATTAGCGGCAAAAACGGATGAATCATCAACCGTGGTACAAATGCTGCGCATGTCGTTTGTAGGCGCAGATACGCCCCAGTCTATTACCGGAAGCGAACAACTGCCGGGCATCGTCAATTACTTTTTGGGGGATGACCCCAGACAATGGCGGACTGGGATCCCGACCTATCAAAAAGTTGCATATGCCGATCTCTATCCAGGGATTGATGTGGTCTACTATGGCCGTGATGGCCAGCTTGAATATGACCTGGTGGTGGCACCCGGTGCCGATCCCTCCCTCATTCAACTTGCGTTTGAGGGGGCGGAGCAAATTGAGGTTGATGGCGACGGTCATATACGCCTCGCTTTGCCTTCGGGAACTCTTTTCCTCAAACAGCCGGTAGTCTATCAATATGATGATGATGGTCTGAAACATCGTATCGCGGGACACTATGTGCTCGAGCCAGGGACGAGTGTGGTTCGTCAGCACGTCCCCGCTGGTGCTGAAGAGCCCGGGCGCCGTTCTCGTGAGGCATCCGCTCAGAACCCGCATGTTCGTATTGTTCTTGCGGAGTATGATCAGTCCCGACCTGTGATCATTGATCCGATTCTATTCTTCTCCACCTATCTTGGCGGCTCGGGCGATGAAGATGTTTCCACAGGAGACGCAGGTGGCGTGACTACGTACGAGACGGGGGCCTTTCTCTCTGTGGGCCCGGATGGGGCTATGTACGTGACGGGAGGCACTTTCTCTGTTGATTTTACGGATACGTGTTTGACGCCGGATTGTTCGATCTTTGATTCGACACTTGACGGGACACAGGATGTGTTCGTCAGCAAGATCACGGCTGACGGCAAAGCCTTGGTCTTTTCCACGTACCTTGGCGGAAGCGGAACGGACCGTGGTCGCCGGCTTGCGGTAGATGGAGCAGGAACAGTCTATGTCACCGGGATCACCGATACGCCAGGCTCTGGCTTTCCGGGAACAGCAGGAAGTTTGATCCAGTCCACCTATGGAGGTGGATCACAAGATGCTTTCGTGCTCCAACTCACGGATAATGGCACGTCCATCGGGTATGCCACGTATCTGGGTGGCATTGAGCGCGATGCAGGTCTTGGGATCGCGGTTGATGGGGCAGGGTATGCCTATGTATCCGGGAGTACGTCCTCGCAGGGTTCGGGATTTCCCGGAACGAGCGGCAGTCTCATTCAGGCTGTCAATGGCGGCGGGTCCGATGGTTTTGTGGCAAAGGTGATGCCGGGTGGATCGGGTTTGGCTTTTTCCACCTATCTGGGGGGTACTGGAAGTGACCAGGCATTTGATATTGCCTTGGACACAGCGGGGAATGCTTATGTTACGGGGCTCACGGATAGTCCGAATTCTGAATTTCCCGGTACCGTTAATAGCGCGATTCAGTCCACCAATGCTGGAACCTTTGATGCTTTCATCATTAAGTTGAAAGGCGACGGGTCAGACATCGATTTTTCCACCTATCTTGGCACCACGGGGTCCGACCAGGCATCCGCGATTACTGTCGATGCCATGGGCAACAGTGTCGTGACTGGACTCACCAATGCGACCGCCTCGGATTTCCCGGGAGCGTCCAGCAGTCTGATTCAACCCACCTATGGAGGCGGACAGATCGACGGGTTCGTCACAAAAATTGCGGCGGACGGATCGGCCATTCTCTTTTCGACATATCTGGGAGGGAACGGGGTCGATCGGGGTGAAGACATTGCTGTGGACCGGGCAGGAGATATTCACGTCACCGGATTCACTTCAACCCCAGCGTCGGGGTTTCCTGGCACGGCCGCCAGTACCATTCAATCGATCAACGGGGGTGGTACGGATGCCTTTGTCACTGTCATGAAGGGGGATGGATCGGCACTTGGTATCTCGACCTATCTTGGGAGCAGTGGGACGGATGCAGGGTTTAGCGTCGACGTAGACTTGAACGGCAATCCGCATGTTGCTGGTCTGACCGATACGCCCGCGTCTGGTTTCCCTGGGACTTTGAACAGTCCGCTTCAGTCAACCAATAACGGGGGGATCGATGCTTTTGTGGCCAAGGTCTGCCGCGACTTGCCGGTGCCAGCTGATCCGGGAACCTGGAGTCAATCTTTAAACCTATCCTCGCCTCGAGCCTCCCACACAGCCACCTTGCTGCCCGATGGGCGCGTTCTTATTGCTGGCGGGCAGCCGGCCCCTGGGCAATCCGGGTTTTTGAGTTCTGCCGAACTCTATGATCCGGTAACGAATTCCTGGACACCCACGGGCTCGATGCACGTTTCAAGGAATTTTCACACCGCGACACTCCTGCCGAACGGGAAAGTTATGATCACTGGTGGTCAAACCATCAATGCCGAAGCAGACCTTGAAGTCTTGACCTCAACAGAATTGTACGATGTTGCGACAGGCCAATGGACAGAGCTGACCGGACCTAATCAGTCCATGAGTGTCGCACGGTTCGCGCATACCGCAACTCTGCTGCCTAACGGGCAGGTGCTCGTGGCCGGCGGACACAACACCGATACGACGACCGAAGTCTTTGACCCCCGCACCAACACATGGACAACTCGTGGGAACTTGTTGACCCCTAGAGTGTTTGCAACAGCGACGCTATTGACGAATGGCAACGTACTTCTTGCAGGAGGACGCAACACGCTGCCGTCTCCTGACCGAGAAGTGTTTCGTTCTGCTGAGCTCTTTGACTACACCGTAGATCCGGCCGTCGAGAATCCCTGGTCGCTTACCGGCGACATGCAAGTGCCACATTCGGCGCGTCAGGCCGTGCGCCTTGCAGATGGCAGAGTCTTGGTAGCGGGCTCGCAAATTACGGATGGTGCGCCAAGTGAAATCTATGATCCGAATACCGGGACCTGGATTTTGACGGATGATTTAAATATCAGTCGCCGCGGATTCGGGATGGTGCGGCTGGCGGACGGTCGTGTGTTTGCGGCCGGTGGGAGTTCCACAAATGCTTTTGCCGGTGAATTGTATACACCCACTTCAGGTCTCTGGACCGAAATGCCGCCTATGAGCACTCAACGCGAATTTCCTACCGCGACTGTGTTGGGAACCGGACAAGTGCTGGTTGTCGGTGGATTTACTTCATTTGATGGCGTGAATACGGTGATGCTGAATACCGCAGAACTGTTCACCCCAAATATTTGTGGACCTGAGGCTGACCTTTCTGCTGATCTCTCGGTCTTGCCAGATCCGATTATTCAAGGCACGTCGGCGGAATACTTCATTCAGCTTGCGAACAACGGTCCTGATGATGCCAGTCAGGTGGAGGTCATCCTCACCCTGCCGGAAGGAACTAGTTTTGATAGTGCGAGCGGTGCGGTCTGTACGGCGACCTCCGAGACGGTGACCTGTGATGTGGGGACTGTTGTTTCAGGAGGGACTCCATTAGTGAGAATCTTTTTAGTTACAAGCAATATGTTGCCCGGGAATAGCGTGGCTTCTGTTGAAGTGCGCACTGTTGGAGAATTTGATCCCAATTACAAGAACAATGTCCAGCAAATTACGACCCTCTTAGAGGTGGGTGATATCCCACCCCCGCCCCCAACATTAGAAATTTTACCTGCAGATTTGCCCTCAGCGTCCTCCAACGTCTTAGGGCGGCTAGGGCATGCCGTGTCACATGCGGGAGATTTCAACAATGATGGGGTTCCGGACCTCATCGTAGGGGCTCCGGGTTCGAACAGCGACGCGGGAACCGCGCATCTGTTGGTGGGGCCTTCGGGGACCGAGGCGGGGGTGCTGGCAGGCAGTTCCGGTGAGCAACTAGGTACTTCGGTGGCGTATGCCGGAGATTTCAACCACGATGGCATTGACGATGTGATCATCGGGGCGCCCTTTAGTGCCGGAACAGGGAAGGCTTACATTGCGTATGGAGGCCAGGCGGATTTCGAGGCGGATGTGATCTTGCAAGGAGAGATCGTCGGCAGTGCCTTTGGCACTTCGGTGTATACCGCTGGCGATTTTAACAACGACGGCATTGACGATGTGGTGGTCGGGGCGCCTGAGGAAAAGAAGGTGTATCTCTTTTTCGGGCATGACACGGGCAGTTCCCCGGTGACGCTGCTGGCCTCCCAAGCTGATTGGACGATTGGGCCGAATAGTCTTGTTCTCGGGTCTTCTGGGAATCCGCAATTTGGTGTGGTTGTTCGCTCAGGGGATTTTGGAAACTCGGTCATTCCGAATGATGGGATCAGTGATGTTATCATTGGGAGCCCATTCCCCTTTAGTCCTTTAGCGAATAATGAGAATGGGAGAATGGCTGTCGTATTAGGTGGGCAGGACGATGCGGTTATTGATTGGGTGACGCAAGGTGATGACAGTTCAATACTCGCGTCTGACAGTGACCGCTGTGGAGTTTCGGTGGCGCTGTGGAATCCTGCTGTCACTGGCAACGCGGTCTTGGGGTGTCCTGGTATAACCACTGATTCTCCAGGTGGAACCATTCAAACGCAAGGCGGTGCCGGCACTGGTTTTACCATCCGATCGAGAGCTGAAACTGGTGAACAATTTGGTTGGGATGTGGCGAATGCGGGAGACTTTAATGGGGATGGGGCATCTGACCTGATTGTCGGATCACCCTTTCTCAACAATACCTTTGATCCCGGCAAAGCCACGTTAATAGTGGACCAAAACGATCCGAACCAAGATTTGGTATTTGAAGGAACCGAACCAGATAGTCAATTTGGGTATGCCGTGTCCTCAGCGGGCGATCTCAACAATGACGGTCTAATAGATGTCATCGTTGGCGCTCCCAATGCTAACTCCGCCTCCGGCCAAATCTTTGTGTTTTATGGGCAAGACATTACCGTGCAAACGAGCAATCCGCAGGTGGACCTTGCCTTGACCGCCATAGATTCGCCGGATCCTGCCTTTATTGGACAATCATTGGTCTATGTCTTGGAAGTGTCCAATCCCGGTCCTGACGTGGCCTTGGATACCCTGCTGACCGCAACGGTACCTAGCAGCATGACCGTCAATAGCGCCACCTTCCCTGGTGGCTTCTGCTCGGGGTCCTCGGGCGTGACGTGCGAGTTGGGCACGCTGTCAGTCAATACCAGTACGCAGATCATATTGGATGTCACGCCATCCGAGTTGGGTCAAACCACCTTTACGGCTGCGGTCACCAACTCCGTGCCGGAACTCGACACCGCTAATAACTCGGTGGTGGAATTGACCGATGTTGTCTTTCCGGTTCCTCCCAGCCAGACTTCGTTTGACGTCACCGTTTCTCCGTCCTCCTTGTTTGCAACAACTCCCGTGTTAGGCGAAGACTCTGCTGGTCGCTATGTGGTGTTTACACAAGTGGAGCGTATTTCAACAGGATTTGGACCAGGTGACATTTTCCTGCAACGTATCAATGATAACGGCGTGATTGGTCTGCCTGTCGCGGTTGCTTCGGACGATGTTTTAAGTGAACAATTAAACGATGCAGAGGGTGATTTCGTCGTCTACACAGCGTTTGAATCAGATGCATCAACTTTGGGGCAAATCCGTCTTTACCAAATATCTACGGGTAATATTACCGTGCTTCGGAATTCGGCCTTGGTCCGGGAGGCTCGCATTCATGGCGATTCTATCGCTTGGGTTGAAGGACCCGTTGGAGCGTCCACGATTCAACTGCTGGATTTTTCTGGGAGTTCTGGCCCTGCTCGAATTACACTATCCGGTCCCCATGCTGCCACGTCCGTCGAAATTGGCCAGCGATTGGTTGTCTGGGAAGAGTTTGACTCATCCACCAATCCCAATCAGGGACAGCATAATATTAAGGCTTATGATCTGACGACCGGACAGATTATAGACATTGCCAACGATGCAAATTTGTCCGAACGGTATCCGCACACCAGCGGTGCATGGATTGTGTGGGAATCCTCTGATTTTCCTCCTGAGGGTACATCTAAGACATGGTCAATCGAGCTTTTGAACGTTGACACGAGTGAACGACGGACTGCCGTGCAATTAGAGGGTTTTGTAACGTATGCGCCAACCATCGACGGAGACTTGGTCACCTGGGAGTCAAACGTCACAGGGAATTTTGAGATTTTTGTGTACCGGATCTCCACGGGCGAGATCTTTCAAGTCACGAATCTACCGGATGATCAGCGTTTGAATGATGTCTTCGGGAATCAGGTTGCGTTTATTGCCAACGCAGGAAGTCAAGTTGACCGTATGGACATTTCCGTTATCACGATGTCCTTTGCGCCTCCTGTCTCTCAGTCGGACATTCAGGTCGTGCCGACCGTCATCGACTTTGGTGACGTGGAGCTTGCCACGAGTCAGTCTGCCACTGTGACCATATCGAATGTGGGTCCAACGAGTAATCTTACGTTGGAGTCTGTGTCCCTCGAGTCTGGTGGGACTGGAGACCTTGCGCTTACCCTTACTCCAACCACTCCCTTTCTGCTCACGCCTGGTGCCAGTACTGATGTCGAGGTTAGGTTCACGCCTTCATCTGAAAGTAGTCACGGTGATGTTCTGGAAATTGCCAGTGATGATGTCGATGAACCGTTGGTTTCGATTAATCTGACTGGTCGAGGCGTTGTGCCGGTTGTGCCGCCTTCTTCCAATATCGATCCTGATGAAGCAGGGGAGCAATTCGCGTATGGTGAAAATATTGGTTGGATTAATTTTCAACCGATCTTTGGACCCGGCGTGGCCGTCACCGATACAACGGTGGAAGGCTTCGCCTATGCGGAGAATATCGGATGGATTAATCTTCATCCGAGCAATGGCAGCGGCGTTATGAATGATGGCACTGGACATCTGCACGGTTACGCCTGGGCGGAAAACGTCGGGTGGATCAGTATGTCGTGTCGAAATACTGATAGTTGTGCCACGGCAAATTATCACGTAATCATTGATCCCGTCACAGGGGAATTGAGCGGTCGAGCATGGGGAGAAAATATCGGATGGATCACCTTCCGTTCCGTTGGGCCAGTGGCGTATGGCGTTACCACCGGCTGGCGTCCTTCAGGACCGCTACCTTCCTCCATTCATATCGATGCGACGGCCCTGACAAGTCCTACGTTTGAAGTGTCAACCAAGACGGGCTCATTTGGGACGAGCCTCGTGAATCGAGTCAACTTGATTCCGGACCAAGACTATACCCTGGTGATTTCCGATGCGGCGGCGGCCTCATTGAACTTCAGGGTTGATGTCAACGGCCTGGTGGATTTTGACCCAGCCTTGGATGGTTTTGTCAGCGGTCGTGGCACGGATACCCTGGTAGTGAGTGGCTTCCCTCTGGAGATTGACATTCGTCAATCTGGCGCAGCCAGTTTCACGGTTTTCGGTGGCACGAACGGGGAGGTGGCTGCAGAAATCCAGCATTCGCTTCAACTTATTCCAGGCATCTATACATACCAACCGGATGTGGGCACGGACTTCAACTTTGAAGTGGTTCTGGAAGGCACGGTGGATTTTGATCCCTTGTTGGATGGTTTCGTTTCGGGTCGTGGGACCTCGGTGCTCTTAATTAATGCTGATCCCTTTTCTGCCGGGCTCTTCACTGTGAATGCAACAGACGATAGCAATGATGGGGTGTGTAACCTGACGCATTGCAGTTTACGCGAAGCGATCATAGCCGCAAACGCAAGAGCCGACCAAGATCTGATTGCGTTTGATCTCGATGGAGAGGGCCCTCATACGATTCAGCCGACGGCGGCTCTGCCGAGTTTGACCGATCCAGTCATCATTGACGGTACGACGCAGGCGGGCTATGCAGACGTCCCGGTGATTGAATTGGACGGCTCCAATGCTGGGGTGAGCAGTTCGGGCCTGACGCTGAGCACGAGTGATAGTACAGTGCGGGGGTTGGTGATTAACCGGTTCGACCAATCTGGAATTTTGATTGGTGCCGTTGGCGGTAACAACAAGATCGAAGGCAATTACATTGGGACCACCGTCACAGGCGGGACCTCAGCAGGGAATGGCTTACACGGGGTGCTCGTCAATAATTCGCCAAATAACTCAATTGGCAGCACGGCGACGGGTTTGGGGAATGTGTTATCCGGCAATGGTGGGGCGGGGGTTCGCCTGATTCAAGCCGGGGCAACTGGGAATATGGTGCGTGGCAATTACATTGGCACCAATGCTCTAGGAACTAGTGCGGTGCCGAATCAATCCGGTGTAGTCCTGACATTAGGGGCAAACCAAAACCTAATAGGTGGTACTGCCACTGGAGAGCAGAATGTCATTTCTGGGAATACGGCAGAAGGTGTTCTTATTACGTTGGCAGGGAGCGACGCCAATCGCATTGTAGGCAATTACATTGGGACCGCCGCTCAAGGAAAGGTCGCGCTATCCAATGGCACTTATGGTCTATTTATCAGTAATGCTGCAAACAATGTGGTGGGCGGAGTTTTGAACGGCGAGAGGAACGTCATATCAGGGAATACGCTCGATGGAATTTTACTTACTGGATCAGAAAACAAGGGGACTCAAATTGTTGGAAATTTCATCGGGACTGACATTGATGGATTAACTGCTGTTGCGAATGGGAATGATGGCATTGAGCTACGTAACGTGGCTGAAACTATTGTCGGCGGGCCTTCAGCGAATGAGCGTAATCTCATTTCCGGTAATGGACAGGACGGGATTCGGATTGAAGGGACAGTCGCCACCAATAATACTGTGCTCGGAAATTTCATTGGGACCGATGTGACAGGAAATAGGTCCTTAGGTAATACGGGAAGTGGGATTCGCGTGAACAACGGTAGTGGTAATACGATTGGGAGTTTCGTTCGAAACGGGGGCAACGTCATTTCCGGCAATATCCAGCATGGAGTAGAACTGAATGGGGTTGCCTCCGTCAATGCGCTGTTGGGTAATTTGATTGGCACAAATGCCACAGGCACAAGTGCCGTGCCCAACGGTCAAAATGGGGTTCGCATTTTTAAGGCGCAGCAGAACGTTATTGGTGGGACTGGACCCAATGACGGCAACCTCATTTCAGGGAACGGAGCCAGCGGCATTGAAATTTCTCAAGTGGAAGCGACAGGCAATATTATTCAGGGCAATTATATTGGTACTGATGTTACGGGCACGGTGGCGTTAGGGAATACGGTATTCGGAATGAATCTTGCCCTCGCCTCGAATAACATCATTGGTGGAAATACGCCTGCAGCCCGCAACGTGATCTCTGGAAATTCTACGGGCATTCGGTTTAGCGGCGCGGTCAATACCGGCAATGTGGTGCAGGGCAATTTCATTGGCACCGATAAAGATGGCACCGGCGCACTCGGGAATACGGGTGACGGCATTGTCTTCGTCGGGAGTGCCAACGGCAATCTTATCGGTGGCACCATTCCTGGTGCCGGCAACGTGATCTCCGGCAATGGGGATAGGGGGATCGAGTTCCAGGCATCGGCTGGGCCCAACAACCGCGTGGAAGGTAACTTAATTGGGACCGATTTCACCGGAACCTCAGCCATTGGCAATACCTCCAACGGCATCCTGGTCCAAGCCAACGGCATGATCATTGGAGGGACTACCGAGGGGGCAGGGAATGTCATATCCGGGAATGCATCAGGAATCACCATTACCAAAGGAGCCTCCATGAATCTGGTGATGGGGAATTATATTGGCACGACTATCAGTGGCAATAGTGCCGTCCCCAATGCCGCGGGAGGCGTGATCCTTCTGGATGGGGCAAGTGAAAACATGATCGGGCCCGATAACCTGATTGCGTTTAATGGCACGGACGGCGTGGCGCTGACAGCCAATGCGGGTGTAGGCAATACTATCACCCAGAATCGGATGCATAGCAATGGTGATCTCGGGATTGATGTGGGCTTTGATGGGGTCACGCTGAATGACGACGATGATGTTGATGTCGGACCCAATCAACGGCAAAATTTCCCTGTGCTCAGTTTCTCCTCTGGGGGCCAAGGTCAAGCCACTGTCCGTGGCACCCTATCAAGTTTCCCCTTAACCACGTATACGATCGAGTTTTTTGGGACCGAATCATGTGATCCGGCTGGTTTGGGCGAAGGAGGAATTTTCCTCGGCTCCCAAGTCATCGAAACGAACGGACAGGGGGAAGCAAAGTTTGTTGCCCAGGTGAGTGGGGCTGATCCGTCGGGGATCGCCATGACTGCCACAGCCACGGCCCCGGATGGCAGTACCTCGGAGTTTTCAGCGTGCCTACAAGATAGTGATAACGATGGCCTTGCCGATGGAGTCGATTTGGAACCAAACGACAAATCTAAAACGTTTAGCGATGGCCCAGTCCTTGGCGGTAGCACATTTGGTGAAGTACTCACCGAGGGCAATCAACAGTTGATGATCAGTGCCGATCCTGGCCCCACAGGTATTCGGTTATTTACCGATCCGTCGGGGGGTGGGCAGGAAGCCAGGGTTTCCGTGTGCATGCCCAACAATCTTGATGAATCGGTTTTGCGTCTGGAGCGCGATACCGAAGTGACGGTGCGCTGTGGCAGTGTGGATCTCGAAGTGTTTACCGGTAATGTGACTGCCGATATTCAGCTTACCGGGGATTCTGCCACGCTGACTGTGACGCAAGGCAGCCGAGCAGTGGTGGATCCAGAGACGGGCACGATTACCGCCCCGTCGACGAACATTGCACCTGTCATGGTGGCCTTTGAGGTTAATGGCGAACCTGCGACCGTGGAATTGGGGGCGGGGAATGAACTGACCGCGGATCCCAGTGAAGGCACTTTCACAACACCTTCCACAAATCCGTCCCCGGTGGTCGTTGTTGTTGGCGGGAAGCCCGTGACGGTGGTAGCGGGAGAGAATGCCAAATTCGTTGAGATTGATATTAAACCCGGGAGTGAGGACAACCCAATTAACCTCGGCTCCAATGGCAAGATTCCCGTTGCCATCTTGAGTAGTGCAACGTTTGATGCAACTACAGTCGATTCGTTGACCGTCACCTTGGCAGATGCTCAAGTGCGAGTAAAAGGCAATGGCACGGCCCAAGCGTCGGAGGAAGATGTCAATGGGGATGGACGCACGGACTTGGTGGTACATATAGAAACCGAAGGGTTGCAGCTCACAGGTGAGGCGACGAGTGCCACGCTTGAAGGGCAAACCACCACAGGGCAACGCATCAAAGGCACGGATGTCGTAACGGTAGTACCCTGATTGTAGCCCATTAGGTTTTTGATCAATTACAATTTAGATCAGCCGGGTCTTTGCGAACAATGTGAGGACCCGGTTGTTTTGTATGCCATAAGAACTATGGGTTGACATGCTGTTCAAGAATGTACTTTATTTTCTTAAAGTGTCGGTTTAGAAAACCGGTGTCTTCTAATGTGGCGCCAGGACTATCTTAAGATGTACAAATGGCGCTCAACCCAGCGCACAGGATATCCCTACAAAAACGCAGAATTTTTATGTTCAATGTATGTCAATAAAGAGTTAAATTTGATCCAATGGTATTTCTAGGTGCTAGTGCAACTCCTTGAATTTCAATGTGGAGGAGTGTCAACGACGGGTGGAATGCTTGCCCTCCACCACCACCTGTAAGCCATTGATATTTCAAGCGAAAATCTGTTTTTTCCTAGGTTAGCCTAATTAGACTCTAAACCATGAAAATTGCTTCAAGGCATGATAGGGAACGAAGCTGTGGCGGTTCGAATCCTGCAGGTTCCGTAATAGGGTATCATGCCCAAATTTCGCGAACTCTTGGAGCGTCTTCTTTCTTGAGTAGCGTGGAGTTTCCTCATTAATACGGGTGAAAAATGCTTGGCTGGAATTCGTTCCCATGAGCTATGTGCCGGTCATGCCAAGAAAATCTGGGGTTGCCACATCGAATTGCTGGAATTGGGGGAAGCATCTTATCTACACTGCTAAGATGCCGTTTCAATGTGACTGAACACCCTATTCTGTTTTTGGACATTAAATGTCCGACTGTTTTACCTTTCCCGAGCCTTTTTTCAATTTGTACTTTTTTACCTTGTTCATAAAAGCACAAATAGGGTGAGAAATGCCTTCTGTAAAACGTTGAAATAGTGTGGTTTTTATTTTTTTGTTTTCTTAAAAACAAAAATTTGAAAATTCCCATTTATGATGAAACAACGAGCGACCTCTCATGTCAAAATAGTTTCCTCACAGGATAATACACGTCCGATCGCGGCATCATTATACTGGCATAGCTTGGATCGCTTGGAGAAATGTGCCTGCGCCTCTTACAAAATGCTACCACCTTGCCCGAGGAACATCATTTCTTACAGGCAAAGGATTTTCTTGATGATATTAGCTATCTCTTAATGCTTTCTTTTCATCAGATGAGGACATTTCGCTAAGCCGTTTAGCCTGAGTATTATGCCAAGTAATATGCATACGGAGGTCAGCAATTTCCGAATTGTATGCTTCAATTAATAATTTCGCGCTTTCTCTCTTGAATCCTTTGATATCGAGATACGGTTTCTTAGTGAACCGCTCAATCCGTTTTTCCAGATGACCCACCTTTACTTCCAATCGTACGAGCTCCTCTTCATAAAGTTCAGAAGTTTCCCAATGCTCCTCTGCAGCCAATTCATTGGAGATGTGAGGGGGATGGTCTGTGGGAAATATCTTTGCTTGCCCCAACCCTACGAGACTTATTAGAACAACACTTGTCACAAGAACCTTAATCCAATACATAGTTTTCCTCCTTTGAGCAGAAATTTATTTCATAACAATCCTGTATTATAGCTGGTTTTGACCTAAAAAACTTCCTTAGATGGGGCCCTTTAAAAAAATCTCCAATATTCATAAGTGTTTTTTGATTTTTCTTGCCGATTTTCATCTCTCTCCTGTAATGCCCCTCATTTATAAAGCGGTTTGTAACAGAGTTATGTGGCGTGCCTCGTGTTGTTATTCAAATGCCATCGGCGTTTGGTAGCGCAACACCGAATGGAAATATTACCTGTTGTACTTCTTGATCAACTTTTCCAGGGTTTCGATGAATCCCACCGGCCCCTTCCACTCCCAAATCCAGACCAGTTCTTCAGGGTCCGCATTGCCTTTCGAATTGTTGTAGCTGGTGAACGCTTGCATGATACCTGCAGGCCCTGCAGGCCTGCATCAAGGCCACAGCCGTGGGCTGACACCCATTATCCGCTATCTAAGGATAATGCGTGGTTCTTCGCCCCGTCTGGAAATTGCTGATGGACGGCCGTGTTTAACGCTACCAACCAATGCCAGGTCTTGGCTTGAAGCCCGGTATAGTCGCCCACGACCTTCTTAGTGTACCAATCTAAGACGAGGACCACATAGACCCATCCAAAGCCATCGATTAACACTTTGGTCATATCGACGCCCCACCACTGATTGGGCGCCGTGGGCTTCGGTTTCCGGCGATGCGCTACCCAGCTGGCTTTGAGCCGTAGGTTAGACGGGGCACCAGGAGGGCATGCAATTTCAGCAGCCGATAGACGCGTTTCGCTGTGATCGGCTGTTGCTCCACATACCGCAGATAGGCCCAGACGCGACGATAGCATCAAAAGGGATGGTCCGCTTTGATGTAACGGATGTGTGCCACAAGCTTGTGGTTTCGTTCACCCACTTTGGCGTACGGTTCCCGCCTCATCCTCAGCCCTCGTCGTTTTTTTAATTCCACTGCCAAATCCCCAATTACGCCTTTCAGATGGGTATTTTCCCGCTGCAAGTGGTTCGTCCGCTAATCACGGGCTGAGTCTCTCAAAGGCACGATCGGCATTCGCTAGAAATTGGTCGCACCCTTGATAATACTGGGCCTGACTAATCTGATGGGCATTGCCCAATTCAGCGACCGGTCGCCCTTTCAGCCCTTCTAGGACCATCATCGGCTTGGTTTCGGAATTCCACTGCTGTTGTTTCATGGCTACCTCCTGATTGCTGCAGCCACAGAATACTCAGTACCAGATCCTTAGATCAAAACGGAGAGCGATATACTTCTTTAAGGTATACCTCTAAGGCAAAGGGAGGGCAAAAAACTTTAATTTTTTGATATTTGCCAAAGCAAAAATAGAATAAGCGAAACAAGAGTGAAGGAAAAATATTACTGAATACCCATTCTGTTATAATCGCGACTTTACGTGTTGTCTGATTCCCAATTCGTAAGGCGTAAGAGTTAAAAAGCGGAGGGCAAGTTGATCGAAACGTCTTGTAGGGTCAGGTTCCACTCCTCCAATATTTGAAACAACTAGTTCGAAGTTTCTCCATCGGCGTCCACCAATCTTCCTACAACTTGGACTGGGAACCCTAAAATGGTTGAAGGCCCACAGTCATAGATTTGGTAAAAACAGACTGACCTGAAAAATATCTTAATTCATCCCCAGCTTTTTCCTTAATTTCAATGAATGTTTGGATATCGTACCTCAATAGTTGCAAAATTAATTTCTAATTGTTTATCAATTTAGTTAACTTTATAATGAATCATGCGTTTATCTAAAAAAAGCGAATATGCCTTGCGGGCATTGTTGGAATTGACGGAAGCCTATGGCCAACGGCCGGTGCGTCGTTCAGATATCGCGGAGCGACAAAATATCCCCTTGGGATTCCTAGAGGCGATTCTGCTTCAGTTGAAACATGCCGGGATTTTGGGAAGCCGCCCAGGAGTGGATGGCGGGTTCAGGCTCATTAAAAAACCTGAACAAATTTCCCTTGGCACAATCATTCGTGCTTTAGATGGACCGCTGGCACCCATTCCGTGTGTGAGCCAGACGGCGTATCAAACATGTGAGGATTGTCCGTATGCAGATGCTCTGCAATGTCCGATAAAAACCCCCATGCAAGAGGTACGAAATGCCATTGCTGGTGTGCTTGATCATTACACGTTGAAGGATTTCGCTCAGCAACTTACAGCTAAGACGACACGATCTAAGAAGCCAAAGAGACCATTGCCGGTCAGTGCCTAAATGGCTTTGGTTTATTTGAAAATTAGGAGCTTGTCATGGAAACGCATCTTCGGAGTGTAGTAAAGGGCATCAGTTGGAGAGTTATTGCTACCCTAGTGACCACCATCGTCGTATTTATCTATTCGGGAGAATTAGCGGCCGCGGCTATTGTGGGGTCCGTTGATGCGTTGGCCAAAATTGGTTTGTATTGGGGCCATGAGCGAATCTGGCAACATATTCAATGGGGCAGAATTATTCCTACCGTCAGTTCTCCTTAGTCAAAATCAAGGGACTTCATGATGAATGGACGACAGATTTTAGGGTTGGGAGCAGTATTGGCGGGAATTGCCGTGGCCATCGGTGCTTTCGGTGCACATATGCTTAAGCCACGCCTCTCGGAACGAATGATGGAGGTCTTTGAAACAGGGGTTCGGTATCACATGTTTCATGCGCTGGCCCTGTTATTTTCTGGATGGGCCTTGACGCAATTTGAATCCAAAGTATTTCAAAAAGCTGCTTGGGCTTTTTTTGTTGGCATTCTCATTTTTTCGGGAAGCCTATATTGTTTGGCCATTGCTGATATGCGATGGCTTGGCGCACTGACACCCCTCGGTGGCCTGTGTTTTCTTATAGGCTGGGGGTGTTTAGCTTTTGGGTTTTTTCGTCGAACTTAACATTCGGATTCCACATTCTCTTTCTTCTTTTTTCTTCATCCATTTACCTGCCAATTTCACTGAGGGGCTCATGCGTAATAATAAGAGCACCCCGTGGGTTATTGGTGAGGGTGTTCGCCTGAAGGAGTTGTTCCTGCTCCGGAGAGGTGTGGCTATCCGGGGTCATCACCACTCCCCAATGAAAATTGTGCTCACAGGTATTTTCCAATACCAAGGCTTTGGCTCCGTGAAATAATAAGATACCGCTCAGCATATTGTGATGACAGAGATTTTTGGTCAGATCAGGACTGCTTCCATCATCTCGAACTGCAAGGCCAAAGTGATGGTTATGAAAACAGTCATTCATCGTAAGGTAGGGGCGAGCTCCCGCAAAGGTGAAAATGCCTGATTCCCGATTGCTGCACACCTCATTGTCACTGAGAGTCGGCCGGCACTCTGGTCCATAAATGACAATGCCGGACAAAATTCCTTCCATGGCGCGACATTGAGAAATTGTGCAAGTGGAATCAAGAATATTGATGGCAGAATGCTGATCACTGCCCACATATCGAAATGTGATCCCGGATATATGACCGCTGGGAACTTTTTGGAGATAGAGCGGTCCACTTCGCCGGCTAAAAATTTCTACCTGGTCGCGCCCTGCACCAACGATATGAATAGGCTTTTCAGCAATGAATAGACGATCTTCATATTGGCCCGCACGAATATAAATGAGGTCTTGTGGTCCAGCATCTTTGATGGCCGCACTTGGGCGAGGATACGAGTTCGAATCCGATTGATCCACAATAAGTGTTTGCCCACCCAATGGATTTTTGGGAATTTCCGAAACACTTGCGGAAGGATCTATTTCATCAGGATTTGACGGGGGAATGGAACTCATAGTTTTAGCATGATTTTCAACTAGAAAAGAAAACTAGGTTGCAAGGTGATGAGCGATACTTCATCAAGTAATCTTATAACTAAGATTGGCATTCGAAAGATCTAGGGAAAGGTATTTGTACCATATTGAAGAGCCTGTAAATAGGGCGAGGTGTGGCCCCATTCAAATGTGGAAAGTATTAATGTTAAGTTTTATTTTGTCGTGCTTTTCAAAAAATAAAAATTTTTCTTGACTTTCTGCCTAGTTGCCGATTATAAATACTCCCACCATTGGGACAGCGAGGTTTCAGTGGGGGTGGAAAATATAATACTAGGACAATGTAGTCCTCAGCCTGTCATAACTAGGTTGGGGGCTTTTTTTTTGCTTGAATTGGTCCATTTAGGTTTAATGCGTGACAAAAATCATCAAGGATGGTCTGTTGTTCATAGCTAGCTTTCAACCCGAACCCAAATATTCACGATTATGTATTTCTTGTATCGCCTAACGGATAAACCCACGATGACATACCTGGCCAATGTCGGCATGCTGAGAAATCGTCCGCTTTCGCTCCATCTGCTTAAAAAGTAAAGGAGAAAAAATGAAGAATTTAAAAGTTTTTTGTTCTCGGATGATAATGACCCTTAACCTTATTTTGTGTTGTGCGCTGTTTTTACCTGGAGGAATTTCCAAGGTCTTAGCCCAGGGTGACCCTTCGGATGTCTTGAAACAATTGGAAAAAGTTCAGCGCGAGGATGTGGAAAAACATTCTCTAGCTAACAAATTGGATATTTCTTTTTATGGTTTTGTGGATGTGTCGTACACGCATAATTTTAATAATCCTGGAAATCAGGTCAATCAATTGCGCGCGTTTGATACTGATGCTCAGTCTTTTCGAGTAAATCTTGCGCAATTAGTGTTGGAACGAGAAGGAAAACACGATGGGAGTATGACTGACCGTGCAGGGTTTCACGTAAAGTTAAATTTTGGTGAAGACTCCCAATTCACAGGAGGGGATGATTTTGGTGATGAGTTTGATTTCCAGGAGGTGTATGTCCAATACATTGCGCCTTTGGGAAAAGGGGTGGACTTAAAGTTTGGCCGACAAAATACGCTGATCGGGTATGAAGTCATTGAAAGCCCTTTAAATCCTAATTTTTCTCGCTCTTTCATGTTTAGTTTTGGTGAGCCTTTCACGACGACAGGAATTCGGGCTTCATATGCATTTAATGAATATGTGGCCTTTGCGATTGGAGGTATTGATTCTTTTACTCAGGGTCCTGGGGACTTCAATAGAGGAAAATCCGTTGAGACGGCCCTTTTTATAAATCCAAATGACAAAGTCGGTTTGACGGGTTTCTTATTTTGGGGACCAGAACTTCCAGGGGTGGCCCCTGCGACGGTTGGGCCGAAAGGCGATTTAATTCTTGCAGGCGGAATAGCAACCTTCCAGGCCACTGATCAAACGTCTTTTGCTTTGGAAGGTTACTATGCCAACCAGGAAGCGGTAGGTCCAGGTGGAGGGACTGCACGATGGAATGGAGTGGCAGCCTATGCCCTTCATGAATTCACGGATCAGTGGGGAGTGCACATCAGGGGAGAAATTTTTGAGGATGCCGGAGGTTCTCGGACGTGTTTGGTTACTGCACCAACAGGCCCAGGGGCCTCTGCCGTGGGAAAGTCGAATACCTGTGTTGCTGTAGCAGGGGCAGGAGTTGCCCAAACGCTTTGGGAATCGACAGTTACCCTTCAGTTTAAACCTGTTCCGCCATTAATTACCCGGTTAGAATTTCGTTATGATAAGTCCGACAAAAATACGTTTCAGTCCGGTGCAAGTGCTGTCAATCATCAAGAAACCTTGGCCTTTGAAACTATCTTCCTCTTTTAAGGAAGCTTAGGAGGGGACATGAACTATACGAAAAACGAGTTTAATAGGATATTAAGTATAATAATTTCCGTATTTTTACTAGTACTTGTACCAACTTCCACCTTCGCACAAGAAGTGGAAGAGGCCCAAGCAATCAGCGCTGGCGATACCGGGTGGGTTCTTACATCCTCAGCGTTGGTGCTTTTAATGACCATCCCGGGGTTAGCTTTATTTTATGGGGGAATGGTGCGCAATAAGAATGTTCTCAGCACCATGATGCATAGTTTTATTTCGGTCTGTATCGTCAGCATAGTCTGGGTGTTTTGGGGCTACACAATTGCCTTTGGGTCTGATGTCGGCGGAGTCATGGGAAGCTTCGAATTCTTTGGCCTGAGTGGAGTAGGAACCGAAGCCTTCTCCGGTACCGCCATCCCAGAACTTGCCTTTATGGTGTTTCAATTGATGTTTGCCGGAATTACGGTCGCCTTGATTAGTGGAGCGATTGCCGAACGCATGAAATTTAGTGCCTTTGCTCTGTTTGCAGTTCTCTGGGCCACCTTCATTTATGCACCGTTGGCCCATTGGGTCTGGGGTGGCGGTTGGCTGGCAGGGCTGGGAGAACTTGATTTTGCTGGTGGCACTGTCGTGCATATTAGCTCAGGGGTAGCCGCCTTAGCCGCAGCGTTGGTGCTTGGAAAGCGGCATGGCTATGGATCGGAAAATCTTTCCCCGCATAATCTTCCGTTTACTATCGTGGGTGCGGCTCTCCTCTGGGTAGGATGGTTCGGATTCAATGCCGGTAGTGCCTTAGCTGCCAATGGTGTGGCTGCCAGTGCATTTGTGGCCACACATGTGGCTACGGCCGCTGGTGCGCTTGGGTGGATTGCCATCGAAAGAGTCTACCGTGGGAAACCTACGGTTCTTGGTGCGGCCAGTGGTGCGGTGGCCGGGTTGGTCGCGATCACCCCCGCAGCTGGCTTCGTGGGACCCATTTCCGCTATTTGGGTGGGATTAGGCGGTGGCGTTTTTTGTTATGCCGCAGTGATGTGGAAGAGTAAGTTGGGATATGACGATGCATTGGATGTGCTTGGGATACATGGTATTGGTGGAACTTGGGGTGCCATTGCTACGGGGCTCTTTGCCAGCGTTGGTGGAGGCACCGGATTGTTTTTCGGAAATCCGGGACAGGTGGTCATTCAATTGGTAGGGGTGGGTGCGACGTGGATTTTTTCCTTCATTGGAACCTTTATCATCTTGAAGGTCTTGGACATGACTATTGGGCTACGAGTCACCAAAGAGGAAGAAGCGCTCGGTCTCGATTTGAGTGAACACAGCGAACGCGCGTATGCATAAAATTGGGAATTTGCGGATCAGGGTTCAACGATATGACAGAAAAATTCGTTGGGCCTTGATCCGTCCTATCTACTAAGAGAGAGGGGCGAGAAATGAAATTGATTCAAGCCATCATTAAACCGTTCAAGCTTGATGAAGTCAAAGATGCATTGATTGAGCTAGGTGTTCAAGGAATGACCGTCACCGAGGTGAAAGGATTTGGTCGTCAAAAAGGGCATAAAGAAACTTACCGGGGTACGGAGTATCAAATCGATTTCGTGCCAAAAATTAAATTGGAGTTGGCGATCCCAGATAACCTCGAACAAAAAGTGATTGAAACGATTGCCCGTGCTGCGAAAACGGGGAGCATTGGCGATGGGAAAATATTCGTTTCCGACGTGAATACAGTGATTCGTATTCGAACAGGGGAATCTGGAGAAGGGGCTGTTTGATTTTCCTCTCTAGGGATGCCGCATCAACGATCGTACAAATATTGACTGATAAACCTTAAACCGAGGTGATCTTGTGAAACGAGCCAAACAGTGCACAATCTGGCTACTCTTAATGGTGGCATTAGGAAGCCTGAGTATTTCGACTGTGTGGGCCCAGGAAGGGACCTCAGCCATTGATACTGGAGATACCGCATGGATCTTGGTTTCTTCCGCCCTGGTGCTTTGTATGACCCTCCCTGGTTTGGCGTTGTTTTATGGAGGCCTCGTCCGAAGCAAAAATGTCTTGGGCACCATCATGCATACGGCGATCATTTTATGCGTGATTAGCATCGTCTGGGTGCTGTGGGGATATACCCTGGCTTTTGGTCCAGATGTCGGTGGTGTGATAGGAGGATTGGACCATCTGGGACTGATGGGCGTTGGAGTGGAGGCCTTTCCCGGGACGGGCATTCCTCATCTGGTGTTTATGGTGTTTCAGCTCATGTTTGCGGCGATTACAGTCGCGCTCATTACCGGGAGTTTTGCTGAACGTATGAAGTTTACGGCTTTATTGGCCTTCGCCGTCCTGTGGTCCACCTTTATTTATTCACCACTGGCCCATTGGGTGTGGGGTGGAGGGTGGATGGCGCAAATGGGATTTCTTGATTTTGCCGGGGGGGCGGTTGTGCACATCAGCTCAGGATTCGGCGCGTTAATCTGTGCTATTCTCGTTGGCCAACGAAAAGGGCTTGGTACGGAAGCCATGCCTCCACATAATCTTCCCATGACCGTGCTGGGAACGGGGCTCTTATGGTTTGGGTGGTTTGGATTTAACGCAGGAAGTGCGTTAGGCGCCAATGGGGTCGCCGCTTCGGCGTTTGTGGCCACGCATATTGCGGCCTGTGCCGGCGGGCTCAGCTGGATGATTGCGGAATGGATTAATCAGGGAAAACCCACTATTTTGGGGGTAGCCAGCGGAATGATTTCTGGTTTAGCCACCATTACTCCGGGTGCTGGATTTCTTGGACCACTTTCTGCATTATTCGTGGGGCTCGTGGCAGGGGTGGTCTGTTATGTTGCGGTGATTTGGAAAACCCGGCTCGGGTACGATGATTCTCTTGATGTTGTAGGGATTCATGGCGTCGGCGGGTTTACGGGAATTCTCGCAACTGGGCTGTTTGCATCGATTGGAGCCCAAGGATTATTCTTCGGCAATGCTGGCCAATTTGGCATCCAAGCTGGATTGGCGATTGTGACAATGATCTTTTCTGTGGTGGGGACTTATATTATTTTGAAAATTGTGGATGTGACCATTGGTCTTCGAGTAACTGCGGATGACGAGAATGTCGGGTTAGACCTGAGCCAACATAATGAACGGGCTTATTCGTAATCCAGCACTCAATCATTGGTTGTTTTAAGATGATGAGAAACACATGACCGCTTTAGATTTTTAAGAGATTTATACAACATTATTTGAAGGAGGTTGAGAATGACCGCGCGTGAAGTGTTGGATTTTGCCAAAAAAAACAAAGTAGAAATGGTTGATTTGAAATTTGTGGACTTGATGGGTGCTTGGCAGCATTTTTCAATTCCCACCTCAGAACTGACCATGGATTTATTCAAAGATGGCTCAGGGTTTGACGGGTCTTCGATCCGTGGATGGAAGATGATTCAAAATAGTGACATGTTGGTGGTTCCTGATCCATCCACTGCCAAAATGGATCCATTTATGGAAATTCCTACTTTGAGTATGATTTGTGATGTGCAAGATCCTGTTTCCCGAGAAATTTATGAGCGTGATCCAAGGGGTGTGACTCTACGCGCAGAACAGTATTTAAAGAGCACCAAAATCGGGGATGTCTCGTTTTGGGGACCGGAAGCGGAGTTCTTCATTTTCGATCATGCGAGCTATGATCAAAATAGCCATTCTGGATATTATTTTCTCGACTCCGAAGAAGGCATTTGGAATTCCGGGTTGGAAGGGCACAATCTCGGCGCACGCCCAAGACACAAGGAAGGCTATTTTCCTGTCTCGCCCACCGATGCCCAACAAGATATTCGTTCGGAAATGGTCCGAGAAATGGAAAAGGCCGGGATTCATGTTGAAAAGCATCACCATGAAGTTGCGACAGGCGGACAGGCGGAAATTGATCTGCGTTTCGACACCATGCTGAGCATGGCTGACAAAATGATGTGGTATAAATACATCGTGAAAAATGTAGCCAAGCGTCACAATAAGACGGCGACGTTTATGCCAAAGCCTCTGTTCAAAGATAATGGTACGGGAATGCATACGCATCAAAGTATTTGGAAGGATAAAACGCCGTTGTTCGCAGGAAAAGAATATGCCGGGGTGTCAAAGATGTGCCTATACTATATTGGAGGCATTTTAAAGCATGGGCCGGCATTAGCGGCCTTTACGAATCCCACAACCAATTCTTATAAAAGATTGACGCCAGGATTTGAGGCTCCCGTCTTGTTGGCCTATTCCAGTCGAAATCGGTCCGCGGGAATTCGAATTCCCATGTATTCCCCCAATCCCAAAGCCAAACGGATTGAAGTTCGGTTCCCTGATCCCACGGCGAATTTTTATTTAGCATTTAGTGCCATGTTAATGGCTGGACTTGATGGCATCCAAAATAAAATTGATCCAGGCCAAGCCATGGATAAAAATTTGTACGATCTGGAACCAGAAGAAGCGGCCAATATTCCCACGCTTCCGGCCAGTTTAGAGGATGCCTTAGATAATTTGGCCAACGATCACCAATTCCTCCTCAAAGGGGGAGTATTTACGGAAGATCTTGTTGAGGCCTGGATCAATTATAAACGGGAGAATGAGGTGGATGCTCTGAGAGTTCGTCCTCATCCACACGAATTTTTCATGTACTACGATATTTAGTCAAGGTTGTGACATTACCTCTTATTCTGTGAGAGGTGAGAATGAACACGCCCCTCTCTTGAAAAATTAAGAGAGGGGCGTGTTTTTTATGAGTGAAGTGGACACGGAAGAGCTAGGGTGAGCTTGTTGGATTCGATGTTTTGGTGCTGAATAGTTTCGTGAATATTTGGTGGGCTCGTGTCATCCGTTCTTTTAAATCCTCCTCGAAAGTTCTCGCACCCTCCTTCCACACTTCCGTGATATATCCGAGTCGACGCGCGAGATATATCATATCCTCGGAATTCGATTCGGGTAGCACTAAATCCTTGGCGTTTCCACGCACAATGCGAAGCCCATCAATGACTCTTCGCATAAAGACATAATCGTCTTTCAAAAATTGTTCGTCCTGGGATGACAGATGTTGCGATTTTTGTAAAGCCTGCAAGGCATCGAGGGTATGGGTGGTGCGTAAGGTGAGTTCCGTGTGGCCATACATTAACTGCAAATATTGCGCGGTATATTCAATGTCAATTAAGCCTCCGGGACTATATTTCACATGAATGGCCCCTGGAGGTACCAGTTCACGAATTTGGCGATGACGTAAATGTAGGGCAGTGTCGAGGGGCCAAGAAACTGAGCTGTAGACAAAGACATCTCGATGGGCCTCCACCTTTCGACCAAGAGCGGCGTTGCCCGCAACATGGCGGAGTTTGATCCAGGCCTGGCGTTCAAAAGGCGCCGCGCTTCCATCTTCTGCGTAGTACCGTTGAATTTCCTCCAAGGAATTTGCCAACAAACCTTTCTCTCCATGGGGGCGAAGTCTGGTGTCAATTTGAAAAATCCCTTCCTGTTTGGCCTCAATCCAATGAAGAAACTCCTGAATGAGCCGTTCGTAATATTCACCAATGTTGGGCAAGTTCTTTGGAGTGGTTTTAGAAGGCACATCATAAATGAACACAACTTCGATATCCGAGGCGTAGCCTAATTCTTGACCGCCGAGTTTTCCCAATCCACAAATCGCCAAGGGAAGGGGTTGCCCTTTTTTTGTTTTTGGTGGCGTCCCTGATTGATTCACAACGGTTTGTGCCTCAATAAGCGCTTGATCCAAAATAACTTCGGCGAGGACGGTCAAACTACTGGAAAATTTTGGTAGCGGCGTACTGTTGAGAATGTGGTCCATATCAATGCGGAACAACTCTTCGTCTTTGAACTCATTAAGAATGGACTTTCTTGCTTCTGGACGTTTGGTTTTGCCAAGTCTTTTGCGCAGGGTTTTGCTCAATTTAGCCTTCGACGGCGGTCCCGTGTGTTTGTGGAAGTCTTCCATGATGGGGAGAAGGTTGCTATGTTGCCGTCTGAGAAAATCTTCCCACAGAAAATCACTGGTGCCGAATAATTGCGCAAGTTGGGCCAGAGAGGTTTTTTTATTCAACCAAGTAAATTGTTTCTTCGTCGGATGGGTATCTAGGAGCTGATCCAGAAATTGATCGAAATGTGCGAGGGCCTTACTTGGGTCTGGAGCCCAAGTTAAATACAGCGTAAACTCTTTGATAAAGGTGGCTGCGATAGTTAATTCTTGTTGCTCCTCCGCGGTAACGATTTTTTGATTTTGGCGACCTCTCACGTAAAAGCGGTTTCGAACTCGTGTTCCATCTACCTCGATGGTAGCTTTCGATAAATACAGACCCCGCATCGTCAAAGCGTTGGCAAAGGCATAGAGAAAGGCCGGAGAGTCAGTGCCTCCAATGTCCATAACAGTATCTCGCGGAGACAACGTGTTATTGAACTGAATTTCCACAGGATGAACGACATTGGCTAGGGGAGTTTTCCTTTTACCAAGGGCTTCAACTAATTTTCGATTGACCATTTGTCGTACTTCTTGTGTTTGGTGCCCCTCTAACAAACGAATCATTGCTAAAAGTTCTTCTGAGAACGTTTGTTGTTCCTCGGTTGAAAAGGTGTACCCGGGAAGTACTTGGACATAAAAGACATCCACGACTTTTTTGCGGGAGGACCCGGAATGGAAAGACTTGCGTCTGGCTGACCATTTGATGACCTTCAATGATCTGGGTTGAGAGGAGGGTGGTGGGGTTTCGTCCAGATAAGTAAAAATATAGGCTTCTCGAATATCTAATCCGTAGGCTGACAATAAGCCACAAATCGTCGCAAATTCTCCAAAATAATCATATGCCGCCAGTGTTAACTGAAATCTTGCTTTGTGTTTATCAGGTAGGATTTGAAGAGCGCAGGGATGTTTTAGGCTGAGGGTATTTGCTAGGCCCAAATGGGAGCTCACGGTTTCAAGAGGAAACTGAGAAAAATAATCCGGATCCATCCGATCCAGAAAATCTTGGATCTGGCGTGTGTCAACAGCTGGCAAAAGTGCCTGTAACGTTGTCAGGTCGGGAGAAGTGTTCATCATTCCTCAGTATACCGAAAAGTCTAGGCATTGTAAGGTCTGGTCTGCCCTTCTATAATCAAGCTTTACTATTTTTATTTTCCTATGGCCTTTCCCTCAAAATCCACATTCACCTACCGGCCTGACCCAACGCCGCTTCTTTTGGCGCGAGACTTACCACGGGACGAGGTTTCCCGATTACTCACTCCCTATGGGTTTCATGATATTGAAAAGGCTGATGCCAATTTGCAATCGATGGCGGGTGATCCGCGAAGCCGACAATTGCTTGCTCGGATTCTCCCAAGTATTTTGCACACCATTTCCCATACCGCCGATCCTGACCAGGGATTGAATGAGTGGGAACGATACCTGGAAGCAGGGAATGCCCGGGCCCAGGTCTTTAGTTTTTTATCCAACACTCCACATCTTTTGCGGTTGCTCTGCGTGTTATTCGGTAATAGTCCAGCCATGGCCGAAACGATTATACGTGACCCCATGGTGATTTATTGGATGGAAGACCAACGCATTCTTAAAACACGGCCTACAAAAAAGCGACTCCAGGTAATGTTACATGAGGCGCTGAGCGTTGTAACTTCCGGTGGCCGAAAGATAGAAATTTTACGAAGATTTCATCGCCGAGAAATGCTTCGCATTGGGGCTCGGGATTTATTTCGAGTGGCGAAGGTCCAGGAAACTTTTGTCTCACTTTCTCAACTCGCCGAAATTGTGATCCATTCGGCGTATCAAATTGTGAAAACTGAGATGGAGCAACAGCATGGGATTCCGCACCATACCAATCCCACAGGCAAATCTTTTCAAACTCGGTTTGCCATTCTGGGAATGGGAAAACTCGGTGGAGGAGAGCTTAATTATAGTTCAGATGTTGATTTGGTCTATATTTACGAATCTAGTCATGGGCACACGAACGCCAAGACTGGACAATCCAGTATTACCAATGAAGCCTACTTTCAAGCCCTCGCCAGGAAACTGACCCAGGTATTGTCCCAGTCTAGCGGCGAAGGGTTCTTGTTTCGGGTGGATTTGCGATTGCGGCCAGAGGGAGGCATTGGTCCATTGGCGTGGTCTGTTGGTGAAGCGGTTACCTATTACCAGACAAGGGGACGTCCCTGGGAACGTTTAGCCTTTCTAAAGGCTCGCCCCATTGCCGGAGAGGTAGCGATAGGACGGACGTTCTTACGCAAAATCCAGCCCTTTGTGATAGGGCAAGAGCCCAATGCCAACTCGAATATCGTTGAGGCCGTGCGTACCCTAAGAACTCAGATACATCAAAAAGTGCACCGAAAAGGTGAGGAAGATCGAAACGTCAAATTGAGCCCTGGAGGGATTCGAGATATTGAATTTATTGTTCAAACGCTCCAATTGCTTCATGTTGCAGAAGAGCCGGAGTTGTTTGAACCCAATAATCTAAAAGGCCTAAAACGTCTTATCGAGTTTCGACATCTTTCGCCTGAGCAAGGTGCTCAACTCAAAAGATATTACCTCTATCTTCGTGACGTCGAACATAAACTTCAAATGGTTCATGAACTCCAAACCCACACGCTCCCTTCTCAAGAATCAGAACTATTCAAATGTGCGGTGCGTATGGGCCACACGCATAAAACTCTTCAAGGCAATCCCTTGCGGCTATTGTCAGACTATCGGACGGTTACTGGGCAAGTTGAAGAGCTTTTTCATACAATACTTTTTTAACAGATATCATTGGATACAAGGGATACAAGAAATTTTCCGGAGGGTAAGGGCCACTCTGGCGGGAAATATGTGGGCGAGACAGGCATCCTCACATACTTTTCCCTCCTCATGACTTGATCTGGCACCAATGGTGGTTATCTCTACAAAAGGGAAGGATCAAATACTGCGGGAAGGGAGTCACCGACCATGGATATGAATCGTATGACATTGAAAGTTCAGGAAGCCTTACAGGCAGCGTCGTCCATCGCCATGAGACGAAATCATCAAGGACTTGATGTCGAGCATGTATTAATGGCGTTGGTGGAACAGCCTGAGGGTTTAGCTGGTCCCATCATTGAGCAAACGGGAGTATCCCTTTCTGCGGTAAAATCCGCGGCGGAAAAGGCTCTTACGCGAATTCCACAGGTTCAAGGGGCGGGTTCTGCTCCTGGACAGATTCATTTGACCCAGCGAACTGCAAATCTGCTCACCAATGCCGAAACGGAAATGCAAGGCCTGAAAGATGAGTATGTTAGTGCTGAACATCTTTTGTTGGCCATGGTGAAAGAATCTGGGGTGTTCAAAGAATTAGGTATTACCCGAGATAAACTGTTGGCAGGATTACAAAAAGTTCGTGGAAATCAACGAGTCACAAGTCAAAACCCGGAAGGGACTTACCAGTCGTTAGAAAAATACGGACGAGACCTCACCCGTCTGGCAGGCCAGGGGAAACTCGACCCGGTCATCGGACGGGATGAAGAAATTCGTCGGACGATTCAAATTCTCTCGCGTCGTACGAAAAATAACCCGGTATTAATAGGAGAGCCGGGGGTTGGGAAAACGGCGATTGTCGAGGGGCTTGCCCAACGGATTGTGAAGGGAGACACTCCCGAAGGGTTAAAACGGAAACGCCTTATTGTCTTAGACATGGGGTCGTTAATTGCCGGGGCCAAATTTCGTGGGGAATTTGAAGAACGATTAAAGGCTGTTTTGAAAGAAATTCAATCATCCCAAGGTGAAATTCTCCTTTTTATTGATGAATTGCATACCGTGGTGGGAGCAGGAGCCGCTGAAGGGGCCATGGATGCCGCGAATCTGTTAAAGCCTTTATTGGCGAGGGGAGAGCTCCATCTGATCGGAGCCACGACTCTTGATGAATATCGAAAACATATTGAAAAAGATGCAGCCTTGGAGCGACGGTTTCAACCGGTGTATGTGGAACAACCCTCGGTCGAAGATACCATTTCCATTCTGCGTGGGCTCAAGGAGCGCTACGAAGTGCATCACGGAGTGCGGATCAAGGATTCCGCTTTGGTAGCAGCGGCTCGCCTTTCTCATCGCTACATCGGTGATCGATTTCTTCCTGATAAAGCCATCGATTTAGTCGACGAATCCGCGGCGCGGCTTCGTACGGAAATCGACAGCATGCCGGCGGAATTGGATGAAATTTCCCGCAAGGTGTTACAACTCGAAATTGAACGGGAAGCCTTAAAAAAAGAGGTAGACCCGGGAAGTAAGGCACGGTTGGAAACTTTGGAAGGCGAGCTTGAAGGAAAGCGTGCGGAGTTATCTAGGCTCAAGACACAATGGGATGCCGAGAAGGCATCGGTGGGGCGATTGCAACACATTCGCCAACAGATTGAAGATATGCGGCATCAGATTGAAAAAGCGGAGCGGGAATATGATTTAAACCGCGTGGCTGAGTTGAGGTACGGGTCACTACCTCGACTAGAGAGTGAACTGCAAGCCGAAGAAGATCGTCTTGACCAAAATAAAGGTGAGTCGTCACGTCTATTAAAAGAGGAAGTTGATGAAGAAGATATTGCCGAAGTGGTGAGTCGATGGACAGGCATTCCCATCAGTCGGTTACTCCAGGGTGAAATGGAAAAACTTTTGAAGCTTGGCGATTTAATTCATCAACGAGTCGTGGGACAGGAAGAAGGAGTTCGAGCGGTCGCGGATGCGGTGCTTCGTGCAAGATCAGGGATCAAAGATCCGAATCGACCCATTGGCTCATTCTTGTTCCTTGGCCCAACGGGTGTCGGGAAAACCGAATTGGCCAGGGCCTTGGCCTATACCCTTTTTGATGATGAGGCCAATCTCGTCAGGATCGATATGTCCGAATACATGGAAAAACATACCGTGGCACGGCTCATTGGAGCCCCTCCCGGATATGTGGGCTATGAAGAAGGTGGCCAGTTGACGGAGGCCATTCGTCGTCGTCCCTTTGCTGTCATCCTCTTCGATGAAATCGAAAAGGCTCACCATGATGTATTTAATGTATTGCTTCAAGTCTTAGATGATGGACGGCTCACTGATTCACAGGGACGGACGGTGGATTTCAAAAACGCGGTTCTGATCATGACTTCAAATATCGGAAGCCAAGAAATTCTAGAAGCCCAGCAACATGGTCGTTCCTATGAAGAATTGCAAACACTGGTGTTTCATGAGATCAAACATCATTTTCGTCCAGAATTTTTAAACCGTATTGATGAAACGGTCGTTTTCCATCCATTGACGGCTCACGAGTTGAGTCGAATCGTGGATATTCAGTTAGTTCGTTTAAAGGCGAGATTAGCTGACCGTCGAATCACACTCCAGGTGACGCCTGAAGCATTAGAAGATTTAGGGACCCGTGGCTACGATCCAGTCTATGGTGCTCGCCCCTTGAAACGGTTGATTCAACATGATGTGGAAACCCCATTATCGAAATTGTTGGTCAAGGGAGAAGTGAAGGATGGGGATTCAGTCACTGTAGACTATAAGGATGGCCAGGTTGTGATTATTCCAGCGGTTCAAAGCTAAAAGCACCTCCTTAACCCTTTTGCCGAGTTCTATAGAGTTCGATATAAGACCCCCCTGAGATGCCTTGCCATCTTTAGGGGGTCTTCTTATTTGGTAGGCAGAAAAAAGAAAGAACAGGTCAATGCGTTAATGAACCGCGTTTTTGGCGGCCTGTCTCAGGCCATCGGAATGAGGATTGCTCACCGTCTTTTTGACGAAAATATCGATGGGCCTGGCGGGTTTTCCATAATAGGCCGCGTTAGAATCCTCGCTTGAATAAATTACGGCTCCTTCAAAAGAGATTCCCGCGAACGCGCCTTTTGAACGAGAAAATGAAAGGAAGTCGGCGCGGAGATTGGCGGATGTTGATCCTTCTACTCCGCCTCCATAGGGCCCAGCGGCAATCGAGGCATCCCCGCCCAATTTAAAGGAAGAAGAATAGAGTTTTTCCACTGCCCCATCGGTTCGGGCCATGATAATGACCTCCGATGCTTGTCCACCCCATTGAAATCCGAAGCTTAAGCCTCCCAAAACATAGAAAGCTGGGTGGCTCCACTCATGGGTTTCGGAGTCACGGACAATGAGGACTCCACTCCCACCCTCCGCACCAAAGATAAACGCGCCTTTGAGCGATTGAGGAATGATAAGTAATGCCTTGGCATCGATCACATGTTCTTGAAACCAAGTGAGGTTGGGGTCTTCCATGAAACTTTCCAATGTATGTTTAGCATTCTCCACCAGCTGTTTCTGGTTGGCTGAATTACCCCACGCCAACCCACTAAACATAGAAAACCAAATCGTCAAAGTGAGAAACATTGTGAAACGTCTCACATGCTGGCGAGTTTCAGTATGACTTTGTTGAATCTGTGTCATGTTCAATCTCCATGAAATTCAGGAAGAGGATCTATTTTCAAAATACAATTTTTTCTGGTTTTGAGCAAATAAGGAGCCAATAACCCTTCAATTTTGATACGGCTAGTCACTAACAGGTTCACTGTCAGGGGGAGAAGGGCGGAGAGACATTAATTAATGGCTTGCAACTCAACGACCACATTGCGGGGTTTGCCCTTTCGTTGCACTTCCACAGTGATTCGATCTCCAATTTTGTGCCGATCAAGGATTCGGACTAAATCATCAAAGACTTTCACGGGTTCTTGATCAATTTTGGTAATAATATCTCCAAGCTGTATTCGACCAAGCCGAGTTTCCTTGGCACTTTGCAATCCTGCTTTTTCGCCAGGGCTTCCAGGTTCCACTTTGGCAATGATGAGACCTTGAATGCCCCATCGAGCGGCGATGGAGTCAGGAATTAAAGAGATTCCCATCCCGGGACGAATCAATTTTCCAAACTTGATTAATTGAGGGGTGACTCGGGTGATCGTATTAACAGGGACGGCAAATCCTATGCCAGCATAGGCTCCACTAGGGCTGACAATTTGGGTATTGATCCCTATCAATCGGCCCGAGCTATCCAGTAAGGGACCTCCGGAATTTCCGGGATTGATGGCCGCGTCGGTTTGAATCACGCCTTCAATGGTTCGTTCGTTCATGGATTTGATGGTTCGATCCAATGCACTCACCACACCGGTGGTAAGGGTATGGTCCAATCCAAAGGGATTTCCGATAGCCAGAACTTTTTGCCCCACTCGTAGCCCTTGGGAATTCCCAATGTTGATGGGAATCAACTGTTCCTTGGCCGTGCGAATGCGTAGGACGGCTAAATCATGATCTGGATCGAGTCCCACGACTTGGGCCTGGTGCGTGGATTGATCCGAGAGGACCACTTCAATGGAATCTGCTCCATAGACAACATGGAAGTTTGTCACAATATGCCCTTGTTTGTCCCAAATGATTCCCGTCCCCGATCCCTGGGGAACTTCAAAGGTATTGAGCGACCAAATGTCTCGACGTATGGCAGTATTGGTAATAAAGACCACGGATTTGGTGGCACGTTCGAAAATAGAAATATTTTCTAGTTCATCATTTCCCAAATCCACCAGTCTGAAAAATGGGGAAGAGGAAGTGTGCCACGAAAATTCCTGTGGCTGAGTCTGAGAGTTTTTCCAGTATGACCATCCCGATAAAGTGATGGACAGAACCAAGAGCATCGTCCCAAATGTAAGGATCCTGAGGAGAACAGGACGGAAAGGTCTTCTCTCAAGGAGGTTATTTACGCAAGAAGTCATATTCACCAAAAATCTTATTCTCCCATGATTTGAATGATAAGGTCTCGTGTCCGAGCGCGTGTGTCAAAATCAATCATCACAATTTCTTGCCAGGTTCCAAGCGCTAATTCTCTCTCCATAAATGGGATGGTGACTGATTGCCCCTGGAATTGCCCTCGAAGGTGGCTGTGTCCATTCACCTCTCCAGGATTTCTGGTGTTATGTTGCCATGTCGGGTCCGCTGGTATTAACCGATCCCATATCGTCTTCGTATCTGCTCGAAGTCCTGGTTCATCTTCAATGATCAACACGGAGGCGGTCGTATGTTTCACAAAAATGGTGACAATGCCTGCATTCAAGTCGCTATCCGAAAGCAGATGACGTACTTGAGATGTCATATTTTCAATATGAGAATCACCTTTCATCTGAAGAGATACGTGATGGGTAAGAACAGCCATAGTCGTGACTAGGATGATAAGGATCGAAGAAACCGAAGGTCATTGGATGTCAAGGCCGCCCCTTTGGCAGCTTGAAGAATTGAATCAAAGTGTCCCTGTGCCGTCAAGGCTCTCACGGCCGTAACAACCTTTTGGCTTAACTGTTTTTTTCGTTGTAAGGAATTGAGGTACTCAAATGCACTTTTGAAACTTTCCTGTGATCGCGTATAGTAATCTTTCCCGCGTTGCCGATTGCTGTAGGCTTCGAGTTGCTCACAGGCCACTAAAATCTCTCCAAACTCCTTAACCCACTTAGGGGTTTGCGGCATGAGCTCTGGATAATAGTAATACAAAATAACTTTTTCCATCCATCGATGCCACGAAATTCCAAGTTGTCGTAGTTGGGGTTTTCGCCAGCGAAGGACTCTTTTCATCCGTCGAGCATAGCCTAAACGCATTTCGATTTGTTCGCTGGCCCATTTATCAATAATTATCCCTTCTTTTTGTAATTGCTCACGGTATATCCGAATAAATGCCTCGGCTTCCTTGCCATATGGAGTGTCAGGGTGTTTGGCTCGCCATTCGGCAGGGCGAGTTGGAATGCGATGCGTTTTGGCCCAAGACCAAATTTTTCCAAATAGATGTTGATCCAACCCGGCACGTCCTAGGTCATGCAGTAAACAAGCAATTTGATAGTGGCGGACAAGGTTTTGATCATGATGTAAGGACAAGGCGACGGCCATGCACATTTTTGCGGTCCGTAGTGCATGGGCCTTGTCGTAGCCTTTGATAATTTTATGTGGCGAACCCGGGTGTGGGTAGTCGTACAGTTTCAATAATGAAGAGGTAAGTGTTCGAGAGAGAAGCAGTCGAGGACTGAGAGATAAGGCGCTCATATTCTAGGCCGTAAGCGTGTTCAAATGGTCGAATGAATGTCGTGGAGGTTGCTGATTTGTTCCATCACCGGGCCAAACAATCAGTTGGGTGAGGACCATATCGGCGACGGTGTAGAGTGTCAAGGACCACGGACCGAGGTATGTGAAATGGAAAATCCGGCAGACTACTCAAAAGCACAAGATTCTTTGTCAGGCCTTTGTTAGAATGGATGACACGAACTACTATGGAACAGATAAGGAGAAGTAGTGATTATGCGTGACAGGATGTCCGCACGACGGCGTACCATTTTAATGTTGCTCCTTTTGGTGATGTTCGGGACGCTGGCCGTTGGCTATCTTCTCACTTTTCATCTTGATACGGTGCGACGGGTGGTTCAACAACAGATGTTGAGCGCCTTTGGTCCCAATCTTAGAGTGGGGGAGGTCCGAGTCACATTTTTCCCATTTCCCCGGTTAACCTTGACGGATCTTCAGATTCTTGAATCAGAGCAAGGTAAACCCATTGTTGAAGCCTCAGAAATTCAATTGAATTTAAGTTTTCTTTCGGTATTGCAGGATGAAGTCATTCCCAAAGGCTTAGTCATTGAAAATCCCAAGATCTATCTTCGACGCAATGAATTGGGGCAATGGAACATTAATTCACTTCTACAAAATCGCCCAGCAGGAGGAATAGAAGCTGGTGCCTTCCTCGCTGAATATTCGCTGACAATTGAAAATGGAACGATTCAGATCATTGATGCCTTGGACGTGACTAATCCCGAAACACTTACGCTCCAACATGTTGTCATGCATGTCTCCAACCTATCTGCGATAAAACCAATGGAAGTTTCGCTTGTCGCAGATCTGAATCAACGGGGAGAATCGAATCTCTCCATCCAAGGCACCATATCTGAAGCACAAGGATTTTTTGCAACTCCATTATCGGGAGAAAAAACTACAGGCCCTCAGGTTGAGGTTCGAACGAACCTAGATCTGAAAGAGGGGGAGTTAATCCAATTCGCTCGACTTTTTCATATTAAGGATTTTCCAATCCAGCCGCATGGCCACCTGCAAATTCAAGGACAGATCGGATATGCACCAGACCAAAATGGGTATGCCTTGACGTTATCCGATGTCATCGTCTTAACGGATGCCATCAATGTACAAGGACAGGTCAATATCTCAGGATTACAAACTGAAGTTTCTCCTACGGTTTCTGCGACATGGACGAGTGCGCCGATAAGCGTTACAAATTTGTTGAAGATCGTTCCGATACATTTGATCCCAAATGAAATCCATGACGCCATCATGAATCAACCACTGGAAGCCAAACTGGAAGTTGCATCGGCGACCCTATCCACCTCCAGTTCCCCAGGAAGGAAATTTGATCTGATTGGGGAATTTAAAGTTTCCGAAGGTTATCTTGATTTGGGAAAGACCTGGGGTGTAGCAGAAAAGGTTCAGGGAACAGTGGTGCTCAATCCATCAGGGGCACAATTAAAAGAATTTTCAGGAATCTATGATTCTATTCCTGTATCTTCCGGATCTGGGGAAATTGAATTCCGGGAAGAAGGTCCCTGGCTCTTCGCCGAACTTCAGGGGCAGGTTCCATCGAAGAAACTTATCAGTTTTCTAAAAAATCTCTTTGAGTGGACGACTCCCAATCATGCCATGGCAGGATTTATGGGGGAGAAGGGGGGTGGGGAACTAAGGATCCGCCTGGCCGGTCCTCTTGACAAACCTGCCCACATTGCTGTTGTGCAGGCTCAATATAACCCTCAGGCCGTGATGCTTCGTCTTCCTGGAATTGAGGGAGCCATGAGTAATGTATCTGGAACCATCAATTTCTCGTCCAAGCTTCTTAACTTTACTTCTTTTAAAGGGGTTTTCCAATCCAGTCCCATAACCGTAGAAGGCAGTATCAATTTCCACAATGCCCCAGCATTTGAAAATTTTCAAATTGGTGGACGAGTTTTTACCAAAGATCTCCAATCTCAGTTCAAGGAATTTTTTTCACCCTATCAAGAAATGGTGTCTGGCTCCGCTACGTTTGTTTCTACTCTTTCCGGTCCAATGGAGCGTCCCCGTATTCAAACTTTATGGAATCTTGAAAATCTCGACCTGAATCTGAAGGGGGTACTCCGCAAGGAATTAAAAGTTAAGGGCACATTCAACGCCAATTTGGAATTCGGCGCGGGATTGGGCCTGAAGGCACACCGAATGGTTTTGGCCATTCCTCCCCTGACACTTTCCGGAAACGGCTTCTTTGACGAAAGCAAAATGGGGCAGTTCCAAGCATCGGTGACGGCGTCCCCTTTCGAATTCCAATCGTTGCCGGCGGGTCTGACATTGTTGGATGGAGCCATAGGAAAAGGGGCGATGGAGTTTTCCTTGAAAATTGACGGGAAAGGGGACAATTGGCGTCAATGGAAAAAAGATGGATGGTTGGTACTCAGCGATGCCGTTGTTCCCGTGGATGGACTGAATAGCCCGATGCAGAATGTGTTTGTTCGTGTGAAATTGGCTCGTCATGATGCGGTTGTTCAGCGTTTGCAATTTCAAATGCAGGATAGTGAAGCGGGGATCGCCGGGTCTATAAAAAATTGGGATTCGACGCCACAGGTGACCTTCCAGATAAACGCTCCTGAGTTTGATATTGATCTGTTAGTCCCGAAGGGGGAGCGTTCCCCCCTTCGGGATGTGTTGGAAACCATCGCGGCAACTCATACCGTTGGTGGCAACCTTATCTTTACTCGTGCATGGTATAAAGATCTGCAGTTACAAAATCTCAAAGGTCGGCTGCGGATTAAAAATGGTTTTGTGGGGGTAGACCAAATAACCGGTAAAACCGATTCAGGAAGTCTTGAAGGAAGATTTCTCATTCATCTGCCGGTCCGGCAACCGGCGACTGTCAAGACGTGGTTCAAGATAAAGGATGTGCCCTTTGAAACTTTACAAACGACTTTTCTCAGTGCCGAAAGACTCGACGAGCGATTCTGGACGGGAACTCTTTCTATGCAGGGAATGGTTCAGGGAAATGGAAACGATACCCGCGGAGTTTTTCCTACGCTCAATGGGGATTTGAAAATTCTTGTAAGGGATGGTCGAATTCAACGTGGCACCGTGATACCAAAAATGTTGGCCTTGATGAACCTTCCGGCAGTCCTCCAAGGGAAAGTTGATCTAAAAAAAGATGGGTATCCGTTCGAAAAGCAATCAGCCACTCTTAGGATTAGCAGCGGAATTATTACCTCTGAAGATATTTTTATGGATGGGCCTATTCTTAAGCTTACGGGTGCGGGCACCTATAATCTTGTTGATGACCAATTAGATCTTGCTGTGGCCGCAAGTCCGTTAGGAGCCTATTTTGATTTGTTGGAAAAAATTTCATTATTTCGAATATTGTTTGAAAGTGAACAAAAAAATAGTCATATAGCCCTGTTCGATATTAAGGGACCATTGAAAGATCCAGTGATTAAGCCCCTTCCATTGGAGTCATTTAAAGCTGGATTAACGGGTTTTACAAGGGCAGCATTTAATGTACTCAAAAATACGGTTTCGCTTCCCAAAAATATTTTATTTCCCAAGAAGACTGAAGATTCAGATATCCCTCCTAAGGCTGATAAAGGGAAGGGGCAATAACGTTTTGAGTTAATCTATTTAATTTAGTTAGTTCTCTGCTGTGAATATAAGCTTCAACGTAGCATCAATCTTTCGGTTGTCGGGTGCTTTCTCTTTTGCAATTTACCTAAACAATATTAACAATTTGCTACCCAATTAATGAGTAGAGGCTTTCAGTTTATTGAAAATGTAGCCCATGCCGATATGGCATTTGATGCATGGGGAGATACCCCCTCGGAATTATTCATGGCCGCTGGGGAGGCGCTATTGAATTTGATGGCTGATCCCTTCACAGTTGGCTCTCAGTGGTCGCATGAAGTCAGGTTGACCCAAGCCTCCTTGGATGAGCTGTTGTTTGAATGGCTTTCTACCTTGGTGTTTCTCAAAGATGCAGAAGCAGTTGTGTATCATGAAATTAAGGCGGACGTAGAAGAAGATCTTGATTCTCACACATGGCATATTCGCGGTATGGTTTTTGGTGATCAGATTGATGGAAAGATTCAGGAACTTCGCTCCGATGTCAAAGCGATTACTAAGCATCTGTATGAGGTACATGCCGAACTCGGCAAGTATCAAGCTCGAGTGGTGGTCGATGTGTAATAGTTTTAAATAGGGTTCTTCATGAAATTTTCAACGTCCATGACCGTAAATCGAATTTCCGAGGCCTTGTGGGAAATACCCAAATCGGAAAAGCCTGGCATGCAGGTTCCTGCTCGTATATATGGCACGGAAAAAGTATTGCAAGATATGGATGCCGGTGTGTTTGAACAAGTAACGAACGTGGCTTGCCTGCCAGGCATTCAGGAATATGCCTTGTGTATGCCCGATGGCCATTGGGGATATGGATTTCCTATTGGAGGGGTTGCAGCATTTGATCTGCAGCATGGAATTATATCTCCAGGCGGTGTGGGGTATGACATTAATTGTGGTATGCGATTGATCAGAACAGACTTGACCCTGGCCGATGTGCGTCCACGATTAGATGCCTTAATGACTGAATTATTTCGTACCGTACCAGCAGGTGTTGGGGCGAGAGGATTTGTGAAACTCAACAATAAGAAATTTCAAGAGATTATGCGAAAGGGCGCTCGCTGGTGTGTAGATCAGGGATATGGATGGGATGAAGACCTCAGTCGGACTGAGGCAAGCGGCTGTCTTTCAGGCGCGGATCCCGATTGTATTTCTGAACATGCGATGAAACGGGGTATGAATCAATTGGGAACCTTAGGGGCGGGTAATCACTACTTGGAAGTGCAAGTGGTTCACCACGATCGAATTTATGACCATGCGATCGCTGAAGCTCTAGGTATTCACGGACATGACCAAATCGTGATCATGTTTCACTGTGGCTCTCGAGGGTTTGGTCACCAAGTTGGTACGGATTATCTGCGAACGTTTGAAAAAGCGATGCCTCGCTATGGACTTCATGTTAAAGATCAACAATTAGCCTGTGCTCCCTTTCAGTCCACCGAGGGACAGGAATACTTTGCCGCGATGAATTGTGCCGCGAATACGGCGTTTGCAAACCGTCAGGTCATTGCTCACCAAATACGAGAAGCCTTTGGTAAGGTCTTTCAACAATCTCCAGAATCTCTGGGTATGCATCAGGTGTACGACGTTGCACATAACATTGCCAAGGTTGAAAAGTACTTCAATAAACCTTTGCTCGTACATCGAAAAGGAGCGACGCGGGCCTTTGGTCCTGGCAGCCCTGAACTTCCTGATGCCTTTCGGCAGATTGGGCAACCGGTGATTTGTGGGGGTTCGATGGAAACAGGGTCCTACCTTTTGGTGGGAACGTCGCAGGCCATGAAGGAATCCTTTGGGTCTACCATGCATGGCGCGGGGCGAACCATGTCTCGGGCCCAAGCCAAACGGCAAGTTCGTGGGGGTCAATTATTACAGGAGATGGCCCAACGCGGGATTTTAGTGAAAGCGGTGTCCATGTCAGGGTTGGCAGAAGAAGCTGGGCTTGCCTATAAAAATATTTCCCAGATTGTGGAAGCTGTTGAAACAGCCGGCATTACAAAGAAAGTAGCCGAGTTCTTGCCCATCGGAAATATCAAAGGGTAAAGTCGCATGGAACCAAACAGGACTCAGACGTTGATTGAGAACGGAGAAAGAAAAGGGCGCAATTCATGATTCCAACCGTAGAGTGGAAGGATGGCGTGGTTCGGTTATTGGATCAGAGCCAGTTGCCTGGCCGAGTTGAGATCCTAGACTGTCGAGACTATCAGGCGGTGGCCAATGCCATTCGTGAACTTCGTGTGCGAGGCGCCCCGGCCATTGGGGTGACTGCCGCTATGGGGATAGCCCTAGGAGCAAATGCTGTTCAGAGTACCGACCGCCAAGAATTTGTAACAGCCATCGGCAAGATTGGGGATCATCTGGCGTCCACCAGACCGACGGCGGTGAACCTGTTTTGGGCCATTAATCGAATGAAGCAGGTGATAGAGCTTCAACCAAACCTCTCAATTGTAGAGCTCAAGGCATGCTTGGTTCATGAAGCGGAAGCGATTTGTCAGGAAGATATTGAGATGTGTCGAACGATGGGACGATATGGGGCCGAGTTAATTCAGCATGGGCAGACAATTCTGACACATTGTAATGCCGGCGCACTGGCCACTGCGGGATATGGGACGGCGTTAGGTGTAATTCGGGCAGCGTGGGAATCTGGAAAAAATATTGAAGTGTTTGCTGATGAGACCAGACCTGTCCTCCAAGGCGCACGGCTCACGGCTTGGGAATTAATGCAAGATGGAATTCCTGTGACTTTAATCACCGATAACATGGCGGGCACCATGATGCGACAGGGAAAAATTCACGTTTGTGTCGTAGGAGCGGATCGGATTGCTGCCAATGGAGATGTGGCTAATAAAATTGGAACATATTCCGTGGCAGTGCTAGCGAAAGCTCATGGCATCCCGTTTTATGTCGCGGCACCGTCTTCAACCATTGATATGGACACCCCAAACGGCGATGCCATTCCTATTGAAGAACGAAGTCGAGAGGAAGTTTTATCCGTCCATGGAAGTCCTCGAATTGCTCCTGAAGATGTGAAAATTGTCAATCCTGCGTTTGATGTCACTCCGGCGGAGTATGTCGCAGGAATTATTACGGAGCGAGGGGTGTTTTCTCCCGACGATATTGCGCGGGAGTTCTCTTCAGGAAGATGAATTGCTAGTCTGGTCATCCTGGCCTAAAGCCCGATCCAGTGCTTTACCTAGGTCGGAAAGATTGTAGGGCTTTGCCACCATGCCTTTAAATCCAAATTGTTCGGGATTGGCAATCACCGGATCATTCGAATAACCGCTGGAGACTAACGCCACGATATCTGGATCAAGATCTTTGAGTTGATGAATGGCTTCTTTCCCGCCTAACCCACCAGGAATGGTCAAATCCATGATGGTGGCTACATATCGTTGCCCTGCCTGTTGAGCTTGCCGATAGAGTTCAATGGCGGCAATGCCATCAGAAGCAAAATCTACTTCATAGCCCAAATGAACTAACATCGTCCCAAGGATATCACGAATATCTTCCTCATCTTCCATCACGAGCAGACGACCAGAGCCATGTGTGAAACGTTGTTCTTCAACGACAATTTCCGTCCCACCCATTTCGACGGCCGGTAAATAAAAGACAAAGGTCGTGCCAATGCCAAGATCAGACTGGACCGTGATATGACCATCATGGCGTTTAATAATTGAATAGGTTGTCGCGAGCCCCAAGCCATTGCCCTTTTGTTTAGTGGTGTAATAGGGATCGAAAATTTTGGAAAGGTTCTCTGGATGAATGCCAGTACCCTGGTCTTGAATCGATACCCTGACATATTGACCGGATTGAATGGGTAAACTTTGAGAATTGTCCACGGCGATGTTTTCCGCAACGATTTTGATTACCCCTCCATTCGGCATGGCTTGATCAGCATTAATAATGAGGTTTTGGATTACCTGGCTCATTTGTCCTTCATCGACCTCCACCGACCACAGGTCTTCAGGCAATATCAGATCGCACCGAACATTTGATCCTCGCAGGGAAAAGCCGGCCGTATCATTAATTAATCGAATGACAGAGGCGCGATTTTTGACCGAAGTTCCACCTTTAGCAAACGTCAGCAACTGTTTGGTCAGGTCCCGTGCTCGGAGACAAGCTTTTTCGGCGGCGGTTAATCGCTCGACGGTTGTCGGACTCGATCCCGTTGATTCTTTGGTAGTTAACATTTTAGCCTAACCAATATTCGCAAACACCGCGGTGAGAATGTTGTTGAAGTCATGGGCAATCCCACCAGCCAAAATACCAATGGATTCTAATTTTGTGGCACGAAGACGTTCCTCCTCGATTCGTCGCCGTTCCGTAATATCTCTGGATACGACAACGGCAAGAATATCTCCTGTGGTGGTCCGGAAGGGTTTAACATGGCTTTCAAACCACCTCCATTCTCCTGATTGGTGATGTAATCGGCATTCCATCTGCCAGTCATGCAATAAACGAATATTGTTTTCAAAGTTAGGATTGAGAGATTCTTGATCCTCAGGATGAAGAAGGTCGAGAAAATTATATTGCTGAAATTCTTGAAGGTCGTATCCAAGAACTTCTCCACAACTGGGACTCAGATACAGAAGAGATCCATTGGGCCGGATTTCAAAAATTAAATCATAGGCATGTTCGGCAATCGCTCGATAGCGTTCTTTGTTGTCACGCAAGGCTTCTTCAGCACGTTTGCGTTCCAATTCACTTGCGGCACGAACGGCAAACACTCCAAGGATGGATTGAGCCAACGGCAAATTCCGCACGGGCTCCGAATCCATTCCGACGATTAACCCAATGATTTGGCCTAAAGAATTTTGAAGGGGAATGCCAATATAACTCTGAATGTTCCATTTGACTAATAACGGATCTTTGGAATGGAGATGTTGACATTCGTTTCCCCAGCAAGGCGATTTACTTTGAAGGATTTGCGAACCTAGAGTATCCACCAAGCTCCATGCAAAGTTATCCGTAAAATGATCTCGGGCCCAAACTGCCACGGTCTTGGCTTCTTGAAGGGTAGATTCGTTTAGCTCCGCCAGAAATGCGTATTGAACATCGAGGGCCTTGGCAAGGTCTTTAGCCAAAGCCCGAAAGAACGCGGCGCCACCAGCAGCAGGGGCCCCCTGAGCAATATCCCGAAGGGCCTCTTCTACACGCCGACGGTCACTAATGTCTTTAATAATTGATATCGCTCCCCATTGCTTTCCTTCAATGTCGTACAAGGGATAGCAGGAAACGGAAAACCATCCATTCAGTTTGGGAAGCGGAATTTCTACCGCTGCAGATAATGCGCCTTGTAACACTGAATCCCAAGGAGGGCGAACATTTGGGTTGACGGTCCCGTAATACAGTACGCGATAGTCAAGCCCAAGAATATTTCCATGATGTCCCTCGAACCGATCACGAACCGCTTTATTCGCCCACAGAACCGTTCCGGATTTATCTAAAATAATGACGTCATCGGTTAGGGCATTAAAAGACTGTTCCCATTCTTCCGCGGCAGCACGCAACGTGAGTTCCGCACGTTTTCGTCTGACTTCACTAGCCTCAAGTTGCGCAATACGGGCTTTGAGCGTCGTGACTTCGTCGGTTAATTCTTGTGGGGTTTGGTGAATTTTACTCATAAAATCATTTTGGACGGGGGGTGAGCCAACTCTGAACCATCTCAACACGGGAGATGTCGATGTGGATCAGAACGGTTCAGAGTTATCCAACAATCTTGGCAAACAAGTCTGCAAGAGCTGGATCAAGTGCCTTCCCGGCTTCCTGACGAATGTATTCACGGGCTTCCGGAACGGTTACCGGCATGGTGTCCACCCCGCCAGAGACAAGATTGTCAAAAGTGTTGGCAATTCCCACAACACGCGCCGCTAAAGGAATGGCCTCCCCTTGAAGCTGATTGGGAAACCCCGTTCCGTCAAATCGCTCATGATGCGATCGAATGACGTCACGAGTTTCTTCAGGAAAAGTCATTGATTGAAGCATCCGTTCCCCAATCACTGGATGGCAGGCGAGGAGTTCCTTTTCCTCGGTCGTATGTTCAGAGTTTCCCAAGGCCAATCGGCCCTGTAACCCTAATTGGCCAATATCATGCAGAAGTGCCCCCAACTGAATACCTTCCTTACTTTTAGCTGGCAATTCCATATGCTCTAAGAGCAAGGAGGTGTAATAATGAACCCGCTGAGCATGTTGCGCTAGCTCAGGATTTTTCGCTCCAAGGAGTGTCCGGAGCTTCTCAGTGAGAGAGGCAGGCTCTCCCGCGGGCACCCAAAGAGAGCTAAAGGCTTCTAACGAGCCTCGCAAAGTATCCACTTGTCGACGCCGATCTAGGGCTTTATGAATCACGCCGAGGAGATCAGGGATATTAAATGGTTTGGTAATATAGGCAGCAATGCCGTGCTGAATGGCATTCACCGCGGATTCCAACGTTCCGTATCCCGTGATAATCACAACCTCCGTGTCACGTCCTTCATCACGAATTTTTTGCAACAGATCCATGCCTTGTTTGCCAGGAAGCTTTAAATCCAAAGTCACTAAATCAATCTCCTGTTCCTTAAGGATATTCAGGGCAACCTCGGCGTTGTCCACGGAGTAGAGATTGAAGTGAGGGCTTAACACCATTTTGAGAGACTCGCGAGGACCTTCCTCGTCTTCCACAATCAAAATGGTAGCTTGCGGGCTTTGAGATGATTCCATACGTGCCAGAAGTACCGTGTAGATTCTAAAAACTGGACTTCAAAATCTTGACAAAAATTTCAATATTTCAATCCCTCCAGTTAGGCGGTTTATAGCTTTTTATCTAGGGAAAAGCAAGTAATTCTTTTTTCCAAAATAACAAAAAATTCTTGATGGGTTTTTTGTCGAATTGGCCTTCCAGTAGAGGGGAATGTGTGTTTGGCCTTTGAAAATTCCATAAGTAGGTTGAATTAAGGTGAGATCCTCCCAACCGACTGATGAAAAACCGGCTGGGAGGATTTACGGTAGGGGGCAATAGCCAAACCGCCCCGTCAAAATTCTAAGGGTGAGAGAAAAGGAGAGAAAACGGCTTACACTTTTCTTCGCAAGGTTTTTCCTTGCACGGATGTTTTTTCGACTAATTCTTCGAACCCCTCCTGAAGAACTTCGTTGACCAAATTTTCAAGATCCTCTGGGCCGAAAAATATTACGTCGTCACTTCCGCCGGCACCAATGGTCATGCGGACCGTGCTGCCATCGGCCACATTAGAAATGGTGAATTCCATGATGGCATCAACATTGATGTTCGTGGAAAGAAACTGGCCTTTGGCATTCGCCGTAAATTTGGTGACTTTGCCTGTAATGCGAACATCAGCAGGCCCACTATTTTTACCAGAGGCTTTAAATCCTGATTTGTTCAGAAAATTCACAAAGGCCGTGGAGAGGCCATCACTCAGATTACCGTCCATGAGGTCGAAATGATTGACTCCACCGAAAAAACAGTAGTGGGACCCAAGATGTTGGGCGGGAGGTCGTTTGTCTTCAAATCCGGACACGGCAACCGAAAGGTTTCCTCCAGCATTTTCCAAGGTGGAATGCATCACGTCGTACAATCGCAGTTTGGTGACTTCGCCAGAACTTGCACAACCACTGAGAGACACCAAGCTCAATACGAACAACAAGAGAATCAATCGTTTCATAAATTCTCGCTCCTTCCTCTAGGGAAACTTTCTAAACAAATATTAGGCCAATACAAGACAACGTTTTCGTAAAATGGTGATACCGGACAACCTGAATTCACCCTACCAGAATTCTCCCCAGTGAGTAAATCCTAGACGAATGCCCAGTTGCCAATCCTTGGACCGGAGAACTTTCTATCAAGTAGGTAAATTTTTCCATCTCCGCTCTTAATGAAGTTGACTTTCAATTGAAGTCCTTGACACTATGGTTTTCAGAGAAGGTCGTATTATCAAAGGGTTAACTAGTGCTCTGCCAAATCTATGTGGAATCATAATTTTCTTTTCCGGGCCCATGAAGCCAACCCGTTGCCCCAAACGGAAAACGATCTTTTTCATGAAACCGATCCGGCGTTGGATAGTTCTGGGTTGAATTTAGACAAATACTTGTCAGTGTGGCTACAAGGGGAGGGGGAAGAAGATGCCCCCACGGCTTACACCAACGTGTATGTGCGCACAGCGACATTGGATCCGGAAAAGAATGTTGGGTTTTTGCAGCCCTTGCAGGGACGAACCCACCAAATTAAGCAAATGTTGACGAAGGACCAGAAAGTCTTCCTCAAGGAGTGGTTAAAAAAAACCAATCTGCCGGCGTGGGAAGAGGCTGGGGACCATTTCCAAGATATATTTGAATAGAAGTAAGGTTTCCCCATTTTCAGAATTGAGGGGAAATTCCCAATAAATTCCTTCTGCAAATCGTCGAAAAAACCAACTCGAACCCTATGGATATTCAAACCGATGTGGTGGTCGTAGGCGCTGGAGGAGGCGGCGCAATCCTTGGCCTGATCCTCGCCAAACAGGGCATCAAAACTTTGGTTGTGGAACAAAGTCCTGGCCCACCAACCGGGCTACGGGGCGAGATTCTTCAACCCAACGGCCAGCAAATCCTTGATCAATTAGAACTTTTGGACAAGCTTCCCAAAGAGGCGGTCCAATCCGTTCGACATTTTCATTTTCGGCAAATGGGCGGGGAACGATTATGTACCATTGATTATGATCTCCTTCCACCGCCTTATAACCGTGCATTGGTAACGCTTCCAAATGCTGTCCACCATGCCGTGCTTGCCGAACTTGAAAAACACAACCCTGGTGGGCTGTGGTATGACACGAGCTTTAAATCACTGGTCAAAACAGGGAATACGGTCACCGGAGTCGAGGCCCAAACCCAAGGAACCCCCGTTCGCATTTCTGCCAAAGTGACGGTAGGCGCAGATGGCCCGTTTTCTCGTGTTCGTGACACTCTGGGCATTTCCACTCAATTGCATCGATACAAAGAAAGTTACCTGATTTCGATTCTCCCTTGTCCTGAAAAACTGGAAGAATCCCAGTACTTTCTTGGAGAAAATGAAATTCTTGGAGTGTTTCCCGCAGCCGGCCATCAGGTCTATGTGTTCTATATGATCGCCTCAAATTCGCTTCAGGCCGTGAAACAGGAAGGCATTGAAAGTTTGCAACGAAAGTGGAAAGCCATTTATCCAGGCCTCGCGCGCACCTTTGAGAATTTACAGTCTTGGGAACAAACCGCGTATATGGGGACGGGCCGTGCTCGAGCCAAAACCTGGGTAGCCGATGGCGCAGTGTTAATCGGAGATGCTGCCCATGGAATGAATCCCCATGCCTCACAAGGCCGGATGCAGGCCATGGCGGACGCTGTAGTGTTGGCCAAAGTGTTGTCCTCGTGTTTTTCACAAGACGACTTCACCGCCAACGCACTCAAAACCTTTGAGGCGCAACGGCGTCCACAAGTTGAGATGCTTCAGCGATTGGCGGATGAAGAGGTGTTGTTTTGGAATACAGGAAATCCGTTATTGGCTTGGCTTCGCAACCGGGTCTTTTCGACCTTAGATCACAATCGGCGATTGCAATATCAAGTCCTGACTGCAACTGCCGGATTGCGTAAGACACCGCCCTTTGGAATGATCGACCGACTGCAAGCAGCCGGATTTCTCCCTGATCCACGCGCGAATCAACTCCCATCTCAGGCAGGCTTTCACTAATTTTACTCTAGGTTCAAGAAACCCAATTCACCGATGTCTCAATTTCCGACCAACTGGGAAAAAATGCCAGAGCGGGCGCAACGTACCCTGGATGCGTACCTTCGTGATGCCACGAAATCTCTTGGTGCAGATGTAGGCGCCATTATCCTTTATGGCAGTTTGGCTCGTGGTGATTATCTGCAAGACCGATCCAATATGAACATCCTTATGGTGTTTGAGCATCTCACCATGAATATAATGGAGCGATGTAGCCAACTGAACCGTCGATGGTCTAAGGAACGCATCTTGGCTCCACTCATGTTTACCCGGGAAGAATTAGGGAGTTTTCTCGAAACCTTTCCATTAGAGTTTTATGAGATTCAAGATCACCATATCTTATTAGCCGGCCGAGATCCTTTTCCCGAGCTGCACATCGAAGGTCGACATTTATTCATTGAATGTGAACGAGAAATCCGTGGAAACTTGCTCCGGGTCCGCCAACAATTTGTCGAAACCCGAGGGAATCCAGAAGGTATTCATGCCTTGCTTCCCATTTCGTTGACTACCGTAATTCCCTGTTTGCGGGGGTTGTATCGGTTGATGGAACAACCTTCCAAAGGCACTCCCGATGAAATTCTGAAACGGATGCCCTCTATATTAAATCTTGACCCCGGGGCGTTTCATGAAGTCTGGTTATTGAAACGCGGACAAAGCACCCCCGGCAAACATGATTTCCCGAATCTTCTGAACCGATATCTTGGGGCCTTGGAAGCCTTAACTGCACGGGTCGACCTTCTTGATCAGGAGGGAAGATTCCAAGGGGGAAAATCATGAAACGTTTTCCGTTGTTCCTTTTGATTGTCTGTCTTTTTGTCACTCCAGTGTGTTGGGCTGACTCGCCGTATGGCATTAAAAAACAGACATTCCCAACCCCACGGGGTTATGTGAGTGATTTTGCCGAACTCTTCGATCAGGAATGGAAATCGCGGATTCGTGGGGTGTGTAAGGAATTAGAAACCCGGACCGGGGTGGAATTAATTGTGGTGACCATCCCCACCGTAAAACCCTATCCCCATGCTCGTAATTATGCGGAAGCGCTGTATGAAGAATGGCGAATTGGCACAGCACAGAAAGAACAAGGGATTCTGCTATTGACCTCATTGAATGAACGGCAAGCGGTGGTAGTCTTGGGAAAAACCTTAATCCCGGTCATTGGAAAACCTCAGCTTGATATATTATCCGAGCAGCACCTCATACCCATGTTTCAGTCTTCCAACTATGGGGAAGCGATATTCCAAACGGTGGTCGGACTCTCGGCGGCGTCGGGAAAAGTCACCAAAGATCCGGTTAAAAAGAAAAAATCAAGCGCAGGGTTTTGGATGAATGTCGCTGTGGTGGTGGCGATGCTCTTTGCACTCTGGCGTTTCACTCGTCCCGAACGTCGACATCCGTTTCAACGATGGCGGCGAGGTGAATATTGGGGAACTGGCCAAGGCGGCTTTGGTGGCGGGTTCGGCGGCTTTGGTGGCGGCACCAGCGGGCAGGGTTTGTCGTAACAAACACGGTCTTTTCAGAAACATTTTACTTTCGTATCGGCACCTCTCTGCCTTCGTCCAGGTCCAATAAATCAGCCCAGGTGGTGATATCGGTGCGGGTCGGGTCGATGCTGTCGCGAGTTTTCAAGAAGTACTCGGCTTTTTCGTCGGTGTTTGGACCACGAGTCAGGAGGGCGGTGTTCCAGGCTTCAATTTCCTGAGGGGTGTGGGATTTGGCGTTCATGTGAACCCAGTGAAGGACTTCCTCGTCGGTGCGGGAGCCAACGGCATTAAAAAACGCATCTCTGGTTATACCAACAAAATCCAAAAATTTTTGGTCCATTGGGCACGGATACAAATATTCACCCAACTGGCCGTCTTGCTTGGCCCGGCATTTATCAATCATCCGGGCCAAGTGCACAAATTCCCCAAGTTTATTGCGAACGCTCCGTGGATACCCAGTTCGAAGATCCATAAACGATTTTTGTTCTTCTAGAAATCTGTAGCTGCGCCATCTCATGGCGCCTCTTAGGCAGACACGCAAAACGCTTCGGCGAAGGGCAGCATGAGATGCTGCAGCTACAGAAATCAAAGGGCTGCCTTATAACGGTTTATGGTTCTGGAACGTGATCAGCCGCGTGACCATTTCGCCTTTTTCATAAGAGATAATCCGTCGCGTAGCGGGAAGGTCGGCGTTGCCCATTCTGGTGTGCGTGTCGGAAAAACTTTCGACGTTGGCTAAAGACCCATCCTTGGGGGAGAAGTAATACACCGTGTACCGGGTCGTAAGATATTTATCATCTTGAGTCACCGCGCTATCTTCGACATTAATGGTGAACGCCACATAGGGCATTTTGCGATTAATCTGGGTAATCCGATTATCCTTGATACGATAGGTGGACCCCATCGAGTCGCCTAAACTAATGCGTGGCCCCTGGGGATGATTTTCCTGCCCAGCAAAAGACAGGTTGTACTTGCCATCAGAGTCTTCGAAATTTCTTGGACCCCGATGAGTGGCAATCATTGAAATTTGGCCTTGAGCCCATTTTTGAAGATCTTCATTTGGCAAAGAGACATCAACCTCTTTGGATGATTTGACGGTGACCTTGCCATTGGTCACTTCGCCGTTGACGTTGATGGATAGATCCGCTTCAAACCCGGCAAACCCCTCAGGCCATCGCGAAGTCTTTTCAAACGCTTGGCGTAATAGCTCCCGGGCTTTTGGATCATCCTGGACATCGGTTTTGGCTTCTTCCCGTGCGTATTCCATGTGTCTACTCCTTTTTCGATGAATAAATAAATGTCAGGGTGATGACTAAGGTCATCGTGAGCTGTGTTGTTTGTGAAGGTTTCATCAAGCAGAGGTTGAGACTTTGCTTGGGTCGAATCTTGAAAATTGAAAGACTCGCGAAAAACCTCACTCGTCTCGATTATAAGTGACTCAGAACTAACGGACAACTTCATCTCGCAAAAGAAATTTACAGTTAAGGCATCATTCCTCTAGAAACTGGCAACCTTCTTTCCGTATGATGCCACCCGTTGCCATAAGCAGCAAAGGACCACCCATTCACTATTAAAAAGAAACAAAGAGGGTATGTTGACTAAACGAAAAGCCACACCATCAGGTCGTCGTTTGAAGATGGCCAAACTCGCAGACCGTCATGTGTTGTATCAAAAAAGTGTCCAAGGCCCGGAGAGCGACATTCCATTTTTCTCCTATCATTACAAAAAATATACCGGGCAAACCCTTCGACATTTTCGCGAGGACTTTTGCGGAACGGCGGCCTTGGCCTCCCATTTCGTCACAGCCCATCGTGATAACCATGCAATGGGCGTGGACTTGGATTGGCCTACCCTCAATTGGGGCATCAAGCATAATGTGTCATGCCTGACTCCCAATCAACAACAACGTCTCAATCTCGTGAATGGGAACGTGCTAAATCATCATCCCTCGGAGGCACAATTAACAGTCGCCATGAATTTCAGCTATATGGTGTTTAAAGAACGACCGACCTTGCTCCAATATTTTAAACGAGCCAAGCAGTCTCTCTGTCCTGGTGGCATGTTCATGGTGGACATTTGGGGGGGGAGTCAATGCTTTGTCATGCAAGAAGAGCCCCGGAGAGTGAAAAATCGCGACAACGATGGAATCGGCAATTTCACCTTTATCTGGGATCAGGATGTCTTCGACCCCGCCACGCATTATTACACCTGCCGCATTCACTATGCCTTTCAAGATGGCAGTGAAATGCGCAATGCCTTTGTCTACGACTGGCGACTATGGACCATGCCCGAAGTCATGGAACTCATGCGGGAAGCCGGGTTCGAGGATGTGCACTTTCTCTGGGAAGGCACCGACAAAAAAACAGGCAAAGGCACAGAAACCTACCGACGAGTCAAAAAAGCAGAGCCAGAAACCGCCTGGATCGCCTATATCATTGGGATAAATCCGAAGTAAATCTCTCTCCTTTCTCATCTTCCCAATCGGTCATCCCCGACGTTCTTTATCGGGGATCCAGGATTTTATTATAGCGGGGTTTCGCCCCCGCCGACGAGGTCCTTTTGTTTCGGCAAAAGGACCCAAAACCATTTTTGCCCGTGCGCGTCCCTCCAGAGAATTGCGAAAAAGCGTACCATTCTCTTCCGGGTTCCTCCGCTTCCGTACCAAATCACAATGGCTCGGGAACTCGCTCCGAGGTGCAAAGCCACCTCTCCACTCAAACAGCCCTCGCCGAAAAGTCGATTCGGCACTCCAGCTCCGCCGCACCCAATGTATTTATTTAAGAAGTCATTGCCTAGATGGTTTGATATTGGTCAGATATACTGCACAGAGGGAGAAATGATGACGAATTCACCTAACAACCAAGAGGAAGATACAATGAGCAGTGTGGAGATCCCACTATTTGTGAAGAATATGGGGCATCAGATTATTGCATACATACTAAATATAAATAATCAAGACGCCCAGGATCTAATCAATGGAAATTTTGAATTGGATGGAAACCAACCAGTGGTTCTTAAAGACTATATTCGAATTTGTCGCCAGTTAAGGATGCAGTCTATTGATCAAGGCGATGTCGATTTCCCCATTATGCATAGTTTTTCTGATCTTTTTGAAGGGCAGAGGCACTTGTTTAATTTATGGCGAGAGCATTTGGGTGGGGAATCACTTACAATTGAGAGCAAAGACAGAGTTGCTTATTTAGTCTCCTGCCTTGCGTTCGAAATATATCCACTATTTTTAATAAAACCACCGTCTAACAGTTCTTATTTTGCAAATCCTTTTTTCCGGATAGGGTCTGCATTATATAAATTACCTGCTCGTTATGAGCTATTTAAGGAAATATTAAAAGATGATTCATTGAAAAAAATATTCTCAAAAATTGGTAAGAATGATATGGAGACAATTGGGTATTATAGTTCATCTACTGGTCGCGGTGGTAGTTTTCAGCTATCGGGCTTCCCGGAAACGCTAATCTCAAATGCATTTGAGCTCATGCAGCTACGTGGAACCATATCAAAAGAGGCTCTTTTACCTCCGATTGAAGAAGTTATAAATATGGTTCGAGATGTTGCTGATGGGAAAACGATTAGGGTTCCCGTATTTATTGGATTTCATAACGTGGGTTTGAAAAGTCTAGATTCTCTAGATATCGAGTGGGGTAAAATAAGAGGATATAATTCAGAAATTCTGGACCTTGTACCTTCAGCAGCTAGACCGTCTGTTCTATCTGAAGAAAATGTATCCTTAGGATTCATTCTAGAATCTGAGTATCAATACAAAGTTGATTTTTTACAGCCAAGTGCAGATGAGAAGCTGACATGGCCACCTGAATTTAGACAAGCGAGGAGTGAACTAGAAAAAACTCAAGAAAACTTGAGTTTGACATTTGCCTTGGCATTAGAGAGGAACCCACCAGTAGGCATTACGCCTGCTTGGACACTTATTGTTGATCCCATAAGTCTTGGCACAAACATATCTTGGTCAAACAAACTAAGGTCGCCAGTGCAGCACTATCTATTAAGCGCAGGGTCATCGGAGTCACTAAAGCATTGGTCTTCGACTATAAATTCGTCAAATGATGAGACAATAAGAATAGCTATTCGGCGAATCCTTTCTGCAATCAATGAACGCACAAATCCCATTGATGGATTCGTGGACGCTGTTATAGCGTGGGAAAACCTATTTGGAGGTAATGACGAGTTAAGTTTTAGAATATCTATCTCAATTTCGAAACTTCTAAAGGACTTGCCAAAGGATAGGTTAGGTTTACAGAAGAAAATCGTGAAATTCTATAACTATAGAAGCCAGATTGTGCATGGGGTAATAGAAATATCACATGAGGATGCAGTTCAAAAAAGAAATGAATGTTTAGAGATTGCCCTGTCTACGCTGAGAAAATTATATGAAGAACATAATGATCTTATTGAGGACCCAGACAGGTCCAAAAAGCTGGCCCTAATGTGAGACGCCTAGGCGATTTACCTTTTAGATCAATCCTTTGGTTGAAAATTTTTGAGTGCAAAAATTATGGTGACCCCAGGTCGCCCCGCGTTGGGCGCGGCTGGGCCGCCGCCACGAATCTTACCTCTTTAGGCGAATACTGTTTGAGTCCTCCGGTAAGACTCAGGATAGAATTCGCGAGTTTCTGAGCCACCTTGATTCGTGGTGGTAGTCCAGACACCCGTAGGGCCGCGCACGGGCGGAAATGGTTTTGGTCCCTTTTGCCGAAACAAAAGGGACTCGTCGTGTGGGGACGAAACCCCACATATAATCAACATCTTTTCTTTTTTTCTTCGGAACGTGTATGATCTGCTCTCATGAGTTAGAAGTTTTCTACCTCCCCTAACCCCTCCTTACAAAGGAGGGGAATAAGTTTAAGAAAATCGGCCATTAAAGACCAAACAGCCATCTAAAGCTTCACTTTAATTTTCTAATCCATGCAGCGCTCTTCGACTGACATTACGCCAGAGGTGATTCAACAGCACGGCCTGTCGGATGAAGAGTATCAGCAGATCCTCAAACATCTTGGACGCGAGCCGAATCTCACCGAGCTAGGTGTCTTTTCCGTGATGTGGAGCGAGCATTGCTCGTACAAGAGTTCTCGGATTCATCTTAAGCGATTTCCCACAGAAGGGGAGCGCGTGATCCAAGGACCAGGGGAAAATGCCGGAGCAGTGGATATCGGGGATGGACTTTGCGCTGTGTTTAAAATGGAATCCCACAACCATCCGTCGTTCATCGAACCATTTCAGGGAGCGGCCACCGGAGTCGGGGGTATTCTCCGCGACATTTTCACGATGGGCGCCAGACCCATTGCGCTTCTGGATTCTCTTCGATTCGGCGAGCTGGATCAGGCAAAAAACCGGCATTTACTCAAAGGCGTGATCTCCGGCATTTCCTGGTATGGCAATTGTATTGGCGTGCCCACGGTCGGCGGCGAAATTGTGTTTAACGATATTTATGGCAAAAACCCGCTGGTGAATGTGTTTTGCCTGGGCATTGTGAAAACAGATCAACTGCTGCGAGGTGCCGCCGAAGGAGTCGGCAATCCCGTGTTGTATATCGGCGCCAAAACTGGGCGCGATGGCATCCATGGGGCCACCATGGCCTCGGACAGTTTTGATGACGCTTCGGAGAAGAAACGGCCGAATGTCCAGGTGGGCGATCCCTTTTTGGAAAAACTCTTGCTCGAAGCCTGTCTGGAATTCTTGGATAAAGATATTTTGGCAGGTATCCAGGATATGGGGGCGGCTGGATTGACGAGTTCTTCCTGTGAAATGGCCTCAAGGGCTGGGACGGGTATTGAACTGGAACTGGCGAATGTCCCCAGGCGCGAACCTAACATAACCCCGTACGAACTCATGCTTTCGGAATCCCAAGAGCGCATGTTGCTGGTGGCTAAGGCGGGAAAAGAAGATCAAGTCCTGGCAATTTGCAAAAAATGGGGCATTGATGCGGCAGTAGTCGGGAAGGTGACCGATGACGGTTTTGTGCGTTTAAAGGAGCATGGAACGGTGGTCGCTGAAATTCCCGCGAAGGCCTTAGCCGACGAAAGCCCAAAATATGAGCGCCCGATAAAGCCACCAGAATATCAAGACGTCTTGCAATCCTACTCTTTTGACAATCTGCCTGATGTAAAAGACCCCGAGACTGTTCTGCGTTCCCTTTTAGAATCTCCTACGATCGCCAGCAAGTCCTGGGTGTATCGGCAATACGACCATATGGTGGGGATTAATACCATCGTTCGTCCTGGTTCGGATGCAGCAGTCGTACGAATTAAAGGCACAAACAAGGCCTTGGCCATGACCACCGATGGTAACAGCCGGTATTGCCTGCTCAATCCTTACATGGGCGGCACCTTAGCTATTGCCGAAGCGGCTCGCAATTTGGTGTGTTCTGGCGCTCAACCTATTGGTGTAACGGATTGTCTGAACTTTGGGAACCCCGAACGGCCGGACATTATGTGGCAGTTTGTGCTTGCCGTCGAAGGCATTTCGGATGCCTGCCGTGCCTTTCACATTCCTGTCGTGAGCGGCAACGTAAGCCTGTACAACGAGACCAATGGGCTATCGATTTATCCCACCCCCGTTATCGGGATGGTTGGGCTTATCGAGCCTGCGGAACATGCCACGACCCAATGGTTTAAGAACCCTGGGGATCGCGTTATTGTGCTGGGGGAAACCAAGGAAGATTTAGGTGGAACGGAGTATCTGAAAATCGTACATTATCGGGAGCAGGGGAGTCCGCCTTGGCTTAATTTGGAAACGGAAAAAGCTCTTCACGATTGCTTGCTGGCCATGATTCACCAAGGGTGGGTTCAATCCGCGCATGATTGTTCGGATGGAGGCCTGGCTGTTACACTTGCCGAATGTTGCTTCTCTCCTCAAGTCGTTGACGGGAAAGCCTTGGGTGGAAAAATTCAGCTGGAGTCGGATGGGCAGCGATTGGATGCGCTGCTTTTTGGAGAAAGCCCCTCCCGTGTGGTACTTTCTATTTCCCCCGAACATTCGAAACAGGTGTTGTCTTTCTGTCAGGAACGAGAGGTTCCTGCCATGGATGTGGGAGAAGTTGGTGGGGTCGACTTAGATATTGCGGTAACTGGTGGGCGGTCAACTCCTGGATGCAGCCTTCACTTGCCCGTCACTGATTTATTTGATCTTTGGAATAGCAGCTTAGAACACAAGCTTCACGACTAAATTTAAAGTTAAGTTCAAGTCGAACTTAAAATTATGGAACTATGAAAAATCACATAACCTCTCCCAATTCCCTTTCAATGAATCCCGATCCCACGGAACTTATTATGCCTGATAAATTTCATGATGAATGCGCCGTTTTTGGGATTTATGGTCATAAGGAAGCGGCGAATCTGACCTATTTGGGTTTGTATGCGCTCCAGCATCGTGGGCAGGAAAGCTCGGGGATTGTGTCGACCGATGGCCACAATTTCAACGTGGAAAAAGGGATGGGATTGGTAGCGGATATTTTTACGAAAAAAGAGATTCGTCGGTTAAAGGGGACGAAAGCCATAGGGCATAATCGGTATTCCACCGCCGGGGAAAGCAATCATCGAAATATTCAACCCCTGACCGTTAACTATGCTTTTGGGCATTTGGCGCTGGCGCATAATGGGAATCTCACCAATGCCTCCGTTCTGCGAAGTGAACTCGAAGCCTATGGTTCCATCTTTCAATCCGACTCCGATAGCGAAGTCATCGTGCATCTGATTGCTCATTCCAAAGGGGAGAGCTTCCTCAACCGACTCATCGAAGCCCTCTCTCTGGTCCGAGGCGCCTATTCACTCGCCTTACTGACGGAGCATGAGATGGTGGCGGCACGGGATCCCTATGGATTTCGTCCTCTTTGCCTGGGTCGTTATAAAGATGCCTGGATCGTGGCGTCGGAAACCTGTGCCTTTGATTTAATTGGGGCTGAATTCGTGCGCGAAGTGGAACCGGGCGAAGTGATCGTGGTCAATGACCAAGGGTTGACCTCCCACCACCCATTTATTGTGCCGGAAACTCCGGCCAAATGCGTGTTTGAATATGTCTATTTTGCCAGACCTGATTCAAAGATATTTGGCAATTATGCGGTTTACCCTGTGCGGAAGGCGTTGGGCCGGCAATTGGCTAAAGAAGCCATGGTCCCGGCGGATATTGTCATTCCCGTCCCGGACTCTGGAGTGCCCGCGGCCTTGGGATTTTCGGAGGGTGCCGGAATACCGTTTGAAATCGGGTTAACCCGTAACCATTATATTGGGCGAACGTTTATTGAGCCTGAACAGTCGATTCGGCATTTTGGGGTCAAACTCAAGCTCAATGCCGTGCCGGATGTGCTTGAAGGAAAGCGGGTGGTCGTGGTGGATGATTCCATCGTGCGGGGAACCACCAGCCGGAAAATCGTGAAAATGTTGCGAAACGCCGGGGCCAAGGAAATTCATATGCGGATCAGTTCACCGCCCACGATCGCGCCCTGTTTTTATGGGATCGATACGCCGACCCAAAAAGAACTGATCGGGTCCAGTCATAACATTGAAGAAATTCGAAAATACATTACCGCTGACAGTCTCGCGTATTTAAGTCTCGAAGGAATGTTGAATGCTGCCCCAGGCCGGAACGACCACTACTGCCATGCCTGCTTCACCGATCAATACCCCATTCCCTTCACCAAGGCTGAAGAAATCCAACTTGGCTTGTTTGATGTAAACACGTCTCCACGTTAGCCGCCCCCAAAATAGCCTCTTCCTTTGGAATGTTATTTTATCACCACGGTTAAGCGTACGAGCTGTATTCCCTTCATTACTATCGTGCAGACATATGCTGATTAACTCTATTTTATTTTCCTAAATATGAACGACCATCTCTCATCACACCCTGGAATGAAACGGGGACAACGCTATGGCTTACGGGATGCCTTCTTTTATGCCCTTTCTCAAGGCGGAGGCGAATCGTACCTCTCAGCTTTTGCGTTGATCTTTCATGCTTCCCCGTTTCAAATTGGACTTTTATCGGCCATTCCCCAAACACTAGGCGTATGGGCCCAGTTCCTTTCCGTCTGGTTACTCAATCGACTCCAGGCACGTCGGCCGGTCATTCTCACGGGCATGGTCGCCCAAATGTGTATGTGGGGACCATTGTTGGCTTTACCGTGGGTCTTCCCTGAAATCGGGGCGTGGCTGGTCATTGGTTGTGCGGTGGCGTATTTCACTATGGGGCACCTGGTCATTCCTGCCTGGAATAGTCTCATGACCGATTTGGTGCATTCTCATCAATGGGGATCTTATTTTAGTCGGCGCGCACGCGTTATGACGATGACACAATTTCTGGCATTAGTTGGAGGAGGGGTGTTGTTGCATTGGGTTGAGGGCCTAGGCCGGCCCCTTATCGGTTTTGGCATACTCTTTTTCTTTGCCGCAGCCGCACGAGCCGCTTCGGCTTTGTCGTTGGCTCGAGTGGATGAAAGCGTGGTTCCCGCTCTCCCCAAACTTGATATTTCGCTCTTGCCCTCAAAGCAATGGATCCACAGCCAAAATTTCGGAAAATTTCTTCTGTTTTCCGGCTCCCTTCATGCAGCGGTATTGATTGCCGGTCCATACTTCGTGATTTACCTGTTACAAGATCTGCACTGGAGTTACCTGGAATATACATTCTGGCTGGCTTCAGGAGTCCTAGGACAAATTCTCACGTTTCCCTTGTGGGGACGATTGAGTGATCAATATGGAACCAAGGCCCTGATCCGCTGGTGTGGGATCTTCGTGCCATTTTTACCGATGCTGTATTTGTTCCATACCGGCGTGCCCTACTTGGTGGCAATCAATTTCTTTGGCGGGGTGTTGTGGAGTGGGATGGCGCTGGGGTTACAGAATTTTGTGTTTCATGCGGTGCCACGCGAAGATCGGGCAATGGGCGTGGCAGTCTATAATACGGCGAATGCCTTGGGATGGTTTATTGGCGCTATGGCCGGCAGTTGGTTGGCTGTCACTTTACCAAGCCAAGCCGTCGTGCCCATCTTACAAATTTCTTTGACCACGAGTCTCCCTTTGGTTTTCTTAGTCTCAGGATTCTTACGCGCCATCGTCATTGGAGGACTGCTCCGCGGGTTTACCGAACCTCAAGCAAGTAAGCTACAGCAAGCTGCGTAACAAAAATTATGGCATACCTGCCTTTTTCTTGAAATTTTGAAAAGCCCAGCAATCTTTAGATTCGTACTCTTTTTGACTTTTCATTTTTTCGTACAACCAGGACGGAGCATGGCGCATGGCGCACCACACGACTGGAGACGCTTCCGAGCAAGGTTCGCTTCACGCCGGTGAGCCCCCTAGAGCCTATGACGACCAAGTCTGCCCGAAATCGATAGGCAGCTTTGACAATTTCCTCGGCAGCATACCCCACGGCAATATGTTCCACTTTTCCCTTGCGTAGGGTTAGACTTTTTTTGGTCTGCTTCAAGAGGGATTCTTGGGATTTTTTTCGTCGCCCGTGAACTTCCTTGACTAATTTTTGTAATTCCTGGAGACCAGAAGGCCCGAGACCTAAGGTTCGATAATCATCTTGCACTATCGTATAGTCGATTGGCTCGATGACATGAAAGAGGACAATCTCTGAGTTGGGGGGGAAAGATAACTGGTTGATAAACTCTACTGCGATCTCAGTCTTACTAGAACCATCCGTGGCCAGGACGATTCGCATGCCACGCTTTTCTTTCCGTCCAGCTCCTCGGGCGATAAGTACTGGGCAGGGGGCCTCTTGGAGAATCCAATCGCTCACACTGCCAAGCAGGAAACGATTGATTCCGGTAACCCCTCGTGTACCCAATACCGCCAAATCAAGGTGTTCTTTATTGAGAACGGTTAAAATCTCTTTTCCCGGATTGCCTTCTCTCACTAGAATGGATCGTGAAAGCGTTGACGGCAAAAATCGATCGGCCAGTTTTTTCAGGTTTCGGTGAACACGCTCAATGGTCTTCTGTTGAAGTTGGCTCAAATTTATCGCGAAGTCAGAAATATGTCCCAACCTTCGAAGTTCTTCGTTTTTCGAGATCACATGTAGCAATAACCCTTCTGATCCTTTCGGAAAATCTACACCCGATAAACATCGGATTGCTGCCTTCGAATCACGCGAAAAGTCCACACTCCAGAGAATTTTCATGCTGTTCCTTTCCGAGTCATTTAAAACACCTCCATCAACACTAGATTAATTATTTTTGGTATTTGTTGGTGACCTGTCAAATTAAACAAGGGTAGGTAAAGAATGGCCAAGAAGTCAGAACGCCCCATGTGCTCCTCTTGTTCCTTTTCCTGGACAGAGGGTTCGATTCGGTGAGGAATAATGTAGTGAATGCGTGGATGTCATTGCCCGCACTATTCCAACAATTTCGGATAAGATGATTAGCTATGGACGAAAGTTTTTGGAATAGTGGGTCCGGGCCTATGCCTTTTCGGAAAGAAGAATTCAAGTTGCGTTAGAATGATTTTCCCAACGATCAACCGACTCATGTCTTTCGTGGCTTCGTGGAGCAGTTGGCCGGAATACTACGCATCGCCTTTGAAATTGGAGTCTTGGTAATATTTTTGTGAAGACTTTTTAAGTTAGAATGCTTTTCTCCCATTGATCAAACCTGTTAATCAAAACTAAACTGTCTACCTCTAAGGTCTTCCCTCTAAGAAAAAAAGATATTCAATTTTGAGAGAGTCTCCAGTGAACTTCTTCGTCGGTCCGATTGGTTTCGGCAAGGGGCTCCACTTTTCCATCCTTCCGTAGCAAACTCAACATTTCATGGCAGGTACGATCTAACTCCACTGTCCCAATGTTATGGAGCCCCGCTCGCCGAGCAATTTCGCGTTGGGAAACTCCCTGGTTGCCAACTCCACCCTCGGGATGACTCAACAGAGCCTCCAACACAAGGGCCTTCAATTGATTAACGAGTTCCGCGCCACGTTGATGCAAGTTCATGATGTCACCCATGTGGTTAGAATGAACGGTTAACGCAAAAACCAATGAATGCCGTCAAAGCAACTAGCCCTTCTATTCATTTTATTAAAGACGTCGAGAAAATTGAAACCCGAACCATGAAAAACTGTACCATATTTCCGTCCCCTGATTGCACCATTTTGATAAGGACCTGCCTTGTCATTCTAGTTCATAGGTATGTGTCCATCTTGTTGCTGTCCCAAAATGTACCGCATAATTTTCAGGTAATTGCCCTGCATTTTGAAAAGATCAAAAAACATGATACAAGTCTCATGCGACACATTCTCGAAGCAACCAGACCGGAATATTTTTGGCAAAGTCAGCCACACCATCTTCCGAGACACTACAGCTTTCCAAATCCGAGGAGGTCCCCATGTCCAATTCCGTACACCTAGCGCAGTATTACAAAATGAAGGTTCCCCACAAAGCTGGACAAGGCATCAAGAGATTAGAGCATTTAAAAAAATCCAAGGTAAACCTGTTGGCCTTTCTGGCATTTCCGAAAAATGGAAAAGCCCAAATCGATTTTGTACCAGTTGACCCTGCCAAGTTTACTGCTGCTGCAGAACAAGCCAAATGGAACATCAAGGGCCCTAAAGCATGTTTTATAATCGATGAAAAGGATCAGGTCGGGGCCTTTGCCCCACATGCCGCAAAGCTTGCAAAAGCCAAAATCAACATCCGGGCGACAGCAGCTGTGCGAGGTGGCGCAGGGCGGTGTGGAGCCGTTCTGTGGGTCAATCAAAAAGATGTAAAAAAAGCCGCCAAAACCCTCGGGACAAAGTGACGGGAAAAAAATTTCTCAATCCTGATCTGGCAGAGGAGAATAAGAATATTGAATGTATACCTTGCTTAAAGTCGTTTGGGACATCTTTTTTGATTCGCTGTATTGACTCTGGTGGTATCTATCCAAATTTTGCCATCCTTTTGGTTCTTCTGATCTTCGACTAGAGCAGTAGTGCTGTTGTTTAGAGGGTTTTGGGTACGAGCTAAAAGAGTTTGGAAGACAGTTGAAGGCTTTCCCAAAACTGCAAGTTCTGCTAGGGACATTATAAATTCGCCTTATAAACAATTTTTGGAAACCTGAAATTGAATAATAGCGTAACAATTGAACAAGGCACATGTTTCGCCATATTTTCCTATGACATTGGTGCTGGGATCGATTTAGATCTAGCTGACAAGCAGATTGTATCAACCAAAGAACGCCTTCGGATCCAACGCACGCGTGCCGAACCAGAGTACTTTGACTACCGGCCCTTACCCCTGAGAGTGACTCAAGAAGTACCTCCCATTTCCATTGGCCAATGGACGACCTCCTCTAAGGTCGAGGTGGTTCTCTACGATTTTGGAGCTGTGTCGGTTCACTTTCGCATCCCCTTACAAGGGCCCTTCTCCCGTTTTCAATCACTAAGCGAGGCCTTATTCGAAAATGCTTTGCTCCTAAAAGGGGCTCAAGATTTGGTTCAACACATCACCGCCACGTTTTCCAATGCCATTGAAAAATACCACATCTCGCCTTTTGTTGAGGACTATACTATTTGGCATTTTGAAAAATTCACACCCAACCTCAGTCCTCAGGAATTACAACAGACTTATGCCCAAGAGATGGCTCAATTGCTCCGATCCGAACATGAAACTTTATCCCTAGAAGAAGTACAGGATTCGAATTCCAGTCATATTTCTTTTGGCGTTCAGGATCTTACCGTCATTGACTGGAATGGTGCGGTGATATTTGGCACGGAGATGGCCGATGTCTTGGCGGTACTGGAATTTGCCAATGTGCAGCTACTTGAGCGACGCTACCTTGACCAACAATTAGATGATGCCTTGGACGAAGCCTATGAAACCCTGACACGAAAGGCCGGGGCAAAATCATTTTGGCCAGGGTTTTATAAAACCGATCTTCGTCGCATTGCTCAACTACAGGTCGATGGGGCCATTTTGTTTGAACGCGTCACTAATTCACTTAAACTGTTAGGGGATCAATATCTCGCTCGTGTGTATCGTATGACCTCCAAGCGTTTTCATCTTGAAGGGTGGGATTCCAGTATCCTAAGAAAACTCAACACCATTGAAAATATTTACGAAAAATTGTCCGATCAAACCGGAAACCAGAGAATGGAAGTATTAGAATGGATTATTATTATTTTGATTGCTGTGTCCATTCTCCTTCCGTTCGTTCCGGGTTTTCCTGGGTATTAAAAAAAGATTGGTTCATGTGGAGAACTGAAAGAAGCATTTTTTAATAAAAATTCTGATCTCTGTGGCACCTCACAGAATTGCAAGCCCCCCCGGGAAAGAATTTCCTATTTTCTGAGGTATTATAGGTGCAACATTCGGGTCACTGGCTATATTGTTTTCCTTGTTCACTGCAAGAAAAAAGAGAAAATGAAAATTCATTGGTGCGTTTTTTATTTCATGGTCATATTGATGTGCCAAGGATGCAGCGTCGATACAGTCAAACGAACTGTTTACGATATTTTTCAAAATTGGGGAGACCAGCAGTGTCACCTTGAACCTGGAAGGGAATGTCCCGAGACACAGAATTATGACGAATATCATCGGGAACGCAATGCCAAACCAACTCAATAAAACATGCCAGTATGGGCATTGCCTTTCTTGCAATAAGCTAGGAAAACCCCTGATTCTTTTCCTTTTCAAATAACTACCCCCATGTAAATTGCTCCCTTCCAAAATCGTATGTTAAGATCTGTTCAGGTTGTTGGGTATTCTCATCGACCATTTAACCTAGGTGGAGGACGCTATGAATCGTCGATATGTTTTGATCGGTCTCATGATCGGCTTCCTGGCAATAGGGGGTACAAGTTGGGCTAAAGGATTTTTCAAAGTCGGAGAGATAGCTCCGTTATTTTCCCTTACCTCTGTGGCAGGGCAACAAGTGTCTTTAAATGACTTGAAGGGAAAAGTCGTAGTTCTGGGTCTTTTTCATATTTGTGAACCTTGCCTCATTCAAAGTACCAATTTGCAAAAGGTTCACGAAGCGACACAAGGAAAAAACGTGGCGGTAGTGGGCGTCAATTCCTCCGGGGATTCCAAGGCTGATATTCTTGAATTTATGGGAATGTTTCCCCTGAAGGTGACCTATCCCTATCTCATCGACCCTGATCAAGTCACGGATCGCTTATATGGAGGAGGACGCTTTATTCCTAACGTCTACATTCTGGATCAACAAGGCGTGATTCGGTGGCAGAGGGTCGGAAATATGGATTTAGCCGATCATAAGATCATTTTAGACGAGGTGAATAAATTGTTAGGACCAGTTCCATCCACTAGTTCCGGAAGTTTATAGACATTTGGCTTGACGGTGAATTTGCAGATGGACAAAAGTTCCCAGGATAATACTTTCGTATTTTGTTATGAATAGTGAAAGGATTGAATAAAAGGAATGGAAGATTTTGAAGAAGGCAAGGCGAAATTTCTTGAGGTCATTTCCGGCATTGATCCTAATGTCGAAGTGGTGATTCCGACCACTCCTTCCAATAGTCTTTTTCTCATCTCACTCACGAAAGGTTCTAACCGAAAGTTTATTACCGTACCTGAAGACGACATTCTTGATATTCCAACGGAAGAGGATATTCTCACCAAAGTGACGTCCATGCTTAAAAAAGAAATTGCGGCCCTATGAAAGGGTTACTGCCGGGAATCTCGGAGTGGTCGTGGTTTTCTGAAGAGAAGCAGATTGATTTTAACGGCCACTTCCTCCACGTTGGCGAACACCGTATTCTTGTCGACCCTCCTCCAATGACTTCTTCAGAAATTGCTCAGGTCAAACATAGTGGACAACTTGATTACATCCTTTTGACCAACCGCGATCATGAGCGTGAAGCTGCGGCGTATCAAAAAGAATTTCAATGTCGGCTGTACGTTCCGGAAAGCGATGCATCGGAAATGAATGTGACTCCTGACGAAGTATACCGTGACCAAGAACTTTTACCTGGTGGCATCTGGGCCATTCACCTTGCCGATCAAAAATCCAAAGGAGAATCCGCGTTATTTATCCAACAAGGAAAGGGCGTATTGATTGTCGGAGATGCCCTGCTAGGAAAGCCTGCAGGTTCAGTGTGCATGTTGCCGGCTGAGAAATACACAGACGCGGCCAAGGCTAAAGAAGGACTCCGGCGTCTCTTGAAATATAATTTTGATTCCATGTTAGTTGGGGACGGTGTTTCAATCTTGACGGGAGCCAAACCCATAGTCAAACAAGCATTGCAGTAGTCCGCTGATTTTTTTTGACCTTTCGTGTCAATCACCATTCCTCATTTTTTCCATGCGGCCATCTCATTCAGCCCAACTCAACGACCAAGGCAATCAGCATTTTTCTCGTGGCTTTTATACGGAGGCCTATCAGTGTTATGTCAAAGCCTTGGAAGCTGATCGAAAAAGCGGGGATCAACGAGCAATGGTCGCCACCTTGGGAAATTTGGGAAATATTTGCGCCGTCAGCGGGCAACGTGAACAGGCCAATAATTACTACCAAGAAGTCTTGGTGCTTCAAAAACTTCTTGGCGATGATCGGGGTATTAGTTCGACATTGGCTAATCTTGGCAATTTGCATGTCGATGCTGGGGAATGGGAACGCGGACGCGCTTATTACCTAGAAGCGCTCGATATCATGAACCTCTATAAGGATGATAGAGCCAAGGCCGTGCTCCTCTCTGACTTGGGACTTGTGGCCAAAGAAACCAAAGAGTTTGATCAAGCCTTGGAGTATTATTCCCAATCGATTACCCTCATGAACCGTGTAGGCAATCATGCAGGGCAGGCGGATGTTTATAAAATGCTGGCGCGCATGTATTTAGCCTGGAACCGCCTTGATGATGCCATGGCTTGTGCAAACACAAGCTTGGCCATTGCCGAACGATTACGTGACGAACTTCGAATGGGGGGGGCTTGGTATACCTTAGCAGGATGTCATGAAGCCTCCGGCCATGATGAGGAAGCCGCGCGGTTATTGCATCGCGTCATTCGTGTTGATCGAAAATATGGATTACCGAAACTTGAAGAAAACTCACAGCGTCTTGCGAAAATTCAGCAACGACTCGCCGAAAAGACTCAAACAAATTCATAAGGAAAGATCGACATCATGAGTGACGCATCGAATACCTCTCCGCTATGGGATCAAGTTCAAAAACATCTAAAAAAAACCTATCCTGGGTTTGTTCAGTATGAGGCTGGAGGTGCGTTAACCTTAGGGTTAGACGATGAAGACTGGCAACTTGAAATCACACCACAGGGTCAACTTATTTGCCAAGCCGGCTATTCGCTGGAAGATATGCAGAGCCTCCTATCCGATGGAACTCCCGAAGACCTAGGGAGTGATGAGCTTGCGAAACAGGTTAAATTTTATATTCAACAGGTCGTGTCGAAATATCGGCCTCGTCTCAAAGCAGAAGGGTTTACCGAGCGGACAGAAATGACTGATGAATATGTTGCCGTATTTTTTGAACGCCCCATTAACCTCGCGAATCTGTCAGAACTTGATCAATTAATTGTCCGCTATCAACAGCAATTTACGGCAGCCTAACCCGTTACTCTTTCCTCTTCCAAAAGGATTTTACCTATGCCTTCTCCATCTTCCATTCGCACTATGGATGAATTCCGCGACGCCGTGTATGCTTTTCGTTTACCTCGAATTCTGGCAACCGCCTTGGACTTGGATATTTTCACCACCATGGGCTCGCGATGGTGGGCACCCAAGGCCTTGGCAAAAACATTAAGAGCCAATGAGCGAGGCATTGAGATTGTTCTCAGAAATTTAGAAACAACCGGGTTGCTTACAAAACGTGGACAAACCTTTGGCGTGGGAACACTTGGCCGGACGGTGCTGAATAAACACAGCCCTCAGTACCAAGGCGCCTATCTCGAGCTTCTTCATCACCAATGGGAAAACTGGGCCAACCTCACGGATTCCGTGCGTGTGGGAAAACCTTTGGAAAATGAAGGACCTGACGATCCGGAAAATCGTCGTTCCTTTACCTGGGCCATGCATCAACGGTCTCTCAAATCCGCCAAACAAGTAGCAGCACAACTCAATCTCAAAACGGTGAGTTCGTTACTAGATGTGGGTGGAGGCCCTGGAACCTATGCCCTAGAGTTTTTAGCGAAAAATCCCAAGCTTGAAGCTGGAATTTGGGATCGTGAGCCTGCACTGGAAGTAGCCAAGACCATCGCCAAACCTCTTCGGCATGGCAAACGACTTTCTTTCTATCCAGGGGATTTATTCAAAAGCAGTGTACCGGGTAAATTCGATGTAATGTGGATGTCTAACGTCTTGCACATTTTTTCGCCAAAAGAAAACAAAGCCTTATTTCGTAAATTGAAACGAGCGCTCAATCCTGGCGGACGAATCCTTATCCAAGATACGTTTCTCATGGACAAGCCAGGCTTTGATACACTAGAAACCAATCTGTTTGCGGTCACCATGCTGCTCTATACACCCACGGGTAATACCTACAGCGCCAACGAAGTCCAGCGCTGGCTCAAAGCCTGTGGCTTCAAAAAGACACGATATTTTCAATTGAAAAAGGGGACAGGAGATTGGGATGGAGTCATTTTAGAGGCCAAGATATCATGAAACGATCGAAAGTGCTCAGAAGGGTTCTAAGCAGATATTTTGGTTTTAGACCGATAACTTGTGTTCTGATAACAAGAACTTCCCACCCAGAACAATGAGAAAAAAGCTTAATAAAGCGGTAGTGACAATGATAACAAGAAATGTTGGCGAAACCGGTTCTTCCGTCAAGCTTTGTACAATTGTGGCAAGATCCAACGCTAACCCGATGGTTCCATAGATAATTGCTGTCATGCAAGCCCAACGTTTCGCTGTGAGACACAACCCACCGATAAGTAGCGGCAACCCATACTGAAAGGCATTCCACAATATTCCACGAGAAGGCTCTATGGTTTCGGAGGCGGTAGGGATAGAATGCAGCGCCATGGCTCCTGAAAAGATACCAAAACAAAGGATGGCCATGAGGTGTGGGGTCTTGAGGGAAGACGAGGATTTTTGGGCCATGAAATTATTCACCCAACACGATAAATCAGCTTGCCCTCGATGTGCGAGATTTGGCTGGCAGCAACACCGTGATTGAAATATCTGCCCCAACTCCGGGCTTGACGTCAATAAATCCTTGATGTTCCTGAATGATTTGATTGGCAATGGACAACCCAAATCCTTCATTCCGCATTGACCGCTCAACATTTTTGTCGGTAGTCGCTTCCCGAGCAAACAAGACGCCTTCTCCGTCTTGAAGGTCAGACAATGGTAATCCACCTCGCGCTAGCGTAATCTCCAATTCTGCCCAAAGTTCCTGCTCCGATTTCATTCGCGGTTGAGTCACTACCGTGATGGTTCCTCCTACTGCACCCATCATGTCCAGGCTACTCATGAAAATATTCAGCACGACTTGCTTGATTTGCTGACGATCGATCCACAGGGGGGGAATCACCGGCGACAAGGTTTTTTCAATCATGACTGGCTTGGAGGTGGGAATGGCTTCGATAAAACACAAGCAGGAGTCCACGATTTCATTGAGGTCTTCCTGCCGAAATTCCGTTTTAGTTTGCCGAGCATAATCCAAAACTTCTTTGATCAATCGTTCGATTTTCGCCACATCAAGCGCCACCTCTTCTGACAATTTGGACACGACCTCCGGATCTTGAATGCGTTGAGGAACTTGAGTCACAAACGCTTTTATCGAACCAAGAGGCGGACGGATTTCATGAGCCAGCCCTCCAGCCATGGATTCTAAGGATCGGAGCCGATCAGCTCGATGGGCTTGCGCCTGTGAATCTTTAAGTTCCTCATAAAGTAAGCTGTTATCCAACGCCAGGGCTGCTTCCTGGGCCAAGGTCATTAACATCGCCAAGTCTTGCTCAGAATAGGAATCAGAACCCATTCGAGGCCCTAGGCAGCAAAACCCAACGAGCCGGGTTTTATTGATGAGGGGTAGCATTACTTCACCATCAAAGGATTCTCGAAGTAATACCAACAATTGGGCTGTTTCCTGGTTGGGGTCTGACTCAAGATCGTGCACCATGAATCCCACTTTGGTTTTCTGGAGATACTGAGGAAGCAGATTTTCACGCGCCAGGGTTTGAGTAATGGGGGTATTCCTGCTTGCTTGGCCGAACTCAGCAGCTAAACGATAGTTGCCCTGTTGTTGGTTCAGCAAATAGAGGACGACCGTGTTGGCCCCCATGGTTCGTCCCAGGGTGCGAACAATTTCTTGGGTAAGAGTGCTCACGTCAAGAATGGTGACTAACGCTTTTGAAAAATTAGTGAGTGTTCTATGCATCTCGTGGCGTTCTCGAAATAATGCCCGAGAAATAACCCCTTCCGTGCCAATTTTCATTTTATACGCCCCGATGATCGTGAGAAGGAATAAGGCCAACAAGAGGAATGAAAACTGTAAATTAATTTGATTCCAGAATATTTTTTGCATGAGCAGCAACAAGGGATACACAGGTAACGCCACGAGAACCATGAGGAGCAGGTACGTCACTCCTTTTTCCAATGCGAGAGAAAAGTCCATTAATCGATGGCGCAGGAGGGTATAGGCCACTAGAGCGACATAGATCGTGGTAAAAATGGTGCCGAACGGTTGAAGAGGAATGTCATACCACAGGGGAAAGTTTGTGGCGCCGCCGCTGTACCCAATGATGGTTCCCAAGAGTAGGTACAAATATTGCGTGCGCTTTGACCCAATTTCGCGTTTGCAGGCAACAGACAAGAGATAGATCGGAAATATGGCCAATAGCGTCCACCAGACTAAGAATGGATGAAACAACCACCCGGCTCGAGGCCAAAATGGAAACGATAACGCAGGCTGCAGATCGGCAATAAAGGCTGGGGTCATACTCCCAATTAAAAAAAGGACCGCCAAAACATACGATACGCGCAGGATCGTTTTGTGCCGACCGACACGGTGAAGAAGGACGAGAATATGATGAAGATAGGTGACCGGAATAAAAATGGCACCCATCATAAATATCCTGGCAAGAAAAAAGGCTACCTCCCGAGTTTCGGCCAACTGCCATCCAAAATACGCAAAACTCCAAATGGCAACGGCGAGACCGAAGTACCCAAATGTTCGGTGCCGACTATCATGCGGATCACGGGAATAGACTAAAATCGTCAGCCCGGTGGCTGCCAGACCATTCAATAATCCACTCAGGGCCCAAAGCGTCATAGAAGTGACTTGGGGGAAGAGATGAGAAACATAGAAAGTACCACGACAAACACGGGTAGGAGGGTAATAGAAATGACGAAGACATGCAAAGAAATTTCTTCGCTTGGCTAGGAAGCTATTTTGATGAAGAGTGCCAAGGGCAAATAAAAATCCCCTCCGCAAAATGAGGGTTTTTCGGTTGGGTCGTGATGAATCAGGCCGCAGCCTGTACACCTCATCACGACCCTTCGTTTTTCACAAAATCGTCGGAGGTCTAATTCACTATCAAATTATTAATCCGTTTATGCAGCCACCAGTGCATCGGAACTCCAGATGCTGGCTATATCCTCGTTGATTGCCAATGAAGGTTTTTCTATTATCCCAATATAGGCTTGGTTTCCAAAGGTTGGAAACACCTGAGGATTGACAGCCCCACAAGAGGACAAGATCTGGCGAAATTCTTCTTGTGAATAAAATTGGAATGCTCCCTCGCTTTCACCTTGGCGAATATGGCTTGAATTATTTAATACCTCTCGCGCTTCATGAATGGCAGTTCGGACGGTGGTGCGGTCTACAAAATTTCGATAAATTTGAGTTAAATCGGAGCAGGGTTTGAGATTGGTTAGCACCAATTTTCCACCAGGAGCCAAGACCCTCAGTAATTCACGTATGCTGGCTGCGGGATCCCGAAGGTATCCAATCACTAAGTTACTCATAATTCGATCAAAACTTTCGTCTTGAAAGGGAAGGGGTTTATTCAAATCCAGTCGATAAAAATTCGGGTGAAGAATATTGGAGGGAACCGTGGCCTCCGAATGTCCCTCGTCGGCTTGTCGAAGAACTTGGGCAAGTTGGATCTTGGCTTGCGTGAGAGCCGTCTCCACAAAATCCACACCGAAATAATAGATTGGTTCTTGGTTGGATCGGAGTTCCCGTTGATGTCGAGTCCATTCTTTGGCGAATAGTAATGAACCAAAATGACCGTTTCCACATCCGGCATCAAGTACCCGGTTGCCTGGCGAAACAGGACCTAAGAGATGGTAAATATGATCCAACGCGGCCATATAATCATGACTGTTGGCAATGTAATGAAAATTTGCCAAGTAGTGTGACCAAAAATCTACATGGTCGGCTTCGTGCTGAAATCGCCGCGTCTGATTTCTTTCGCGTTCCAAACGATTCTGTCTCCCAATATCCTTACGCGACGGTTCAATCAGTTCGTCGGGTTTTGGTTGCCAGGCCAATTGTTCCTGACAGGCAAAAACGATTTGACGATAAACTGCTTTTGCTTTGCGGGGACTTTCCAAAAGGCGATGCAATCCTTCCGGAATCACGAAAGATCGACATTGTTGTGAAGGGAGGGCTTCTACCACTTGTTGGTGAGCACACTTGTCAATCCACGCATCTTGTTCTGCAGAAAACCACACTACGGGAGCGTTAATTTCCTGGACATCCAGTATTGTTGAGGCTAAATCACTATATCCTCCTTCTACGGTATCCTTTAGGAAAACCTGTCCATCCACATTAAATCCCAGGACATTCGTCACTCCGCGGCCATGGCCATCCAAATAGTCACCGATGAGATCTTCCTGATGCACCGCGGCCAGTGTGGCCCGTACATCGACAATTCCACTAATCAGAATCAGTTGGTCTATCTGATATCCTTCCCTGAGAACCTTGAGGGCCACACGACCTGCCAAGCTGGTGGCGACTAAGGTGACTTTATTTCCCTTCCATTGCTGTTGTGCGTAGTCGAGTATTGCCTGCATATCCTGTTTCATCGTCGTCAGACTGGTATATTCATGACTGCCCTCGCTTTCTCCTACATGGTCCGTATGGTCATAACGCAACACATGAAATCCATTACTGGCAAGAAAATACGCCAAGGTAATATATTCTCGTTTGGTTTCACCATACCCAGGCGCGAGGATAATGACCGGGGCGTTGTCGTGAGAATTTTCTTGTGAATCGTGGTATCCGATGATGGTCTTTCCTGCTCCGTTTCGGCATTGAAACAGAGTACTTTCCAATCTGGGGTGAAAAGCTTTGGCTATTTCCGGTAATTCTATGGGGGGTTTGACCATGGTCGACTTCTGTGGCGAGACGTCGATGAGGGGGTCGTCAGTTTGCTCTGCACAAAATTTTAATGATATCTGGGTAAAAAGAGGTTGTTGTTGCTGTTTTTTTAAGAGGCTACGCAATTTGAATGAAGTGAATTCATCTAAATCCGGTGATTCAATGTGTACACACATCTGGCCTAGTATGGGAAATTCCTCTTCCTGATTTCTTCCCCATAGATCCAATTTTTTCACTTTTCCAGAAATACGTAAAAAAGAATTTCGATTGGTGAAGGAAAGTGTGACTCCTTGGGAAACGGTAACTGGGATATACCCATCCACGACAATTGATAGCCCTGTATTCCACCAAGTGATCATTTTTCCCTGCCAAGAAGATCCATGCAATTCTAATTGAACGGGGGTTTCCTTACTGAAAGACAACTCCGGTGTAATAATGGTGTTTGTTTTTTTATCGAGGAGGGGTGACATTGATGAATCCTTTCTTTGGTGAAATCCTTCTTTCCAAAATTGAAGAAGAGATTATTTTTATTACCTAATTAATTTTACTTAGTAATTTGGGTAGACTTTCCCCATGGCCCGACTCTGCGGACACGATCAAAAAATCATTTCATGCCATTTTTATTAAAATTCTTTTGAATTACGGCGCTCGATTCGTCATGTTGTTTTCTCCTTATTCTTATTATTCGTGGTCGGTAGGAATTGCCTAACGCTGTTGGTTATTTTGCATCTGCCATGCCATGAAACATGGAAGAATTTCGACCAAAAGACAGTAGGGGAAGAATCCAAGAAGTAATGAAAAAACGGGGAGTTGGGACTACGAGGCAAAGCAGAAGAACATATATCCATTACGCCAGAGTTCGAATCTTGACGATCTTTTGTCAGAAACCCTGACAGAGAGGCATTTTATTGACACTCCAATTAAGGCAAGCATAGAATGAGGGCACGCAGAAAGGGGGAACTATGACGCAACCATCGTCCGACTCTATTCGGAATGTTGTTTTGGCTTCGTATGCGGGTGCGGGAAAAACCTCTTTAGCAGAAGCGTTGGCGTATTCCGCTGGTGCTATTCCTTCCATGGGTTCTATTTCCACAGGAAATACCATCGGTGACTTCGAACCCGAAGAGGTTCACCACCACCATTCAATGAGTACAGCCCTTCTTCGTTTGGATCTTAAAGACTGCTCCCTCAACATTCTCGATACTCCAGGTTCCCTAGATTTTTTTGCGGATACCAAAGCCTCGATTCACGTGGCCGACGGTGCAATCTTGGTGATTGGAGCCTCGGGACTCCGCTCAGAAGTCGAACGGGTATGGGATATCATTCAGGAGCGAGGAATTCCTTCTCTTATTTTTGTCAATGAACTTGACAAGGAACACACTAATTTTGATGCAATACTTGAAGAAATTTCCAAAACATTAGAAATCAATTGCATTCCCATTGCCCTCCCCCTCGGGCAACAGGCAGACCTGGAAGGAGCAATCGATCTTCTCAGACAAAAGGCCATTACCCCCGTGGCCAATGGCCATAAAGTTCAGGAAATTGAAATACCAGACAATTTGACGAAATTTGTGGCAGAAGCGAGGAAAAAATTAATTGAATGTGCCGCAGAAGGAAGTGATGAGTTGTTGGAGAAATATCTAGGGGAGGGGGAGCTTACCGAAGAGGAAATTCTAGAGGGGTTAAAATTAGGGGTCGGCAACCAATCGTTTGTCCCGGTCCTGTGTGGAGCCGCAACAAAAAATATCGGGACCACCCTTTTAACCGATGCCATTTTGCACTTGCTACCGTCGCCTCAAGAACAATCGAAGAGGAAGCCGGTGACTGGCCGAAACCCACAAACCGAAGAAGAACAGGTTGTTCCTCTCTATGAGGAAGATCCATTTTCCGCCTATGTATTCAAAACCACGATTGATCCCTTCATGGGACGCCTGACTTATATCAAAGTTCAATCGGGCGTTCTTGAGGCGGATTCCCATTTTTACAATTCGGTCCGTCATGCCAAAGAAAAGGGGGGACACCTTTATCGCTTATTAGGGAAAAAGACGACTCAGATTGACCGTGTTTCCGCTGGAGATATTGTGGCCATAGCCAAACTGAAAGATACCCAAACCGGTGACACCATTTGTGCTGACAAACATACGGTCATTCTTCCTGGAGTGAAGTTGACCCGACCAGTCATGGCGTTTGCGCTTGAAACCAAAAACAATGGCGACATCGACAAAGTCAGCCTGGGCCTACACAAACTCGTGGAAGAAGATCCATCACTTGAATTTTTTAGAAACGATGAAACCAAGGAAATGCTGTTAAGTGGAGTAGGGCAGACGCACATTGAATTCACCCTGGAAAAGCTTCATCGAAAATATGGCGTGGATGTGAATTTACACACTCCCAAGGTCGCCTATCGAGAAACCATTCAAGCCACTTCCCAAGCTCAGGGCAAGTACAAAAAGCAGACTGGGGGCCATGGACAATATGGGGATTGTTGGCTGCAGCTTGACCCTTTACCACGAGGGGGTGGGTTTGAATTTGTAAATAAAATTGTCGGTGGGGTCATTCCAAGAAATTTTATTCCTGCTGTTGAAAAAGGGGTGGTTGAAGCCATGCATGACGGCCTGCTGGCCGGATTTCCGGTTGTCGATATCCAGGTAACTGTCTACGACGGATCACATCATCCCGTGGACTCTTCTGAAATGGCTTTCAAGGTGGCTGGATCCATGGGATTCAAAAAGGCCATGGAATCGGCACATCCCGTGTTGCTTGAGCCAATCATGCAAGTTGAAGTCACGGCTCCAGATGAATTGGTTGGGGCTGTGATTGGTGATTTAAATAGTCGGCGGGGGCGAATATTGGGAATGGATGTCAAGGGTCATAACCAGATCGTGAAGGCCCTCGTCCCCTTAGCGGAGATATTAAAGTATGCACCGGCCCTTACTTCCATCACAGCCGGAAAGGGTTCTTATGTGATGGAATTTTCAGGCTACGAACAAGCCCCAAGGGAAGTCATGACCAAGGTGGTGGAAGAACATATGGCTGCGAAACAGGCCGTGGCAGGATAACGACTAGAACCAGTTCATTGGTCGCCAAAAACGACACGGGGCCAGGAACGTTAACTTTCGGGTTTTAATACTACAAAAAAGGCTCGCCCTTCGCGAAGAATACGAAGAAGAACCGTCTCTCCCGGGCGCACATTCTCCAATGCGTCCCTAAAATGGGAAAGCGTGGGAACTTCAGCCCTGTTCACTTCCTTTATGACGTCGCCTTCCCGGAGTCCCTCGGAATACGCAATGCTTTGCCGACCCACCTTTGTGACTAAAATTCCTTCCTGATCCTTAATTTTAAAATGATCGGCTAAATCGTCGGTGATCGGGGAAACATCAATCCCTAAATCAATACCATTTTGCATTGGGGGTAACGAGGTCATGATGGGCTTTTCTTTTTTAATTCCTAAAAGCACCGGGAGCGTCATGGCCTGCCCATCACGAACAATCTGAACTTGAACTTCGTCGCCCGGTCCAAACGCCGCCACCACTCGGGATAATTGATTCGGCGACTCCAAAGTTTCTTTGCCCACTTGCGTAATAATATCTCCCGGCTTAATTCCAGCGATTTCTGCCGGGTTTCCTTCAAAGACCTCATTCACCAAAATACCCTTGCCATCCTTCACCCCAAATTTGGCGCTCAATTCTGGGGTCAAGGGTTGGATGCCGACACCTAACCAACCACGAACTACTTTGCCCCCGGATTTTAGTTGAGAAACAATCCGGTCCGCCATGTTCGAGGGAATGGCAAACCCAATACCTTGAGCAAAATTAATAATGGCCGTATTGATGCCGATCACTTCGCCCCGCAAGTTAAATAACGGTCCACCCGAATTGCCAGGGTTAATCGAAGCGTCGGTTTGAATGAAATTCTCATATCGCGAGAGGTTCATATTTTCCCGGCCAATACCGCTCACAACTCCTAGGGTCACGGTCCGGTCCAACCCAAAAGGATTTCCCACAGCCAAGACCCATTGGCCAACCTTTACTTGGTTGGAATCGCCAAATTTTGCAGCGGCTAATTTTCTATCTACTTGAACCCTTAACAACGCAAGATCTGTATCAGGATCCCGTCCGACCACTTCGGCCATCAAAGTCGTCCTGTCGGATAGTCGAATTTCCGCTTCAAACCCAGCGCCAACGACATGGTTGTTGGTGACGATATAACCATCCTCATGAATGATCACACCGGAACCTGATCCTGGGGTATTGGGTCTGGGTTGTCGAGGAAGATTTTTTGTTTGACCGAAACTCCGGATTGGGGAAACATTCACCACCGTGGGGGTGACGTTTTCCGCCAAACTTGAAATAGCATTTTGAATATCTTCGAGAAACTGCAAACCCCGTGTTTGAGAAAGAAGAGAATCTGAGGCAGCTTGGACCTGAGAAGGATTGGGTATTAGAGCAAGGAGAATACCAGAAAGGCACCAACACCAAAGGTCTCTAATTTGGGGAGTTTGCATGGTTATAGTTTTTTCCAATCTCTAAAAAATCCTATAAAATTCAGCTTACAAGGGGATTGATGCTTAAACAAGGTACCCTAAATAGATTGCCAAAAATAATTAATGTCGCATAACAAGTATTATGTTAAATTAAAAATTTATCAAGAGGATGACCCAATTTTTGATTCTGTCCCATTAACTAAACGTTCGACATTCCCTTTGTGTTTATAAAGAATCATTCCACTGATCAACACGGAGAAGACAAAAAAGTCTAGTCTTCCTCCCAATAGGAATACCAACAAAGGAAAAACCCCAAAGGCCGTGATGGCCCCGCCTGAGGAATATCTCCAAATTCCTACAGTGGTGAGCCAAATAAGGACCAGGATTAATCCCATCCCAAAGTGAAGCCCTAGGATACCCCCTAATCCTGTGGCAACCCCTTTCCCACCATGAAATTTCAAAAAGATGGGAAACATATGACCAAGCACCACGGCTAAAACTCCCAAAAGCCCCCAAATGGTTTGAAGGAAAAAAACCGTTGCCAACCAGCCTATGACCCAGCCTTTTCCTAAATCTCCCACTAAAGTGAGAATCCCAACTTTTTTCCCTGAAAGTCGCAAGACATTGGTAAAACCAATATTCCCGCTCCCCCCTTCACGAGGATCTTGAACACCATATAGACGGGAAAAAACTAAACCAAAGGGAATTGAACCAATAAGGTAGGCAGCGAGAAAAAAAATAAGACCGTTGAGGTCAGAGGCCATAGAATAATTGGATAGCGTTATTCAATAAAATCTTTATTCACCAGAGCTTGCCAAAATTCCCAGAGATATTGACCGGCGGATATTATGGAGAACACCAACGCCCCATAGAGAAGACCTGTACCTAGAAGATAAAAATCTAAAAAGGATATCACTAAAGCTCCTTGAAGAGTTAAAAAGATGATCCCCACAAGCTGAAGCACCACTTTATATTTTCCCAATTGGCCTGCAGCGATAATTAAGCCTTTAGAAGCCGCCACGGCTCGCACTCCAGTGATTCCTAATTCCCTGACAATAAATGCAATGGCTAACCACGCATCTATTCGTTGAAATTGCACAAGCAAAATCAACCCGGAAATGACCAAAAATTTATCGGCAATTGGGTCTAACAATCGGCCAACTTTCGTAACCTGCCCACGACGGCGTGCTAGATACCCATCCAATAAATCCGTTAAGGCGGCAAGGCTAAATACACTAGCAGCGGCAATCGATCGTATGGGAGTTGGGTTCAAAAACAATATCACGTAAATCGGCACCATAAGAATCCGCAAAACAGTGAGCACATTCGGCAAATTCAAAGAACGTTCCACGACGGGCTCAGGAGACTGGGAATTCTTCTCAAGGGGGAGTTTGATAACTTTACTAACAGGCATTGTGATTTTCCGGGACGATCGTTTTAGAAAATGTTATTTTCGGCTTTCCCTGCAACCTGACAAATCTGATGTAACTGTTGAAGTAATTCTTTAAGCTGATGAAGCGGAACCATGTTTGGTCCATCCGACATGGCTGCATCGGGGTTTGGGTGTACTTCCATGAAAAACCCATCACAACCAGCCGCAGCTGCAGCCCGAGCAAGGGGAGCAATAAATTCACGCTGTCCCGAGGATTTCGTGCCACTCCCTCCTGGTAATTGGACACTGTGGGTGGCATCAAATACCACAGGGTATCCAAGTCCTCGCATCACAGGAAGCGAGCGCATATCAACCACCAGGTTGTTATACCCAAATGAGGCCCCACGTTCGGTGAGGACAATTTTCTTTGTCCCACTTTCTTCTAACTTATGCACAACATTTTTCATATCCCAAGGCGATAAAAATTGGCCTTTTTTAACATTGACCACCCGACCGGTTTTTGCTGCCGCAATAAGCAAATCTGTTTGCCGACATAAAAATGCAGGAATTTGCAGAATATCCACCACCTCCCCAGCCATTGTCGCCTCACCGACACTATGCACATCCGTCAAAACTGGAATCTGAACTTTTTCTTTAACTTTCTTTAGAATGGATAAGCCTTCCGCAATCCCTATCCCTCGAAATGAATGAATGGAACTCCGGTTAGCCTTGTCATAGGAACTTTTAAAAATACATGGAAAGCCGACCTGTTTAGCAATATCGGCAATCTGAAAAGCTGTATCGAGAACGAGTTGTTCGCTTTCAATCACACAAGGTCCGGCAATGAGAAAGTGAGGATGGGAGCCTCCTCCCTGAAACCCGCCGAGGTCAATTGATTGCACCATAGAATTTTTCGTATCCAACGAGGGTTCTTGACGCTAGCGTCCAAACTTTCGTTTGAGTGCTGCTTCGATAAATGCCGCAAATACTGGATGCGGTTGATGAGGCCGTGAATGATATTCAGGATGAAACTGCGTGCCCAAAAACCAAGGGTGATGCTTCAGTTCAATAATTTCCACAAGTCGTCCATCTGGCGAAGTGCCGCTGATGATGAGCCCCCTGGCCGTCAACTTTTCACGAAAATCGTTATTAAATTCATATCGATGTCGATGTCGCTCACTAATCTCTGTTGATCCATAAATCCTATGCGCCAGGGTGCCTTCAACCAGGTGACATGGATAGGCGCCCAACCGCATTGAGCCTCCCTTTTCTTCTACCGTTCGCTGTTCGGGAAGTAGATCAATTACCGGATAAGGGTTATGGGGTTCAAACTCAGAACTATTCGCTCTGTCCAATCCCAAAATGGAACGGGCATATTCGATAACGGCGCACTGCATGCCCAAACACAGCCCTAAAAAGGGAATACCCTTTTCCCGACCATACCGGATAGTTTCGACTTTGCCCTCAATTCCTCGAAGACCAAACCCTCCGGGAATTAAAATGCCATCAGTTTCACTTAAATATTGGTCGGGCCCGTTCCGTTCCACATCCTCAGACTCAATCCACTGAATGTTTACCCCAGTATCATTGGGGAGCCCGCCATGGACCAAGGCCTCAGAAAGACTTTTATAGGACTCCTTGGAGCCCATATATTTGCCAACCATGCTGATCGTGACTTCATGAGTAGGTCGCTTGAGTTTTTGGACCATGGCGTCCCATGCACGCAAGCTTGGCGGTCCAGCCTCCAAACGCAGGGAGCGCACGATAAGCTCATCCAACCCTTCTTTTCTAAAGACAATGGGCACTTCATAAATGGATTCCACATCCTTTGCAGTAATGACGGCGTCTTTGTCCACATTACAAAATAGGGCAATTTTGTCCTTCATCGATGGCGCCAAAAATCGGTCGGTTCGGCATAGAAGAATGTGGGGTTGAATACCAATTTCTCGCAATTTATTGACGGAATGTTGTGTCGGCTTGGTCTTCAACTCCCCGGCTGTTTCGATATACGGGACCAGCGTGACATGAATATACAAGACATTTTCACGTCCCACATCAAAGGGCATTTGGCGGATCGCTTCTAAGAATGGAAGACTTTCAATATCTCCAACCGTACCCCCAATTTCAACGATCACCACGTCCGTTCCATGAGCCACATTTAAAATAGTCTGCTTGATTTCATCGGTAATATGAGGCACCACTTGGACGGTTCCGCCTAAATAGTCCCCCCGTCGCTCCTTTTTAATGACGGTGTCATAGATACGCCCGGTCGTACAGTTATTTTGTTGGGAAAGGGTCAAGGAGGTAAATCGCTCATAATGACCCAGGTCGAGGTCGGTTTCCGCGCCGTCGTCGGTGACATACACCTCCCCATGCTGGAATGGATTCATCGTGCCAGGATCCACATTGATATAGGGGTCCAGCTTGAGAAAGGAGATTTTCAGTCCACGGCTTTCAAGTAAATGGCCAATGGCAGCCGAAGATAAACCTTTCCCCAAGGATGAAACCACTCCTCCCGTCACAAAAATAAACTTATTCATCTTGCCCATCTCTCCATTCCCAAGGTTCTAACCTGACCCGACCATGAGGCGATCCCAGGATCGATTGGCTTCAATCAAATCCTCCGGAGTATCGATTCGCAATGAGGGTTGCTTCGTTTCCCAAACGGTAATGGGTATGCCGTGTTCAAGTGCTCGTAATTGTTCAAGCTTTTCCGTCTCTTCTAGTTTCCCGGTGGGCAGCTCGGCAAATTGCAACAATGTCGCTCGTTGAAAAATATACACTCCTAGATGAATGGAGGCAAAGGGGGTAATCAAACCATGCATTTCCTGGTCCCGAGTATGCGGAATTGATGCTCGAGAAAAGTACAGAGCCCTCCCCTCTTTGTCTGTGACGACTTTCACAACGCCATAATTAGAAAATTCTTCCTGCCCTTCAATTTTCCTCTTCAATGTGCCCAAGGGTGAAGCAGCGAGAAGAAAAGGATCGATCAAATCATTCAAAATATCTGGGTTCAGTAATATCTCATCTGCCTGCAAATTGATGATGATTTCCGCTGGTAGTGACCGACAAGCCTCGGCCACACGATCGGTTCCCGTACGACATGGCACAGTCACCATCTGAGCCACTCCCCCGAATTCCTCGACGGCATGTTGGATGCGGGAGTCATCGGTGGCCACAATCACCTGGTCGACTTTTGCCACGCGAATTGCCTGCTCATACACATGTTGAATAATGGGTTTATTCGCCAACAGGGCAAGAGGCTTTCCAGGAAACCGAGAAGACTCATAACGAGCTGGGATGACAATGGTGATAGACGGTTTATTCATGGGAATGCTGAATGGCTTCTTTCAGTTGAGCCCTAGTTATTGAAGCGGTGCCCACCTGTCCCACCACCACCCCAGCTGCATAATTGGCCAAGATCGAGGCATCCTGAATGGAGGCCCCCACGCTCATTGCCAAAGCCAGGGTGCTCACCACGGTATCTCCGGCACCAGTCACATCATAAACTTGGCGAGCCATCGTCGGAATATGCAGGCTTGAACCATGACTTTCACAGAGGCTCATCCCCTGTTCCCCGCGGGTAACTAGGACGGCTTCACAGCCCAACTTTTGACGCAACAAATGCCCAATGTCATGAATGGCATCATGGTCATGCCCAGATAATCCCGCGGCTTGCTGGGCTTCCGTATGATTCGGAGTAATGACTGTTACCCCGGCATAGAAGGGAAAATGGTCGACTTTGGGATCAACAATGATGGGAATGTTTCGACTTCTGGCCAATCGCCCTACGTGTTCCATTAAGGATGGAGTGATCACCCCTTTAGCATAGTCAGAAATCACGATACAGGAGATGGCGTTAAGTCGTGTGTCTACATGCTTGAGAATCCGTCTGGCTATTGATTGAGATATATCTTGGCGTTGTTCCACATCGTACCGAACAACTTGTTGGCTATGAGCCACAATTCTGGCCTTTCGCGTGGTTGGACGTGAGGCATCGAGAACAATTCCAGGTGGGAGACGTCGCTGGGACCCAAGCTCCTTCAGTAAGAGCTTTCCAGTTTCATCATCTCCTATGACCCCACAAACTTCTGCTTGCCCCCCCAAGGACAACACATTGTTATACACATTAGCCGCACCGCCTAAGCGCAAAGACTCTCGTTCAACGTGAACAATGGGTACCGGGGCCTCCGGTGAAATCCTGCTTACCGCGCCCCAAATATAATGATCGAGCATCAAATCCCCAATAACCAACACATGACCACGAGAAAATCGTCGAAGGTAGGGAACGAGAGTGTTGGGGGGAATAGCAGACAGGCATGAGGTGTTTCGTTTCATTGAAGTGCTTTTGCCGGAGGAAAGGGGCACAAGAATTGTTCCAAAGATAACAAAGGGTTAATTGATGATTTTGCCAATACGATCCCAACGAACCCATTCGGAAATCGAGCCTTGGCCTTTCCAGGACCAATAGACCAAAAAAGCACGGCCTTTGATTTTATGCATTTTCACATAACCCCAAAACCGGCTATCCAAACTTTGATCGCGGTTATCCCCCATAACGAAATAGGATTCAGGGGGAACGGTGAGAGGATCAAGATTGTCACGCGGCGTGATACGGCCGTCAATTACCCCAGGGTCAATTCGTTGGGTCCAGGCCTTATCGTCCAATGGATTTCCATTAACATAGATGATTTTATTTCGAATTTGGATGTGATCGCCTGGTAACCCCACGATTCGCTTAATAAAGTCCTTTTCCTCATCTTCGGGATATCGAAACACAATCACATCTCCCCGTTCGGGTTTGTCAAATTCAAAAAGCAACTCTGAGGAATAGCACGTCATGGGTGGAAAAGAAATGTCGAATGTACAATCTTGTGGCAATTGAATGCCGTAAGCCATTTTATTGACCAAAATATGATCCCCGATGAGCAGACTCGGAATCATGGACCCTGAAGGAATTTTAAACGCTTGGACAACGAATACTCGAATGGTAAAGGCCAAAATCATGGCGATGATGATGGCTTCGGCATATTCCCGCCAGATGGATTTTTTGGGAAGTGCCTCCGCGCTCCGTTTTTCTGTGGGCGGCCCAGGTGACCCTGAAGCCTCTTGGTTCGAAGACGACGGTTCCACGGTATTCAGTGGTTTTGGATTATGCTCCATATTTATTCATCTTTCACCTTGAGTAAGGCCAAAAAGGCCTCCTGTGGCACTTCGACGCGCCCTAATTGTTTCATACGTTTTTTGCCTTCCTTTTGTTTTTCCCACAACTTCCGTTTTCGGGTAATATCGCCGCCATAACATTTGGCCGTCACATTCTTTTTAATGGCAGAGATGGTCTCTCGGGCAATGACTCGTTTGCCAATTGCCGCTTGGATTGCAATCTCAAACATCTGCTTCGGGATCAGTTCCTTCATTTTTTCGGCCAACTGACGGCCTCGGTGGTGGGCTTTTTCCCGATGGGTAATAAAGGATAGGGCATCGATATTTTCACCATTTAGCAATAAATCAAGTTTGACTAAATCCGATTGTCGATAGTCCGACAGTTCATAATCAAGAGAGGCATAGCCTTGAGTGCGGGATTTTAGCTTATCGTAAAAATCCAACACCATTTCATTGAGTGGCAATTGGTACACAAGCATAATTCGAGAAGCATCTAAATATTGCATACTCACCTGTGTACCGCGACGCTCTTGGCATAAGGCCATGATATTTCCCGCATACCGTTCTGGAGCCATCATGGTGGCCTGAATAAAGGGCTCTTCCATGGTTTCAATTTGTTCCGGTTCCGGCAATTTTGAGGGATTATCAATATTAAGTACCTCACCTTGGAGAGTTTTCACTCGATAAATGACAGTCGGCGCCGTACTGATCAATTCAAGACCATATTCGCGATGGAGTCGTTCCCGAATAATTTCCATATGAAGTAAACCGAGAAAACCACAACGGAAACCAAATCCCAGGGCTAATGAAGTTTCCGGCTCATAGATAAACGAAGAGTCATTGAGGCGAAGCTTTTCAAGGGAATCACGCAGATCTTCGTAATCCGAATTATCCGTGGTATACAACCCACAAAACACCAGGGGCTTGACCTCTCGATACCCAGGCAGCGCATGTTCTGTGGGCCGATTGGCGTCGGTCAGAGTATCACCAATTTTTGTGTCCGATACATCTTTCATCCCCGCCACGACATACCCAACCTCCCCGGCTTTGAGCTTTTGGGTTTTAGTGCGTTTTGGAGAAAAAATTCCAACTTCAGACACCTCGAATGTCCGTAGGTTGGACATCAGTTGAATCCTCATACCGGGTTCAACCATGCCTTCAAAGATTCTTACCAGGATTACGGCTCCCTGATAACTATCAAACCAGGAATCGAAGATTAGAGCTTTGAGCGGATTGGTTAAATCACCCTTCGGTGGGGCGATTCGCACAACCACGGCATTTAACACATCATCAATACCAATTCCCTGCTTGGCACTGACCAGCAGCGCATCATCTTTTTCGAGACCTAATACGTCTTCGATTTGCTGTTTGACGCCTTCGACATCCGCACTCGCCAAATCAATTTTATTAATCACTGGCAGGATCGTGAGGTCATTATTAATAGCCAAATAGGCATTGGCAATGGTTTGGGCTTCAACACCTTGGGTCGCATCCACTAACAGCAGCGCTCCTTCACAGGCTGCCAGGCTTCGTGAGACTTCATACGTAAAGTCGACATGTCCCGGGGTATCAATGAGGTTCAATTGGTAGGTCTGTCCATCATGAGCCTTGTACGTGGTAGTGACAGCATGGGCTTTTATGGTAATGCCTCGCTCCCGTTCAAGATCCATGTCATCTAGGATCTGCTCTCGGGCTTCCCGTGCCGTGACGGCACCAGTCAGTTCCAGAAAACGATCGGCGAGGGTGGATTTCCCGTGATCGATATGAGCGATGATGGAAAAGTTGCGAATACGGGAGAGATTGTTCATTGTAAAATCAAATCCATTGATTTTATTAGGGTTTTGCTTTCTTGTCAAAGAAAGTTTCTAGTCCCTATAATTCCACGATTTCCCTGAAGTTTAAGACCAGATTTTCCAAAAAAAACCCTCGCCCCGGGGGGTGAGGGTTGCACCAAAGGGGTTTGCAACGTCCCCATTCTACACTGAAGTTCACTTTACAGGATGGCACCAAAAAAATCTAAGAAAAAAGACAGTTCCTCCCCGACTCTGGCGCAATTGTCTAAGTGGGATCGGCAATATGTCTGGCATCCATTCACGCAAATGCAGGAATGGGAGCAAGAGGATCCCTTAATCATTGAAAAGGCTCGAGGCGTTTACTTAATTGATGGCCATGGGAATAAATACCTCGATGGCACATCCTCTATTTGGGTCAATCTTCATGGACATCGGCACCCTCTTATCGATAAAGCCATTCGGGCCCAATTGCAGAAGGTGGCACATAGCACGTTACTGGGGCAGGCCAGCCCGCCCTCTATTCTCCTTGCAAAAGAATTAATTCGCATTGCCCCCAAAGGACTGACGCGTGTGTTTTACTCTGACGATGGTTCCACTGCCGTTGAGGTCGCTCTCAAGATGGCCATCCAGTATTGGCAACAGCAGACCCCTCCCGCCAAGAAGAAGACCAAATTCGTTCGATTGGATTTGGCTTACCATGGAGATACCGCTGGGAGTATGAGTGTCGGGGGAACCACATTGTTTCACAAACGGTTTCGCCCCCTGCTGGTCGATACGCTTTCAGTTGATGCACCCTACTGTTATCGCTGTCCTCTACAATTGAAATACCCATCGTGCCAATTAGCTTGTATCGATCCATTAGAAAAAGTATTAAAAACCAAACACCAAGAAATCGTTGGTGTGGTCATTGAGCCTTTGGTTCAGGCCGTGGCCGGGATGATTACACAGCCCCAGGGTTATGTGACTCGAGTTCGTGAGTTATGTACAAAATATAATGTGCTAATGATCGCCGATGAAGTCGCTACAGGCTTTGGCCGGACCGGAAAAATGTTTGCTTGCGATCATGAAAACATCACGCCAGACCTCATGGCCATTGCCAAAGGTCTCACTGGTGGGTACCTTCCACTTGCGGCCACCTTGACGACCGAAAAAATCTATCAAGCCTTTCTAGGCGATTACAACGAGTTTAAAACCTTCTTCCATGGTCATTCATATACGGGCAATGCATTAGCCTGTGTCGCGGCCTTAGCCAACTTAAAAGTTTTTCATGATGCGAAAACCTTGGCCAACGTCAAAACACAAACTCGATATTTCCGACAACTCATTAAGCCCCTTGCAGATTTGCCTATGGTCGGAAACATTCGCCAATGTGGCATGATGGTCGGGATTGAATTCATCCAAAACAAAAACACCAAAACCCAAATGCCCCTAACAGACCGCATTGGCCATAAGATAGCGATGGAATGTCGGCGTCGTGGATTACTTATCAGGCCCATCGGGAATATTGTCATTCTGGTTCCTCCATTGGTCACGACCAAACAAGAGTTACAACAAATGCTAAGTATTCTCATCGACAGTTGCCGGCAAGTGAGTGAGGACGAAACTCGAGACTTGCAACTCAAAAAAAAGGGGTGAGGACCTTGCAAGATCCTCACCCCTTTTACCATTTTTGATCGATGAATTTATATCTTCATGAATCGTCTGGCAGCGATAAAGGCTATCACACCAGTACCTAGAAGCACCGCCGTCGTAGGCTCAGGTACTTCGTTTCCGGTGGGAACCGAAACCGTCAAGCTTTTAAATTTAAAGGAATCATCATAAAGTGTTATAGAAAATTAAGAATTTTCAACCGTATGAGCAATAAGAGTTTCCAGCTTTGGATACGTCTGCCGATAGTCTTCCTGGCTAAGTCGAATCACTTCATGTGCCTCATCCCGTCCATACACCTCCGCGATTTCGCATTGCCGGTGTTCACTGCCAGGACAATCTTTATAGGTCAGGAAATAATGCTTGAGGCGTTCGACAAGTGCCGTTGGACATTCATGAATATCTTGGAAATACTCGTAAAGGGCATCTCCCTTCAGGACAGCGATAATTTTTTCGTCCGCTTCTTGGTCATCAATCATGCGAAGTCCACCAATGGGGCGAGCCTCCAGCAGAATATCTCCGTGGGTGATACTCTTTTCTGACAAAATACAAATATCCAAAGGATCGGCATCCCCCATAATTCCCGTGCGTCCGGTTTTTTCCATACATCGCTGAGCCACCTTCTCTCCACAATAGGTTCGTGGAACCAACCCATATAACGTAGGGCAGACATTGGAAAAACGCTGCGGCCGATCGACCTTCAGATGGCCAGTTAATTTATCCAATTCATACTTCACGGTATCATCCGGGACAATTTCGATGTAGGCCGTAACGACTCGGGGAGCGTCAGATCCAATAGGCACCCCATGCCATGGATGCGACTTACCTACACGGCTGATGATATCCAAGATCATTTTCAGTTCTTGATTGTTCATGGCAGTTCCTCAATCTTATGTAGACTTATGGTGGATAAAACCTCAAACGTTTTCGGTTGTTTTTTCCAAAACTCAACCTATTCTCCAGCTCTCTTGGCCTTGATTTGCGATAATGTGTCCACAACGATATTCTTGGTTCCCTGAGACGTTAAGATATTTCGAATAATGGAGTGTCCTAAGGACTACCCCACCTCATATGTAGGAATGGAGGAATGCGCATGGATGTATTTCAGAAGCCAGGCACCATCGATACTGAGATCGTCAAAAATTTAGGGGCACTCGCTGCTTTGGCAGGCACCTGGGAAGGTGATCAGGGGCTTGATATAGCCCCCACCAAAAACGGTCAGTCTGAGACTAAATTTCGTGAACGAATGACGTTTGAACCCATAGGACCAATCGTTAATGGACGCCAAGTACTGTATGGATTACGGTATGCGACGTCGGTCTGGCCATTACGAGAGGAAAAACCTTTTCACGAGGAAGTCGGTTATTGGCTATGGGACCCCAACGAACAACTGGTTCTTCGTTGTTTTATTGTGCCGCGCGGTATCGTGGTCAATGCAGGAGGCAAAGCGGACCCGGAGGGAAAAGGATTTGAATTGTTAGCGGAAGTCGGATCAGAAACCTTTGGCATCTTATCCAGTCCCTTTTTAGATCAAGCATTTAAAACCGTTAGATATAAACTTAAGGTCATGCTCCAGGGCGATGGGCAATTTAGCTATTTTGAAGATACCCAGCTAGTAATTCACGGTCGTGATGGGGTGTTCCATCACACTGACCAAAATGCATTAACACGTCTGGGATAATTTGAATAAAAGTACTCAGGGTACTGTAAATAATGAGGGATGTGCCACCCGAAATAACTCAGATCAAACAAAAATTACTCCAATTGCACGACGAGCTGATCAAGGTGGAGCAGTCGGGGAATGAAGCAGCTCAAACTGTAGAATTGGATCAATCATCAGTAGGTCGACTATCGCGAATGGACGCCCTCCAAGGCCAGGCCATGGCGAAGGAAACTCAGCAACGGAGAGCTCTGCAAAAACAACGCATTGAATCAGCGTTACAGCGTATCGACAATAATTCTTTCGGGTTTTGTATTCGATGTGAAGATGAAATACATACCAAACGACTGGAGGTTGATCCCACCACATTGTTATGCCTTGAATGTGCCAAACAGCAGGAACGATAACCTTGCCATTCGTCTCTCCCCATTTTCGTATGCTCCGTTCGTCCTATCATGCCTGCCAATCATGATATTGTCATCATCGGGGCAGGAGCTGCAGGATTAACCGCCGCCATATTTGCCGCCGAGACAAATAACAACCTTTCGATTGTACTCTTGGATGGGGCCCGGACAATTGGAAGCAAAATTCTTGTTTCTGGGGGAGGTCGCTGCAATGTCACAAATGCCTACGTGACCCCTTCAGATTTTCATGCGCCAGCGTCAGTGATATTGCGAATTCTTCAACGTTTTGATGAACGTGCCACAGTGAAGTGGTTTGAATCCCTTGATGTACAGTTAAAAGAAGAACCGACAGGAAAATTATTCCCCACCAGCAACAAAGCAAGGACGGTGCTCAATGCCCTCATGCATCGTTGCCAAGAATTAGGCATCCAGATACACACGAATCACCGCGTTCAATCAATTACGCCTACAAACACAGGATTTTGTCTTCAATCCACAGAAGGGAAACTTACAGCGCAACAGGTCATCATGGCCACCGGTGGAAAATCGTTGCCCAAGTCTGGATCGGATGGACAAGGCTGGTCAATGGCCAAAAATTTAGGGCATTCTGTTTCTCCACCATTTCCTGCCCTCGTCCCCCTGGTATTAGCAGACACGTTTATTCATACGAGTCTTTCAGGCATATCACACCAAGCGCAGTTACTCACACGAGTCAATGGAAAGGTTGTTGATCGCCGGGTCGGCAGTCTTCTTTGGACGCACTTTGGAATCAGTGGACCGGTTGTATTGGATGCCAGTCGATTTTGGATTATGGCAAATGAGCACAAACAAGACGTGAGGGTTTTTCTTTCGTGTTTACCACAAAAGACAACTAAAGAGGTCGATGACTGGTTAGCCCTGGCTTCACAACACTCCGGACGAAAGACAGTCGGCTCGATCCTGGGACAACAACTTCCGTCTCGATTAGTGGAAGCCCTGTGCGAACTTGCAATCGCCCAAGACAAAAGAACTTCCCCAAAACCTATAAACGGAAATATCGCTGACAACTTGGCTTGCACTGCCCTAAATCAATTACCGTACCTGACACGAAAAGCACTCACTCAGATCTTTACAAACCTTCCCGTACCTGTAATTGGTCATCGAGGGTGGAATTTTGCCGAGGTCACCGCAGGAGGAGTGCCCCTTGGCGAAATCAACCCTCGGACCATGATGTCACGGTTAATTCCTGGACTCTACTTAATTGGGGAAATGTTAGATTGCGATGCACGAATTGGAGGGTTTAATTTTCAGTGGGCCTGGTCTACGGGCTTTATCGCTGGATACAGTGCTTCGAAAAACCAAAATACAACCAAATGAGCCCTCAATGTATCTCGAGATTTGCTCGAATAGAAATACCTAGATTTTCTGCGGCACTTTCTTTTTTTAGAAATATCTCTAGATGCCCATTACTGTTAATCAGCGCTTCAGGTTTTTCATGAGATCCTTGCTCATAGTGAGTTTTCAGCTCGTCAATGGTGGCCCCACCAAGGTGAATGCTGAATTTCTTATTTTGGGTAATCTCTTGTAACGACTTGATGTCGTCAGGTGTAATGTTCGTGATGATATTTCCAAAATGGTCGATATACGTCACATATCCGTGAAGAATGCCTTTTCGCACTTCGGGTTTGAGAATTGGCAATTTCTCATAATCTGTCACCAACCGTCCATAGGCTCCTGGAGTTTGTCCTCTCGTCAACCAGGCGGCCGAGGGCGCAAACAAATCTCTTCCATCGAATGTCGCCCCGCTTGAATCTAGCCGGAACTGCCGATTTTCAATTTGGCGAACTTCCACGTTTAATTCGTTTTCAAAAATATAACTCAACACGCCGTTATCGGGGGCCACAAAGAAAAAGCGGGAAGTGGTTACCAACAGTCCTCGTCGTGAAGATCCCACACTCGGATCGACCACAACCACATGCACCGTCCCATCAGGAAAATAGTGATAACAGGAGTTTAATAGAAAGGCGGCTTCTTCAATAGCATAGGGAGAAACTTGGTGAGACACATCAACAATCCGTGTTTGATTATTTATCCCCAACATCACGCCTTTCATGCTAGCCACAAAATAATCACGGTCACCAAAATCGGTGATTAACGTCACAACAGATATCGCTGAAGGCATACGGTTACTCCTGAAAAAATATTTCTTTAATTTGGTATTCAATCATCCCCGCGGGGCGATTGACTTGAACGATGTCGCCTACCCGATGACCGATCAGGGCTCGTCCTATGGGCGATTGTACTGAGATAGACCCATTTTTCAAATCCGCCTCTTCTTGCCCAAGAAGGGTGTAGGATTTTTCTTCTTCCGATTCCAAATCCATTAAACGTACAGTGGCTCCAAACATGACCGTTTCGCTCACTCCGGGTGTGACTTCGATGACCTCCGCACTTCCTAGCTTATGTTCGAGTTCTGCCATGCGTGTATCGATAAACTGCTGTCGTTCTTTAGCGGCTTTATACTCGGCATTTTCTCGAAGGTCTCCATGTTCTCGAGCTTCCGCGATATCTTGAATGTTTTTGGGCCGCTCGACTTTCCGAAGTCGATCAAGCTCAGCTTTGAGGGCTTCGTAGCCCTTTTTCGTCATGGGAACCGACATACATTCTCCTCAAATTCAGGGCTGGCAACTTAGAACTGTTGTCATCACCAATTCCCTAACTATTTCAGTTTTTGATAGGAAATTTCAAATAGGACCGAAAAAAAATATTCGCCTAAGTAGGGTGATATTCTTGGAGGGATTGGACGGAAAGAGGATGTTTCCCCATGGATTCAATGGCGATTACCGCCGCTCGAATGCCTTGAATTGTCGTAAAGTAAGGAATGCCTTGTTGCAGGACCTCACGCCGAATCGACAAGGAATCAGCTTGCGAAACGGTTGTCCCCACGGTATTGACCACGATCTGAGCTTGCCGATTTTTAATATGATCCACGAGATGCGGCCGGCCTTCTTTGACTTTGTTCACCATTTCTACGGTCACACCATGTTCCTGAAGATGGATGGCGGTGCCTCGTGTGGCCTGAACATGAAACCCCGCCAAATGTAACCGTCGGGCCACATCCACGATTCCGGGTTTATCGCTATCTTTGACGCTCATGATGACGGTGCCCTGATGGGGAAGTGCTAAACCAGCAGCAGCTTGCGATTTGGCAAACGCCCATCCGAAGTCTTGATCGATACCCATCACCTCACCCGTAGAACGCATTTCCGGTCCAAGCAGCACATCGACGTTTCCGAACTTGTTGAAGGGAAATACCGACTCTTTCACCGAAATATGGTGAAACTTTTTCACTTCGGTAAATCCTAGGGAGGTCAAAGAATTGCCAAGCATGGTTTTCATCGCGAGTTTTGCCAAGGGAGTCCCAATAGTCTTACTGACAAAAGGCACGGTTCGTGATGCACGAGGATTGACTTCTAGAACATAGACATCGCCATTTTGCACGGCGAACTGAATATTCATCAAACCAATAACATGAAGTTCTTTGGCCAGTGCCATGGTTTGTTCGCGAATACGTGATATCACTTCTGACCTCAACGAAAAAGGAGGTAATGAACAAGCCGAATCACCGGAATGGATTCCGGCTTCCTCCACATGCTCCATGATCCCCGCAACAACCACATGAGTCCCATCCGAGAGCGCATCAACATCCACCTCGGTGGCATCACGAAGATACTGGTCAATGAGCAGGGGGTATTGGGAGGATGTCATGACATTCGTTTGGATATATTTCCGCAGCGACTCTTCGTCATAAACAATTTGCATGGCCCGTCCACCTAACACATAGGAGGGCCGGACAATCACAGGGTACCCAATCTGTTTGGCAATGGCGTAGGCTTCATCTCCTGATCGAGCCGTGCCATTGATGGGCTGCTGCAAGTGTAATTTTTTTATGAGATCGCTGAATCGCTCACGATCTTCAGCCCGATCAATAGAATCTGGTGAGGTGCCTAATATCGGAACCCCCGCGCGTTCTAGAGGTAGTGCCAATTTCAATGGGGTCTGGCCCCCAAACTGAACGACCACGCCCATAGGCTGCTCGGTATCCATGATGTTCAAAACATCTTCCTCAGTCAGCGGTTCAAAATAGAGCCGATCGGAAATATCGTAATCCGTACTCACCGTTTCTGGATTACAATTCACCATAATGGTTTCCACCCCTAATTCACGTAAAGCCAAGGCCGCATGGACGCAACAATAATCAAATTCAATACCTTGCCCAATTCGATTGGGGCCGCCCCCAAGAATTGCCACTTTTTGATTAGCCGTGGGTCGTGCTTCACAGTTCATGCCAAAGGTGGAATACAAATAGGGCGTCTGAGCTTCAAATTCGGCGGCACAGGTATCGACTCGCGCATAGGTGACGGTTTGGGAAACATTGGCCTTTCGCCACACCCTTATCTCCGTCCCTGAAGAACCGATTAATTGTCCAATTCGTGCGTCGGAAAACCCGACTCTCTTCATGGCTGTTAACAGCGAATGGCCATCGGCATCGGAGAACATGGTCTCAGGCTGGTCGGCACGGCGTTTTCCAGCATCTCGGAGTTTTCGCAAAACTCTTTGTTCATATTCCACAAGGTCCTGGAGTTGATCCAAAAACCAAAAATCAATATGGGTGATGGAATAAAGCTCGTCTTTTGTGATGCCAAGGCGAAGCGCATCGGCAATATGCCAAGGACGATCAGGATGGGGCAAACGAATCTTTTGCTTCACTTGCTGCAGAACCTCATCCTCTAACGAATCTCCAGGAAGGTATTGATCTATACCAGCTAATGACACCAACCCACATCGATCGGTTTCCAGGGAACGAATGGCTTTATGGAATGCTTCTTTAAAATTTTTACCCAAGGCCATGGCCTCCCCGACTGATTTCATTTGCGTAGTGAGAGTCGGATCCGATCCCAAGAATTTTTCAAAAGTAAACCGGGGGATTTTCACTACCACGTAATCAATCGTAGGTTCGAAAGAAGCTTTCGTAACTTGGGTAATATCATTGATGATTTCATCGAGCGTATAACCAATCGCCAGCTTCGCTGCGATTTTTGCAATCGGAAAACCAGTGGCCTTGGAGGCCAAGGCCGAACTCCTGGAGACGCGAGGATTCATTTCAATGACGATCATGTCGCCATTGGTCGGGTTGAGGGCAAATTGAATGTTGGAACCTCCGGTATCTACTCCAATTTCCCGAATGATCTTTAGGGCCGCGTCACGCATAACTTGATATTCTTTATCCGTTAAGGTCATGGCGGGCGCAACGGTAATACTATCGCCAGTATGAATACCCATCGCATCGAAGTTTTCAATGGGACATACAATGACGACATTGTCTTTCAGGTCTCGCATGACTTCGAGTTCGTATTCTTTCCAACCAATTAAGGATCGTTCTATCAACACTTCCCCAACCGGGCTCATCAGAAGAGCCCAATCGACATATTGCTCAAATTCCTCGCGATTATAAGCAATATTCCCTCCGCTTCCGCCCATGGTAAAGGAAGGACGGACAATCGCGGGAAAGCCAATCACTTCCAGGAAACCCATGGCCTCATCCCGGTGTTTGATCAGTTGGCTGGTCGGTGTAGAGATCCCAATTTTTTCCATCGCCTGTTTAAACAAATCACGATCTTCTGCCTTTTGAATGGCCTCGTAAGACGCCCCAATCAATTGAACTTTGTATTTTTCTAAAATACCTTGCTGATGCAACGCCACTGTAAGGTTTAAGGCCGTTTGCCCTCCCATTGTCGGTAACAATGCATCAGGTCGCTCTCGTTCGATGATGCGCTCCACAACTTCAACAGTAATCGGCTCTACATAGGTACGGTCTGCCAAATCTGGATCGGTCATGATGGTTGCAGGATTACTGTTCACCAACACGACTTCATAGCCATCTTCCTTTAAGGCCTTACAAGCTTGGGTACCGGAATAATCGAATTCGCAGGCCTGACCAATGACAATCGGGCCGGACCCAATCAACAGTATTCGATGGAGATCATGACGTTTGGGCATAACTGGGTTCAGTAAGCCAAGGAAAGGGTTTGGGGCAAAGTGGCTTTTTTCCCTGGAACGACTTCTTCAGACCCTTGTGGCTGGTAATACTGCAAGGCATCTTCAATCCAGGCTTCGATTTGTTTGATCCGAGTGACGTCGGAGGGGTGGGTAGAAAGAAACTCGGGGATCGCAGATTGGGAACGGAAACAAAAGCGACCAATCATTTGTTTAGGACACCCACTCATACGTTCCCAAAAGCCAATGGCTTCCCGTGGATCATAGCCTGCCTGGGCCATGAGTTTCAGACCGATAAAGTCGGCTTCGGATTCCTGTCGGCGATTATGAGGAAGCGTTACGCCCACGCCATAGGCACTCATGGCGCCCAAAGCCAATTGGGGATCCACCGTTCCTGATGCCGCTCCTGCAATGGCTCCTACCTGGGCAATTTGTTCAAGAATACCTCGACTCATCCTCTCCGCCCCATGACGCTGAAGGGCATGGGCAACTTCGTGAGCCATCACCGTCGCTAATCCGGCTTCGGTTTTCGTATGTTTTAAAATTCCTGTAAAGACGGCCACCTTACCGCCTGGAAGCGCAAACGCATTTATTTGCTCATCATCTTGAATCACGGCAAATTCCCAATGATATTCGGGTTTGTTCGCCACGGCCGCGATACGCCGGCCAACACGATTTACCATCGCGTTAATTTCTGGATTGGCATTCAAGCGCGCATGCTTGAGAACATCCCGAAATGCGCTGACGCCCAAGGCAATTTCTTTTTCTTCCGAGATAAAGATAATTTGGTCTCGTGCGGTTCCAGGAGCTCTCACGCATCCGACCACTACGAGACACACAATGAATACGGGTATCCCAAATAGAAGACGGTCCCTCCAAAAACTCGAACTCACCGATCCTTTGAACCAATGGCATATGGGTTTAGAAATCATGGCAACCATAAATACATAAATGCGGGTGTCCCACCCAAGAGAGTGGCAAACGAAACCGCATCCAGTTTGGGAAACATCCAATTCGTATCCGGCGCATTTCCCGAAAACTGCGAGTAAATATTGGGATGATATCCACCAGCTCGCTGATACATCACCACTGTGGCATCGCTAAGACCAGCTTGTTTTTTGGCCAAGGCAATGGCATCGTCCAAATATCCGACCTCATCGATTAACCCGGCTTCTTTGGCCTGTGGCGCGGAGTAAATCCGGCCATCGGCGAGTTGTCGAATTTTTTCTTTTGTCAGATTGGGACGCCCCTGCTCTATGACCTCAAGAAACCGCCGATAGAAAGAATCGATCACGCTCTGAAAAATAGCACGGTCTGATTCCGTCATTTTTCGAAATGGCGACCCCATATCCTTGTGCTGGCCGGACGTTATGGCATTGGCTTCAATCCCGATTTTTTCCATCAGGCCAGAGCCGTTAATGGTGAGCATAATGACTCCCAAACTCCCAGTGACGGCCGAAGGATGCGCCACGATGCGGTCACTGGCCGCGGCAAGATAATACCCTCCCGAAGTCCCCAGATCCATGATGGAGGCCACCACGGGAATCTTATGTTCTTTTTTAAATTCTTGAACCTCATGATATAGAATATCGGATGCCGTCACGGTTCCGCCAGGGGTGTTAATACGAAGCACGATTCCCTTGACCTTTTTATCCTCCGCGGCCTTAGAAAGTTCTTCCTTAAACCGTGTCGGAAGGCTAGGTCGGTTGAACAAGCGATCGATCATGTCGCTTGGTTGAGAGGACGTCAGGAGACCGGACACATCAATGAGGAGAATTTTGTCTTTTCCCTTTCCGGATACCTCAGTTTCCTCCAGAGGTCCGGCTTTAGGAAACAACCCCTGAGAAACGCATCCACTGGAAGTCACAACGATGGTCAAAAACATGAGAAGGATAAAACGATTATGCACGGCTTTGCTCCATCATGGTGGTAAATTGGTTGAATAGATAGGAAGAATCATGCGGACCCGGCGATGCTTCGGGATGATACTGGACCGACAGTACCGGAGCCTTGCATCCAATCAGACCTTCCAAACATCCATCATTCAAACTCAGGTGGGTTGGAGTAAATGGTCCCCAGTTTGTATCAAAGACCGCCCTTCCCTTGGGGGAGGCTGCAACAGTTTCCGGCATCGTGACGGCAAAATTATGATTTTGCGAAGTGATTTCCACTTTTCTTGATCGCAGATCCATGACTGGATGATTTGCCCCATGATGGCCAAACTTTAATTTATAGGTAGGAAGCCCAAGAGAAAGCCCGAGGATTTGGTGTCCTAGGCAAATTCCCAATATTGGCTTCCATCCTAATAAGTCCTGAATATGGGGAACCACATAGGCAGCACCCTGTGGGTCACCAGGTCCATTGGAGAGAACGAGCCCATCGGGATTCATCTCCCGAATAGCGTTAGCTGGAGTCGAAGCCGGGACCACGGTCACCTCGCACCCACAATCCACGAGCCTTCTTAAAATATTGAGTTTCACACCAAAGTCATACACCACGACCCGATATTTATGAGAAGGTGAGGACTTTCCATACTTCGGCAAATCCCCGTTGGAGATGGTCCATTCCTCAGAACCCTCGTTCCAGGGATGAGGAGCCGAGCAGGTGACCTCAGTAACCAGATCCCGTCCAGTAGTAGAAGGCACGGCCTTAGCTTTATTCACCAAATTGCCGGTATCGAAATCAACATGAGAAATAACCCCGGGCTGGGCCCCACGGTCACGAAGGTGCCGGGTAAGATAGCGAGTATCAATCCCTTCAATTCCCACCACGCCCTGCTGTTGTAAATATTCATGTAAGGATTGGTAGGACCGCCAGTTACTTGGCCGCCGCGAGGCTTCATTGACAATAAACCCCTCAGCCCAAGTCTTCCTCGATTCATGATCCTGTCGAGCCACACCATAGTTGCCAATATGCGAGCAGGTCATGGCCACACATTGGCCCTTGTAGGATGGATCGGTGAGAATTTCCTGATATCCGGTCATGGCCGTATTAAAGACCACTTCTCCAGATGTCTCGCCGGATGCCCCCAAGGAATATCCCTCAAAAATCGTTCCGTCGGCTAAGGCTAAAATCGCTTTATTCATAGTTTCCGTGGAAGTAAAGGGTCATCATTCAAAACCAAACGCTGCTCGATATCTTACCCATTGTCGGAATTTTACGACCAATATACTGATAGCCAGTCCACCATTGATTAAATGTAGTGCTCGAACAATCATGTGCGTACGAAAAAAGGCATCATAGGCAGGTTTTTTTTCTTCCGGTGTTTCAGCCATAAAGGCGAGTTCCTGTAATTCAATCGCCTTGGGGCCAAGAAAGAAAACTATCAATCCGGTGACACAGACGAGGGCCAACAGTAAAGCCCATTCGGTACGACTCACCGCCAGAATGTTCTCGGGCATGTACTGAAACTTCCAAGTTCGAAGCGCCGCCGTTCCCAGCAACACCACCACAATTCCGCTCGTGAGATTGTTATACCCGTCAAAGACTTTTCGTAAAAACTGTCCGCCTTGTTCCATTCCCAATGAATTAAACACGGCAGGAATTACTGTAGTCAGAATAACGGTAAGTCCCCCAATCCATATAGCCAGACCTATCAACTCAGCCAGTGAAAGGGAAAACTGCCAACCAGATGTTACACGAGCCATGGGTCTGTTCCTTCATATGCCACTACCAAAGGAAGAGTGAACCTAGAACTTTGGCATTTCAGATTTAGGTGTATAGTTAATTAGCTTCATACACCAAACGTCCACCAACAAATGTTTTGACAACCTTCCCTTTGAGCGTCCATCCCGCAAACGGGGTATTACGGCTTTTGGAATGGAGACGATTGGGGTCAAGGGTCCACGATTTTTTTGGATCAATGAGGGTCACATCAGCATCAGCTCCCACGACCAGGGAGCCATAGGGCAGGTTAAACACTCGCGCTGGCTCAGAGGTGAGTTTGGCCACAGCTTGCTCCATGGTCAGCACACCTTCCTCGACAAGATTCAACGTTAATGGGAAGGCTGTTTCGAGCCCAATGATTCCAAAAGGGGCATTATCAAACTGCCGCTGCTTTTCATGGGTGGCATGAGGAGCATGATCAGTTGCAATAATATCAATACTGCCATCCGTTAAGGCTTCCTTAATAGCCTGGACATCCGCGTCCGTCCGTAAGGGTGGATTCATTTTCGCGTTGGTATCAAACGCGCGTACCGCCTCATCCGTCAATGTAAAATGGTGTGGGCAGGCTTCGGCCGTGACTGCCACTCCTCGGGACTTCGCTTCTCGCAATAACCGAACCGATCCTATCGTACTGACATGAGGTAGGTGTAATCGTGATTTTGTGAGCTCAGCGAGAAAAATATTCCGTGCGACCATCACCTCTTCTGCCGCATTCGGAATACCAGGAATGCCAAGTTCCGTAGACACAAATCCTTCATTCATACTGCCACCGGCAGAAAGGTGAACATCTTCGCAATGGTCAATCACCGGAAGATCAAATGCCCGCGCATATTCCATGGCACGGCGCATCACCAGACTATTCATCACGGGAATCCCATCATCTGAAATCGCCACACACCCGGCTTCATGCAATTCACCAATCTCTGAAAGTTCTTCGCCTTTGGATCCTTTCGTAATCGCGCCAATAGGAAAGACCCGCGCTTTGTTGGCAATTTTGGCTTGTTGCAAAATAAAGTCCGTGATGGACTGGGAATCATTCACAGGATTCGTGTTAGGCATACAACACACGGTGGTAAACCCACCCGCGACCGCGGAGTTGACCCCGCTGGCAATGGTTTCCTTATATTCAAAGCCAGGTTCACGAAAGTGAACATGTAGATCAATGAACCCTGGACAAATGAGTAAATCCGTTGCATCGATGATGGTAACCGATTTAGGATTTTTCAGTGTACCCTGAAGGCTGACATCAATCGCCTGAATTTTTCCATTTTCGATTAAGACATCAGCCTGGCCATTCCTACGCCCAGGATCAATTACGTGGCCACCTTTGATGAGAATTCTCATGTTGATCGTCTGTGTCCTTTGTTGATGAATCGATAAAACGTTTATTGCAATTGTGACAAGAGATACATCAGGCCCATTCGGACCGCGACCCCATTGGAAACTTGAGCCAAAATCGCTGCTTGAGCGCTATCCGCCACTTCATGGGAAATTTCCACTCCTCGATTGATCGGGCCTGGATGCATCACGAGCAGATCGGTTTCGGTCCGTTGCACTCGCTCGGAGGTCAGGCCATAAAGGTTGGCATATTCACGAATCGACGGAAAAAGGGATCGCCCCTGACGTTCAAGTTGAAGGCGCAACATGATCACCACATCCACGCCAGGCAAGGCTTTATCAAAGTTCGAAAAGACCTTCACGCCCATGCGTTCAATGAAGGGAGGGATCATCGTGGGCGGGCCAACGAGTCGCACTTCCGCCCCCATCTTCAGCAACCCATGAATATCTGAACGTGCCACACGGCTATGAGCCACATCACCGACAATGGCCACGGTCAAACCCGCCAAGCGGCCTTTTTTTTCTTTAATCGTAAAGAGGTCCAGCAAGGCCTGTGTTGGATGTTCGTGCCACCCATCCCCCGCATTGATGACCGAAGAATGTACATGCTTCGCCAGAGCTTCTGCGGCCCCGGAAGAGGAATGACGCAACACAATAATATCCGCTTGCATAGACTCGATATTTCGTGCGGTATCAATCAGCGTCTCCCCTTTCACCACACTGCTCGATGATGGAGAAAAGTTAATGACATCCGCGCTTAGACGTTTGGCAGCCAATTCAAACGAAGTACGCGTGCGGGTACTCGGTTCAAAAAAAAGGTTCACAACAGTTTTCCCTCGAAGAGCCGGAACTTTTTTAATCTCCCGCCCGCTCACTTCCTTGAACGGATCCGACGTTTCTAAAATCAGGGAAATTTCTTCAGCCGACAATGAAGCAATACTTAATAGGTCTTTGCGTTTGAGACTCATGACCGATCCCCTCTATCCTCTCACCTCAATTTTACACACCCGATCTTCCTCGCCTAACTCCTCAAGGAACACTCGAATATTTTCTTCGCGGGACGTGGGAATATTTTTACCGACATAATTGGCACGGATAGGCAACTGACGATGTCCTCGATCCACCAGAACAGCTAATTGAATTTCCGCTGGTCGCCCGAGATCGATTAGTCCATCCATGGCCGCTCGAATGGTTCGACCGGTAAACAGAACATCATCGACTAACACGACAATCAAATCTGAAATGTGAAAGGGAATATCTGTTTTTTTCAGGAGTGGTTGATTTTTTCGAATCGCTAAATCGTCGCGGTACAGCGTGATATCCAGTTCTCCAAGCGGCACATCGACCTGCTCAATGTTTCGTATAATTTTTTGTAGTCGTTGTGCCAAGGGAATTCCTGCCGTTCGGATTCCGACCAAGGCTAAATTCTTCACGCCTTTATTACGTTCCACAATTTCATGAGCAATGCGTGTTAAGGCCCTTCCCATTTCATGGGCATCCATGATGGAGACCTGTTGCATTTGAGGATTTTCGTCGTTAGGCATAAAAGTAGGGCTTTGGCAAAAAAAAACCTTTCCCTCGAAACGAAGGAAAGGTCAAAATGTTAGGGAGCGGAGTCTCCCTGAAGTATGATTCATGTTTTGTCTCCTTTCCCACCTCACCGGATGGGACATTAAAGGCTTGACCATCCTACGTGCTCCTACCAATCAAGTCAAGATTACTCACCTTAAGCAAGAATGCACTGATCGGCAAGGTACGGCAACACAATCCAAACTTCACGACCAATTAGATTTTTTGAAGACACCAGATATGTAAGTGAGGATTAAGCCGTGACTTTGGCAAGATCGATCGATGCATGAGAAAAGGTTGCAATTCGGAACCTGCCTCGCCAAAGAGGATGCGTACAGGCAAGTTTGCAACGAGAGCAGGAATTGATTCGGGACCGGCCACAAACGCCAATCCCTGAGGGGCGAGAGTCGCCACGATATCTTGGATATTCTGAAGGAGACGCTGATCTTGCTGATAATCGGCAAAAGGAATCCATCGATAAATCCAATTAAACTTTTCTGAATGCTTCATGGGAGACATCGGGAGAAATCGAAATGAGGACAGCCAATCCAATCGATGACTTCGAGCGAGTTGATTCCACAACAACTGAGCCTGTTTCTGGGCCAAAGCCGCATGAGAATACATAACCCTATGAGGCCGGTGTTGGTCTAGCAGCAAACATGTTCCGATCGCTGCGTCAAAGGTATGGATCAGGACATGTTGGGCTTCAGACCGTTTGATGGCCAACTGTTGATTCTGTTCTACGAAGTCATCAAGGAAATCGGCGATAAATGGTTGACTGGCAAATTCTTCAATGGGTGAATCATCTTGCGGATACAGAAGGACCGCAGAAAAGGCATCAGCCGGTTTGACCGAAGGCACCCCTTGAGGAAAAAGGGTTCGCCAATCCGGGGCCGAAGAAATTTCTGAAGATAATATCCCATTCTGTTCCTTCGACACAGACCACATAGGCTTTACCTGAAGGGTCTTGGTTATAGACTTATCCTGAAGAATGAGTTGATTATCTTTGATTGAAAGAGTTCGTGCGCATGCGGCAAACCCCTGAGGATTCGACGCCGAAAACGGCAACCCCGTAGAATCATCCATCACTGTGACTTTTTGGATGCGTCCTTGTGCCACCGTTAGGCAAACCCCTTGAGCGGAATCGATATATCGACACGGCGGGTTCGCATTGGGTAGCCAGGAGACTTGATGAGATCGCGGAGTATCCATAAACACCGTAAAGGGATTTTCTCTCCCGGAAAACGACGCCGTAAAGTATTGACTAAACAGACCAAAGGCCGCATCAGAAGGATACGTTGGAATACCGCGATACTGCAGAGATCGGGGAATTTGTGGATTTTGGTCGTCATACAACCCACGAATCAATTCGAAGGCGGCGCTCCCCGTTCCAGGCAACAATGATTTAAACAACTCAACGACCGGCAGATAATCAATGGCGTCCCAATGCATCGCACTCATGCAGGACATAAAACGGGAATGGTGAAAGGTGCCATCTTCCAAAATGTAAAAGGCATCCTTTCGTTGTTGGATGGTGGCTTGTCCAGATGCGTCAATCCGCAAATCCTCATCAGTATAGAAAAACTCAACCTCCTCTAGGGCGACCCCCATAGCCTGCGACGCCATAAGGCGCAAGTCTTGACGAGTCAAGGCTTCCCAACCTGGACGAGTACTGAGATCCATGGTCATGGAATTGACTAATCCAGACGGTTTGATCCCCACCCATTGATTCCAATCCAGAAACATTCTGGCCGCGATTAGTCGAATCTGGCCGTTGGATGACGATTCCCATTCGCATTCATGAAGAGGATGCCCTTCAGGATCGGTAAACAAAATTCGCCGACCAAGCGGACCATACACAACCCAATGTCCACTTGGTTGTTGACGAAGAGAAAGATTGGCGACACCGAGGTCCTCAACAAAAGGAATATTTCCGGATAAGGCAACAGTGCCGGGATGTGTAAGGAGAGTGGAAAGACGATGAGATGGTTCTGACACGAAGGGCCCAATCACTAAAATGAAAGAAGGGTGTAGAAAACTTATCTACCATCTTCTCTGCAAATTGGTCAAAAGAAGTTGCCAGACGAATATCAACCAATGACAGCCACCTTTCTATTTGAAATTAGATCCTCTTGTGTCTATGATGGATTCAGGATGATTTCCTAATGAGCTTCATGGCTCAAGCAACTTTGTAATAACTATGGTTGGGCTTTAACGAAGGAATGAATTCATGCCTTTTTGGGATTCAAAACAAGGGACCTCTGATCCAACCTGTTCATTCTGTGGACGGGCACAAAATGCCGTCTCAGGTTTTATTCAAAGTCCTTCGAAATATACCTGCGGTACTTGTAGGAACGACAGTACCCTGTTGATTTGCAACGAATGCGTTCAACTCTGCGGAAGGTTTCTCGCAGAGCACTCCCCTAAACAAGCAGAAGCCCCTTCTCCACCACCGAATTTTCAATTGCCACGCCCGCCAGAGATCAAGGCTATTCTGGACCAATATGTCATTGGACAAGAACAAGCGAAAAAAGTGCTGGCCGTTGCCGTTCATAACCACTACAAGCGCGTATTCAGTGGGAAAGAAATCAAGGATGTCGAGCTCGAAAAGGGTAATGTGCTGCTGATTGGCCCGACCGGTACAGGCAAAACCTTAATGGCTCAAACCTTGGCGCGCCTACTTCAAGTACCGTTTGCGATTGCAGATGCCACTACTGTCACTGAAGCAGGATACGTGGGCGAAGACGTTGAAAACGTTGTATTAAAACTTCTTCAATCTTGTGATTTTGATGCCAAGAGGGCGGAAACTGGGATTATCTATATTGACGAAGTCGACAAAATTAGCCGAAAGTCAGAAAGTGCCTCCATTACCCGGGATGTTTCGGGTGAGGGTGTACAACAAGCGTTATTGAAACTTGTTGAAGGCACTACTTGTAATATTCCTCCCAAAGGCGGACGAAAACATCCCGATCAAGAATACATTCGTATTAACACCAAAAATATATTGTTCATCTGTGGTGGTGCATTCGTCGGTTTGGATCAAATTATCTCCCAACGCACGAGTCATAAACGCCTCGGATTTGGTGCAAGCCCCGAAGCGCAAAGCCAGTCCCATGCCAGTGATTTAATCCAGCTCGTGCAACCAGAAGATCTGCTCAAGTATGGGTTAATCCCAGAATTCGTCGGACGGTTTCCCATTATGACCACGCTTACCGACTTGAGCGAAGCCGATTTAGTTCGCGTCCTAACCGAACCCAAAAATGCCCTGGTGAAACAATATCGTGCGTTATTTGAACTTGACGGGATTGATCTGGTCTTTACCGATGAGGCAATTCAAGTTATTGCCCACAAAGCGGCGTCGCTCAAAACCGGCGCTCGGGCCCTCCGAAGTATCCTTGAAGAAAAAATGTTGAACTTGATGTACGACACACCAGCCTTGGAAGGGATTCAAGAAGTGGTCATCACCGATGCTGTTATCCGTGGAGAAACCACACCACAATTAATCCGCAAATCGGCATGACCGATTTTGTGACCATTCCCAAACCTCACACCGCCCCAAAGCCGAAACGAGCACACAAGCACTAACATTATTGGGTGAGTCTTATCCCGAGTAAGGTTACACCCGGAACATGCCAATTAGGATATTGGCTTAAGAACTCTGGAGACACTCTCTTCTGGAGGAGTGGAATATGTGGGAACCAGGGGCAAGGGAAACGAGATAGTAAACGTCGCCCCTTTCCCAAGAGTGGAGGAAACCTGAATTTTCCCTCCCATGGCTTCGAGTAGGCTTTTGGAAACGGATAGACCCAACCCCATCCCATTCCTTTTCATATTAACCTTCGTAGAATAGAAGGGTTCAAAAATATGAGAAAGAACATCAGGACTGATACCCGCTCCATCGTCTTGTATCTGAATCCAAGCCGTCCCCGCATTCATTCCTGTACGAACCACCACCCGTCCATGCACCTCCACCGAATCGAATGCATTTTGTAACACATTACAGAGCACCTGACGCAGTTCAGTCGCCGGGAGGGGCAGATCATACATGCCATTGAACAAATCCAAATGTATTTGTCCATGACCATTTTTGTGAAGATTGACAATGAAATCACTGGCATCTTTGACGATCTGATTGAGGTTGAGTAATCGAGGAAATTCCTGGCGTGGCTGATAGAGTTGGTACATCTGCTTGATGATTGTGGCCATTCGATGAATCTCTTGTTCAATTTTTGGCACATACTTTGCCCGAGGATGGTCCATGGGAATGATTTGTTTCACCAGCTGAAGTGACTGTTGAATACTCGCCAGAGGGTTATTGATCTCATGGGCAATGCCCGCAGTCACCTGGGACAGTGCCGCAAGTTTTTCCACCTGCATGCGTCGTTGCTCCAACTCATGAATGCGAATCGTACGTTCCTCAATTTCTTTTTGAAGCCAACGATTATAACGAAAAATCGCTTGTTCATGCTGTTTTTGTCCAGAAATATCAACACAGGTTCCAATAAATCCAAGAAACTGTCCATCTGAATTAAACCGAGGCACACCCCGATCAATGACCCATCGATATCCTTCTTTCTTATGTTTTAGCCGAAATTCCATCTCCATGGGGGTGTGACTTTGAAAAGCAGCCTCGCAGATAGGCAAACACCTTTGCTGATCCTCAGGATGCACATTATCGATCCACCCCATTCCTAATTCCTGTTCAAGGGTCCGGCCGGTAAAATCTAACCACCTTTGATTGACATAGGTGCAGTTCTTTTCAGAATCAGACATCCAAATGAGCACTGGAGCGGTATCGGCCATGGTGCGGAATCGTGCCTCACTTTCACACATCGCCCTTTCGGCCTGTCGTTGGTCATGAATATCTTGAATTGACCCGGCCATTCGGGTGATCACTCCTTGCTGATTTCTGACCGACTTCCCACGAGCCCTAAACCATCGATAGGCCCCTGATTTCGTCTGCAGGCGATATTCGACGTCAAATGGAAGGTCTTTCTCAAAATGGTTTTGCACCGCAACGAAGACTCGATTTCGCTCCTCAGGATGCAACAGTTCTTTAAAAGTTTGTAAACTAGGAGTTATCTCTTCGAACTCGTATCCCAGCAAATCATAAAACCGTGGAGACCACCATTCCTTATCTTCTTGAATATTAGGCCAATCCCAAATTCCATCATTCGAACCCCATACCGCGAGCTCAAATCGTTCTTCGCTTTCCTGAAGTGCTCTTTCAGCGTAACTCCTAGTTTGCTTGTTCCGATTCGCCGCAATTAAGGTTCCACATACCGCAAGCAGGGGTCGCAAAAACTCGACGAGCGCTTCATCATACCCACTTGGTCGATTGGCCATACCTGCCATCCCAACCAGAGTATCACCATAATAAAACGGCACTACTAAAAATGCTGCAATTGGATGATCGTCTATGGTTACCCAAGGATCATCCTGATCTGGATGGTTGTCGATCACATGCTGTCCGGATAAGATCACCTTTCCAAAGACCGTCTCGAAATTCGTGGACCGTAAATTTTGATCAGGGTGGGTATTGAGATGTTGGGGTTCCACATTCCATGTCAGATGGGAAATCGAATGGGCCTGAAAATATGGGGCTCCATCTTCGGACTCTAATACTTCCCCAATAATTCCGGAGTCACTTTGGGTGATGGCTAGTAGTTTATTCAGTAAAACCTGAAAACTTTGACTAATACTTTGGGCCCTGATAAAGCATGACTGTGCATCAACAATCGCCTGAAGCAGGGAAGAGGTGCACGAGGAATAAGGATTATCCATCTACTCAACCATGGGTCAACGTTCAAAAGCAGCTTGGGGTAGAAGAAGACACATGTAGCCTATTTTTGATAACTTTTCGGTTTTTGGTGTGTGTTTCTTGAGGATTTTAGGCTTTTCTGTATTTTTGGGGAGATTCTTGTAGATTTAGGAGATTCTCAGGGTACAATAAGGATAGTGCTATACCCAGGAGGCCGCTGAATGTCTAACCAAATAAATGGACGAAACACAATATGAGTGATCGAAAACCATCGCACATACCCGAGGACACACCACCATTGCGAGAGCCACCGACCAAGACGGATCCACTTGTGCTGCTTGATGAATGCTTAGCTACGCTGCCGGAAGAAGCGCCTCAACAAAAGCTGCTGTATAAGATTCGTCATCAACTGTTGCAAGAAGGGGTTTCGCAACAAGAACGTGAAGCGGAAATCAAAAAACTCCACAGTGTGGTTGAAAAACTGACTGCCCCGGCGAATCGCATTGGCACCTTAATTGATAAACCCGCGGAAGGCGTCGCTCGCATTTCCGTAGGAGGCAACGAGTTCTATGCCAATATCGACCCCCAATTGCCATCCGATGACCTTGAGATTGGCGCACAGGTCTTAGTCAACGAAGCCTATGCACTCATTGGCACATTAGGATTTGATCGGAATGGCCCAATTGTCAAAGTGAAAGAATTGTTATCTGATGGAAGGGTGCGCCTTGATTCTGAGGCTGGACGACCTGGGCAATTGATTGACCTGGCTTTCAAATTACAAGACCTACCAATCAAACCAGGAGATGAAATCCGACTCGATCCCACTCATCGATTAGGAATCGAACGAATAGAAAATACTCAAAGCAGCAAACATGCGCTCGATGAAATACCGGATGTCACCTGGGAACAAATCGGTGGACAACAAGACGCGATTGATGCCATTCGGCGCGCGATTGAATATCCGCTCTTGCACGCCAAAACTTTTGAAGCCTATCAATTTACCCAACCCAAAGGGTTTCTTCTCTATGGCCCTCCGGGGTGCGGAAAAACGCTGATTGGAAAAGCCACGGCAGCCAGTTTGGCCAACATTGTCGCTCAACACCAGGTGGCCGAGCCAAAAGATTCGGCCAAAAGTCAACTACCTCCGATTACCGGTGGAACGTTTCTTCATGTCAAAGGCCCAGAAGTGTTGAATATGTGGGTGGGTGAATCCGAGCGCATCATTCGAGATTTATTTATGCAGGCGCGCGAACGACGAAAGGAAGGCCTGCTCCCCTTCCTTTTCATTGATGAAGCGGAATCGATTTTAGGCACTCGTCGCGCCGTTCGCTCCTATAATATCGCGAACACCCTGGTTCCCATGTTTTGTGCAGAACTCGATGGTGTCGACTCGCTGCAAGATGTGGTGGTCATCGTAGCTTCGAACCGTCCCGACCTCATTGACCCCGCGGTCTTACGTCCAGGGCGGATCGATCGAAAGATTAAAGTGCAACGGCCGGATCGACAAGAAGCGCAGGAGATTCTTCAAATCTACCTGACACCCACGCTCCCACTTTCTGAAGAATTTCTCGCGGCCCATGGGCAGAACGCTGATAACGCCTGTGACGCGCTCATTCAAGAAACCATCGAACAATTGTTTAAAAAGTCTGACGAGACACGAGTACTGAGTATTCGATTACGAAATGGCAAACAGGAAACCCTGTATCGTCGTGACTTGATCAGCGGCGCCATCTTGGCCTCACTGGCCCGAAGAGCCAAAGAACGGGCAATCGAACGAGCCATCAATGAACAAGCCCATGGTCTCACACTGGAGGACATGCTCCAATCCATTGATGATGAATTCCGTGAGGGCGAAATTCTTCCGCCAGATGATTCCGCCGAAGAATGGCTCAAGCTCCTCGATCATCATCCTGATCAAGTCATTGGAGTATCATCATTCAGGAAAGGCCGGCGGACTGAAGAACGGATCAATCGAGCCATCATTTAATTCCCCCACGTTCTTCTTGAACCTCATGAGATTATTCGGCATTGAAACTGAATACGGCATTATCCGAGAAGACCAAAAACAGTCTGATCCTGTGGTCGAATCCATGGAACTCGTTCGTGCCTATATGTCCGAGCAGTTTGAACAGACCTGGGATTATAAAGGCGAAGATCCACACGAAGACCAGCGTGGGTTTCGAGTCCATGGGCTGCAACAGGATGTCGAAGAAGAACAGTTTGCCGAGTTAGATGCCCATCGCCCCTTTTCCTTTTACGAAATGAAAAGTGACTTGGTCCTGACCAACGGCGCTCGATTTTACAACGATCACACCCATCCGGAATATTCCACCCCAGAATGTTCGACCCTTTCCGAACTCATTGCGCATGATCGTGCAGGGGAACGGATTATCCAACATGCTGCCGATACCCGAAATGCAATTCTGGGGTCATCCGCAGTCCAACTGTACAAAAACAACACCGACCTGCATGGCCACAGCTACGGATGCCACGATAATTACCTTATCTCCAGAAACCTTCCCTTTGATCAGTTGTGTTCTGGGCTCATTCCGTTTCTCGTGACTCGGCAAATCTTTGCTGGCGCAGGGAAAATTGGCATTGAAGCTCAAGATCAGCCCTACCAACCAGGCGTTTATCAACTTTCCCAGCGGGCGGACTTTATGGAAACGGACCTGAGCGTGGATACCATGCACAACCGTCCCATCTTAAATACCCGAGACGAACCCCATGCCAATCGACAAAAATATCGTCGGCTACATTTGATTGTTGGGGATGCGAATATGTGTGAGTTTGCCACGGCGCTCAAAGTGGGGACCACGCAACTCGTACTCGAACTTATTGAACAAGGCTTGGCACCCGAATTTCAATTGTCCGATCCCGTGAAGGCAATAAAGACGCTTTCACGTGATCATGATCTCAAGGCCACCATTCCCCTACAATCGGGAAAAGCCCTGACGGGATTGGAAATTCAGACAGGCTACCTTGAAGCCGCCAAACACCATTTCACTGAAAAGGATCCCGATACCGATTGGATTTTGAGAAATTGGGAAGCGACCCTTGCGCTTCTAGAACGTAACCGCTTGGATCTTATTGGACGAATCGACTGGATCACGAAGTATTGGCTCTTGGAATCATTTGCTCAAGATGAAAAATTAGACTGGACCGATCCCTGGTTAGCAAGCCTTGATCTCGAGTATCATAATGTAAACACAGACCGAGGGTTGTACCTAGGAATTGAACAAGAAGGCAAAGCCCATCGGCTGTGCTCAGAAAATGAGATCCAAACCGCCATGAGGCAAGGGCCGAGGACGACCAGAGCGGGAATTCGTGGATTGTGCGTAAAGAAGTTTCGGCATGAAATTCAATCAGTCCAATGGGAACGGATTCAGCTAAAAAGTTTGACTCAACCGCAGCAATTAGATATGTCTGACCTCTTTGATCCGGCTCACATCACTCGGCTTTGGCAAAAAATCGACAATGCCAAGCATCTGGCCGATGTGGTTTCAATGCCGTCATAGATTCGATAAGCTCGGTATAAGGAGGGTATCTCATGAAATCACAGAATCAGTTTTATATGATAGGGAGCACGCCAACGAACCAGCCGACTACATTAGAACGACGGGAGCGGCCTCTTGATCCCATCCCTAAACCACCCGGGCCCAAAAAAGATGATGATGCCGGGCCGCGCCAACCAGAACCAGGATCGCCAAGCCGGGATAATCTGATCAAGCGCATGCGCAAAGTTGATCCCAAACAGGCAGAACGCTACCGACAACGCACAGGGGAATAATCAACATGGGCTTTCAAGGCGACTTTTTACAACTCTTAAAAGAACAAGGCTATCAATTCGAACTCCCCTCGCCGAAATTCGGTGAGAAGGGGCAAATTTCAACTCCGTCGATTACCCAGGGCACCACAGTTTTAGCCGTGAAATATCGTGATGGCGTGCTTGTTGCCGGCGACCGTCGGGCGACGGCAGGCAACATGATCATGTATGACCGCACAGATAAAGTGCTGGAGATCGATCGCTATTGTGTCATGGCCATTGCCGGCGTTCCTGCCACAGCATTTGAAATGGCCAGAGTCCTTGAACATTCGTTCAAATATTTCCGACGGAGCCAACTTCAAGATCTCAGCTTTGAAGGGAAGCTCCGAGCCTTATCAAAGCTCATGAAAGAAAATGCACCTGCGGCCTTGGCCGGCACTGGGGCTGTGGTCCCAGTCTTTGCTGGATATGACCACCAACATGAATGTGGAAAAATTTATTTCCATGATATTCTTGGCGCTGAATTTGAAGCCGTCGACCATGCGGTGTCGGGATCTGGGTCGTCCATTATTCGAGGAATCCTCCATTACCTCAACCGTTGGAGTGGCCAACCGCTCGCTGGTCTTGATGAAGAAGAAGCATCTATTATAGTCCTGCGATTACTCACCAGCGCCGCTGAGTTCGACTCCGCCACTGGTGGTGCCAATTTTGAAGCCAATCTTTACCCGATCGTCAAGCGGATCACGAAGGAAGGGGTAGAAACCATTCCAGCCGAACATTTGAAAACGCTCTTCACGACAAAGGTTGCCCAGTATGTATGATGAACCGTACCGATGGGTCGAAGCCGTTGGCAATCGACGCCAATATCTCGACGATCAATTTCGCCAAGGCAGTCCCCTCGTTGCCATCTCGTATGCGGACGGGATTATCCTGCTCACGACCAGCCATGGCACCCCGAAACTCTATGAGATTTACGATCGCATCGGACTTGGAGGGATGGGGCATCCTGCGGATCTTGAAAAACTTCGGTTTGCCATTTTAGATATGGCGCATACGGAAGGATTTCAACGATCACCAGGAGATGTGACGGGATCGCGACTCATCAAATATGGCTTGGCTCCTGCAATCAAACAGGCCTTTGAAGAGATCTACAAAGCGCCCTACATCACAAAACTCGTTTTGGCCGAACTCGGAAACCTGCCAAATCAAGATAATTTTTTTACCGTTGACTATGATGGAACGTTTGAAGAACACCATGAGGTCGCTGTACTTGGAGCCACGCCAATTATTCAAGACACCATGCGAGCCTATCTGAAAAAACACATCACTCCGACTGTGGTAGCTCTACAAACGGTTCTCGACATCGCAGTTCGCACCTGGGCTCTTGGGGCTCTGTCCCAAAATCAGTATCACGAAAATGCTGAATCCTCTTCGTCGGAATCCAAAGAAACGGACTCATCGAATGATTCATTTTCAGAAGAACAGATTCTGGAACATCTCCAAAATGGGCTCAAGGATAAAACGTTGGAATGTGGGGTATTGGAACGACAAGCTCCTGGAAGTTCAAAGTATCGAACTCTTTCCCAGCAAGAAATTTATTCTCTGCTGCCGTTATTGAAACAGGCCACCAATTAACTCAATCGTTTAGTCACAATGTTAAATCGAATTTTTGGAATTGAAACAGAATACGGGCTTCTCATCAATAGCGATGACCCGGATCACTCCCCGTCGTGGCTCGCCCATCGTGTGATTGATCAGGTGTTTCGGATTCGAGAACAAGGCGTGCTCGATCTTCATTACCGTGGATACGATGAACCTCCGGGCAACGGAGGATTTTTACTGAATTCCGGACGGCTCTATGTCGATATGGGACATCTGGAGTTTGCCTCACCAGAATGCACCACGCTCGCCGATCTGGTGGCCACAGACCGAGCCGGGGACCGCCTCCTCCAACGCACATTGGCGGAACTCAATGTTGATCAAGAGATTTCACTCATTAAAAATAATATCGACCACGAAACTGATGCCACCTTCGGCTGTCATGAAAACTACCTGGTATCGCGCCATTTCCCCTTTAACCTCCAGGGGTTAAATAAATTGATTCCGTTTTTAGTGACCCGCCAAATTTTCACCGGTGCAGGTCGAATCGGGATGGCGGAAATATATGACGGCTGGATTCCGGTTGAACAATTGTTGCCCAAAGACTCTGGACATCGAGATCAAAAAGGACGTCTCCACGTTCCGTTTCAAATATCTCAACGGGCCGACCATATCGTGAACGATTTCTTTGAATGGGTCCAACATAACCGCGCCATTATTAACACACGCGATGAACCATTGGCCGACCCCAATCAATTTCGACGAATCCATTTGTTGCTCGGGGACTCGAATATGGCTGAAGTCGCCACAGCCTTGAAAATGGGAACCACCGGTTTGGTCATGCAACTCGTCGAAGATGGCCATGCTCCGGTTGGCCTAGAACTAGAGGAACCCATCCAAGCCTTAAAAGAAATTTCTCGTGATCCCACCAGAAAATGGGAAGTCCGGTTGGCGAATGGTCAAATACGATCAGCTATTGATATTCAGGAAGATTTTCTCAAAGCGGCCCAAGATCACTACGCCGGGCAAGATGACGACACAGATTGGGTCTTGGATCAATGGGAATCCGTGCTTCACGATCTTCGTGGGGACTACACCAAACTGGTTGGCCGAGTGGACTGGGCATCGAAACTCTGGCTCTTGGAATCATTTCGAGAAGAAGAAAAACTCGAATGGGATGATCCGTGGCTGAAAAGCCTAGACTTGGAATATCACAATCTGAATCCTGAAAAAAGCCTATACTTCGGTCTGGAAGAAGAAGGCCGTGCTCCCAGAGTCACCACCAATACCGCCATTGACCTGGCCATGCAAAACCCTCCTCGCAACACCCGCGCCTTTGGACGTAGCGAATTAGTGAAAGAACTCATCGGCAAAGATTGGAACGAAGACCCAAGCCTCGAGCCGTCACTCGAACGCCGCTTCCCCCACTACGTCATCAACTGGTCCATCTTCCAACTCCGTGGCCAGCCCCCCTTCCCCATGCCGAACCCCTTCAAAACCTATGTCAAAGAAGTCCGAGCACATCTCGCCGAACCGGAAGCAAAAACTTCCCCATCCGCCTGATTGGTCCCTAATCAAAAATACCGGGTTATTGCTCCCAAAATTGATTCCCAGCAAGGAAATCTACCAATTGAGGTCATGGTTTCAACATGCTAACCAGAATTTGCTCCCTTGCAGTATAAATCTTGCTGAGGGATAATATTCGTACAGACTTTGGCCGGAGAGTTCCTCCAATTTTCTGCAATTCCTTGAGCCCAATCCATGGATATTTCCAGACGAAATTTATTTAAACTGACCGGGCTTGGTGCTCTTGCCGGGCTCACGAGTATCACGAGTGGCTGTGATCTCGGGAGTATGTTTGGTGTTCCGCCTCGCGACACGGTTTACTTTACGCCAAATGATAAGTTCTACACGGTTAACTACATGGACTCCCCGTATAATCTTTCACGGGATCTGGACCAGGAACAATGGCAGATGGTGGTGAAAGGTGCTGTTAGCAATCGAGTGGTTTTGAAATGGCGTGATCTGCTAAACCGGCCTTCGTTTGATCAGATCTCAACCTTAATGTGTATTGATACCCTCCCTGGTGGGTCGAGTATAGGCAATGCCATTTGGCGAGGAATTTCATTGAAAGAACTTTTACTTGAAGCGGGTGCGGATACCGAAACCGCCCGTGATGTCATCTTCCGTGGGGCGGATGCCTATCACGATAGTATTCCCTTTGAGCGTGCCATGCGGGATGAAGTAATGCTCGCCTATCTCATGAACGGGGAGAAGCTCCCCAAAGAACACGGGTTTCCTGTCCGATTGGTGGTCCCGGGACTCTATGGCATTAAGAATGTGAAGTGGATCACTGAGATTGAAGTGTATAACGGTGACTATCAAGGGTATTGGCAACGCAAGGGATGGACGGATGAGGGCACCATCCACATCTTTTCGCGCATTGACAGCCCAGGCCATTATCAGGATGTGCCTGGCCCAAACGTTCACTTCCGGGGTATTGCCTTCGGAGGTCCCCATTCTATTGCCCAAGTCCAGCTAAGCTTGGATCAGGAAAAAACTTGGGTGGAGGCCGAGATTGAACCACCTCAATCTCCATGGTCTTGGGTGGTGTGGAATTATCATTGGAATGATGTGCCTGCAGGGAAAAAAATGGTTTCTGTCCGCGCGATCGATACCGCCGGAAAAGTCCAAACCTCGGAGATCACTCGCCCCCAACCAAACGGAGCCACGGGCCTACATAGTATTGTCGTGAATGTCTATCAAGCTCGAGTAGTTACTTAGGCCGGTGCCAGATTTTTCCCTTTCCTGCCCGATTACAACTCAAGATTCAGCTTAATGTGCAGTTCGTTGAGTTGCACATTGCTGACAGCCGAAGGAGCCTCGGTCATCATGCACTGGGCTTTTTGGGTTTTTGGGAATGGAATGACATCACGAATCGATTCAGTCTTTCCAAGAAGCATGACCAATCGATCAAGACCAAAGGCAATGCCCCCATGTGGTGGGGCGCCGTACTCCAGCGCATCGAGTAGAAAGCCAAACTTTTCCTGAGCTGACTCTTTCGTGATACCCAGAAGATCAAAAACTTTTTGCTGTACGTCGCTTTGATATATACGAATACTACCCCCTCCAATTTCAAACCCATTAAGCACAAGATCGTAGGCCTGCGCGTGGGTTTCCAAGGGTGCGGTATCTAACTTGGGAATATCTTCGATCCTGGGGCCAGTAAAGGGATGGTGCAATGCCACGTAACGACGTTCGTCATGATCATATTCCAACAAGGGGAAGTCAGTCACCCACAAGGGCTCCCACCGGTCACGATCTATCAACTTCAGTTCTTCGCCAAGATGCAATCTTAGCCGGCCCAAGACATCATAGGTTACAGCTGGTTTATCCGCGATAAAGACCATGAGATCACCTGGCTCCGCATCGGGAAGGGCTTGTTGAAATGGTTCAGCCTTGAGAAATTTGGCGATGGCGGAATCAAGCTTCCAGCCATCAGCAATTTTCACCCAAGCTAACCCTTTTGCGCCAAACCCTTTGGCCACATCAATCAAGCGATCGATTTGGTTTCTGGCAATCTGCCCGCCCCCCTTGATGACCAATCCCGCGACCAACCCACCGGATTCTACAGTATCTCGAAACACCTTAAATTCAACCTGCTTGGCCACTTCATTGAGATTCCGCAACTCTAAACCAAACCGTCGATCAGGTTTATCCGTTCCATATCGATCCATGGCTTCATGATACGTTAAACGCGGGAATGGGGTGGGTAAGATGATGCCAGCGGCTTCACGACATACCGTGGCAATCAGTTCTTCTCCCAAGGTGAGAATATCTTCCTGCTGAATAAACGACATCTCCATGTCAATTTGGGTAAATTCCGGTTGCCGGTCCAAACGAAGGTCCTCGTCACGAAAACACCGCGCAATTTGAAAATAGCGATCGGCCCCTCCCACCATGAGAATTTGTTTGAATAATTGGGGTGACTGGGGAAGGGCAAAAAACTCTCCAGCATTCACTCGGCTTGGGACTAAATAGTCACGAGCGCCTTCCGGGGTACTTTTCGTAAGAATGGGCGTCTCCACTTCAAGAAACCTGCGTTGATGAAGAAAATGTCGCACTTGAAAGGTGACGTCGTGCCGGAGCTTCAACAACTGCTGCATTCTTGGACGACGCAAGTCGAGATATCGATGTTTCAGACGAATCGATTCCGTCACCTGAACATCATCTTCAATTAAGAAAGGAGGAGTTTTGGCTTCATTGAGCACCGTGAGCGAGGCCACTTCAATTTCAATATGCCCCGTTGCTAATTGTGGGTTTATCGATTCTTCGGGACGAACACGGACATTCCCCGTGACCGCCACAACAAATTCATTTCGCAGTGCGTTCGCATCGGCATGAATGGGCGCATCTTTTTCAATGTCAAAGACCAGTTGTGTCACGCCAAACCGATCCCGCAAATCAATAAATAGGACACCCCCATGGTCCCGACGCCCATGGACCCAGCCCATCAGGGTTACGGTTTGACCGATTTCGTTAAGAGTTAATTCACCACAATGATGTGTTCGCGTCACTCTTGTACCCTATAACTATCGTGGTCGCCGTTGGGCAACGGGTTTTCGTTTCTGAGGCGTCCCTCTTTTGGAAAAACTTGAGGACACCACCCGCCCCTTCAGAGATTGACGTTTTCCAGAAGCCACTCGAGGATTTGAAGATTTTTTAGAATTGGCAGTACGTCGATCCCTGCTCTGTACACCTGGTCCCTTCACAGAACTTACTCGCTTGTTAACTGGTCGTGTTGTCTGTGTGAGATTCACCCCACCACTTCTCTCCATTTTTCGTTTTTCCAGTGGCACTCTGGGCTTCCGGGTTTTGCTCACAGAAGTTTTTCTGACCGGTTTTCTGGGAGAACGAGACGACGGAGTATCGCCAGGTTTGATACGATTTTTCAAGTAGGGCTTGGGACGTGGTCGGACAGTCGGCCCTTCCGTGGTTGTTCGTTGAAGAATGGCTCGCAACGCATTGGCTTCGGCATCAGTGGCATAGCGAAATGTGCCCACGGGGATATCTCGTAATTGAAGGGGACCAAATCGAATACGCTTAATACGCAAGACTCGATGCCCGCAGGCTTCAACCATTCGCTTTATTTGTCGTTTTTTTCCTTCGCGAATGGTAATTTCTAACCAAGAGTTAGATTGGGCTTTTCCTGATTTTTTGACATCAGCAGGCAACGTCACACCATCTTCCAAAACCACACCTTCGCGCAGCATTTGAAGTTCTTCATCCGTAAATACACCCGAGACCTTAATGATATAGGTTTTGGGTACATGGTAACGAGGATGGAGACAGGCTTGAGCGACGAGCCCATTATTGGTCAACAGCAACAAGCCTTCGGCATCAAAATCTAGACGTCCAACTGGAAAAACCCGAACCTTTACCCGGCCTAATAAATCTGCCACTGTCTTTCGACCAAAAGGATCGTTCATGGTGGTGACACAACCAGGGGGCTTGTTCAGTAACACAAAAACCTCTGGTTCCGCAGTATCAATATGACACCCATTGACTTTGACATGGTCGATAGCCGGATCGATACAAGTCCCGAGCATACTCACGACTTTGCCATTCACCGTCACCTGACCCTGTCGAATCAAGTCTTCCGCCGCTCGCCTGGAACTTAACCCACTGGCCGCTATTACTTTTTGAAGCCGAACACGTGTGTCTGGTTTTTTAATCATTCCCATTCAATCGTACTGGGTGGCTTCGAACTAATGTCGTATACCACTCTATTGACGCCTTTCACCTCATTAATGATTCGATTAGATACCTTCCCAAGAAAGTCATGAGGTAATTGGGCCCAGTCCGCGGTCATCCCATCGACACTCGTCACGGCTCGCAACCCAATCACATGTTCATAGGTTCGCTGGTCCCCCATCACCCCAACCGTCCGAATGGGGAGCAATACGGCAAAAGCCTGCCAAGTTTTTCGATAGAACCCTTGGGACTTAAGCTCATCAATAAAAATGGAGTCAGCCTCCCGTAATATCGCTAACCGTTCTGGGCTGACTGAGCCGAGTACTCGAATGGCCAACCCCGGACCCGGGAAAGGATGACGTTGCACCATATCTACCGGCAGCCCCAATTCTTTGCCTAACTCTCGCACTTCATCTTTAAATAATTCTCGAAGGGGCTCGATTAATTTCAATTTCATTTTCGCGGGTAATCCGCCCACATTATGATGCGTCTTTATTGTGGCCGACGGCCCTTTATGGCTGATACTTTCAATCACGTCAGGATATAACGTGCCCTGCACTAAATATTTTACCTTCCCAATGGTCTTGGCTTCGCGATCAAAGGCTTGAATGAATTGCCGGCCAATGATTTTTCGCTTCTTTTCTGGATCACTGGTTTTACCCAAGGCTTTCAAAAAATGTGGAGATGCATCAACCATCCGATAATGAAAATGCTGTGAGGCAAATACCTTTTTTAGTTGTTTGGCTTCATCCTTTCGCATCACCCCATTATCAATAAACACACAAGTCAGCTGTTTCCCAATTGCCCGATGTGTCATGGCCGCGGCCACCATACTATCCACGCCCCCACTCAAAGCACAGATGACTTTTTCCCGTCCAATCTGTCCTTGAATCTCGTTAATGGAATTATGGAGAAAAGACCCCATAGTCCAGGTGGCCTTCGCCCCACAAATCCCATGCACAAAATTATTTAAAATTTGTTTCCCATGACTCGTATGCGCCACTTCCGGATGGAATTGGAGGCAATAAAACTGATGTCGATGGTTGGCCGATTTCATGGCGGCAATGGGTGAATTGCCTGTTCGTGCGATGGCTTTAAAACCTTGAGGTAGCTTTTCGATTCGATCACCGTGGGACATCCACACTGAAAATGGTCCAGTCTTCTCAAGTCCTTTGAACAAATCCGAGCTATCAAGCACTGTTAATTCAGACCGACCAAACTCTCGATGTTTCGCCTCCCCGACTCTTCCACCCATATAATGTGCGATGAGTTGCATGCCGTAACAAATTCCAAGAATGGGGACCTCTTCTTGCAACACTTCCTTGGCCCAACGTGGCCGCCCTATGCTTGTGACACTCGCTGGTCCCCCAGAGAGAATAATCCCCTTGGGAGAACATTCACGGATCGATTTGAGTGTTGTTGAGGCAGGAAGAATGACGGAATGGACTTTTAATTCGCGAATGCGACGAGCAATTAACTGGGTATACTGAGACCCGAAATCAAGAATGACAATTGTGTCGTGATGGATCGACATGGAGGTGGAATGGAAAGATGATTAGAAGTCCTACACATAAAGGAGGACCATAATTTTAAGAAATCGTAACACGTTAGCCACAATGCGTAATCCGTAAGAAAAATGATCTTACCTCTTTTACCCCACAAGGTTCACGCGGTACGGATGACTTTCTTTATTCAGTTTCGGCTCTATAGTTTGGCGCTTCCTTAGTAATGACCACATCATGAACATGGCCTTCCCGTAACCCAGCTTGGGTCAGTCGAATGAACTCAGCTTTTACTTGCAACTCAGCAATTGATCGGCAGCCACAATAGCCCATCCCAGATTTCAATCCCCCAACCAGTTGATAGACCACATTTGATAACGGTCCCTTATACGGGACACGTCCTTCAATTCCCTCTGGCACGAGTTTGCCGACGACTTGTCCTTCTTGTGCGTACCGATCCCGCCCTCCGCGTTCAAGGGCACCCAAGGACCCCATTCCTCGATATTCTTTATAGGTCCGCCCTTGGTAGAGCACCGTTTCTCCAGGCGACTCTTCCGTGCCAGCAAACAGCGACCCAATCATCACCGCCGCGGCTCCTGAAGCCAAGGCTTTCGTGATATCGCCAGAATATTTAATTCCTCCATCGGCTAGGACCGGAATTCCCGTTCCCTCCAGGGCTTCAGCACAATCCGCAATCGCCGTTAATTGGGGCACACCCGCTCCCGACACAATACGGGTGGTACAAATCGACCCTGGACCCACTCCGACTTTGACAGCATTAGCCCCGGCATCCACCAAGTCTTTCGCGGCTTTGGCAGTAGCAATGTTTCCGGCCAGCACTTCCAAACTGTTATGTGCCTTTTTAATATACTTCACCATGTCGATCACACTCTGGGAATGACCATGGGCAGTGTCGACCACAATTAAATCAATACCCGCTTTTACCAACCGTTCCACCCGCTCTTCGGCATCAATGCCAACACCAACCGCGGCAGCCACCCGCAACCGCCCATGCGCATCTTTGCTCGCTGTGGGGTATTTAATTTGTTTTTGAATATCTTTAATGGTGATAAGGCCCTTCAACTCAAATTGATCATTGACAACCGGGAGTTTTTCAATTCGGTGTTCATGAAGGATCTCCCTTGCCTTGGTTAAATCAGTCCCTTCTGGAACAGTCACGAGTTTTTCACGTGTCATGACTTGCGACACTGCAAGATCAAGGCGTGGTTCAAACCGGAGATCTCGGTTAGTCAAAATCCCCACCAACTTCTTGTCTTGGGTCACAGGAATTCCAGAGATCCGATAATTCGCCATGATGGCATGAGCATCACGAATGGTCTGGTTAGGCGAAATTGTAATGGGATCGAGAATCATCCCACTTTCAGATTTTTTTACTCGATCCACTTCCTTGGCTTGCAACTCAGGAGAAATGGCTCGGTGGATGACCCCAATGCCACCTTCTCGGGCCAAGGCGATGGCCAACCGTCCTTCGGTCACGGTGTCCATGGCCGCGCTCAACAACGGAATGTTAATTGTAATATTTTTCGTAATCTGGGTATGGGTCACGACTTCGCTTGGCAGCACTTCGGATTTCGCCGGCACAAGCACCACATCATCAAAGGTTAACCCAATTCGTGTTCGATCCCAAAGCCCCATGGTCTTTAACCTTTTCTCGCCGTGAATAGATGAGGAAGTAGAAACATCTTTCGAATTCTCAAGAGTCGTGTACTTAAACAGTGGTGATGGACGTCAGGAATAAAACGGTGAGTCAAGTCCTTGCCTACACCATAGCAGGAATTCGTATAAAAATCGATGATCGTCTCAGATTGAGATGTGGTGAGAGAAAAAGGGCTTCCAACCACATACCAAAGATTGGAAGCCCCTATTTTTCACCCAAAATTGGGTTTAGGAATCTTTGCCATCAGGTAATGCAACAAGGGAATCTGATTCAGCTTCTTCGCGAATATGTTCTTCCGCGTCTTCAGCAGGCATAAAGTGCTGGACTCGCATATTTCCGCTATCAACCACCATCACATGTCCTTTGGAGTCTACGGCTAGACCGTATGGGAAATTGAACTGACCCTGGGCATTGCCAAAGCCGCCCCATTGCGTAATGAAATTTCCCTCACGGTCGAATTTTTGAATCCGCTGATTCCCGGTATCCGTCACAAAGACATCTCCACTTCCATCCACGGCAATGCCCCAGGGTGATCGGAATTGCCCAGGGTTTTGAGCTTGGGAACTGCTGGCATGCCCTGCACCTAAACCGCCTCCCCATTTCGCCACCAGCTGAGGCAACACATTGGTACTGGTATCAAATTTTTGAATACGGTGATTTCCCATATCCACGACATACACCATACCGTCATTTTGATCCACGGCAATCCCTCTGGCAAAATAGAATTGGCCATCGTTATTGCCGAAACTTCCCCAATGCATGATAAATTCGCCATCTTCATCAAATTTCTGGATACGGAAGTTCGCGCTATCGACCACGTAGATATAGCCTCTCACTCGGTCAACCGCAATGCCCCAAGGCGCATTGAATTGCCCTTCTCCATTGCCACGCCCGCCAAACTTCATTAGGTAATGGCCAAGCTTGCCATCAAACTTCTGAACCCGGTGATTATTAGTATCACACACATACACATCGCCCTTCCCATCGCAGGCAATACCTGTGGGATTATTGAAGTTGCCGTTGGCTTGGCCAAAGTTTCCCCATAACAAGATGAAGTCTCCATTCCGTTCAAATTTTTGGATTCGGTTATTCCCATTATCCACAACGAAGAGACTTCCTTGGCGATCAATGGTCATCCCATAGAGGGGAGCCATAAATTCCCCCCCGTGTAACAGGGAGGCCCCACGACCCGGTTTACCCCACATCCCTGTGCACACATAACCAGAGGTATTCAATATGATATTGGCACTGGCAGGAACTGATGTGTTGTTGCCGACATCCTTGAACCAGACATAGACGGTTTTAGGTCCATCTCCTGGAGACAGCGAAAAAGGAATCGTGGCTCCAAACTTGTGCTCCGGTTCGACTTCGATCCAGCCAGGAAGGGTGGCGCTTGGCGTCATGGGATTTTCTGATATGAAATATCCAGCCACCCCAGTATCTAAGTCTTTGGCGGAAATCGTCGCCACTACATCCAAGGAATTAGTCATATAGGCACCATGATTTAAGACCAAATCTGGATTCTGTGGCGCCGCTAAATCGATCAACAAGGGGGCCACTTCTTGCTCCTCTGACAAGGGTCCCTCGTTTTCAGCTTCATCCAAGCAAGCGACGGCATAGTAATACGGAGTGTTATTGGTTAATCCACTATGGGTGTAGGGACTCGTCACGCCTTCAATTTTTGTCGCGGTTTCTTTGGTCACATTGGGGTCGGTGCTGAAATACAAATTATAGGAAACGGCCCCGGGCACATCGAACCAACTCAGAATCGCCTCTGTATCACCGGGTTTTGCCACTAAATGCACAAGGGGTAATTCGCCCTCATGAGCCTCCCTCACTTGAGACTTTTCGGCCTTTTCCCGTCCTCGAGCCAATTCTTCTTCCGTGGGAGCAAACTTGATGACCCGATGATTGCCACTATCCACCACATACACAAATCCTTCTTTATCCACGGCAATTCCTGAAGGGTAGTTCAATTGGGCTTCGGTGGCCCCACGGTTCCCCCAGCTACAAAGATAGGTTCCACTGGAATCGAATTTTTGAATTCGATGGTTCCCGCTATCAACTACATAGATATTGCCAAGCGGGTCACAGGCCACGCCCCAAGGCGATTTAAATTGGCCGGGTCCATTGCCTTCTCGCCCCCATTTGGCTAAAAAGTTTCCGCGGGGATCAAACTTTTGAATACGATGGTTTCCCTCATCTGCCACATAAATATTTCCAACGAAGTCCACCGTTAGACCGCGTGGGTAAAAGAAGGCACCATCAAAACTGCCATCACGGCCCCACTTCACCAGCGGGGTGCCATTCGACTCGAATTTTTGGACTCGCGCATTACTGGTGTCAGAGACATAAAGATTTCCTTGGGAATCCGTGGTCACGCCCCAAGGTACGTCAAACTTTCCAGCTTCGGCCCCTCGCCAGGCAAACCCAAATTTGCCCCAGGCCGTCATAAAGTTGCCGTCCGGATCAAACTTTTGCACTCGGTTATTGCCACTGTCCGAGACATAAATATGTCCTTCCGGAGATGCCGCTAATCCTCGAGGATAATAGAACGCCCCCTCCTGCGAATCGGCTTCCCCGCCCCAGCGGGCAATAAACTTTCCATCTTTATCAAATTTTTGGATGCTGTGATTATCCGTATCGGCCACATAAATGAAGCCCTCACCGTCAATGGCAATGCCGGTCGGAGAACGAAATTCTCCGTCATCAATACCATCCTCACCAAACTGCAAAACCGGCAGATAGGGAGCCGGTATGGACATCACCTCTTCGGAACAAGGACTTTCCCCTTCTTCCGTCACGGCAGTCACCACATAGTGGTAGCACAGCCCATTGGCTAAATCATTGTGGGTATAGGGACTCGAAGGGCCTTCAATGCAATTGCCCTTTTCCTTCGTCACTCCAATCACCGGAATAAAATCTTCTTGGCTCGCGATAGGACGTGTCAATTCATTGGGTTTAATAGTCACGCCCTTACTGGTCAGGTAATACAGATTGTAATACATGACATTGGGTACGGGCTCCCAAGTAACCGTGATAAATCCATTGCCAGCTACAGCTTTAACTCCACTAGGAGCAGGAGGAAGTTTCTCGCTATCCAAATCTTCACCAGCGCCCCAATCCTCCTCTGATCCTTCAGCTAATACAGCTAATCGATGCCACGGTTGATTGAGGTCATCAAACTCGGAAAAATCTCTCATAAACTTCCCCCACGAATGTTCAAGCAGTACTTGACGTTACAATGTGATCTAAATGTGCTCATTAGAAAAAACCAAACTTATATAAAGAAAAGTTAAATAAAAGCAGGGAGTTAGGAAGGAAAGTCTATCAAGCTATATTTTGGGAAGTCAAGGCAAGAAACAAGTCGAAAACCCAGCAAATATAGGGGTTCAGGACGCATGATATACGCCAAACTGCGTATAGAATATTTCCCTAATTCCTTTTGGTCGATTTAAGAGAAAAAACCTTATAGGAAGCAAACCCGAGAAGGGTGGCGGCTTATAAATTTAAGCGGAAAACTGGGATAGCATACCAACAATGCCAGTTAAAGAATTGACTACTCTTTCCCCACTTTTTCCACCCCCCTTTTCCCTTTCAATCAAAAGCCCATGCAATTTGGCATGGCGTGCACCATCGAAATCTTCACTGCGACTATCCCCAATATGCAGGGCTTCGTCCGGTTCGAGTGCATGCTGATCCAAGGCATATTGAAATATTTTCGGCGAAGGTTTCGCTGCACCCGCTAAACTTGAAATCGTGATGGAATCAAAATACTGATCCAACTTGAGTCCACGAAGAATCCCATAAAATCGGGTATCAAAATTAGAAATCACCCCTAACTCATACCCTTGAGTTTTCAGTAGCTCTAACACTCCAGGGACCTCCGGATATACCTGCCAGAGATCTGCGGTTCCAAATGCTTCAAACACTTCATCGAAATACTCATCAAATCCTCCAAACATCCCCACGCGGTAAAACACCCCATGCACAATATCAAACCACCATAACCGCTCACATTGCTTGAGCTTTTCAGGTTCATCCACGGCAAAGATAGCAGGAGGCGCCTGCCGGAATGCTTCTTTAAAGGCCTGATTCACTTTGGTGGTTAATTCCGGAGATGGAACAACCCCATACTTTTCTGCATAGCGAAGATAGACTTCCCCAACCGAACCCTTGACGTGAAATAAGGTTCCGGCGGCATCGAAAAACACCACCTGTATTTGAGATTGGGACATGGGATTTAAAATTCTACATGAAAAACAATGCGAACACTAAGACACGCAGTTCCAATAAAACTTACCTGAGGAAAAAACGAGTGACCGAAGTTTATTGACTTTAGATGAAAGGAATCAAAAAACCACAGGGAAGGGGCAATGAAGGTCAGGACAGGAAAAAGATGAGATTACTTCTTGCTCCCTGCTTTCTTTTGAGCTTGATCAAGGGCTTTCACACGTTGTTGATTCTTGCGGTGCTTCCGACGGAGTTCCCGATCTTTCTCTCGACCCTTAGGCATGCATGGCTCCTTATGTTATGTGTGAATGTTATTTGTGACCATCGCCAGTATTTCCGTAAAATCCCTGGCGAAAATTCTTACCGTATCTATCACACAATTTCATCTTAAAACAAGCTGAAGTTCCTTGCGGGGGCCCACACCCCATGCTAAGATCCCTGCTCTTTTAGCCCCCAACTCGTCTTTATGTCTTCCCGTCAACTTGAAAAGATCTACGAACCTCAGGCCGTTGAAGCCCGCTGGAGCCAATATTGGCTAGACCAGGGTTATTTCGCTGGAAATTCTGACGCCCCTGGCGATGCCTACACCATTGTCATTCCCCCTCCGAACGTCACCGGATCCCTGCATATTGGTCATGCGTTGAATAATACTCTCCAGGACATCTTAATCCGTTGGCGACGTATGCAAGGACGAAAAGCTCTTTGGGTTCCCGGAACCGATCATGCGGGCATTGCCACGCAAAATGTCGTGGAACGACAACTCCATGCCGAAGGCAGTTCCCGAGAACAACTTGGACGAGATGCGTTTATTGAGCGGGTTTGGAAATGGCGGCAAGAGTCCGGCGACACAATTATCGGCCAGCTCAAACATTTGGGCGCTTCGTGTGATTGGTCCCGTTTGCGTTTTACCATGGACGATGGGCTTTCAAAAGCCGTCCGCGAAGTGTTCGTCCGCCTGCATCAAGAAGGATTAATCTACCGTGGGGAGCGATTAATCAATTGGTGTCCTCGCTGCCTCACGGCTCTCTCTGATATTGAGGTTGAGCATGAGCAACTCAAAGGCAAGCTCTATCATATTCAATACCCCCTTGCAGATGATCCAAATGTCTTTTTGACCATCGCAACGACACGCCCTGAAACGTTACTAGGTGATACAGCTGTCGCAGTGCACCCGGAAGATCCTCGCTATAACCATCTGATTGGTAAATCCATCCGACTTCCGTTGACCTCCCGGACGATTCCCATTGTTGGTGATGCGATACTTGTTGACCGTGAATTTGGCACTGGCGCCGTTAAAATTACTCCAGCACATGATTTTAACGATTTTGATGCTGGTGAACGGCATCAACTTCCCCGGCTTTCCATTTTGAATTACCATGCACAACTGGACCCTGCAGCCCTAGAAAAGGCCGGGGTGGAAATTTCGCTCCGCTCGCAATTGGCGAATTTGCCAGTGGCAAAAGCGAGACCCATTGTCATTGAGGCTCTTCAAGCCCTGGAACGCATGCCTTCGATCGATGATCATCAAATGGCCTTGGGAAAATGTTACCGCTGCAAGACCGTGGTGGAACCCTTTCTCTCTCCCCAATGGTTCGTCAAGATTCAGCCTCTTGCCGACCCGGCGATCCAGGCCGTCGAAACAGGACAAATTCGAATTATTCCCGAGGGCTGGGCCAACAATTATCTCGGATGGATGAGAGGGATCAAAGACTGGTGTATTTCACGCCAAATCTGGTGGGGACATCGAATTCCCGCCTGGTATTGCACCACTTGCTATCCTGAGGTCAAACAGGTTGACCAGGGAGCGGGGAGCAGCATTATTCCTCCGAACGCAACTCCCACTGTCGACCGGGTCGCACCTAAGATATGTCCCACATGTAGCAATGAGGACTTTATTCAAGACCCTGATGTCCTGGACACCTGGTTTTCGTCTGCCCTTTGGCCATTTTCGACATTAGGATGGCCAGAAGACACCCAGGATCTTAAAACCTTTTATCCTACAGCCACCCTTGTCACGGGTCTGGATATTCTCTTTTTCTGGGTCGCCCGCATGATCATGATGGGCTTGAAATTCACGGGCAAACCCCCGTTTAAGGATGTGTATATTCATGCCTTGGTTCGTGATGCCGAAGGCCAAAAGATGAGCAAGTCCAAAGGAAATGTTATCGATCCACTCACAAAAATGTCTCAATACGGCACAGACGCACTGCGATTTACCCTGACCTCCATGGCCTCCCCTGGACGTGATATCAAATTGTCTGAAGAACGGATCGAGGGCTATCGCAATTTCACCAACAAGATTTGGAATGCCGCGCGATTTATTCTCATGAATGCGGACGGCAAAATCCAGGCGCTCCCTTTTAAAGATCGCCCCTTAATCGATCGATGGATCCTCACTCGACTGAATCAGGTTACCGATTCCGTCAACATCAGTTTGGAAAACTATCGGTTTGATCAAGCGGCCAATCAGCTTTATCACTTTATTTGGCATGAATACTGCGATTGGTACTTGGAGCTGATCAAGCCGTCGCTACAAGCCGATGATACGCCTGAAAACCGCTCAACACGTTACACGCTTTTCGAATCGTTTGAAATCGTGCAACGGCTGCTTCATCCGCTCATGCCTTTTCTCACCGAAGAAATTTGGCAAGCCATTCCGCATGAAGGGGACAGCCTTGTCATCCAATCTTACCCCCAGAAAAACAATGACTGGGTCGATCCCAATGCCGAAGAGGCATTCCGTATCATTGAACAAGTCGTCACCATCACGCGCACTGGCCGAGCATTACTCGAATACGGGCCAGCCAAAAAGCTGTCTCTCTCTGCAACAGCGAAAGATCCCCAAGATGTAGCTCAACTTCAGACGCTGAAACCTCACATTGAACAACTTACTCGAGGGAAACTTGGAGTCTCCAACCAGACTGATTGGCCAATGAATCACGTTCTGCAGCTAGTGGCAGGTAGCTTCACAGTCGGGATTCACATAGAGGGGGAGGTTGACCTCAAAAAGGCATTGGACCGCATCAAGAAGCAGACTCAAACCAAACACAAAGAAGCCACCCGCCTTCAAGGAAGACTGGCCTCCCCAGATTTTACCGCCAAAGCCGAACCCGAGGTCATTCAGGAATCACAAGATCGACTCAACGCCCTTAACTCTGAGCTTTCTCTTCTTTCGAGCAGTGAGCTTCAACTCCAAAAAATGGTTACCTAAAAAGAACCATGTCTTCTCCCCTGCTCTCACCCCATGAGCTTGATCCCCTTGTCCGACAGGCCCTTAAAGAAGACATCTCCTACGGAGACGTCACCTCGGAAACCCTTATTCCAAGTTCCACGACGACTCGAGCCGTTATTAGGGCAAAGCAAGGGGTTACCGTGGCCGGAATACCGGTCCTCCAAAAAGTCTTTGAGTTACTCAATCACTCCGTTTCCATCACCGTTGAACATGGTGACGGGGAAACCATTCTTTCAGGACAAACAATAGCCACACTGGAGGGAAACACCCGATCGATTCTTACGGGAGAACGGGTAGCCTTAAATTTTCTTCAACACCTCTCTGGAATTGCCACGCTTACCAAACAGTATTGCGACGCTGTGCGGGATTATCCCACTAAAATTCTCGACACAAGAAAGACGACACCAGGCCTCCGGACACTGCAAAAGTGGGCCGTGGTCATGGGTGGTGGGACAAATCATCGGATGTCCCTCAACGATGGCATCCTAATTAAAGATAATCATCTGGCCATTCTTAAAGCCCACGGCATTAGCCTCACCCAAGCATGCCATTTAGCTAGAGAAAACGGCCCTCATTGCGTGAAGATATGCGTGGAAATTGAAGCATTAGAAGAGATTGAACCTGCGATTCAGGGACAGGTGGATGTACTCTTACTCGATAATATGACTCCAGATGTCGTCCGCAAAGCAGTGACCCAAATTAAAGGGAGAGCTTTGGTCGAGGCCTCCGGAGGAATCACTCTGGCTAATATCCGAGAATATGCCGCCGCTGGTACCGACTATATTTCCATCGGGGCGCTTACCCACTCAGCTCCGAGCGTGGACTTAAGTTTGGAAATATTGTGACCTTTTCCTTCGTAAATTCATTCTCAAACTAAGGGGCCAGTCTCCATGTTGGTTCAACCACAATCCGATGCCCTGAACGCTGGTGTCATCCAAGCCGGACTCAAGACTCAGAACCTTGGACAATCCCTACATATCGTCACCGAAACGCCTTCTACCAACACACTTGGCTTAACCTTAGCCGGATCAGGCGAACCTCATGGAACCGTGATCCTGGCGGAACACCAAACTGCGGGCAAAGGGAGATTGGGGCGCACTTGGGTCTCACCCCCTCACAAAAATATTTATTGTTCGGTAATATGTCGAGATCCTCGACTGCAACCTCATTTATCCTGGATTCCATTAGCAACAGGCCTGGCGCTCTCCAAAGCCATAGAAGAAGACCAAAAAATCACCCCCTCACTGAAATGGCCCAATGATCTCTTGATTGGGAACAAAAAATTAGGTGGAATCTTGTGTGAGAGCATGAATCGAGAGAAATCAACATGCGTAATTATCATAGGATTCGGGATCAATGTGAATGCCGACCTGGATGATTTTCCGCAAGAGCTTCAAGAAAGCTCCACATCGCTGTCACTCGAAAAACAGGAATCGTGCAACCGAAATCGACTTCTCATTCGCATATTCAACCAATTAGAAAAGTGGTATGATCAACTGGCCCTGAACTACCTAGATGAAGTCCATGCCGCATATTCTGCTGCCTGTTCAACCCTCGGTATGGATGTGCGATGTGTTCTCACAGAAACAAAAGCAATTCATGGTAGGGCAACTGCCATTGGAAAAGAAGGCTCTCTTCATGTCACGCCTTTGGAACAGGATTCAAAAAAGATCATCGAGATTCATTCGGCGGATGTCATTCATGTCAGATCCTAACTCTTGATTAGCTATCCTCCAGACATGTATTTTCCTGGTTATCAACTAAAACCCACAATCACTAAAAATTGACATGCTCCTCACGATTGACATCGGCAACTCACAAATCGCCTTTGGGGTCTTTGATCGCGATACCCTTAAAAAATCCTGGCGATTGGCTACGAATACCACGAAAACATCCGATGAATATGGATCTCTGTTTGTTTCCCTGATGCGTGAAGCAGGCATCCAGCCCACGAGTATCGATGGCACCATCATCTCCAGCGTGGTTCCTCCGGTCACCCCCGTCATTGAGCAGGTGGTTGAGACCTATTTCCACCATTGCCCATTACTTGTCACGGCGGATTTTCCATTTCATTTGACCCTTCAATATGCCAATCCTCGAGAAATCGGCACGGATCGCCTAGTGAATGCGGCAGCGGCGTATGCTCGCTATCACACCGGACTGATTATTGTGGACTTCGGAACCGCCACCACTTTTTGCACGATTACTCAAGATGGACGATATTTGGGAGGTGCTATTGCCCCAGGCCTGAAGAGTTCCGCCAATGCCCTTCACGCCCATACTGCCAAACTGCCAGATATTGAATTGGTCCGACCTAAAAGCGTCATTGGGACTGATACCGTTACCAGTATGCAATCGGGGCTAATTTTTGGATATGCCGGATTGGTGGACGAGCTAGTAACTCGAATTCAGCAAGAGATTGGTCAAACCACCCGTGTTATTGCCACCGGAGGCCTCGCCGCAATCCTTGCCCCTATTTCACGCACCATCCAAGACGTATGCCCCTATCTCACGCTTGAAGGGCTCAATCTTCTTTATCATCGGATCAAAGGCGATTAGCGGTTTATCCAGGTTATCCACACCCCGTAAATATTTTCCCTATTTTTTTCATACTTTGGGTTGACTTCCCTCCCACAATGTCTATCTGAACACAGGCCATCATTGGGCAGGGATTAACCTGCCAGGACCCTAATTCCGATGATATTGCGATAAACCCAACGTTAACACAGGATTTTCATGATTTACGGCAGTCGCAAGGTATTTGTGAAACCGATAGGCCACCTAAAAAAAATCAGGACATCAAGATCACTTTGAAAAACCTCGATTTTTTAAAAAATTTTGGTTTTCGACAATCAGTGAAGGAACCGGCTGTGGACAAATCAGATGAACGACCAACCCCCAACGAATCCCACCTGACGGGAGAAAACCAATCCACCATTGTGGACGAAAATTCCGCTGAGGAAACAACGGATGCCTCAACCAACGAGGAAGTGCCCACAGTTTTACAATCGGAACTCACGGCAAAAATGACCGAAATTCAGGAATTAAATGATAAGTATCTACGGCTCGCCGCGGAGTTTGAGAATTACAAACGCCGGGCGCAACGAGATCAAAGCGAGACCGTCAGGTTCGCGAATGAGAAATTATTAAAAGATTTGCTCCCAACGATCGACAACTTAGAACGCGCATTGCAATGCAGCCAAGAAAAATCCGACACCGAAGGATTACGAGAAGGAGTGGAGCTTACGTATAAACAATTTTTGGATACTTTGGAAAAAGTCGGTGTCAAACAAGTCACCAGCGCGGGCGAACCCTTTGATCCCGCGAAACACCAGGCTGTCGGGCAAGTTGAATCTTCAACAGTGGCAGAAAATTTTGTGGTGGATGAATATCAGAAGGGCTATTTTCTTCAAGACCGAATCCTACGTCCTGCGATGGTCACAGTAGCCAAAACCGCAAGTACGGACGATCCTTCGGTATCCCAAGGAGAAGAAAGCCATGAGCAGCATATGGAAGGAGAACAGGAATGAGTAAAATTATTGGAATTGATCTTGGAACCACGAATTCGTGTGTCGCCATTATGAGCGGAGGCGATCCCGAAGTCATTTCGAATTCCGAAGGAGGACGCACAACGCCATCAGTGGTGGCAATTAATGATAAAGACGAACGATTGGTAGGACAAATTGCCAAACGGCAAGCCATAACCAATCCGGAAAATACCATTTTTTCCGTCAAGCGATTGATGGGACGGAAGTTCTCTGCCAAAGAAGTGCAAGATGCCAAGAAACGCCTTCCCTATAAAATAGAAGAAGCGGCCAATGGCGATGCTCATGTGGTCATTCGTGGCAAGGCTTATAGCCCTCCAGAAGTTTCGGCCATGATTCTTTCCAAGATCAAGCAGACGGCAGAAGATTATTTGGGTGAAAAAGTCACGGATGCCGTTATCACGGTGCCAGCCTATTTTGATGACAGTCAACGTCAAGCCACCAAGGATGCGGGACAAATTGCCGGACTCAATGTGCTACGTATTATCAATGAGCCGACTGCGGCATCACTGGCCTACGGTTTGGATAAAAAAAGTGAAGAGCGAATCGCCGTCTACGATTTGGGAGGCGGAACGTTTGACGTGTCTATTTTAGAAATTGGCGATGGCGTCTTTGAGGTGAAATCCACCAACGGTGATACATTTCTCGGGGGTGATGATTTTGACGAACGGATCATTGATTGGCTCGTCGACGAATTTAAAAAGGATCAAGGCATTGACCTAAAGAATGACCGAATGGCTTTACAAAGGCTCAAAGAATCAGCTGAACGAGCAAAAATCGAGTTATCTTCCTCGCAAGAAACCGAAATCAATCTCCCTTTCATTACCGCCGATGCGACAGGACCAAAACATTTGGTGCTGAAATTAACCAGAGCCAAATTAGAACAATTAGTGGATGATCTCATTGAGCGGTCGATCCAGCCTTGCAAAAAGGCTTTGACTGATGCCGGAGTGACTGCCAATGACATTAACGAGGTCGTCCTCGTCGGGGGAATGACTCGGATGCCAAAAGTCATTCAACGCGTCAAAGAATTTTTTGGAAAAGACCCACATCGAGGGGTAAACCCGGACGAAGTCGTCGCCATTGGCGCAGGAATTCAAGGCGGGGTGCTCAGAGGGGATGTCAAAGATGTGTTATTGCTGGACGTCACTCCTCTCTCCTTGGGTATCGAAACCTTAGGCGGTGTTTTTACGCGGCTTATTGATCGCAACACCACCATCCCGACAAAGAAAAGCCAGGTCTTTTCTACGGCAGCCGACAATCAAACAGCCGTGACTATCCGCGTGTTTCAAGGTGAACGCGAAATGGCCAACGATAACAAATTGCTGGGACAATTCGATCTCGTGGGCATTCCCCCAGCACCACGTGGCATGCCCCAAATCGAAGTGGCATTTGATATTGACGCCAATGGGATTGTACATGTCTCAGCCAAGGATATGGCCACTCAAAAGGAACAATCCATTAAAATTACGGCCTCCAGCGGGCTGAGCAAAGAAGAAGTTGATCAATTAGTTAAGGACGCTCAAGCGCATTCCGAAGAGGATAAAAAACGTCGAGAAATCGTCGAGCTCAAAAATCAAGCCGACAACCTGGTATATAGTACGGAAAAGAACCTCCAGGAAAATGGCGATAAAATCAGCGATGAGGAAAAAACAAAAATCCAAGATGCCATCAAGGCCATGCGAACCGCCATGGAGGGTACCGACCTTGAAGCGATGAAGACGGCCATGCAAGACCTGCAAACGGCCTCTCATAAATTAGCCGAAGAAATGTATAAGGCAGCCTCCTCTGAAGGTGCCGCCACGGCAGCTGGAGATGGCAATGCCGGCACAGATGGATCCTCCGCAGGCGGGACCACGAGTGAGGACGAAAAAGTCGTGGATGCCGAATTTGAAGAAGTCGATAAGGAAAAGAAATAAACCAAATTTCGTTACGCCTTTGATCAATCCTTATTGAGTCAAAGGATCATGCTATTCACCATGCATTCAGAACACCAAAGATGGCTTCAGTGACCAAAAGAGATTATTACGAAGTACTGGGCGTAAAACGTGACGCCTCCGAAGACGAAATTAAAAAAGCGTTTCGGAAAGTCGCACGGCAGCATCATCCCGACCTTCAATCGGATCCCAATGAGAAGAAGAAGGCCGAGGAAAAATTCAAAGAAGCCGGTGAAGCCTATGAAGTCCTAAGTAATGCCGAACATCGGAAACGCTACGACATGTTCGGGCATTCCGGTGGGCCACAGGGTTTTGGTGGCGCGGAAGGCTTTGCTGGAGCCGGGGGATTCGGAGATATTTTTGGGGACATCTTTGAAGATTTTTTTGGAGGAGGACGCGGGGGACGTTCCCGGGCCGAGCAAGGAAACGACCTTCAATATAATTTGGAACTCACGTTCGAGGAAGCTGTCTATGGCAAGGAAGCCAAGCTCAAAATTCCACGATGGGAAACTTGCGAATCCTGTAATGGGAGTGGGGCCAAGTCCAGCAGCTCAGTTAAGTCTTGTCCTGGATGTGGAGGATCGGGTCAAATTCGACTCCAGCAAGGATTCTTCACCATTAATCGAACCTGCGGTCAATGCCAAGGGGCCGGACAAATCATTGCCGAACCCTGCACCACCTGTCGGGGACAACGGCGAGTTTATAAAGAACGCAATCTTTCCGTCACTATTCCGGCCGGCATCGAAACCGGCATGCGCCTTAGACTCTCTCATGAAGGCGAACACGGGGTGAATGGAGGTCCGCCGGGCGACTTATATGTTGCCGTTGCGGTCAAACCTCACCCGGTGTTTACGCGAAAAGGCAATGACATCTTGGTTGATTTGCCTGTGCATTTTGCAACGGCGACACTAGGAGGTAAAGTCGAAGTCCCCACGCTCAAAGGAAAAACGACCGTCAAAGTTCCAGAAGGCACTCAGCATGACCGGGTGCTCCGGCTTAAAGGAATCGGAGCTCCCGCTCTAAAGGGTAATCAGATGGGTGACCAACTCGTGCGGATAAAAATTCAAATTCCGACAAAACTCTCAGCTCGTCAACGCGAATTGCTGGATGCCTTTGCCAAGGAAAGCGACTTGTCTGGAGAAACCAATGGCGAAGGCATTTTCGACAAGGTTAAAAACATGTTTGATTAAATTATTTTTGCTACACCTCCTTTCCCCACTTCATGCCAGTCTTCTTTATCTCTTCTCACAGCATCACCAACCAAAACGTACTGATCGAAGGTCCGCTTTTCGTACATCTCACAAAAAGTCTTCGATTTCGTGAAGGAGATGAGTTGATAGTGTGTGATGACGTTCGCCACCGACATTACGTCAAAATACAATCGGTGGCCAAAACCCTTTTGAAAGGCCAAATATTAAAAACTGAGCAGGGACCTAATCCATCGACTGCCAGAATTATCCTAGGACAAGCCATGCTCAAAGGCGATCATATGAACTGGGCTATTCAGAAAGCCACGGAGTTGGGAGTCTCAACGATTATCCCATTGATCACAGAAAGGGTCATTGTTCGCCCTAGGAGCGATCGCTTTCAATCCTTACAAGAGCGCTATGCCCGGATTGCACTAGATGCTGCACAACAATCCGAACGATGGGACGTTCCTGAAGTTCTTCCCCCAACATCTTTTCATGACTTTCTTGAGGACAATTGCCAGTCACCAATTAAAGGGATTTTGGTTGAACGAGAAAAACTTCCCGGGATAGGGAGTCTTCCTTTAGACAAAGAACTAAATGGAGTTGTGGTGGTAATGGTAGGCCCGGAAGGTGGATGGACTCCCGAGGAACAGCGGGAAGCACAACAGAGGGCCTTTACCCCAATATCAATGGGCACATCGATTCTCAGGGGAGAAACGGCGCCGCTCACCGCGTTAAGTATTATTCAATTTCGATTAGGAAACTTAGATTGGCCTAGTGCTCAGTCATGAGCCGTTGGCAGAAATTTTCAGAATAGTCCCCTGATCCCCAACCGCCCATCCTGTGTGTGAATCTGGGAAGGCTAACCCATAGAGAGAGTAGGGTTCTGGTAATTCAGGTTCCCGCCAGTTGAACCCAGCATCTTTGGTGACGAGGAAAGCGCCTCGCTCCCCGATGATCCAGCCATTGCGAAAACCTGTGAAATGAATCTTCAAAAAATCCGGGGGGCGAATACAGGGAGATCCGCATGGCCGGGTTTTATCTTCCCATTGAGCGCCGCCCGTAATGGTTCGAAAAATGGCACCCTGTGTCCCGACAACCCATCCAACTTGTTTATCGACAAATTGAATATCGAAGAAAGTCTGAGGACTATCCGTGGCTTGCTGCACCCAATGCTGGCCACCATCTTTTGTTGTTAAAATGACGCCGAGTGCTCCTACTGCCCACCCCTGCTTCTCATCAAGAAATTGTATGCCAAATAGGTCCGCCGAGGTTCCACTTTGCTGATCAAACCAGTTTTGCCCGCCATCTTGTGTGTGGAGTATCGTTCCTCGTGCCCCCACAATCCAACCATGAGTTTGGTTTTTGAAAAACATCCCATAGAGCGGAGAATTGGTTCCGCTAGTTTGGGGCAACCATGTTTTTCCACCATCGCCTGAATGAAGCACAGTTCCATTTTGTCCTACGACCCATCCATGTTGGTGGCCGGAAAAAAATATACCCATGAGTAGGGCTGACGTGCGCCTCGGGACGGAGATCCACGTTGAGCCTCCATCCTCGGTACGAAGCATGGTTCCCCCCGCACCAACCGCCCACCCGTTGTTTATGTCCAAAAAGAACGTGTCAAGTAATGTCACCTTAGTACCACTTTGCTGTGGAGTCGGTGCTTGAGGAAAATTTGCGCCAAAGACAAAAGAGCACCACAGCAACCCTGGGAGGATTGCTATGAGCAGAGACAGTGAGTAGAAGGATTTGGAATTCATTAATTTTCTGATTCACGTTCAGGGAAATGGGTATAATCGAAATAGAAATCTTCCCTCGGTAGATTGCGTGGGATGATCTCAAAATGTCCTGCAACAGCACTCACCCACTTTTTGGGCTGACAGCATGTGCCATCATCTTTCAGATCCCATGAACCCCGTCGCACCACAATTTCGCCTTTCGTGGGATTCTCATGAAACCCGCCTGGATACCCGTACCCAAACACAGGTCGACGAGGCACCCGAATTTTAATTTCATCGTCTTTCCATGAGACCACCAACGCCGCAAGTCCATTAATCATGACTTCGCTGCGTGACACATCCGCCCCTAACTCATAGTTTTGCCAGTTGTGAGCCTGGTGGTGCAGCCCAATTCGGCTGTCTTCGGCAATTTTCAAAAAATCGCCAAACCCTGTCCCTTTAATAGTGACAATTTCATCGAGCCCGGCCTCGGTTGGTGAGTAAGAAGTCACGGTGGGTTCCAAAACTGTAAAGTGGCCAACTTCTAATTCCACTTCACCCTTTTCAGCACAACAAGTTCCGTCCGGTTTAGGCGTCATTCCACCTCGTTTAAGAACGACCGGTCCGCTTTTAGCGCTATAAGGAACCCACACATCGATTTCGTTATCTTGCCATCGGTAAATCACCCCGGGCACACCGCCAATTTCCACGCGATTTTGGCCGGGCTCAAAATCAAAGGCATAAGCGGTAGATCCCGACTCAGAATAGACCCCAAAATTTTCCCCTTTTATTTGTAACAAGGTGCCGATTGGACCGGCTTCAGGAATCACTTTATCCACTCGAGATTCGACGACATCAAACTCGCCCAGATTTCGAGTTTTCCCGCCTCGTTTCAAGGTCACCATTCCCTTCGTCGCATTGAGTGGAACATGGACCACGATCGTCCTGGGAGACCAATCGGCAATCGTCGCAGGCTTTCCATTAAAAAGCACCATATCTGCTGGAGACTTGGTTTCCCCAAACTCTTGGCCGCTCAATACCACCTTGCTCCCAATGGGACCTTTGGTGGGTGAAAAGCTAATAGGCGGAATGAGAGTGATGGGCATGGGGTTACTCTCTACATATTGAACAGGGGCACAACAGGAACCATCAGGCAGGGGATCGGATGAGGCTAATTGAACCACCACATCACCACTTTTTGAGTTCGTCGGAATCGTCACCTCTAATCTATTGGGACGCCATTTTTTCACTTGGGCCTTCACCCCATTGATCAACACATTATTCACGCCGAACATGGTATTGGGATCACGAGATCCGGCCGTATTGCCAAAATTTTCACCTTCAATCGTCAAGTCAGAACCCGGTTCAGCTTCGGAGGGAACGATTTTGGTAATTTTGACCTGGCGGACCGTAAACTCACCCATCGTACTTTTATTCGTACCGCCGAGAACGACCACCGGGCCGGTTGTCGCTTCTAGCGGTACTTTCACCATTACCAAATCCTTTTCCCATAATTGAATCAAGGCCGGAACGCCATTGAATTCCACTCGGTTAACCGCCGTGGAAACAAATTCGCCAAAATCACCGCCACCGATGGTAACCGTTGACCCTGGAGCACCAGATGCAGGAAAAAGTTCTGCGCTCACCGGATTGGTGAAACCACAAATAAAAGCCATAAAAATTGTGACACACGTTACCTGTTTCATCTGGAATACAACCTTTCTAAGGTTACACAATACTTTACGCTAGGGGAACAATAAGATAGAAAACCCCCGTGAAATCAGCTTGGTTTTTGACCACAAACACTTCAAATACAAACACGTTTTCACTTTAACAATGAGAAATTTTTCTTGTCAAATGAAGAAGATGGGTAAGTTATTCCGAGAAAGAAGCCAACACATTCATAGTGTTGAGCGCGGCGTCGCGAACTTCAACCTGCTGGGTTTCTAGACTGAGTTGTCGAAGAAAGGGCAGAGCTTCGGTGACACGAAAATCTCCAAAAGCGTCAATGCTTCTCATCTGTACATGGACATCTGGATACATCACCATAGACTTGAGAATCTCCACAAGACGAACTTCGTTGGCCGCGACCAACTCATCGATAGCCCGATACGCAGCCACGGGAGCATATTGATTTTTATCGATTGGCACCGAATGTTGTGGCCGTCGAGAATGATCCATGACCGAGTCGGGTTTTTGGGTATTCTGAAGTCGAGTGACATCAGCCAATAGGGAATCGATAAGAATTTGGTGAGGATCTTGGCTCCCTTGAATTTCACCCCGCACGATTTCTCCCAAATAATGGTAATACGGATTGGTTAAAAAGTTAAGCAGGACATCAATGTAAGGAGGAGTACCCGTTACCATGGGCACCGAGGTTTCCTGAATGTGAATGGAGAACAACGGCCCTGCTGTCTGATGACTGATGAGAAATGTTCCCTCAATCTCTGTCCCGAAACGATTGATGGCAAAGGCCTGGCCCTTGGTTTCCGCGTAGTCGACGGTCAACGTAAGATCATGCGAGTCAGTACTGTTTCGTACGATAGTAAATCCAACGTCCCGCAGTTTCACCAGCAAGGAACCCTCAACATCCCAAAACATGACCCCGCGGGTTTTCCACGTGGACACACGGGCGTTAACATAGATCGACTGCGACCCACGCGCTTTGGAAAATCCCTCTACGTCGGCGAGATGTTGAACTTTGGCCAAAGCCCACGAAGAAGCAACCCACCACAACAAGCAGGTCAGAAACACAATCAGAGCTCTGACTCCAACAAGGAAATTAAACCGAGGCAGGATAGACTTCAACAATAAGCTCAAGCTCCACTGGAACACCAAGAGGCAATTCCGCCACGCCAACAGCCACGCGGGCATGCCGACCAACATCACCAAAAATTTCCACGAGCAAATCCGACGCGCCATTAATCACAAAGGGTTGCTCCACGAACCCTTTTTCCGACGCCACATAGCCTGTCAATTTCACGACCTGCTTGACCCTATCAAGGGACCCCAAGGCCAAACGAACATTCGCCAGCGCATTTAAGAGCGTTATTTTTGTCGCCTCATACCCTATTTCCTTGGTGAAGTCTCCCCCAAGTTTTCCTTGATGAGTGATCTTGCCATCACGGATTGGCACCACCCCGCTAAGAAACAAAAGATCCCCGACCCGAACAAAAGGCACATACGTCGCCACGGGTTTTGGGGCACTGGGTAAGTTTAGACCGAGCTGAGTGAGGCGCTGCTCATAAGACATGATACACGGAATTTACGAAGAACGCTGGCGTTGTTGCAACTGAAATTTTTTGACCGCGATATTATGCTCGTCCAGAGTGGCGGAGAATTGATGGCTTCCATCATTGCGAGAGACAAAGTAGAGGTAGTTGGTTGGAACAGGATACAACGCGGCCTTTATAGAGGCCTCTCCAGGATTAGCGATTGGACCAGGCGGTAATCCTCGAAACCGATAGGTATTGTAAGGGCTATCCACCGTCAAGTCTTTTTTCCGTAAATCCCCGTCAAACTGAGCTAATGCATAAATAACCGTCGGATCACTTTGGAGAGGAATTTTCTTGCGCAACCGGTTGTGAAAAACCCCGGAGATTAATCCCCGTTCCTGGGAAAGGCCAGTTTCCTTTTCAATCACCGAGGCCAACGTCATAATTTGGTGAACCGACATCCCCAATTCGGCGGCCCGTGCCTGGAGTTGCTCGGTCCAAGACTGTTTGAAGCGAGTCACCATGGCCTGGATAATGCTTTCAGGTGGCATTTGCCGCGTAAAATGATAGGTATCCGGAAAAAGATATCCTTCCAGGTCTTCTACTTGAAAGTTGAGTCGCGAGAGAAAGTCACGGTCTTTGGTCAGTGCAATGAACCTGTCTTGGTCAGCCAACCCTTTTGCCTGGAGGATACCGGCGATTTGTTCAATAGAATACCCCTCAGGAATCGTCACGGCATATCGTACCACCTCGCCTTTGGTGATTTTGTTGAGGACATCCGCCGGAGCCATTCCTCCATGAAATTCATATTCCCCAGGGATGATATTTCGATCGGCCCCAAGCACTCTACCCATCCACGAAAACGCCCAATCGCTCTTAATGAGCTGCCGTTGATAGAGCAAACTGGACACGTGAGACAATGATGCGCCCTGCGGAATTTCTAGAATCTGACGCTGGGAAGGGTTCCCGACGGGTTGAAGCTGAGAAAGAAAAGCAAGCCCGCCCACAAGAGCAAGGAGGACGACACTGCCAACCACGGTAGGGGTGCGTATACGCATTTTCGTGGCACTCCACGGAAAATGTTTCAGAGTAGATAAAGAAGAAGTCCCACTTCCTATTCTGCGTGTCTCCTTCGGTAAACGCAACGAAAATCTGACAATTTTTCAGGTTTATAGCCAGAAGTGTAAGTTTTTATTCTTTAACATAGATATCTACTCATTAGCCCACTCTCGGACATTGTCATGCGTTCACATCGACCACGATGCGACCTTTGATCCGACCTTTCAAAATCTCGGTGCACAGTGTTGGCACCTCCGCCAACGTTGCCGGACGAATCATGGCATCGAGTTTCTCCAAAGGCAAATCGGAGGCCAGACGTTTCCACGCCCTCAAACGTTGCTCATAAGGCTGCAGAACACTATCGATTCCTAGTAAGTTCACCCCGCGTAGCAGAAAGGGAATCACGCTTGTAGGCAGGGCCGCTCCGCCGGCAAGTCCGACCGCAGCAACCGACGCGCCGTATTTCAACTGACCGATCACCCGTGCGAGCATCTCACCACCAACAGCATCAACACAGCCCGCCCACGTCTCTGCTTCGAGAGGCTTCTTGGTTATGGTATCGATTTCGTGGCGAGCGACAATCCGATGTGCACCAAGCGACTTCAAATAATCCGCTGTCTCTGGCCGACCCGTTACTGCAGCGACCTCATACCCGAGGTTGGCGAGCACCGCTGTGGCAATCGAGCCGACTCCGCCTGCTGCGCCGCTGACGAGAACTGGTCCGTGATCCGGCTTTAAACCGCGATCTTCCAATGCCACAATCGCGAGGACCGCGGAGAAGCCAGCCGTTCCAATGGCCATCGCTTGTCTGGTTGTCAGACCTTGCGGCAGAGGAACCAACCAATCAGCATTCACGCGAGCTTTCTGTGAATACCCTCCCCAATGCGTCTCACCCACATGCCAACCCGTTAACACGACTTTGTCGCCGGGTGTGTATCGGGAATCGTCAGAAGAATCGATGGTTCCTGCAAAGTCTATCCCCGGCACGTGCGGATAATCGCGAACCAGCCCGTTGTTCGGTTGCAGGCACAGTCCATCCTTATAGTTGACCGTGGTGTACTCAATCGCAATCGTGACATTTCCTGTTGGCAATTGATCGTCCGTCAACTCTTGCACGTTTGCCGAAACTTCTGCTTGTCCGGTCTTTTCGACCACGAGGGCATTGAAGATCATCGTATATCTTTCTTGAACTGAATTTTCTGGATTCGTCTACTTGGAACGAACTTGACAAACAATAGGCTTTACTATTTCGGCTTCTACTGTCATGTAATTCAATTAGGATCAGACTCAATTCATTCTGGAAGAATTTTGAGAAGGATTTAAATAAACCGCAATGAAGAATATTACAATTTGGCTTCGACTAAGGAGAAGACTTTATCTAGAGCCTTCGCCAAACCAGCAGGATTTTTTCCGCCGGCTTGGGCCATGTCGGGGCGGCCTCCGCCGGAGCCATCGACTTCGGTGGCCATTTCTTTGATGAGATCACCGGCTTTGATTTTTTTGGAGAGATCTTTGGTCACAATGACTAGGAGGGAGACTTTGTCATCCGCCGCCGAACCCAACGCGATCACACCTTCGGAAACCTTATTGCGGACTTTATCTGAAAATAGACGAAGTTCCTGCATGGACAAACCGTCTGCCCGTTGGACGTGAACTTTCACACCGTTGATGTCGCGCACGTCGGCTTCTGCACTGCTGGAGCCCTGGTCCATCATTTTCAATTTGAGTTGTTCGAGTTCGCGTTCTTTGTCTTTCAACTGAGACACTAATTTGCGGGCCTTGGTGACAACATCCGAAGGACTTGTTTTCAGTAACTCGGCAAGTTCCTGAACTTCAGATTCAACCTTCTTGCTGTAATCAAGTGCGCCAACCCCGGTTAGCGCTTCGATACGCCGCACGCCAGCCGCAACCCCGCCCTCTGAAATAATTCGAAATGTCCCGATTTCACCCGTCGCGTGACAATGCGTACCGCCACAGAGTTCCTTGCTAAACTCCCCGATCCCCACCACGCGCACTTTCTCGCCATATTTGTCACCAAAAAAGGCCAAGGCACCGGCTTGAGTGGCTTCCTGAATCCCCATTTCATTTGTTTGTACGGAAGTATTTTCACGGACTTGTTCATTCACCAGTGATTCAATTTCCTCGATGTCCCGAGTACCCAGAGGTTTAAAATGCGAGAAGTCGAACCGTAAGCGATTAGGAGTTACCAAGGACCCATATTGCTTGACATGCGGGCCGAGAATCTCCCGAAGCGCCGCGTGCATAAGGTGGGTAGCGGTATGATTGCGGGCCGCATCGTGCCGAGTGACGCCATTTACCGAAGCCGATAGGTGTTCGCCTTTCCGCACACGACCCGCCGTCACCTTGCCTTTATGCAAAAAGAGTTTGCCGCCCACCTTCGTGGTATCGCGCACCTGGATTCGACCATCCGGCCCGACCAAGGTGCCTTGATCCCCGACTTGTCCGCCCCCTTCTGGATAAAACGGCGTGGCGTTCAACACTAACTCGACCTCGTCTCCTTCAACCGCATCATCAGCCAATTGTTCGTTCTTGAGAATCGCTTGGACCACGGTATCCGCATCCAACGCCTGATAGCCCAAAAATTCCGTAGGCTTGAGTTGCTGAATCAATTCCGTAACAACGGGTTTCTCCCCTTCCATGGCAAAAGAGGCTGATTTTCGTGCACGATCGCGTTGTGCATCCAAGGCACGCTGAAATCCTTCAAGATCCGTGACTAATCCTTGTTCACGCGCGGCTTCTTCGATCAAATCCAAGGGAAACCCATAGGTGTCGTAAAGTTTGAACACGCTCTCGCCATCTAAAGAACCACGAATCTCTGCTTTGGCCTCGTCCACCATGGAATTCAAAATCGGCAAGCCTTGGTCGAGAGTTCCGATAAATCGCTCTTCCTCCCCTTCCACCGCTTGACGCACTACGTCCGCCGCTTGGCTGAGTTCGCCATACACATCTTTCATTTGATCGATGACCGCGTTGGTCAACTCATGAAGGAATGGTTCTTTGGTGCCTAAGAGTCTGCCATGGCGTGAAGCACGGCGAAGGATGCGACGCAACACATAACCCCGTCCTTCATTCGAGGGCAGAATGCCGTCGGCAATCATGAAGGTGATGGCGCGCAGATGATCCGCAATCACGCGCATGGACCGATCGGATACGGCATCCTTTCCATACGTATGACGGGTCCGATCTGCAATGGCCGAAAGCAGCGGTAGGAACAAATCACTATCATAGTTACTCGACGTTTTTTGGACGACCGCCGCTAAACGTTCGAGGCCCATGCCGGTATCAATGCTTGGTTTGGGCAGCGGATGTAGTGTGCCTTCGGCATCCCGGTCAAACTGCATGAACACGAGATTCCAGATTTCCAAATATCGATCGCAATCGCACCCCACCGCGCATTCCGGCTTGCCACAGCCAAGCTCTTTTCCTTGGTCGATATGAATCTCAGAGCATGGGCCGCAGGGCCCCGTGTCGCCCATTTGCCAAAAATTATCCTTGTGGCCTAAACGAACGATTCTGTTGGTTGGCACATTGACTTTTTTCTGCCAGAGCTCAAACGCTTCATCGTCATCTTGAAAAATGGTCACCCAGAGTTTGTCCTGAGGCAGGCCAATGGTTTTAGTCAAATAATCCCAGCCAAAGAAGATGGCATCTTCTTTGAAGTAGTCCCCAAAAGAGAAATTGCCCAGCATCTCAAAGAAGGTATGATGCCGGCGGGTATAGCCGACGTTTTCCAGGTCATTATGCTTGCCGCCGGCCCGCATGCACTTTTGCACGGACACCGCACGCTTGTAGGAGCGAGTTTCTTCACCGAGAAACACGCGCTTAAACTGGTTCATCCCGGCGTTGGTAAAGAGAAGCGTGGGGTCGGCTTGGGGAATCAGCGGCGCACTCGGGACCACCGCATGATCATATTTGGAGAAATAATCGAGGAATGATTGACGAAGCTCATGGGCAGTCATTGCCATAGAGAATCCCATCCTTGGCGATAAAGTTTCTTGTCCGAAGCCAGAGGCTGGCCTTAAGAATAAGGCACAATCTCGATGTGCTAGGCCTCCTGTAATTGTTCTCTGACCACTGCATTGACGACCTTACCGTCCGCACGGCCTTTAACCCGAGGCAACAACGCCTTCATCACCTTCCCTAAATCCTTCAATCCAGCCGGTGACGTTTCGGCGATGACCTCCGCCACAATCTTACTTAGCTCTTCAGCATTGAGTTGCTGCGGAAGATAGGTTCGATACAATTCCACCCCAAGTTCTTCTTTGGCCACAAGATCATCGCGGTCACCTTTTTTAAATAACTCGATCGATTCTTGCCGCTGTTTAATCAGGCGTCCAATGACCACGAGGGCATCATCATCCGTCGGCTCACGATGCTCATTGATCCCGGCCTTCCTGATTTCGGAAATCAAAAACCTCATGGCTTCGAGGCGATCGGCCTCGCGGGCCTTCATGGCCACTTTCATATCGCCTTCTAAACGATCGATAATGTCGGTGCTCATATGCCGATTTCTCTTTGGATATTACTTCGCATTGGCGGCTTTTTTCCCAGCTGCAGGTAAAACGTCAGTGGGTGGCTCAATTGGTGTCTTGAACAAGCCGGCCTGTTCACGAATCTTTCGCTCAATCTCTTCGGCAATATCCGGATTAGACTTCAAAAACGCCTTGACAGCTTCTCGCCCTTGGCCCAATCGTTCTTCGTTATAGGAATACCAGGCCCCGGCTTTATCTACGATTTTCTTTTCAACACCCAGATCGACCAACTCGCCAACTTTCGACACACCTTGAGCAAACATAATGTCAAATTCAGCTTGTTTAAAGGGGGGCGCCGTTTTATTCTTCACCACTTTGACCCGGACACGACTTCCCATGACCTCTTGGCCTTCTTTAATCGATTCAATACGTCGAATATCCAATCGAACCGAAGAATAAAACTTCAGGGCATTTCCGCCTGTCGTGGTTTCAGGGCTGCCAAACATCACCCCGATTTTCATTCGGATTTGGTTGATGAAAATTACCGTGGTCAGAGACTTTGAAATTGCCCCGGTGAGTTTTCGCAGCGCTTGAGACATCAATCGCGCCTGAAGGCCCATGTGCGAGTCGCCCATTTCACCTTCGATCTCGGCGCGAGGCACCAGGGCTGCCACCGAGTCCACGACAATCAGATCAATTGCCCCACTTCGCACCAATGTCTCAACAATTTCTAAGGCCTGCTCCCCGGTATCCGGCTGAGCGACCAATAAGTCATCTGTTTGGATGCCGAGCTTTTTCGCATAGGTAATATCCAAAGCATGTTCGGCATCCACGAAGGCCGCGGTACCACCGGCTTTTTGTGCCTCGGCAATTGCATGAAGACACAGCGTGGTTTTTCCCGAAGACTCAGGTCCAAAAATTTCGATAACGCGCCCGCGGGGCAATCCCCCCACCCCAAGTGCCAGATCCAGTGTTAAGGAACCCGTGGATATTGCAGGTATATCGTCGACTGCTTCCCCTGTCCCCAATTTCATGATAGAGCCCTTCCCAAATTGCTTTTCTATCTGGGTGACCGCAAGCTCTAATGCTTTCTTTTTGCCTTCGTTTTCGCCACTTCGCTCACTCATAACGCCTCCTCAACAGTGAAGATAAACTTCGTAGGGGACCTATCATACTCAATTCCCGAGTACAGGCCAACGGTCTTTTTAGATCAGTAAAGGGAAAGGGAGTTGTATTTTAGGACTTGGCCAACGGCACAGCCCATAATTTCGTATAGACCGACCCCGTGGGTCGGAGATCGCTTTGAAACAAGGTGACCTGTTCGACCAATAGTCGACCAAAGATAAAGGGATCAGCCAACACCCCAGCCTTCTCAATCGCCTGACCAAGCTCTCGATGATCTTTCTTAATTCTGGCCAACGTAAGATGAGGGCGAAAGGGTTTTCCTTCCTCAGGGAAGCCTAAAGAGACGACTGCTGCTTCCACCTGAGCGGCCAGATGCTCCAAAACATTTTCTTCACTTTCGATGCCGGTCCAAAGAGTGCGGGGAGCGCGCTTATCCGGGAAAGCGCCAAACCCTCTTAAGGTCAGCACAAAGGACAATGTGCCCTTCACCGCCTGTTCCACAATTTGCCGGAGATCATCGATTTGAGATTCAGGCGTATCACCAAGAAACTTCAAGGTAATATGGAGATTATCTGATTTCACCCAATTGATTCCAGGCAATACAGACTTAAGCTGATTTTGTTTTTGCTCTATGGCCAAGTGAAGAGATGATGGCAGATCAATCGCTAAAAATGTTCGCAGGCTCACAAAAACCCCTTAATCATCATCGGCAATAGATATCCCAAACAACCATCGCCGAAGCACATCCAGCGCTCCTTGGGAGGCCCGTAGTTTAACCATATTTCGATCCCCTTGAAATCGGAATTCTTTCGTAAATGTTTTCCCTTGGATGGAAAGGGCTACATAAACCAGCCCCACGGGCTTAATCGGGGTGCCTCCACCAGGGCCTGCAATGCCGGTAACACTTAACCCAAGATCGACCCCACTTCGGCTCCTTATACCTTCGGCCATAGCTTTGGCCACCGGGGCACTGACGGCGCCATGTTTTTGAAGTATGTTCTTCGTCACCCCGAGCAGATCCATTTTGGCCTGATTGCTATAGCATACAACCCCCCTATCCATGTAGGAAGAACTGCCGGGAACCTGAGTCAGTCGATGACCAATCAGCCCCCCCGTGCAACTTTCCGCCATGGCCAGAGTGAGTCCTCGCTTTGATAATGCTTGCCCAATAATTTCTTCCATGGGTTGCCCATCAAGACCAAAAACAAAGGGCTGTAATTTTGTAGATAAATTCATTAAATATTCTTCAAGCGGAACATTAAAATTTTCTCTATTTTCATTCCCAATCTTTGCATTAAAGCGATTCGCATTAGGGAGGCGAGTTAAAGAAACCGATACACCGAGAGGCGAAGCGAGAATCCCAACCTGTACACCACTTGCTTCCGGGACGACCCCCTGAATCCGCTCATCCACGACCCCTTCAATAAGGCCAAACGTTTGGAGAGATCGACTTTCAATACCCTGCCCGAAAAGGTGTTCTTTAACCAAAATGGGGAGCACAGAATCCAAAAACATTGCCCGAGCCTCATGGCTTACCCCCGGCAAGCAAAAAATTCGACATTTCCTCCATTTCAAAGAAAATCCAGGTGCGGTTCCCGTGGTATTTCGAAGGAGGTCTGCCCCGGAGGGTAAATAGGCCTGCCGCCGTTGGTTGGCTGTCACGGTTCTCCCTACGACCTTGAATCGGGCTTGAATCGAACGTAGGGCTCGAGGACGTAGGCGCAAAGATGTCTCTGTCAGCTTGGACATGGCCTCACGAGTTACATCATCGACGGTCGGACCAAGCCCTCCTGTCACCAGTACGACTTTAGCCCGCTTTGATGCCTGTGCGAGAACACCGCAAATATCTTCAATATCATCACCCACGACGGTCTTAAACCTGGCCTCAATCCCCTGTTCCGCCAACATTTCGGCCAAAAAAATCGAATTGGTATCCGCCCGCCCCCCAAGCAGCAACTCTGACCCCACGACGATAATTTCCGCTGTAATCAAAAGCCATTCCTTTCTTATTCAAAAACCCTTGACACCAATTAAACCTAGTCGTATATCTCCCGGTACTCTAAAACACTGTACAGAGTACAGTCTTAAAATATATTTTGATGAAATGAAAGGTATTTCCCATGAATAGATTCTTCACTGAAGCCGTCCTGTTCAGCAGTTTCCTCATGATTATTGGATTGAGCGGCTGCGCTACTCTTGACCCCTCATCCGATAAGGGATTTTCCTACACTTCTATTCCCGTGGCTACTGGAACAGTTTCAAGCGGAGAAGGATCAAGTATACAATTCCGTGGCGCTCCCCTAGATCTTTCCGGTCAAAGTATTGCCCAGGGAGATTCACTGCGATCCGTAAAAGTGGCCAAGGATGATTTATCGCTCTTGGATATTGCATCCACCAAAGGAAAGGTTCGGATTATCAGCGTCGTGCCTTCCCTCGACACCAAAGTATGTGAACAACAAACGCATTACCTAAGTGAGAAAAACCAGGGCCTCGATGCGCAGGTGGACCTTTATACCATCAGTGTGGATACACCGTTTGCCCAAGGTCGTTTTGCCAAAGAGGCCAAAATCAATAATGTCACGTTTCTTTCTGATTACCGTGGCGGAGACTTTGGCCGAACATTTGGACTGCTGTTAGAAGGCCCCCATGTGCTCGCGCGCACGGTTATGGTGGTTGATCAACACAATGTCATCAAATATCTTCAGGTAACTCCTGATTTGGCTAATATGCCAGATATGGAGGCCGCATTCGAGGCGGCCAGAAAACTTTTATAAACCTCTCTCCTGTAATCTCCCGCTTTGGCCTCTTGTACAAAGAGGCCAATCGTTCTCCTTCATAGCGATTCAGACGCCATCCACTTCATTCAGGGTGGCTCCCGCATTTCCCAAAACAATTTGAAGACACTTCAGGTCTTTTCTCATCATCAGAAATGCGATACCCTTATTTCCGGACTATCGACTAAGGGCCCTGCCTCAGGAATTTTAACCATTTGATCTAGGTTAAGGAGTTACCCTGTGAGTTTTACTGAACAGATGCGAACATTGGCTAAACCTATCTGGGATGCTCAATTGAAACACCCCTTTGTCAAAGCCTTGGGCAAGGGAACCCTCCCCTTGAAAAAATTTCAATACTACATTCTCCAAGATGCACGTTATTTGGAAGAACTAGCGCGCGTATTTGCGTTGGGGGCGCAACGGGCCAATGACCCTGATACAGCCCTGCGTTTTGCCCAGCTCGTGGAAGAAACCATTGTGGTCGAACGGGGTCTTCATGAGACCTACGGGAAACAGTGGAAATTGACCGCTAAGGCAATGCGATCCACGCCAATGTCACCCACCAATTATGCCTACTGTCGTCATATGCGAAGCGTGGCCCAAACCGGCACACTCGCGGAATTGACGGTGGTCGCACTCCCGTGCGCGTGGGTATATTGCGTGGTGGGTCAACACTTGTTGGGAGATGGACTTCCCCCCGATAACCATCCTTATGGCGATTGGCTTAAGTTGTATGGCTCCCCAGAGTTTGCCGAAGTTACCCAGTTTATGCGCACCCTGGTGGATCGAGAGGCCAAGGTAGCCGGAAAGGCTGAAAAAGACCGAATGATGAGGGACTTTCTCACGAGTTCTCGCTATGAGTGGATGTTCTGGGACATGGCTTGGCGAGAAGAACAATGGCCGGTCTAATTTATATTATGAAGCATCTTTTCCTTTCCTTCTCGTCAGGATCTCGGAGACCCTTGGCTCAAATATCGAACCAGCAGGGGGCCACCTACCTGGTCATGATGTTTATCGTCGTGATATTGGGCATCACGCTCATGGCAGTCAGTCAACATTGGTCCGTAATCATGAAACGGGATCGTGAAGCCGAATTGCTGTTTCGGGGCAGTCGAATTAAGGAAGCCATCGAACGATATGTGGCTGATTACGAAGTACAAAAGGCCACAAGAGCCAATCGATACCCCATGAAATTAGAAGACCTGACCAAACGCCCCAAGCGGTATCTCCAGAACGTTTACAAAGACCCGATGACGGGAAAAGATTTTGACCTGATCCTGGTCGGAAAAGATATTCATGGGGTCCGAAGTGCCAGCACCGACACACCAATGGATTTGGTAACCTTCAAAGGCGCCACATCCTATGACAGCATCCGTTTTGAAGCCGTAGCCGCAGGTTGTGGCAGCAATCCTGCGAATCCAGCCGTCCCTGCCAATTGCCAGCAGATGCCAACCTCCGGAGAGGGCCAAACCGTACCGGCAGGAGAAGAACCCGGGAACCCGGAACAAGGGGAATCTGAGGGGGCTGAATCCTGAGGTTCATTTCCTGATATTTTCACAATTCAATTTACCCTTCTCCCAAGCTTATCCAAACTCCGAATATTTAATAGCTCCCGAACTCCCCCTCTTTACTGTCATTTTTAATATTAAATACCTAAGTAAATTCAAGAATGTCATATTCTGGAAAACAAGATTTAACATTAACGAAAATAAACCGATAAGAAGCACATATAGCTACCAAAATCCCCTAATTCCCTATTCACTTTTTTTGAAGTTATGGTAGGGTGGTTTGAGGGAAATTCCATAAGGAATTTCTTGGCTTTGTACATTCCATGAGGGAATACGCCTTTCTGTCATGATTCAGTGCTTCAAGTACATATTGGGCTCTCTTTTAATTGGTGTCATCTGTATGACCATGACGGCATGCAGTACCGCCGGACCTGATATCAAATTCGCCGAGGAAATGGTCCAACAAGAACAATGGGATGCCGCTGTCGGCGCATACCGTGAAGCCCTCAAGAAAGACCCGTTTAATCAAGAAATCGAAAAGGCCCTTTCCCAGGCCAAAATCCAAGCGGCTCAGATTCACTACCAGAAAGGCAGGAAGCTGCTGAACCAGCACAAACTCCCTGCAGCTATGCAAGAGTTTGAAATTGCCTTAGGGCTAGACCCAAGCAGACCGGAACACCATGCCGCCCTCGAGGATATTGTCCGTCTCAAAGATGCGCGAGAACGCATGGAGGATGGGAAAAAATTACAGAATTTGGGTCGATATGATGACGCAATGAATGCCTATGAACAGGCCATTGAATTAGATCCCAATTTGACTGAAGCCCTCAATGGCATCACAGCGATTGCAGAGCAACAGAAGGTCTACAAAAGCCTCGGTGGAACGACCGAAGCCGTCACCCTTCGATTCCAAAATACCCGATTGAAACAAGTCTTCGAAATCCTGGCGAGGACCGCCAACATCAACATTCTCTTTGAAAAGGATGTCCGCGATGACCTTGTCACCATCTTCACTAAAGACACCCCGTTCGACGAAGCCCTGAATCTCATCCTATCCACTAACCAATTATTTTCGAGGCGAATTGGTCCCGACACGCTGCTCATCATTCCGGACACCAAGCAAAAACGGCAACAATATGAAGACCTTCAAATTCGCACTTTTTATCTCTCTACGGCCAAAGCCAAGGATATGGCTAATTTGCTCCGGACGATCCTCGAGACCAAACGGGTCTACGTCAATGAACCGTTGAACACGGTCGTGATCCGAGACGAACCCGAGAAACTTCAGTTGGCGGAACAAGTCATTCTGGCCAATGATCGTCGAGATTCTGAGGTCGAACTTACATTGGAAGTTTTGGAGGTCAGCCGAAATCAACGAGAGAAAATTGGGCTGAGCTTTGCCAAACAAGTCGGAGCAGGGGTTTTTCCAGGATCAGCAGCAGCGGCCTCGTTCGGGGAGACCGCTAGCACACAGACATTTAAATTTGAGCAACTCACGGGTTTAGGCCCGGATTCCTATTTATTTAAATTCCCCTCAAATATCTTACTCGATTTCTTTAAAACGGAATCAAATGCCAAAACTCTGGCTTCCCCTAAAATTCGAGTCTTGAATAATCAAAAAGCCTCGATCAACGTCGGTGATAAGGAACCCATTCTGTTATCGACGACTTCAACGAATCCAAATCTTGGAGGGAGTGTTGCAACGCAGTCCACAGTTACTTCTATCGAATTCAAAGACACCGGCGTCAAACTCGATGTGGAACCCACCATTCACTTGACTGGGGAAATCACCATCAAATTGAAAGTGGAAGTCACGCGCATCGGCGAACAAGTCACCCTGCAGGACAACCCCCTCATCAACCAATTCCGTTTTGGCACTCGAACCGCCGAAACGACATTGAATCTTCGAGATGGAGAAACCGTAGTTCTTGCCGGATTGATTCAAGAAGAGGATCGGAAAACCCGCGATTCGATACCCGGCCTTGATGATGTTCCTATTATAGAGGACCTCTTTGGCAGGGAAGATCGAAAGGTCGACACCGAGGTTATCCTTGTCCTCACCTCGCGCATCATTCGAAGCGTTATGCCTCCCAACATCGTGAAACACACACTCTGGTCGGGAACTGCCGACCAATATTCAACCAAACCATTATTTTCCCCACGTGAACAGGCTCCGATCCTTGACGTCGTGGCAAACAACGAGACAGCACAACTTCCTGAAAGCAAACAGCCAACTTCGGACAGTACCACACCGGTGAAGAGCAGTGAAAAGGGCACTCCCTCCTCACCGATTTCGCCAAAGCCACAACCGACCGTGCCTCCCAAATCTTTGGCATCGAAAATAGTATTGACGCCATCGGAAATTACTACAGGTCCGGGACAAACCATTGAGATGATCTTAACAGGAGAATCCATTCCGGAAACGCAATTGGCACAAATTACCATTTCCTATAATCCTGAGCTATTGGAATTTACCGAGGCATTGCCCGGACAGTTTTTCCGAATTTCTCCAAAGGAATCATCCATGACGGTGTCAGCAGCGCCCCAATCGGGAACCGTCGTGTTGCAATTTGGGCGAACCGGACATTCAGCCAGCGGAAGCGGACAGCTTGCCACGGTTGTGTTTAAAACGAAAGCCAAGGGAGATTCTCCCCTTGTCATCAAGCAACCAAAGTTAACAGGCCCATCGGGGCAATCGGTGCCGATCACCGTTCAACATAGCCTCATTCGTATTTTATAGAATGAAGAAACAGGACCGCGGAGTCACCTTAATTGAACTACTGATTACCCTGGTGATCGTGTTTATTTTGGCCTCCATTGCTCTCCCGCTCACGAAAGTGAGTTCCAAGCGGTCAAAGGAATTGGAGCTGCGTCAAACCTTGCGAACCGTTCGCACCGCAATCGATGATTTTCGCCGCGATTGGGCACGAGACAATAATACGCTTTTGGGCCCGCTCTGCGTAAAAAACCAGTTGTCATGCAAGGAGAACACAGGAGTCACGGGATATCCAAAATCTCTCGAAACGCTATTAAAAATTGAATTGAGTGGCGCGGAATCCGCCATTGAAGAAACGGTCTCCCTGAGACGGTACTTACGGAAAATACCCACCGATCCGATGACCAATTCTGATGAATGGGGTATTCGCTGCTATCAGGATGATGCGGATGTCGATGATTGGTGTGGGGAAGACGTTTTTGACATTTTCACTACGAACACGGGGACAGCCCTCGACGGCACCTCGTATCGCAACTGGTAATGCACCCCATCGTTGAAAAAAAGTGGACAGGCTACACGCTCCTGGAACTCATGATCGTCGTGGCCATTGCTAGTATTTTAGTGACACTTGCCGTACCATCCTTTCAACGGTCGGCGGTGAAAGCGAGGGAGGCGACTTTAAAACAAAACCTGGCCACTCTTCGGACAGTGTTGGACCAACATTATGCGGATCAGGGTATCTATCCTCAAACGCTTGAGGCCCTCGTGGAAGCGGGATATCTTCGGCAAATTCCAGTCGATCCCTTTACCAAAGATTCTACGAGTTGGCGATTGGTCTTTGAGGAAAACGCGGATGATGCTGAGCCCGGTGGAATTTTTGATGTCCATAGTGGCAGTGACCTCGCGGCCCTTGATGGCACGCACTATAGTGAATGGTAAAAATTTTATGAAAGATACATCTCTTTTTTTAGTGAAAATCTCCTCGATTTTTTTACTAGTTGTGATGTCTCAGGGCTGTGCCCACCAAACGCAATCATCATCCTCTCCGATAAAACCACCACCGGCATATTCCAATTCGACTATGGCCATTGAAGCCAAGGCGGAGGCCGATACCTTTCGCGCGGCCCTCGCTTCGGAACGCATCAAAGCTGCCAAACAAGCCGCAGCCGTAAGGTCGGCCCAGCAGGAAACGGCTGCGCTCAAAGCCCGAGAACTGGAACATGCTGAAAAGATTTCACAACTGAAAACCGAACTCGCGACCATCACGGCGGAACGAGATCAACTTCGCGTGGAAGTCACCCATTTGCGAGCGAAAACTGCCTCGGCCCCACAGGTGCTTCAACTGGTCACCCAAATGCGAACCATCGAAACCTCTCTGAATAATCTCAGCTCCTCGTTGGGAACACTTTCCGAAGATATTGTGACCTTACGAGATGAAGTCGAACAGCAGAAAATAATAGCCAGCAAGCCATCCGTGTCATCCACCAATCCCCCCTCAGCTGAAGACCGTATAGTCGGCACTGACCTGATTGTCGTGCGCCGAGGCGATTCCTTGTGGCAACTGGCTCGAACGTATGGCACGACCGTCAATGAATTGAAACGACTCAACGGGCTCACGAACCACACGATCGTCGCGGGGCAATTTCTTAAGATTCCATATGGTGAAGATCTTGATCCTGGAGAGCTCGCTGAGATGCCCAGTAAAAAGGACAAACCCACCCCGTGATGGGGATATCCCATGCCGCAGTTTCATTATCGAGCCGCACGTACCGATGGCACTATTGTCGATGCCCATGCCGATGGAATCAGTGAGGGTGCCGTACGGAGCCAACTGGAAAACCAGGGTTTGTTCGTCCTGGAACTTGATGGCGAACAGACCCAGGCCAACCTTACCAAAGGCATTCATTTTGGCACCAAGCTGTCTCTCCGGGACTTCCTAATTTTCAATCAACAATTCCTGGCCCTTGTCAAAGCCGGTCTGCCCATTCTCAAAACTTTTGACATTCTGACCGAACGGGCCCTCAACCCACATTTCCAAGTGGCCCTACAACATGTGAGAGAAGGCATTCGTGGAGGTGCGGCCATTTCAGAAGCCATGACAGGACAGCCGAAATATTTTGCGGATCTCTATCGGGCCACCATTCAATCCGGTGAGCACACTGGCAACCTCGTTGATGTGCTTCAACGATACATTGCCTATCTGAAACTCATTATTTCCGTACGGGAAAAAGTTTCGAAAGCCTTGGCCTATCCAGCTTTTCTGGTCTTTGTTGGGCTTTGCGTGGTCGGATTTCTTTTAGGATATATCATGCCGATCTTTGCGGAGGTTTACACTCAACGAGCCGCTAAACTTCCAGCTCCCACTCAATTTCTCCTCGACATCGTCGGATCGATTTCACAGTGGGGTCCCTGGGCCCTTGGGTTTGGTATCGTCACCCCCATTCTCTTTTACGTTTGGATTAAAACACCCCTGGGTCTTTACCAATTTCACAATGTCCTACTACGGCTCCCTTTAATCGGGGGCATCATGATCAAAAACCAAATCATTCGTCTTTCACGAACGTTAGCCACCATTCTTGCTGGTGGGATTCCCCTGTTGACCGCACTCACGATCACGGCGCAGGCCATGACAAATAAGGTCGTTTCTCACTCTTTGAGCGAGGCCAGTTTACGGGTTCGTGACGGAATGGGACTGGCGGCATCATTGAAACAAGAAAATTTTCTGCCTCGCATGACTCTCGAAATGATCGAAGTGGGAGAGTCTACGGGTTCTCTGGAAACCATGCTGCAGGAAATCGCGGAATTTCATGAGAGCGAACTGGATTTGCAATTGAATCAATTAACCACCTGGATTGAGCCCGTGCTCTTGCTCATCATGGGGTTTCTAGTCGGAGGTATTGTCATTGTGATGTATCTCCCAGTGTTCCAATTAGCGGATACCGTGTAATGGGAATCATGATGCGTCATGCGCTAGGCATATGGTGTAAAAATAGTTCCCTTAAGCACTCACGCTTCACGTTGTACGCAGTACGCATCTTGTAGAGTTAATATGGCCACACCAGTTAAACGCACATCATTAGAAGAAATTTTATTGAAGCATGAACTGCTTTCGCCCACTCAATTGAGTGAATGCATGCAGCGTGCTGAATCCACCGCCACACCTCTTCGAGAAATATTGCTGGAAGAGGGCCTGGTTAAGGAAGAACCTCTCGCCCGAGCTATCGCGGAACAGTTTGGTCTGCCCTTCGAACCTTTGCATGAGTTCCGCGTGGACCCAGATTTCTTTTCCACCATTCCCGTTGAATGGATGCACCGCCAACCGTTCGCTCCACTTTCCAGTCAAGATGGATTTCTTACCATTGCTGTGACAGACCCGCAAAATTTACGGGCCATTGATGAATTGGAGTTACTCCTAGGTCAAGAAGTTCGATTGGTCGTTACCACCAAGACGGCGATTGAAGATGGGCTGGCCGCAAGCGAAGGCAATAAACAGGCCCTGACACGAATACAAGCGGAACTGCATCCCGTGCTCGTCAAAGAGGATGATAAGGGAGAAGAAATTCTTTCGGTCGAAAGCATTTCCAGAGATCAAAGCCCGGTCGTCAAGTTAGTTGATACTATAATTCTCAGCGCGCTCCAAAAACATGCCAGTGATATTCATATCGAACCCAATGAAAATAGCATTGAGGTCAAGTTTCGAATTGATGGTGTGCTGTACCCGGCCATGGAACCCCTTGCGCCCTCCGTGCATTCTTCCTTGATTTCCCGGCTCAAGATTATGTCGGAACTGGATATTTCCGAGCGACGCATCCCTCAAGATGGTCGCTTCAAACTGCACGTGGAAAAGCGCACGGTGGATTTTCGTGTATCGATTCTTCCAAGCGTGTTTGCTGAATCCATCGTGATTCGGGTCCTGGACAAATCAAGTATTACCACCGGAGTCGGAGGCTTGAACTTGGATGTCATGGGATATCCCCCCGAAGACCTCAGACGATTTCGACGCGCCATCACCCGGCCGTACGGTATGGTGCTGGTGACCGGACCAACTGGAAGCGGAAAAACCACGACCCTCTATGGTGCGCTCAATGAAGTACATTCTCCTGAGGACAAAATTATTACGATTGAAGATCCCGTGGAATACCAACTAGGCGGCATCGTGCAAATTCCCGTCAATGAAAAGAAAGGATTAACCTTTGCGCGAGGGCTGCGATCCATTCTCCGGCATGATCCTGATAAAATCATGGTCGGGGAAATTCGTGATGCCGAAACCGCGCAAATTGCCATCCAATCCGCATTGACCGGGCATCTCGTCTTTACCACTGTCCATGCGAACAATGCGTTCGATGTCATCTCCCGATTTGTCAATATGGGCATTGAACGATTTAACTTTGTCTCATCCCTCAGCTGCATTTTGGCCCAGCGTCTGGTTCGGGCCATCTGTCCATATTGCAAGGTGCCGGTTCCGGCCGACCCTGACCTATGCCGCGATTCAGGCATCGATTATGAGCGGGCAAAAACCTATACCTTCTATGAAGGAAAAGGCTGTCACGAATGTAATGGTCTCGGGTTCAAGGGACGGCGAGCGATTACCGAGTTTTTGGATGTGAATGAGTCGATTAAAGAAATGATTCTCACGGAACGTACCTCATCGGAAATTCACAACGCAGCCTTTGCGCAAGGGATGACCACACTTCGGCAAAACGCCGTGCAAAAAGTGATACGGGGTGAAACGACCCTTCGGGAAATTAACCGCGTGACCCCCATTGAGGACATTGGATGACACTATTTCCACTCACACGACCCAAAGCCGGTCTGTATATGACAGCCGATTCCATTGGTGTGGCCCATATACACCGACGGTTCGGCCATCAATCGTTTGACGACTATGAAGAGCAGCCCATTCCCACAGGGACCATTCGCCTCTCTCCCCTAGAGCCGAATATTCTTGAAAAAGAACAAGTCATCAGTAATCTCAAGGCTGTTTTTGGGCACCGAAAAGGCCCAAGACCCATCGCCCTCTGCCTTCCAGATCTCTGTGCCAGAACCACCATCCTGGAAATGGCCTCGCTCCCAAACAGCCCCAAGGAACAACATGCGTTAGTCGAATGGCGCTTGCAACAAGACCTGAAACTTTCCAAAGAAAAAAGGCGCATATCTTTTCAGCATCTCTCGCAGAAATCCGATCGACCTGTGCGCCTTCTGGCGACAGCCATCCAGGAAAACATTATCCAAGCCTATGAAAACACTTGCTTAGAAGCAGGGCTCATTCCCGCATCCATTCACCTTGCCAGCCTCGCGGTGTTTAATGTCTGCCGACCCATCATGGAGTCAATCCTTTCCCAATCGAAGGGAAGAATTTCCTTTGCACCGGACACCCAATTTTTCCTGTATCTTGCGGATTGGGGTTTTTCGCTTATTGGTATACGCCACAAGATTCCAGCCTTTTTACGCGTCAAACCATTACGTTACCTTTCACCCTGGCTTCCGCCCATTACCCAACATCAGCCCGAACCTGATCAGGAAGAAACTTCCAGAACAGATTTGAACCATGAGAATTTCGAAAAACCTGCGGCTGCTGATGAACCAAGCAATCTACACGCATTTTCTCCACCAACCGTCGATTTCCTCACGAATGAAATTGTAGGCACATTACAATATTATTTCGAAACGTACGAAAAGTCTTTTTCTCCGGATGAGGTCTATCCATTATTTTTGATTGGAAGCCACACTCCCGATCAAACCTTGCCGAAAATTTCCGAACTTATTGAACAAGAATTTCCTTGGGAGGCCGGACTTGGCAAACCACGAATCAAAGCCTTTCCCTTATTTCCCGGCACGCCAAATGTAAAACCGAAGTCCCTAACCGGGTTGCCGACTTGGACGAGTACTTCCCTGCCGGCATTTTCCGCGACGAGTCAAACATGAACATCCCTCGATTACACATTCCTCTCACCGCACAAGGCCTGACAACCATTCGAATGATTCAAGCCGGCCTTGCAGGTATCTGCGTATTCCTCCTATTGACGATGAGTTGGATCTGGTGGGAAACGCAACAGATTGAAGCCGAGACTCTCAAAGAGGAAGAAACCATCGCACGGGTGATGGAAACCTCTCGACAATTTCGGCAACAAGCCGAATCCAACGGCTACAACCTCTCGGATCAAGGACTTCAGGCACTCTCGCAACAAGTCACCTTTGCGAAAGAATTGACCTCCCTACAAAAATTTTCCTGGACCCAACTATTGAACGATTTGGAATCCGCCGTTCCTTCCCGCATTGCCATGGAATCCGTGATCTTAGATTTCCAACATTCGACCATCGCCTTAAGCGGGACCGCCCTCACACTAGAGGACCTGTCCGCGCTCGTAAATGGGCTCGAACAACATCCGGCGTTTCGAGACATTGTGTTGTCCGATCATAAATTTCAAAAGAAAAAGGACAAAGACAAGAAACACAAGTTTTCCTATTTCGTGTTTAACTTAGAAGTCACCTACCAACCTCAGGGGCAGGAACCATCACGACAAAAAGTCCCCAAGAGCGCCTAAATGAATCTGCCAAACACGACACTCTCACCAACTGCCAATACCACGCTTCGATTTTTAAAACCCTTAGTCGGTCTCACGTGCGCCAGCTTACTTGGGTGCATAGGAATGTATTTTGGTGTGCTTATTCCAACGGAAGACCGGCATGCCCAAGTGGAAGCCACGCTTACTCAATTGCAACAACAACACGTCCAGCGGCAGAAGGCCAAAACGACCCAAACGCAATTAGCCGGAATATGGAATAAACTACCCGTCCCTGAAGATTTTTCTGATTTGGGAGTTACAATCACAACACTGGCCAAATCCAACAACGTACGAATCCCCGGGATGCAATACCATCAGAACAAACAGAAGAATAAACTCGCAGCAAAGGGGGATATTTCCTTTGATGCCTTTGGTCCGTATGAGGCCATCCGAAAGTTTATATTCGAGTTGGAGACCTCGGGGACCTATCTCATCATTGAAAAGTTAACGGCTGAACGATCAAAAAAAGGTGAAGATGTCGCCTTTAAAATGCGCATTGGAACGTATTTCAAACCGGAAGGCGCTCTATCCGTGAAAGGATTCACCTCACCGTGACTAAACGCGAAAAAGGCCTCCTACTCATAGGCGTCCTCCTTCTTGGAGCCACCTTGATCATTGTTGAAGATATGGAACAGGAGGCTCAACAATACGCCCCCACAAATATCCAAGCCACAAGACCCGCTTCCCGGGAAACCGGTCCCTTGGGTTTTGGTGTAGACCACACTGTACCAATCACTCTCAATACTCCCAGAAACATCTTTGCTCCTCTGAAAGATCCCAATCAACCAAAACCCACCGTAGCCAAAACGCGGGCCAAACCTGAAGCCACGCCGCCCAAACCACGTGCCCCGAAGGCCGCACCGGTCAACACCCCACCGCCACCTCCTCCACCACCTTCACCGAATAATTTGGCCGCTCAGCAGGCCCAACAACAATTGCGGCAATACCAATTTTTAGGATACTTAACCAAAAAAGGTGACCAACAGGTATTCCTGAGCAATGGTCAAGCGATATACATTGTGAAGCAAGGAGAAACACTAGAAGGGGATATTCAAGTGAAATCCATTGAACCTACGGCCGTCGTGTTATCGAAATATCTGAAGGGCATTGGAGAAACCGTGGAAGCCACAATTCCCTTGACCAAAGACGGAAATAAAACCTAACCGATGCGGACAAGATCCACATTTTGCTCGAAAGGATTCGCATGGGGACTTACCATCCTTGTTCTTGTGGCAATCAACCCTACGGCCATGGCTACTATGTATCGATGTTTTGACGCCCAAGGTTCGGTGGTTTTAACCGACAGTCCAGCACAACTCGAAGACTGCACGATCCTTGATCCGAAAAAACCTACGGCGCAAATAGCGCCTTCTCCAATTCCGAATCCAGCACAGGCTCATCCCCCTCGGCAACATCCCAAAAGGGCTTCCATCTCACAAAGATACGAACAGACCAAAGAAGGCACGACCAAGGAACAATCCGACCAAGATAACGAGGCCATTGACAAAAAAAAAGAAGAACTTGAGACGATTACCGTCCCCATCACAAAAATTGGCGGTTCTATGGTAGTCCAAGTGACGCTAAATGGTTCGGTTGATGCCCATCTAATTGTGGACACAGGTGCCACGATGACAGTGCTGTCGTACGATATCGGAATTGAACTGGGGTTACTGTCGGGATCGGATGTGAGTTTGAATACGGTCAATACGGCCGGTGGGTCGGTTCAGGTCAGCATGTCAAATTTGGAATCCCTCCAAGTTGGAGCAGCCCATGCTTCCAATGTGGCCGTCGCCATCCATGATTTACCAGATGGAATTTCAGGAATATCCGGCCTCCTCGGGATGTCCTTCCTCAGAAACTTCGAAGTCACCCTCGACGCCGACCAAGGCTTTCTTCGTTTACGTCCCAAAGCAAAGAAGTAACGTTTTACTCTTTCCTTTTAGCAAGGTTTAACTCAATCGATAACACCACGACCAACCCTACAAACACTACTCGCCTTGATCCCATGAATGTAATCAGGTGGAATTCGCAGAAAACCTCAAAATTTTTGGGAGCAATATTATTGGCTGATAGGACCAAGCGCGCCGAGAAAGGGGAATTCTCCGACATTCAACAACGGTGAGTCGGTTTGTAGTCTGAAATCGCCACGATCCGGGGCGACAAAATGTGGAGATACATAAAGTGCATTGTGTTGGGAATTACCAGATGAGGATGTGGGAGCAGTTTCGCTGATTTGATCATGGGCACCATTGTTATGGAATGCGTTGTAGGATCGTGTCACGTTCGCCGTGGAAGAATATGCCACTCCCACTTTTGAATCACTAATAATATTCCCTCGAATATCTCCGAAAGACTCATCTTGAAATTTCACGCCGCCACCGTTGTTGACTAGCGTGTTCTGGACAATAGAGGCCTGACCTTTATCTGCCACCAAAATGGCCTCAAATAGGCTCCGAGTAATCACATTATTTTTCATTTCAACTTTCGAGGTACCTCCCACCGAAACGCCGTGATCATTATCGTGGATGATATTGCCCACGAGAATTGCGTCTGAATCAGCAAAGGCCATGCCCGTGGTTTCACTGCCACCCACAATGCAGTGTTCGATTCGCACTCGTTGGACTTGCTGGACAAAAATTAATCCATTGACGTGTATGTCTCGAAGCATCACCCCCGCCCCATTAAAAATACCTATTCCAAGACCACCGTGTTGTTGAATCGACATCCCGCTAATTTCGACATCAGTCGCGCCATACGGCCACTTGCCAATATGAAGCGTGCCAACACGGTTCAACCCTGCAATAAATACTTTCTTCCATCCCTCGCCGACGATTTTCAGTCCCTCTTTACTATGGACGGTCACGTCTTCACTATAGTTTCCTGCCTTAATGAAAATGGTATCGCCATTATGCGCTTGATCAATGGCCTCTTGAATGGAAATGAATTGCCCGGTTCCATCTAACGCCACAACCCATGTCGCCCCACCAGGTGTTTCGGATCCATGGGGGAGAAAACCCTCTTGGGCCGTGACCAGACTTGCTCCACAAAGGAGGCACCCCAAAATGATGATTGTGGTTGATAGAAATTTCATATGTTTCATTTTTTCAGGAGCGGTACGCGGTTCCCCCCCGCCTCAATCACATATTGAGACACCCTTCTTAGGCAAATACAGGAAATTCTGAGAGACGGTCAAGTGTCGAAGGGGTGAGACTCCATCTTTTCCACACTCGACGCCTAGGGGAAATCTCGGTAATATGGGCTCCCATGTTACTTGTTGGCTTAACCGGAGGTTTAGCGTCAGGAAAGACCACCGTGGCAAAAATGTTCCAAGAATGCGGGGCGGAAGTGATCGATGCCGATCAACTCGCACGGTCCGTAGTCCAACCCAAACGGGCGGCTTGGAAAGACTTGGTGGCGACCTTCGGTACAAACATTCTACACGATGACCAGACCCTTAATCGTCAAGCCCTCGCTGCCCGGGTCTTTGGACACCCCAAGCAACTGAAAAACTTAAATGCTATCGTGCACCCGCGGGTCGCTCGCGAGCAAGCGAACATCGCCAGATCCATCGCCAAGCAACACCCTGATGCCGTCATTATTTATGATGCGGCCTTATTGATTGAAGCCAATGCGCATGCTCGAATGGATCGCGTGATCGTAGTGACCTCCGATCAACGCACCCAAATTTCTCGAGCCTGTGGAAGGGATGGAATGTCTCGAAAGGAAGCCTTGGCCCGCATACGTGGCCAACTTCCCATGCGGGACAAAAAAAAATTGGCGGATTATCTGATTGATGGCACTTTGCCCCTCGGTGAACTTCGAGGAAAAGTTCATAATCTTTATGGTGACCTCTTGGCCCAAGCCCAACAGAAAACCCACGAATCTCGGAACCATCGAAAAGCAAAGCCCTAACCGGCATTCAACCTGAAGACCTCTTTACCTTTTCAGGACCAGGACGAAATCGGTATCATAGTTCCTAATACCCGTATTTAAAAAATTTTCATCTTCAACCCAAGGATTTGTCAGATGCACAACGTTGTGATTATTGGATCAGGCCCTGCCGGGCTCACGGCTGCCATTTACACCGCTCGCGCCAACCTCGCCCCTTATATGCTGGAAGGTTCACAAGCTGGAGGGCAACTCACCCTTACCACCGATGTTGAAAACTTTCCAGGTTTTCCCACGGGCATTATGGGGCCGCAACTTATTCAGGATATGCGAGCCCAAGCGGAACGCTTTGGGACCACCTTCGAGGCTGCGGATGTGACCAAGGTGGATTTTAGCCAACGTCCGTTTACTATCACGATTAATGACGAACGAACGATCCAGGCCAAATCGGTGATTATCTCCACCGGTGCCTCTGCAAATTTATTGGGGCTTCCTTCCGAAAGCCGGCTCCTTGGGCATGGAGTCTCTACCTGTGCGACCTGTGATGGATTTTTCTTCCGAGGGCAGCCTATCGCTGTGATTGGTGGCGGAGACAGTGCGTTGGAAGAAGCCACGTTTTTAACGAAGTTTGCCAGCCATGTGACGGTCATCCATCGACGCGATAAACTTCGAGCTTCAAAAATCATGCAAGATAAAGCCATGAAAAATGACAAATTATCGTTTCGCTGGAATGCGGTTCCTGATGAAATTTTGGGAGACGAAGTGGTCACCGGCATTCGACTCCGCGATACCGTGACCAACCAACCCGAGACTCTGGATTGCAAAGGGGTGTTTGTAGCCATTGGGCATACCCCCAACACCCAGATTTTCACGGGACAGATCGACACAGATGCCAACGGCTATATTCAAACTACACATGGCACCGCGACCAATATTCCCGGAGTCTTCGCCGCCGGAGATGTGCAGGACTCTCACTATCGACAGGCCATTACGGCAGCGGGTACGGGGTGCATGGCCGCTCTCGATGCTGAACGCTTTTTGGAGGCGTCTGAATAATGCCCTGTGCCCTCGTGCACTATCACGAATTGGCCCTCAAGGGTGGGAACCGAAAATTCTTTATCCAACGGATGGTGCAACACCTCCGAAATTCCCTTCGCCACCATAACGGCATTCAAGTTGACTCCCTCCCGGGGAGGGTGAAGGTCAGCTTCCAGGACGGTACGCCATGGACAGCCATCGAAGATGGCATTCGGCATACCTTTGGCGTGGTCAATTATTCTCTGGCATATTCCCTCCCTATCGATTATGGAAACCCAGACTTGCAACCCCTCTGTAAAGCCATTGAAGCACAACTCCCCACTCAATCCTTCCACACCTTTCGCGTCACGACCAAACGGGCGGATAAACGATTTCCTCACACGTCCGTGGAAGTGAATCGAGAAGTGGGGGCATACCTTCATGAGATTACGGGAAAACCGGTTCAACTACATAAGCCGGACCTGACGATTTTTATCGAGATCGTGGATCACACAACGTATTTTTCTCTAAATCGCCAACAGGGTCCGGGCGGGTTACCCACTGGCATGAGCGGGAAGGTGGTGTGTTTGCTCTCAGGCGGGATTGATTCTCCAGTGGCTGCCTATCGCATGATGAAGCGTGGCTGCAAAGTGACGTTTGTACACTTTCACGGTCGGCCGTATCTCTCCAGGGCATCGGAGGAAAAAGTTCGAGATTTAGCGAAGCATTTAACACGGTATCAACTCTATTCTCGGCTCTTCCTCATCCCCTTTGGTGAAATTCAGCGACAAATCGTATTGGATTCTCCAGCCCCGATTCGAGTGGTCCTCTATCGTCGGATGATGATGCGCATTGCCGATCACATCGCCGAAAAAGAACAGGCGTGGGGTTTGGTTACCGGAGACAGCCTTGGGCAAGTGGCATCCCAAACCGCGGAAAACATTCAGGTGGTCAGTGAAATTCCTAAGCTGCCCATTTTGCGACCACTCATTGGCATGGACAAAATTGAAATTACCAACGAATCGCAACAAATTGGGACGTTTGACACTTCCATTGAACCGGACCAGGATTGCTGTACATTATTTGTCCCGCCGCACCCGAACACCAAATGTCGCTCACATGACATTTGCAAAGCGGAGGAAGGATTGGCCATTCAGGAGATGGTTGAGGCCGGGTTAAAGAATGCGGAATTAGTCGAATTTTCCTGTTAGACATAAAAAAAGCCCGGCTTTTTGGTTAAGACAAAGCCGGGCTTTTTTATTTATTTTACGACGGTTACTTCTTATAATTCAGCTAACGTTTTTTTTGCCTCTTCGGCTTCGGGGAAACGATCACTCAGCTTCAGGGCTTTGCTAAGGGCCTTCTTCGCTTCTGCTGGATCTCCCTTTTTCAATTGGGTCATTCCCAAGTGATAGTAGACAGTGGGATTGTCTTGCAATTTCTCCGCAGCCTCGCTCAAATACGACACGGCCTTCAAATAAGCATTTTTCTTATAGTAAATCCAGCCTAACGTATCGGCAATATTCGGATCACTGGGTCGTTGTTCACGAGCAATTTTGGCATAAGACAACGCTTCATCCAGGTTACTTCCCTCCTCGGCAAGAATCCAGGCCAAGTTGTTCGCTGCCGGAGCAAAGGTGTCGTTTATTTTCAAGGTTTCGCGATAATGCTCTTTAGCTCCTTCATGATCTTTCCGCTGCTCGGCAATCATCCCCAACATCATGTGGGCCGATACCAGTTTGGGGTTCTTGGCTAATGCCGTTTCATATTCCTTGACCGCATCATTCACGCGATCGGTCTTGCGATACAATTCAGCCAAATTCATATAAGAAATTTGAACCGTATCATCGATGCTGATGGCCTTTCGAAAGGCCTGTTCAGCTTCATCCATTTTCTTGGCTTGCATCCAGAGGCCACCAAGGAGGTTGTGAAGCAAAGGATTATCCGGCACCGTTTTAATTTGGTTCATGACCCGTTCACGAGCTTTATCTGCTTTGCCCTGAGTCAGATGCACCGCCGCAATTTGAGAGACCGCCTGCACGAAATTCGGATTACCTTCGACCGCCTTCTCAAAATGTGTCAAGGCCCCCTTGTAATCCTTATCATTAGCCGCGATCACACCCAAGCGATATTGGCTGGATGCATCCATGGGTAGTTGTTCAACAATCGCTTCATATACCTTTTTCGCTTTGGCAATTTCCCCTTTTCGAAAATAGGCTTCAGCCAAAACACGAACAGAGGGAAGATTTCGTGTGTTTAAACGAAACGCCGCTTGGGCCCCTTCAATCGCCAGATCATAGGAGCCTTCAGCCAAACGAATTCCGGCCAAAGCATTACGAGCCGCGATCATATTGGGCGCGAGCTTCACCGCCTCAGTAAGCTCGTGCACGGCTTGTGCCCCATCGTTATTCGCTGCATGAGCAATACCCAAATAGTGATGAGCCATAGCCATTCGAGGCTCTTCTTTAATCACGCGTTGCAGTGTCGCAATGGCCTCGCTCACATTCCCCTTCATGACTTGGACTCGGGCGTTGGACACCCGCCCTAAGAGGTTATTCTTATTTTTATCCAACAGCCCTTGGATCAGGGGTTGAGCTTTGTCGAGATTTCCGGCATCCAAATGATAAGTGATGACTTTTTCCTGAGCCACTTCTGAGTCAGGTTTAAGGTCTAACGCCTTTTGAAAATGGGCGATGGCTTCATCCCCTTTTCCTATTTGAACGAAAAATTCCCCTAGTTGGATATGCCCCACTTCACTTTGCGGTTTTTTCTCAACTAATTGGCGTAAGGTCTTTTCAGCTTTCTCCCATTTCCGCACTAACTGATAAAATCGGGACAGTTTAATGTAAAAGGCCTCGTTGTCCGGTTCCAACTCCAACGCCTTCTGATACCGTTGTTCCGCCTCATCGACCTTCCCGGTGATGAGGTAAATATCACCTAAGGTTAAGATCAACTCCGTGGAATTTGGTTGTTTCGCCAACCCTTCCTTGAGCGCCGCAAAGGCATCCTCAGGCTTTTTTAATCCAATATAGGCTTTGGCCAAATCAATGTATGTATTGGTATTATCTGGATCGAGTTGAATGGCCTGTCGAAATTCTTCAATTCCTTGATCAAATTCTTTTTCGATGATCAGAGACCTTCCCCGCAATAAATGCCCTTTAGGATCTTGAGGCGCAGAAGCCAATACAATATCCGCATGTTTTCGGGCTTTTTCCGGTTGTTTGGCTAATAAGTAAAACTCACTCAATTTAATTTGGGCATCTTGAATCGAAGGATCTAAGTCAACAGTGGTGGCCAATTCCCCAAATGCCGCTTGGAGGTCACTCATTCCCCCAAGTTTCATATGAATCAGCGCCAATTGATAATGCGCATTGGCATCCTTCGGATCGATCTGCACGACGTTTTTATATTCAATCAGGGCTTCCCGATATTTTTCCTCAGCGAAATAAGCCTGTCCCCTTGAGATATGTTCAACTTTTTTCTCCTCCGCTGACATTTGCGTACACCCCCACCCTGTGGCGATCAACGCAATGGTCAAGGTCACGGACATTGTCATTTTCAACATTGGATTACGCATAGGGATCGTCCTTACTTTGAGTGAAAAATCACCAATAAATATGCTCCGAAATGAGCCATCAATTGCTTAGGTTTTTGGGGCCTTATAGTGTGTTCCTTCTCATCGCGCTGAGAGAAGGGTTTCGTTGACAAGACTTTGACACGGTCGATATAGTTCTTTTCGGTCTTAATAGCCTGTCCCTTTAGCGATTAAATCATTAGAAAGTGGAAAAATCCCATGTTAAAACGTGAGACTCCTTTTACTCCAAACCAAATCGGTTTCAGTTCGGTTCGCTTTTCGAGTAAGGGGGTTTTTGACACTCATAAGGACAAAATGGTGGATCCCTATGCCCAAACTCGGATCCCCAAAGAAGCTCAAGTCGAAGGGGTGCATTTTTTCCCCCAAGAAAAGGGCAAATTCCCCTCAATTGTCTTACTCCACGAGCGTTGGGGGCTCAATGGACAGATAAAGGCGGTGGCCACTCGATTGGCCTGTGAGGGCTATGTGGTATTAATCCCCAATCTTTACGGACGCCAGGGAGGGATGATTACCGCTAATGCCGAAGTCGCCGATGCCCTGGTTGACCGAATGGACCAAGAAACGGTCCTCGAAGACATTAATGCCTCTTGTGAATGGCTCAACACAAACATTGCCGAAGACGAACTGCTCGATCAGACAAGACGCAATTTTCATGCCGTCATTGGATTTGGAATTGGCGGGACCCTCGCCATTCGATTTGCGTGTCGCAGGCGACGGTTACGAGCTGCCGTAGCGTTCTATGGAAACCCAACAAGCTCCCTAGAGCATATCCAAGGGATGCTCTGTCCACTGCTGATTCATGCGGCAGAAAAAGACGACCTGGTCACTAAGGACGAACTCGATGCCTTCAAAACGGCTGCGGACGATGCGGACAAAAACCTCCAAATCATTACCTACCCTGGGACAACTCATAGCTTTTTTAATGAATCCAAACCCGATGTCTACCATGCCGAATCCGCTGAAAAGGCGTGGGAAGAAACCTTGGCGTTCATCAACAAGGTCCTCAAGGTTTAAACCGACGTGTAACCGTGTGTGGCTTTCTCCGTCGCCCCATTTCCTTCCCATCCTTTAGGCCCAAACCACCAAGACCTATTCTTTCAGAAATAGTTTCTGGATCGGCATCGCGACTAATGTTCCTCGCGGCTTGCGTGTTTTCCTTTATTTATGCCCAAGGATTTCACCTGACACTTTTTCCATCATCCGCTCATGCGCAAGAGTTGAACTTCGAACACTTTTTGCTAAAGGCATCTCCCGCAATTCATGAAGTGACATCGGACTCCCAGGCCCAAGAGCTAGTGCAGTCCATTATGGGACCGTTTGTCCAAGCACTTCCAAGCTCCCAGTTTCGAAATCGCTCCCGGAAAAACACGCCACTACCAGAATTTCTTATTAAAAAAATGGTTGAACTAAGCGCGAATACAGCCGAATGGCATTATGCCACTGAATTGGAAAACACATTTCAAACAGAAAAAGCGAGTCCAGAATCCTTACCTCCAAAGACATCGAAGGCACAACTAAACTGGGTTAAAAGTGTATTACCACAATCTACGCTGCATCACGTCCAACAATGGGCTGCGATCTACCTGGAACTCAAAAATGTTCAAGAATCCCCAAATGCATCATTGACTGATTTTCCGGACTATGCCCATTATCTTCACCAACAATACTCCGCCGAAATAAATGGAAATATAAGATGGCTGACCATCGCAAAGAAGGAGGGAATTCAAGGTATTACCCAACGGTTATATGAATATTGGAGGATGGAGACCACAAACACCTCGGACAATCATGAAGTTTCATCGGCGGACCAAGATTCCTACGCGGCACGCTATGTCCATCAATATTATCTTCCCTTACACCAAGCCTTCTTGCGTACAGCGTTGATGAAGCTACAAATAGAAACAGAGCGTCAAGCCCGAGTCCTCTGGAATGAATTACGACAATGGCAAAAAGAACAAACGAATGCTCAGGGGCTCTTCCGGCTCTGTGGCACCTGGCAATGGCTCATTCATAACCATCAAAACCATGGTGATCACAAAACCCTCATGATTTACCCCCCACCCTCGCAGTATGACCGGATGGATCCCAGACCTGCGACCATTCAAGTCCAGGGTGATACAGTCTACATTCGATGGGTGTTCCCTCGGGGAATTATTCAAGAAGAAAGCCTGCTGTTTAGCGAAAAAGACCGAGCCTTATCCGGCACGTTTGTGAACAACTTGGGTCCCAACGGCAACATCACCGCACGCCTGGTCAAACCATGTTCCGAGCCATAACCTCCTGCACAGAAGTGGTCTCTTCGTAAGTCACCCACATTATCTAATTCCTCTTATTTTTGATCTCATATTCCCCCTGTTAGGATTTTTAGTTCTTCCCGAGAACTGTCTTTTGATTTTAAGGTCCCAAGACCATTCTCCTCCCTCTGTACTCTTACTCCGGACATACCGAAAAGGTATAATGTTTATGACAGACTAGGGAGGACGAATATGACCTCTGAAAATTTCCTCGAATCATCCATTCAACAAATCGGCCGAACCCTCGCCAAACATTCAAAGGCCAGTACCACAACAATACTTAGCCAACGCTGGTGGAACGACTTGCTTATGGACTGGGGGATGCGGGATGAGGACTTCAAGGTGCAATTGTTTCGATTTGTGGATGTTCTGCCTACACTAAAAACCGATGAACAATTTACTCGGGTACTCGCGGAATATTTTGGTAGTACGCCAATCCTTCCCAAACCATTGAAATGGTCCCTCAATAAACTTCCCAGTTTTTGGGTTGGGTCGCATATTGGGGCCCTGGTACTGCGTAGGCAATTCCTGCGTATGGCCCATACATTTATGGCCGGTGACTCCATGGCCAATGCAATGCCGGTTCTTGAGAAACTTTGGCGATCTGGGCGATGTGCCTCGGTTGACCTTCTTGGTGAGGCCACGGTAAGTGAGTCTGAATCAGATGCCTATCGAGATCATTGCCTCGATGCCCTTCGAGTGTTTCATGATCATGCTCAACGATGGCCCACTAATACACTATTGGAACAGGACCATCACGGCTTGCTTCCTCGGACCAATCTTTCAATTAAAATTTCTGCTCTCTATTCACAGCTTGACCCGGCTGACCCTGAAGGCAGTTTTGAAGGGGTGGCTTCCCGATTACGCCCCATCCTTAATCTTGCCACTCAACTTCCGGCTTCGATCACCTTCGATCTCGAGCAATACGAACTTAAAGATGTCACCTACGAAATCTTTATGCGTATTCTTTCTGAACCTGACTATCGCAATTTTCCTTATGCCGGAATTGCTCTCCAAACCTATCTTCGTGATGCCGACATCACGCTTGATCGATTAGTTGATTGGGTCCGTCAACGGGGCACCCCCATTACGATTCGATTGGTCAAGGGTGCCTATTGGGACGCAGAAAATATTCAAAACGAACAGCGTGGTTGGCCAATTCCCGTCTTACGGCACAAAGTAGAAACTGATGCCAATTTCGAATACATCAGCGGTAAACTATTTGCCCACCCCACCCTATTCCGCCCAGCCTTTGGTACTCATAATTTACGAAGCCTGGCCCATGCAGAAGCCATCGCCCAAGCAAATAACTTCGGCCCACAGGATTACGAATATCAATCGCTGTTCGGTATGGCCGAGAGCTTGCAACATGCTGTTGTGCAATATGGGCGCCGGGTTCGCGTGTACACTCCCGTGGGAGAACTCATACCAGGGATGGCGTACCTTGTTCGACGTCTGTTGGAAAATACATCGAATGAATCCTTCATTTCGAAGCAGCGAGATCACGAAACTCCCCTAGAGGTTTTATTGGCACCCCCACAACCCTTTTCTGTTTCGGGATCGCCCCCTCTGCCTCATTCTCAAAACGTCCAATCACCATTTGAAAATGAGCCACATACTGATTTTTCACGAGAACCAGCACGACAGGCCATGCGTCACGCTCTTGAGAAGGTCAAAAAGGAACTTGGGCAGACTATAATTTTTCCTGTCCCTTCCTCTCTTGGATCATTGAAAGACGAAATTGTCTCTACGAATCCAAGTAGACCAAAGGACATTATCGCGCGCATACCCATCTATGCTCCAACGCAAGTCGAGGCCGCCATTCAAGCCGCACAAAAAGCCTGGAAACATTGGCGGACTACGACGCCGGATACCCGTGCGGATTATTTGTGTCGAGTCGCCGAATTGATCCGTCAACGGCGCCATGAGTTGGTAGCTTGGGAAATCTTTGAAACTGGCAAACCCTGGCGAGAAGCCGATGGCGACATTGCCGAAGCCATCGACTTTCTCGAATTTTATGCTCGCGATATGCGTCGCTTGGGTCGCCCCCAACGACTTGGGCAAGCTCCTGGGGAGCTCAACCATCTCGAATGGCGTCCTCGTGGGCTTGCCGTGGTCATTTCTCCTTGGAATTTTTCATTAGCCATTCCCACCGGTCTTGTGTCCTCTGCCTTAGTCACAGGCAATGCAGTACTATTCAAACCTTCCGAACGTTCCCCGATGATGGGCTACCACCTGTTTCAACTATTCCAAGAAGCCGGCTTGCCTTCCGGCGTCCTTCACTTCATGCCTGGTGGACCTGAGGTTGGGAAAGCCCTGGTTTCGCATCCCCAAATTCACGTCATCGCCTTTACTGGATCCAAGGAAGCAGGACTGCACATCATCCAACAAGCCTCCAAAGTGGCACCAGGACAACATCATGTGCCTCATGCCATTGCAGAAATGGGTGGAAAAAACGCCATCATCATCGATGAGACCGCGGACTTGGACGAGGCTGTACAGGGAGTGCTCTATTCCTTTACAGGATATCAAGGCCAAAAATGCTCGGCATGTTCACGAGTCATTGCACTGGAGCCGGTATATGCAGACTTTATTGATCGGTTGACTCAAGCAGCTCGCAGCTTGAATGTGGGAGCTCCGGAAGATCCCAAAAATCATATGGGTCCCATGATCGACGAACGCGCATTGCTGAAGGTTCGGCAATATGTGGATATTGCTCATCAAGAGGGGAAAGTGCTGCTCGACCGGGTGATGGACCAAGAGGGGTGGTTTCAAGGTCCGGTGATCGTTGGGAACATTCAACCGCATCACCGACTGGCGCAAGAAGAAATTTTCGGACCTGTGGTATCCGTGTTAAAGGCCGAGTCATTTGAAGCCGCATTGACGATGGCCATGCAATCAGATTTTGCACTCACTGGAGGAATTTATTCGCGAAGCCCCATGAATATCCAAAAGGCTCGGGAATCATTCGACGTGGGAAACTTTTACATCAATCGACCCATCACAGGATCACTGGTTGGCCGTCAACCCTTTGGCGGACATCGTCTGTCAGGGGTGGGCACCAAGGCGGGAGGGGAAGGGTATCTGCAACAATTCATGGTCCAACGTGTGACGAGTGAGAACACCATGCGACGTGGATTTGCTCCGACTCAATAATTGAGTGCCTCCTCGTAATTTGGCTTCCACAAGTTCTTCAGTAATTTCAATAATTCGATCTTTCCCACTTTGAGGATTGGGAATCATTTGACGCTCGGCATATTTCACCAAACCAACTCCTTTGACAAACCATATAGTCATGGAGTCGAATCCTTTCACTTGCGTACCTGCCCGGGATAAATGTACCAGCAGCTTCATTTGGGCTTCCATGCGCACAGCATTCTTATAGGTTCCAAGGGGAACCGTGATCGGCTCCTGACCATGAATAGTCACGGTCGCCAAGACGTCCACTTTCTCCGCTTGGCCGTCATGATCAAGATCCAATCCAAGATTTAACCCTGTACGATTCAGTTGTTCAAACGAACTCGGAATTTCTAACGGAAATCGCACGATTTGGTAGGGCACTAATTGTTGTTCTAACATCGTCCCCGGCTTAGAGCCGTAATAACGTATCCCTGCAGCATCCCGAAGATAATAACTGTCCGTCGGATTTTGATTGCCAGGATTGGTATCATGAAAGACCGTCACCTGGACACCATCTTTCATTTCCATCCCGGTCACGGAAGATATATTCTCAAAGGTGGAATCCGCAATCTGGTTCACATTCCCTTCAACAATACGACCTTGATAACGCCATTCGTTGCCGATTTGATCGGGAAAAAACTCCTCCGCCTGATGAATGAGCGTAGGTCCGGGCTGACCATAGGCCAATCCCAAACTCAGCAGCAATGCCAACCCAAGGCCTCCAGCAGAGATCCTAGCCCATTTGACCTGAACCTGTAGGTTATAATGCACGAAACAACCTCCTACCATTTATATTTCAAAACAGGTTTTTAGAAATTTTTTATTCCTCAACATGGCGTATTCAATGAAAATTGGAAATGGTGTTTGATCTGATATTCGGCGGGAATTCCCTCTCTTCCACTTAAAATCAAACTACCATAGGGATCTTGCTGCTGCAAGATATCGACCCTTGGAAAAGTTTGCCTTCCCACTAATGGTTAGTGATAATCACGGAATCTTGGCCAACCACGAACCTACGATTTATCCTGTCCTATGAATGCCCACAATTCAAACTCGACAATCGATCCCAAGACCGTACTCGTCATGGGTGGCTCTGGGGTCATTGGAGGCGCCATATGTATGAGATTTGCCGAAATGAATTGGAAAGTCGGCATCCATTACCATCAACACGATGATTCAGCCAAAAAGATCTACGCACATTTTTATGACCAAGAAGAAACCCACTCCCTATACCATGCGGATGTTCAAGACCCGCAACAAGTCGCCAATGCGATTAATCGATTCATGGAGCATTGGGGCAAAATCGACGTATTGATTTGGTCCGTGGGGGAAACCAAGAATTTGGCCACCATTCGCACATCCCCCGAACAATGGAATACGCTCATTCAAATCAACCTCACGGGATTATTTTTTTGTTTGCGACAGGTAGGATCAATTTTTCATAACCAAGGATACGGATCAGTCCTTGTCGTGAGTTCCCTTGCCAGTACTCAAGGAGACATCGGACAAACAGCTTACGCAGCAACAAAAGCGGGAATATTAGGATTGATACGATCGGCAGCCCATGAATGGGGAAAAAGTAATATTTGCGTCAATGCCGTGTTCCCAGGATGGCACCCTTCAATACTATCTGGTGATGCCTTCCCTTCACCAGAAACATTAAATGATCATTTGCTTGGCCGAACCCCAAACCTTCGAGAAACTGCGGACCATATTTTTCACTTGGCCACGTCCAAAGATATTTCAGGCCAATGTTTCAATCTCGACAGTCGAATCTGGTGAAGACCTTTGTCCATGAGTAACCTTTCCCACCATAACCCACCTCGCAGAAGGAGTATTTTCATTACCGGAAACGACACTGGAGTTGGTAAGACCGCCGTCACCGCAGCACTGGGCATGGCCCTCCAACATCAGGGGTTCCGCGTGGAAGTCATGAAACCTATAGAAACAGGAGTCGAAACTTCCCTCAAAGACCCGAGGGATGACGCCTCACGGTTACAGAGCTTATTCAATAGCCCCTCCCCACCCGACAAGCCCTCTCTTTATCAATATCGCGAACCGATTGCCCCATTGGCCGCCAGTCGGAAACATCACCAACCCATCGACCTCTCACATATCGTCACGACCCATGAAGAACTCTTACGAACTAGCGATTTCGTCTTGGTGGAAGGCGCTGGTGGAGTCATGGTCCCGCTCACGACACAAGAAACCGTGAGAGACTTAATTCGACATCTTCAAATCCCCTGCATCGTCGTTAGCCGTCCCACGCTAGGCTCCGTGAACCACACATTGCTATCGCTTCATGCTTTACGGGATCTGGACATTGAGGTCCTTGGGGTCGTCCTTAATCAATCATCAGCCCCTCAAAATAACAACGATGAACGACTTCAAAGGGATTCGACGATTCAATTAATACGAGAATTGAGTGGCACTCCCGTAGTGGGACCCATCGCATTTGAACCCTTATTCAAAAGTGAGTGGAAGCAAGGGGTGAGCAAGCTGGCGAGCGATCCAGCTATTACCCAACTCAGGAGTATTTTGCAGGAAAAAACTTGACTAAGTGTTGAAGTGTTTGTTGAATATTTTCCGAACGATACACCACCGAAGCAACAGCCACACCATTGGCCCCTGCCTGTTGAATTGCTGGTACAACATCTAGCGAAATCCCGCCGATAGCAAAAATAGGCAATGTTGTTAAATTGCGAACGTAGGACAACCCTTCAACCCCTACAACGGGTTCGTGATCAGCCTTTGTTGAGGTTGGAAAGATCGGGCCGAAGCCGAGGTAATCCGCACCTTCTGCCATCGCGGCTTTTACTTCTTCTGGTCGATGGGTAGAGATGCCGATAATTTTTTCGTGACCTAGAATTTCTCTTGCCAGGTCTATTGGGAGATCCTCTTGCCCAAGATGCACTCCATCCGCTTCAAGCGATAAGGCTAAATCGCACCGATCATTCACAATAAAGATAGTTTCCATGTCTAATGCGGCTTGTCGCAAAGGTTTCGCCTTTTGATACGCATCACGCATCGAATCTATCTTGTTTCGGTATTGAAACAGACGCACGCCACATTGTGCCGCGATTTCAAGCACTCGAAGTAGAGAAACTTGTGAAGCCCATTGTTCGTCTAAAAGAAGATAGGCACCATGAAGGTTAAAGGTAGGCACGGCGTGAAGAAAATTTACGATCGGCGGTTGGCCATAAACCGTTCCAAAAACCCCGTGGAGACTCGGCCCTTTTGAAAGTCCGGATCGCCCAGTATCAATCGCAAAATAGGAAGTGTCGTTTTTACCCCCTCAATGATAAATTCATCGAGTCCTCGCTGAGCCCGTGCTAAAGCCTCTTCCCGATCACGCCCATAACTAATCAGCTTGGCAATCAGGGAATCATAACTCGGATCAACATACCCCGGGGACTCCATGGCCGTATCGACCCGAATGCCTGGACCTCCTGGTGCATAAAAACGGGGAACCGGACCAGGACTTGGCGTAAACGTATCCGAGCATTCGGCATTGATTCGACATTCAAAACTATGGCCAATCATGCGTACATCTTTTTGCCGAATCGTCAAAGGAAGCCCCGCCGCAATACGAATTTGCTCTTTGATCAAATCAATACCCGTCACCATTTCCGTAATCGGATGTTCCACCTGAATCCGTGTATTAATCTCCATAAAATAAAATTTTCGACTTTGGTCTAACAAAAATTCCACGGTCCCGGCATTTCGATAATGCACAGACTTCACCGCTTTGACTGCCACCTTTCCCATTTCCTGGCGCAGAGACTCATCGACGGCTGGCGAGGGAGACTCTTCAACCAACTTCTGATACCGCCTTTGCACGGAACAGTCCCGTTCGCCTAAGTGCACAACATGACCATGTTCATCGGCCAACACTTGGATTTCAATATGACGCGGATCAATAAAGAACTTTTCGAGGTATACCCCGTCAGACCCAAATACCGCACGGGACTCGACTTGGGCCGCAAGAATCGCTCGATCCAAATCCTCTTCTCTCGTAATGACCCGCATACCTCGCCCGCCTCCGCCGGCTGAGGCTTTCACAATCACCGGATAGCCGACTTTATTGGCAACACGTCGCGCATCATCCAGATTATCGATTTCTCCCTCACTACCCGGCATCACGGGAATGCCATGTTTTATCATGGTTTCTCGCGCCTTGGATTTATCCCCCAGCAAGGAAATATGTTTCGAGGAGGGTCCGATAAAGGCAATGCCGATAGATTCACAGACTTCGGCAAAGTGGGCATTTTCGGAAAGAAACCCATAGCCCGGATGAATGGCATCCGCTCCGGTGATTTCGGCCGCACTTAAGACATTGGGAATATTCCGATAACTCAGTGCACTATCTGCAGGCCCCACACAGACCTGTTCATCCGCATGGCGCACATGCAGAGACCGGGAATCAGCTTCCGAATAAATGGCTACCGACTTAATGCCCATTTCTCGGCAGGCTCGAATAATTCGAAGCGCAATTTCCCCGCGATTTGCAATGAGAATTTTCTTAAACACCTTGATCCTTTACCTACACACTTTCAATATCGTTTCCGGGACGCGAAAGAAAAATTGAGGAATTCATGAATGGGGTCACATTGAGCCCCCCAATGCATCATGGTGCTAGGAAGTGGTAATGGGGTCTATTAAAAATAAAGGTTGGCCATATTCCACTGAGGCCCCACTTTCAACAAGCGCTTTGACCAGACGCCCATCGGCTTCGGATTCGATCTCGTTCATTAACTTCATCGCCTCGACAATACAAAGAACCTGTCCCTTACTCACAATATCATTTTCTTCCACATAGGCATCCGCATCAGGAGATGGTGAACGATAAAAGGTACCGACGATGGGAGATGTGACGGTTAAGAGTCTGGCATTGCCAACATCGGAGGATTCCTTAGGAATTTGAGGGGCAGTTTCCCCACCAGACTCTATCACGGGAGGAGCCGATACTGGCGGAGTGGAAATCATTGGCGCATGATCTCTCCGAATTCGAATCCGCAAATCTTTGCGTTCAACCTCGATCTCCGTCAAATTTTGATCGGTAAGAATTTGAACGAGGTCTTGAATCTCTTTACGTTGTTCACTTCTCATAAGAACCTGATTTTTTAAAAATTACTCCCTTTTCAAAAAAATGAAATCGGCGCCATCTCCATTAAGATTACCGTACCCGTTCAACATATTCTCGGCTTCTGGTGTCAACTTTTATAACTTCGCCAGATTCCAAATAGAGAGGAACCTTTATCGTGGCCCCTGTTTCCACAACGGCAGGCTTGGTTCCCCCACTCGCCGTATCACCACGAACCCCAGGGTCAGTTTCCACGACTTTAAGCTCCAAAAACGTCGGCAACTCTACAGAAATGGGCTTTCCTTGATAGGTCAAAATTTGAACAATGGTTTCTTCTTTCAGTAAATCGGTATTATCTCCAAGTTGACTTTTTTCATAGGTCACCTGTTCATAAGTGCTGGTATCCATAAACGTATAGGAGTCGCCGCTTCCATACAAAAACTGCATGGCAAATTCCTCGATATCCGGCTCATTAAATTTTTCACCAGATCGAAACGTGCGTTCCAGGACTTGTCCTGTTTTCAGATTTTTCACTTTGGTCCGGACAAAGGCCCCGCCTTTGCCAGGTTTCACATGTTGAAACTCGACAATGTAAAATGGCGCGCCATCAATCTCAAGCCTGACGCCATTTCTAAATTCAGATGTTGAAATCACAATATCTCATCCTTTTCAATGCTGATGATCTCCCTCGACCGTTTCCTTACGATGAGGGTGAAGATTGTAGTTTTGATTGGATATGATCAAGGGCAGCCTGCACCCCTAATAAGTAGCTGGTTGAGCCAAAACCGCTGATCTGCCCAAGCGCCACTCCTGCTAAATAGGAGTGCTGTCTGAATTCTTCTCGCTGATAAATATTTGAAAGATGGACCTCTACGGTCGGCATCTCCGCACTTAAGACCGCATCTCGTAAGGCGATACTGGTGTGAGTATAGGCAGCGGGATTGATGACAATAGCGTCAAACTGCCCCCTGGCCTCCTGGATCCAGGTGACCAATTCCCCTTCACGATTGGATTGTTTAGCTTCGAGGTGAACCCCGGCATCCTTGGCCCATGTGGCAAGCATACCATTGATATCATTGAGGGTTTGAGTTCCGTAAATATTCTCTTCACGCACCCCAAGCATATTTAAGTTTGGACCGTGCAAGACCAGAATCCGAATCATGATCACAGTTTATGAGTGTGTGAATAAGGGAAGCATGCGTCGGGTACGGAGGGACTTGGCACTGGCAATTCTTTCACCGCGCATGCCCAATAGTATGACATGTGGGCCGATTCTAACAAGGTGGTCACATTGGGTCAATGGAGGAGATTTGGGCTCAGGGTCATCGACATTTAAGCCTGCAGCCCATTCAACATCAAGCAGAATGAGTCGGTGATGTTGGGGAAGGCGCCATGCGTCGTGCCTTCTCAGCCAACACCCGACGCAATTCCACCATTCCCAAGGTATCTCGCGCACAATATTCGTGTAGTGCTGCCTCTAATCTCTGCTGTTCCACCCAATCGGTTTCCCGAAAAACCATCTGATGATAGATGCCAGATGCTGAGGCTCCATTTTGGATTTCTAAATTCGAATAACTTAACGAAGGCACCAATGTGGGCAATACCGACTTTATAGAAAACGACCCTCCGAAACCGGGGTGGTAATAATGTGATTGAATCACCGCCAGAAGGTCCCACAGGCGGCGGGTTAACTGAAGGAGTTCGGTACGCAACGATGGCAAAGCTTCGGCCAGTGCTGTTAATACATATTTTTCATAATCGGAATACACACAAATACTTCCGACTGTCCCCAAGGAATCGAGAAGAGCCCGAGCCAAATCCTCCCTCGGGTCGTGCGGATCGGTACATAAATAGGTCTCGTGGCGTAATTGAAAGTTCTCAAATTCCACATGATTCGACCATTGGGTGGGAATTGGTTGGTAAGGACGAGTTCGTGGGTACAGGGGAATCGCCGGCATGAATGTTTCAAAATCCAAATGATGTACAGGATATTCCACCGATGACAAAATGTGTGGAAGTTCAGGGGAAATCCACTCGACATTATCTTTCATGCGCTGCTGCAAGGCCGACAATTTTATCCGGGAGGGAATATCGTCGATTCGCTCGATTCCCTGCTTCATCATTCGTCTGACCACGTCCTTTGTCCCGGGCAAATAAAAAATCCATCGTTCAGATTTTCCCTTGGTGCAATGATCCCAAAAGGGACACTCATAAGGCGTATGGCAATGGCCATCTGGCTCTCTCTCCGGAGGATTTTCCCTCAACAACAGGGCGCGCATGCGTTCTAATTGACTGGGAATTTCAAGTAATCGCGGGAGTATGGCTTCCGTAAGATCCTCAATGGCAAAGAGCTGCCGAAGATCCACCTCATCCCCCTGATAGACATAATGCCGATTCATGTGCATTAAACAAATGTTGGAGATGGCAATTCCCGCCCCCTGTAACACATAGGCCTGAACAGCCAAATCATCAAAATGGACAGCCTTCACCCGGGAAGACGCCTTGACCTCGATGAGCCGCCAGGTCTGCTCCGCGGTTCTTTCGAGAATATCGACTCGGATAAGGGTTCCTTCATATTGAAATGCTGCTTCAAAAATCGCGGGAATGTCAGGGTTGGCCATGAGGGTCGCCGTCCGTTCCAAAGCTGCTCCGGATTGACGATATCCCTCGGTCACGAGTTGCCCACCAGGAAAACATAATTGGGCCGTATCACCAATGTGCCGCCCCATATCCAGCATGGCTTGACGTTGGCCATCGATCTCACTGGCTAATTCAGGAGCATGCGCTTCAAAATACAGCCTTTTTTCGCATTGTAGACCAGAGAGAAAACGGGATTTTGACAAACGGGGTGGGCGCGGAATAAAGGTATTCATGAATACGATCTATTGAAATTATAAACGTTTTTCACCCAAGACCCTACAGTGCCCCTCAATTCGGACAAGTGTCAAGAGAATCTTGTCGGTTGAATGAAGCCCTCATCGGGCGTTACCATTTCTCTACCATAGAGATACAGAATTTTGAATATGGATGATCAGACAAAATATAGAAGACCGACGGTTGAACCAGTTCTTGAAGAAGACCAGGATCGCGAACAAATTCGAGCCTTCGCCGATTTTATCGCACGTCTCATGGATTCCGCATTTTTGATCCCAGGGACACGCATACGAATCGGCCTAGACCCCCTGCTCGGCCTTCTTCCCGGTGCCGGGGACATTATCGCTAATCTGATTGGTTCCTCAATCCTATTTCTCGCCACCCAATTACAGGTTCCCAAAATTATTATGGTACGAATGGCGCTCAACATGGGACTGAATACCGTCATTGGCGCCATACCGGGCTTTGGAGACTTGTTTTCAGTTTGGTTTCGCAGCAATGAAAAAAACGCACAATTGTTGCGCCGGCATACTACCCGCAGCGCCTCCCCTACCACATCAGGAGACTGGGTGTTTGTGATAGGACTGACCTTGCTCCTCTTTATTTCTGTGGGAGCAATCCTTACTCTGATCGTCTTGGGAATTCAAAGCATATGGAAATTTGGGGGATCCTAGCTAACATTTCAAAGGGGAATAATTTCTCCTAATTCCATATTCTTCTGTACTTATGGGAATAATCCCAAACGTCAATGAAAAAACCCTGCTGAATTCTGTGGATAACGATTTCTATACTCTATTCTTCCATTCAAGTCTTACTTTTAGTTTTCTGTGACTTCATTTACAACACCCAGTCAACACTTCATATAATAAACAGCTTAATATGCTTGTAAAATATGGACGAAATGCAATTACCTAAAGAATAACTTAAATTTTTTAAAATAGAAATATTTCGTGTATTTTTTAATGCAGTTTCCACAACTTCTGTTGATCCAATGTGGATAACCATGTTTATAAAAACCCACCAACCAAGAACCAAGCTGAACCTAGCAAAATGCCTAATTTTTAAGCATCTAAGTAGTAAAGAAAAGAGAGCTTTTGTATGACGCTTGAGAGTTTTTAGGTGAGATGCATACAATGAATCCCATTCACAATATCACGGCTTTTTATCATGATAACCCCCTCTTGATATTTTCCTTATGGAACCACAAGAAATCCAGCGGGTAATCCAGTACGTCACCGCACGAACATCTCACAGTCGAGACACCATCGAAGATATTGTCGAAACCGGCCTCCAGGAATTGACCAGCCTGGCTCAGACATCAACACAAACATTTGATCGAGAACATTTGTTGGAATATGTTTGCCAATGGACCATTCGGCGGACCAAACACCCAGAACCGATGATCCGCGAAATCTTAGAATGCTCTGGGAAATGGCTTGATGATTTGTGTCGAACCATGGACAAGAAGGATTCGGAAGAAGTCAGTCAACCGGATCAGAATTAACCTGGCCGATAGCTATAACAGCGTTACTGCCACGTTATCGGCGAATTGAATCCCTTTATTCGTTAAATGCATACATCCCTCAGCCTCCGCCAGTAGTCCCTGACTTTTCAAGGTATTTAAGGCCCGATCCCATTGAACATCCCCACGGGAAAGATTCTGAATATGTTCCATAGGTACGCCCTGAATCGTTCTTAGACCAAAAACAATAAGCTCACGCTGTATTTCTTGGGGATCGAGCACTTCGACTTGCTCCACAGGGACGGCCCCTCCAGCTAATGTGGAGCCATACAAGTCGAGATCCGCTAAATTCCCAAATCGTACCCCACTGACAAAGGACTGTGCGCTGGGGCCTAATCCTAAATACGAATCACCTTGCCAATACCGAAGATTATGGTGACACGGAAAACCCTGACGACAGAAATTGGAAATTTCGTATTGTTGATACCCGGCTACCGTTAGGTACTCACGTGTAAACTCTGCAAGCCTGGTTTGCATTTCCTCATCGGGAGCACACAGAGTCCCACCCTCTACCTTTTCGTACACTTGCGAACCTTCATCAACGGTAAACGCATAACAAGACAGATGAGTCGGTGCCAAGGTTATCGTGACGTCTAGAGTGCGCTTCCAGGAAGGAGTGGTATGTCCGGGAAATCCATACATGAGGTCCAGGCTGATATTCTCAAATCCAGACTGACGAGCCGCTTCCACCGCCGCATGGGTGGTAAGGCTCATGGATCGCCCCCCCAATTGAAGCAATTCTCGATCATCAAATGATTGAGCCCCTATGCTGAGCCGATTGAAACCACCGGATCGTAGCGAATCTAAATCTTCACGATTCATTGCCCCAGGGTGAGCCTCCAGAGAGATTTCAGCATCACTTTGAACTGAAAAGTTGGAGTGTATTCCATCCAAAATATGAAGCAGTTGCCTGGAGGACAACACCGTCGGCGTTCCTCCCCCGAAATACACTGAAGTGACGGGAACATTTTCCAATCCAACCTTTTTTCCATACAATGTAATTTCCCTTTCCAGCCCTGTCAGGAAGGCCAGAATCTTTTCTTCCTGTTGTATCTGCACATAGAAAGCACAAAATTGGCATCGAACCCGACAAAAGGGAATGTGAATGTACAACCCCAGACTCGGGTTCGATTGTTTAGAAAGAATTTCTTGCAAAGATGTACTGTTCATTTACAACCTCAAATCGAGTGTACTGAGGGGGATACATCAGCGCAACCGCTTCTCCGTTCGTACACAAACCACACGCTTCTTGCTCCTCGAACATCATTGGGGTAAAACCAATATGATGAATGCCCCCTTCTTCTTACGACATATTTTTAATGGTATTGTCTGAATTTTCCAAATCCTGACCATTTCAAAAGGAAGTATCCTCATGCCTCCCATCCCAACACCAGAAAAAATCATGCAACTTGGCATGGCATTTTGGGGAGCCAAGACCTTGCTCAGTGCCGTGGAACTGGAAGTGTTTACCGTCCTAGCGAAGCACCCTTTAGATGCTGACACCTTACAACAACAGCTCTGCCTTCATCCTCGAAGCGCACGAGATTTTTTTGATGCGTTAGTCGCATTAGGCATGTTGGAACGCCATGGGGGGAAATACTCCAATACTTCAGATGCCGACCAATTTCTGGATAAGGCAAAACCCTCATACATTGGTGGATTTTTGGAAATGTCCAATGCAAGGTTGTATCGATTTTGGGGATCGCTCACCGAGGGGCTCAAAACCGGAAAGCCGCAAAATGAAGCAAAAGAAGGAGGAAATTTTTTCGAAACGCTCTATAGCGATCCAGCCAAACTGAAAAGTTTTTTGCAATCCATGACCGGCATTAGCATGGGAGCCAGTATGGCCATTGCCCGAAAGTTTCCTTGGGCAAAATATCAGACCTATGTGGACATTGGCTCGGCTCAAGGCGGACTGATTGCACAAGTGGCGAAAGCCCATCCACATCTTACGGGTGGGGGCTTTGATTTACCCCTCACTGGAACAATCTTTGAAGAATACCTCGCCTCGTTTGGGCTCAGCGACCGGTTTAAGTTTATACCTGGAGACTTTTTCCACGATCCGTTACCTCACGCCGATGTCTTATCCATGGGACATATTCTGCATGATTGGGATCTGGCGCAAAAGAGAATGTTGTTGAAAAAAGCCTATGATGCCTTGCCTGCGGGCGGTGCCTTAATAGTGTTCGAAGCACTGATCGACGATGAACGGCGTGAGAATGCCTTTGGACTGCTCATGAGTCTTAATATGCTAATTGAATTACCTGGAGGCTTTGATTACACCGGGGCAGATTGTTGTGGCTGGATGAAAGAAACAGGATTTCGAGAAATGCGAGTTGAGCACCTGGCCGGTCCGGATTCGATGGTGATCGGAATTAAGTAAGTCTACCGTAATAGCCCCATGGGTTATTCATGATGCGGAGGAACCTCGGGTTTTTTAATGTCCAAGACCCTCACATCAAAATACAACACTTTTCCTGCTAAAGGATGATTGTAATCAAGAATGACTTCAGTCTCCCTAATTTCCTTGATGCGGGGATACAGCGGACGCCCCGTACTATCCCGGCCTTCAACAATGGCCCCCACATGTAACGATTCTTGGGGAATACGCGCCCGATCCGCCTCCATAAACGCATGTTCATCGATAGGTCCGTACCCATCTTCTGGCTGGACGATAATTTTCTTGGACTCCCCCACCCCTAATCCTTCAAGACCATTTTCAAGGCCAGGCATCAATTGTTCAAGACCATGAAGATAGGAAATCGGCTCACCATCAACATTGGAATCCAATATTTTTTGGTCATCTAAGCGGAGAGTATATTCAAAAGATACCTGTTTGCCGGCCCTCACCGTGGGACTACTTTGGCTTTCTGCATTAACTGGTGAAATAGAATTCACCCAAAACAACAGTCCAATCAGCACCATCCATCGAACCAAAAATAATTGACCACCTATCATCACCGGCTCCTTCCCATTCACATGGACACAATAATTCTCAAGGTTGAAACCAAGGCCACTTTTTCAGGCGTAATTCTTCTTTGATTCCAAGCCGCTCTTTAGTCTAACAAATTACGAAGCAATCGCGTCAAAGGTCAGAGATAGAAGTTTAATTAACGAATTTTTGAAAGGTTAGGCGGCTTTCAATGCCTCTTGCTCGGTGGAGAAGTAATCGACAAACGCGGGAATATTGGTGGGTTCTAACTTTTTGCGGATAAAGGGTTGGGGGTTGACTAAACTTAATCGAATCCCCTGTTGCCGAAGCTGCAGATAACTGAAAAACAGTTTCACAATGATCCATGGTTCTGCACCAACCATTTGGCTTAGATTCAAAACAATATGTCGCCGTTGCGCAACTTGCGCCGCAAGAAAAGCGGCTTCCAGCACCTTCCATTCTGATGGGTCAATTTCACCAGAAAGAGAAATCACCCGGGCATCTTTTTCCCAGTAACCAGAAATCTCCATACGGTCCCTCCTTAAAGAATGACCTCCACAGGCAAGCGTTTACTTGATTTATTAACAAATATTGATTCTTCGCTTCCTATTCATTCCTAGTAGGAAGCAAGCCCCGTGCCGAAAGGGACCAGGATGTGAAAATCCTGGCTCAATCAGGCTTCCATTGACTATTCGATCTTCCATTTTGGCATAGCTGTTCCTTGCTCCAACCTCTAAAGTCTTGCTATGACAATGAAACCTCAGAGAAGAAAAATTCATCCGACAAGGAGCATTCTAATGAGCACGTCAGCCTATCCCCGAAGTCCCAAAGAACAACTCGGTGGCCTCTGCCATCTCGGTCGATTAATTGATAAAATTCGAATGCGTCATTCTGGACTTCTACAAGAATACAATTATCTGACCACCGGATTCGATAAATATTTGCTTGATTATTTGGGGATCAAGGGAGACGTGCTAGAACAGCGTGTCCTTGAAGGTGGAACGGACGAGGAAATCCTGGCATGGGTTCAGGGTCATGGAAAATCCATGACAGAAGAGGAAAAAAGGCAATGGAATGAGATGGTCCTCAATGGAGAGCCAAAGAATGACATGGCTCAAGGACGCTTCAACGCGCTTCTGACTGGCATCGCTGAAAAACGAGGTGTATCAGTCGACCAATTACCCAAGATTACGAAATGGGTCGAGGCAATCGATCTCGACGAAGAACGGCTATAAAGATAAGTCTACAGGTCCCTTCTCTCACTCGACCAACAAGGTAGCTTTCATCCCTCGTTCGATATGGCGGGGCTTTCCACAGACAATCGTATAGCTTCCAGGCTGAGCCGGTACCACAAACCTGCCTTCCTTCGTCGCCCCCGGACCTGATTCAATTTCCCAATAGACTTTGCTTTCGTCATCGTCATCAAATGGCAAAACAACCTCAGCCCCCTGTTTAAGTAACACCCATTCATGCTCTTGAACCCCGTGATTCATAAACGTTATGGATACTGGCTGTCCTGATTGAAGAGTCCAGATATTGGGCATAAATTTAAAATCCGTGGCCGTCACGGAAATCTGATGTGTTGGACCCTTTGCCTTTGCATGGAGGCCAATCCCACTCAGTCCGATCAACAGCATAACCAACAAGCTAAGTCGCAGCCCCCACAGTTTCTTAAACATTTGATCGTTCATTAATTAATTTCTCCCCCACGCTCTGGATTTTTGAGATTTGGGCTTCTTCAGAGTCTTTGCCCGAACGGCGACATCATATGACCGTTTCGCCCAAATGGCCGCCTCTTGAGGATCGTCTAACAGTTCATCAGGGGCCAAGTGATAGGACATCTTCACCATTTTATCACCTTTGTCATATTCAAAGGGTCCTAAGCCTTTGGTTTCAAAAACTTTCGCGGTCTCGGTATCTGTTTTCAAGTATAACCGATCATCGGCGACCAATCCGAACATCACTCCTTGGTGATAGATGCCATACCCGCCAAACATTTTGCGGGCTTGTATCTGGCCGAAATCAATAAAGACCTCTTTCAGATATTCAACGAACTCGCTCATCAAAACGCACTTCTCATAAACGCAAAATATTTACCTACTTCAGTCATCCATCACTATACATTCAGATTAATACTAATAGGAAAATGATCGGAAGCCTTCAAGAGATCAACCTTGAAAGGCTTAGCCACATCATTCTCATAGGGATTCCAAATTTGATACGGTGTCTGCCCTGACGTTTTCAGACCAGAAGAAATAAGAATATGATCGATCAGCACGTTAATATAGGTTTCCGTGATTCGATCCTTAAACCGCACCGACGAAGGCGCCCACCCTAAATTTCCCCATTTCGGTTTGCCCGCATGATTGCGAAGAAGTCGTTCGGGTTCAAAAATGCTTCCCATCAGGATTTCTACCCCACTGCGACCATACCGCATTTCATATTCGTCCATCCCGGGTCCATCATTGATATCCCCCATCACCACGACGTGATACCCCTTGTCGAGCCATTCATCCACACGACGGCGAATCCAGCTGCATTCCGCAAAAATTTTCAGGCGATTCCGCCGCGACTCACGTTCCAGGTGCACCATGTCGACGCTACTGAAGATACCCTTGGATTTCGTATGAGCAACGATGACCCGAAATTCATTTCCAGATGCCTTTACTTTCACTTTGACTTCAAGCGGAGGGCGATAGTGGTTGTATAATTCTTTGATACGATCATCGTCTGTATCAAACTGGTACTCCCCATTAAACCGCGGATTGGACTTTGAAGTCGTTGAGCCTCCAGGAGCATGCGACACCGTCAGAATGGCAGGATCATACAAAACGGCAATTTCCTGCGCGCCGCCGGAAATATATCCGACCTTAGCTTTGCTGGTGCGAAGTCCGAAATGAGAAGCAAAATTTTCAAGTTTCGTGACCGTAGACTGTGTTCCCGTGGAGGTAGAATTCGGAGCCTCAGTAATCCCAATCAAATCGGGATTGACCTGCTTCAACACCCTATGAATCGCCTCTAAGCGTTCCACTGACTCCTGGCCGGTTTTCATGGAGTTATTGGTATTAAAAAGATGATTAAACCACTCAATGTTATAGGAACACAGCCGAATCGCCATGGCACCCCCTTTGGGTTACATCATAGATGAATGAGATATGAGGCTAATACTTATTCCTGATAGGGTTGCAATAATTTGAGTCCATACAATTGGTCAAGCGCCCGTTGTTCATCTTCTACATAGACACCTTCGGGAAAGCGAATGTAATATCGTTGTCCGCCTTTGGCTCCAAAACTTTCCACCTCGACAAATCCCTCCCATAGGCCAATATGAGCGCTTGGGGACAACAGACCAAAAGTTGAAACCAATTTGCGGGTAATGGAAATCCGGCCGGGCGGGATGGTCATCACAAAATAACTACCAGGCTCTACCTCGGCCACAATTTTTTCATTCACCGCAACCAGGTTATGTTCCCCATCAGACAAAAGCGCTGAAGGTTCATAAATGTACAACAAGGCGTTTCCAGCATCTGGCGACGCTGGTTGAAATTGCGGCCCGGCACAGCTCTGCATCAGGACCAGCAAGGTCACAAGGATACCATGTCGAAAAACGGTCGAAACATGTTGCATTTCAATCACCTTCTTGTTCTTGGTTTCCAACAAAATTGAGCCAGAGATACACGCCCCCGCCCATCAAACTCAAGGCCTTCACCTTCAAGCAACCTCCGCTGAAGCTTTTCACATCCTGGTTGCGACCGTTGGCTGATTTCTCCTTTGGCGTTAATCACCCGATGCCAGGGAATTGAGTGAACTCTCCGTAGCGCATTGAGGGCATAGCCAACTTGCCGAGGTTGCCCGGGAAGTCCCGCAAGGTCCGCAATCTGCCCATAGGTCGCCACACATCCACGCGGGATCTTTTTCACAACACCGTAGATCGTTTCATAGGTAGATGCCATGCGGATTATCCAGTAACGGTTGGGCTTTCTACCAAACTTAAAAAGCGGTGGAGAGATATTCCGCCAGAAGAATAAACCCATACCCGCCCGAGGGTAACGCGATCGCTCCCACAATTGGGTGCGCGGCAAGGGGCATGAATGCTCCCTTTCGGTTATGCTTGATGGCCTCGATTGCCCGCTCAATATGACGCTTGGATTCTTTTTCAACCGGAACTTGATCGTTCAACGGAAGTAACCGTGCATTCAATTGATCAAGGGACACTCGTCTTGCCTGCTCTGCTGACCGACGTAACGCTACTCCGTTTCCGAAGGCATACGCGATATTCAAAAAAATTAGAATGGCAAGGCCTACAGGAAGATCCCAATGATCAAAATACGGATGTCGGGCCACAGCCATGAGAAAGACAATCACAAAGGGATAATAGATGAGGTGGCCAATCACCGCCGTCCGTTCCGCGATAAAATCGATGCACAGCCATTCGTGCACACATGTTCTATCGACTCCTCGCTTCCGGGCTTCGTGTTCCAAAAATTCTTTCGGCCATTGGATCGATCCTACGACAAGATGTTTGATCAATCGCCGACACAAACGCGTCGCATCTACCACAAAGAAAATCAATAATACCATTCCCAAGACACTGAAAATCAGAAACATTGTATTTATGGAAAAGCAGGCAGGCCCACGACAAGGAGTATGGGGTGGACCAAAATACAGCATTAATAACCCGCCAAACAGAAGGTAGAGGAGAGATTGCAGGAAATAGCGCAACCATCGATTATCCCAGCGTCCCAACCGCATATAGTCCAGCCATAATTGTTGAATCGTCCTTGGCTTTGCCACTTCTGGACACCACCCATGAATCCCAATGAACCGGGAATACCACGGCCCTTGCGGACAATCCTTAGACAATTCGGGTAAGGGAAATTTATCACGCAACTGGATTTCATTATTGCGCAAACTCCATCCCGCATAGATAAAAAATCCTCCACTTAATAAAAATGCGAGAAGGCGAAGAGCTTGCGTTGGCCAAACGCTAATGCCTTCGGTCACCACAAACGGTTCGCCCTCTGCCCCATCGCTCATGGCCCATAAATCTAAACCTATTGCCATGGCAATGGCGATTACTGTCGTCAACCAAAACGACCAACTCGTCACAAGGCCAATAAACGCTGTCCACACTTGGCTACTTAAGAGCATGAAACATAAAAAAATGAGTGCACAGGCCCCAGCAATCGTGAGGAGAGTAAAAACACTCATAGAGGAGGGATGGCCTGTGTCTGGATCCAGATCGGTCCGCTCTGGATGAAGACCCGGAGGCGCATTGGGGGCATCCAAGGCACTCAAATCAAAGGGGCCGTGACGGCCAATTTCATAAACCCGCGGAGGAACATCCGTGATGACTTTTCGCTTGTCTTTCGCCTTAAGGGCTTGCAAGACCGTAAAGAAAAAAGCCGTTTGATAACTATCCCGAAACGGTGGAATGGGCTCTTGAAGGTGGCGCCGAAGTTCCAAACCAAAGTGAGAGGCAATCACCAAATTTCGTGTCCATGACCATTGTTGAGGATGTATCAATTGCGCATCGAGATCAGTCGTAAAAAAAATCGCCTGAGGGAAACTGTTGCGCACAGCCTGGAGAATCAACAGCTTGTCATACACATCACTGCCCAGTACGCCAATGGCCTTAAACCCTCCGGGAATATTCGCTTCGGCATCTTGCAAGGTCTTGACGAGCCGACGAATATAATCTAATTGCCCACGGCCTTCGGGAAGCTCCAAGCCCCTTGACAAACGACTCGTGTTGTCTCCCCCTTTATCTTTTGACGAACTCGCTTTTCCCCCTTTATCGCTATCCTTCGGAGGAAGCTCTCCGTCAAGACCACCTAAATAGGAAAAATGATGTGCCCAGGTCGGCCAAATATCTCGACGAAGCGTATTGATATGGTCATCCAATTGCGGACTCGGTTTTCCACTTCCTTGATTTTGAGCCACAGCCACGAAAGTACGAGGTAACACACGACCGTACAACGAATCCCATTCGGAGATCAGAGCCACATGATGAGGACATTGTGAATCCGAACATGACTCAGTGAGATTGACGTTCCGAAGCGATAATTCCTTCACCAACTGTTCCGCCAACATCGTATCCGTGCCAATGGTCCGATAGAAGGGAATATGGGCCTTATTAAAAATTTTCTCTACTTTACCCGGTGCCAACGGCAAGGACCGTACAGATTCAATGATCGGTTGTTGGCTTTCCAATATACGGGATTCACCAGGAGGATCACCGATTAAAAAGATGTCGTCCGCGGTGGCCCAGGAAGAGAAGATTTCAACATTGTGTAATATTTCATAGTCATCCGGAAATTGATCGGCCTCTTTGACCATTGCCGATAACCCACCCGACCCTCGAGGCCCAAGAATCCGAAATTGATGCTCGACCTGGTTAAAATTTTTTTTCAGATCCTTGATGAGTTGAGTCAATCCCGCCAAGGGCTTTTCACTAAAATCTTGCCCCTTGAGCCACAGAATTAACACCGGTGGTGCCATAGGCCCCAGACTCGGTTTGGGTTTGTACCATTCCACCGGAACAATCAACGGCGCACAGGATGACTTTACGCAGGGTTGCCTTTTCCACCTAAAAAACCGAACGTATTGCGACGCCTCGGGAAGATATTCTGACGCCCCCAGAGCAGAGACCAGCGCATATCGATGACGCAATCGTGTTTCTACTCCCTTGGAATAAGGATTTCCATCCGTCATGACGGGCAGGATGAGAAATGAAGGATTTTCTGGCGCAAGACGATGAATCACATGGGCTAAATCCTCTAACGCATGATGGCCTTCATGCGAAACATTATTTTCCTTGGCCTGCTGCCGTTCTTTGACCAAATGGTCATCCACGGCTTCGAACGGATCCTGCCAGAGCCGGGATTGCACACGGTCATCGCCAACAAGCACAAGGTTATCGGCTTCCTTCCCGATGGGCCGTGAGGTTTTCAAGGGGATCTGTGAAACGAGAAGACCGCTTACCACCGCCACCAACGCCAACATGCTGGTGAGTGGCAATTTGGGTTTCTCTTCCTGCTGATCAGGCATGAGACCACAGTCCTTTCTAGTTAAAAGACGCGACCTGAGCCAGGAAGACAGTGAAAAATAAAATCATGCGGGAAGTTCTTCGGTCGGAAGGTCGCACTCACATGCCATCCATGGCGATCAATGAAAGAATCCTCTGATTCCTTATACTAGGTCCCACTAAGTGGGCGCCAGTATAACCTTCTTGATAAGTCCTGCCAATAATTTAAAGATACAATTTCGGTGCCAATATAACAGTGCAATTCTCTAGACCCTCTCCTGCTGCGTAAAACCAGTCATACAAGGAGAAAAACTCTCGCAGGCGACCAACAGACTATGGTGTATCCATTCACCATGCACGAATGCTGTACATGAACAGATACACGAGAGTATCCGATCAGATACACCGAGAAACCATCACGATAATTCGGAGATGCTAATCCTAAGAAAAAACAGAGGAAGGAGAAAACCCGAATCCTATAGGCAGGAAACAGGCCGGTTAAAATATGGAAGCTTTCGTGCGAGTCGTTAAAAATTCAAGAATTCTCATACCCTTATACGAGTTCCCTTTCGCATTCAACTTGGGGCTCCACACCGCAATACTATAGTGCCCAGGATAAATGGCAATAATTCCACCACCCACGCCACTCTTTCCTGGCAACCCCACTTTAAAGGAAAACTCCCCGGCCTCGTCATAAAATCCGCAAAGTTGCATGATGGCATTTATTCGTTTGGATTTACTTTCACTCACCACGCGTTTCTCGGCAAACGGATTCACGCCGTTATTCGCCAGAAACAACAATCCCTGTGCCAGTTCCTGACAAGTCATCTCAATGGAGCAGAGATGAAAATACACGTCCAGCACCACATCGATATCATTGTGAATATTGCTATAGGCCTTCATCAGATTAATCAACGCCGCATTGGTAAAGCTGGTTAACTTTTCTGATTCGGCAACTCTGGAACAATACTCGATTGCAGGATTACCCGAAACCCCTCGAACAAAATCAAGGATTTCCCGTTTCGGATGCTCTAATCGGCTGACCAAAATATCACAAATGACTAGCGCCCCAGCATTAATAAACGGATTACGCGGAATTCCCTTTTCATATTCCAATTGCACCAGAGAATTAAAAGGTGTCCCTGACGGTTCCACTCCCACTCTCTCCCATAATCGATCATCTTCTAATCCAAAAGCTAGAACCAGGGAGAACACCTTGGCGATACTTTGAATCGAGAATTTTTCATTGGAATCACCCAAATAAAAATTCTGACCATCGATGGTGGTGAGATGGATACCAAATTTGTTGGGATCGACATTTTGCAACTCCGGAATATAAGAAGGCACTTTACCGTGATCCTCGATATAATCGACTTCTGCAGCCATTTCTGAAAACACTTTTTGATAGTCCATAGTGAACTTACAAGGAAGAATGTTGAATGTGATTGACCAAACTCATCCATTTCTCATGGCGCTGAACGTCGGGGTCTTCTATATGCGGAACTTGTCGAATTCGTTCGACATAGTCCGAAGGGAATTGATGATGCCCACAACCAACAAGCACCAACTCCTTATACCAACCATACGGGCGAAGGTGAGGATCAACATGAGACTCATGGGCTACATACCAGAAACAAGTACCAAACCCTGGGACATGAATTTCTTGTTCAACGTAACCGATACCCGCATGTTCAAACTGATCAAGAATTGGCTTTTCAGCAGGAAGCATCTCATAAACAGCGACATGAAGAATTTCTGAGCTGGGAACAACGCTACATTTACTCGACCCATCCGGACTTCGCTTTTCAAATCGCAATCCCCATCCCTCCAATACCGCACTACCGCGCAGACAGGCAGACGGAACGCGTTCCCGCAATCGGTCAGGATGCAAGTTGGAGCCATAGGCAGCATAGAGCATAATTACGACCAATACCGACAACCAATCCCAAAAACTCTCTTCGTAGAATAGCATGATCCTATAGACAATCCCACTCAGAGATCATTCGGTTGAACCCGCAACACCAATACGAACCCTCCCGTCCATAAAGACTCAACCCTTTTTAAGGGTCCGGGGTTTCCCTGCCATTGAACGATACGCTATGCTGGATTCATGCGCGAAACCATTACCGTAAAAACGACACAACGTGAAGAACTCATTGATATCACCACAGCCGTTCGTTCGATGGTCGAACATAGCCACATACAGAATGGGATCGCCCAAGTCTACGTTCAGGGTGCAACGGCAGCAATCATGATTCAAGAAAATTGGGATGACAGCGTGCAACAGGATGTTGTCAACTTTTTGCGGAACCTTATTCCCAAAGGCGTGTGGCTCCACGATGCACAAGATGGCAATGGAGATGCGCACCTTAAAGCTGGGCTGGTGGGTCCATCAGAAACCATTCCGGTTATCGATGGGCAATTAGGATTGTCCCGCTGGCAGAACATCTTCCTCTGTGAATTCGACGGCCCCCGCACCGAGCGTCGAATAGTCTGTACCCTCATCCGCGATCAGGACAATGAAATGTAACCATTTCATCTACAATATGGGCTCATACAAAGCACATGAAAAAACGATCTAACACAAAAACCCATCGTTCACCCGTAAAATTAGCAGAACCCTGCGGGCCTAATTCTAAGCTATCCCCACCATCCTGAGTCTTGCGCCACGACAAGCTGCCTTGTACAGTATTTGGGATCATCCGGAATTATTGAAAGCTCTGTCATGGGTAATAACACATTATTGTTGAAGGGTCTGCTCGTTTGGTACGTCCTGCTCTCGGTGTGGACCGCATACATGCCGGCAGATCCGGAATTTTGGCTATACTCTAGCATTCTCCCTACACTCCTCGTAGGAAGCCTCATTGCCACACGCCGGATGCTGCCGCTTTCGGTGGCCTCGTATGTCTTGATTGCCCTCTTTCTGACCCTCCATTCAATCGGCGCGCACTACACCTACGCACAGGTTCCGCTGGGGTCCTGGCTAGATCAGGGTTTGGATCTCGGGCGCAATCACTTTGATCGCATCGTGCACTTTAGCTTTGGGTTTCTCCTGGCCTATCCTATCGAAGAGGCGTTTCGATTTGTCGCTCATGTGCGCGGTTGGGTGGTGTACTATCTGCCGGTGATCACGGTCCTAGGATTGAGCGCCTTGTGGGAAATCATCGAAGCCTGGGCGACCCAAGCCTTACATCCGGAACTCGGCATCACCTACCTTGGGTCTCAGGGAGATATCTGGGATGCACAACACGACATGGAAGCCGCCCTTTACGGTTCATTACTCTGCATGATGCTCCTCCTCGGAAGTCGCTTCTTCCGTAAATTATCGTCCCGCCCAACCCTGCCGGCCGATACCACGGCACAACATCCCTTCTGATATGGCAGCCATCGGCGCCTCTCACAACAACAAGTTGAGGACCAGATCACGCCTTCCGCATATGCTGCTGGCCTGGTACCTGTTGTGCTGGATCGTGACAGCCATTGACCCGGTCGACCGGAAAGATTGGATGCTGGAAAATATTCTAGCCATCGCCCTGGTCGTTGGGCTAGTCGTGAGTTACCGCCGGTTTAATTTTTCCAACCTATCCTATGTACTCCTGGCCCTGTTTATGACCCTTCATGCCATCGGCGCACATTACACCTATGCCCAAGTGCCAGCAGGATTCTGGTTGCAAGATGTGTTTCATCTCAGCCGTAACCCCTTCGACCGCATCGCGCACTTTTCCTACGGGCTTCTTCTCGTCTTGCCAATTCGTGAACTGCTCGTTCGTTTTGGGGGAGTGCAAGGCCCCTGGGCTTACGGCCTGGCGGTGTGTGTCATACTCGCAAAGAGCGGATTGTTCGAAGTACTGGAATCGATTGTGGCCGAAATGGTGAGCCCTGAATTAGGTTCGGCCTACCTCGGCATGCAGGGTGATGAATGGGACGCGCAGAAAGACATGGCCTGTGCCCTAGCCGGGGCCATACTTACGACAGGGTTCGTGTTGGCCTTCGCGAAAATCAAACCGACATGGCATCACTCGCCATAGCAAACCCATTACCGGGTAAAAAAATTCCGAGGAAGAAAAGGCCCAGGCTTCAAATTGTGGATCGGGAAGAAGAAGGAGCACTTAACCAAAACCTTCCCGCCTTCTTCTCAAAAGTTCGAATTGCTCTTTATTCAGTAGCAACCGGTGCTTCTCAATATTATTCAATCTATAAAGTTTCCAAATGAGGTCGTTTCCACCTTTATATGGTTTCAGGCCGTCTATAGCGTCAAACGTAGCTTGGGCTGCACCTGCAATTTTTCCTGATTTCTTCTGACGATATTTAGAGGCATCATCCGAAATCGGAAAATAGATCCAATTTGGATTAGGTGGATTGTCCCCCGTATCACTACAAACAAGCTGATATGCAAGATGATCTAGTGCACTCATTAAGTTTTGAATTGCATCCCCGGCAACTAGGGGTATGGCTTCAGGAATAGTTTCGACACTTGATACGTAGTAAATTATTTTTTTTTGTATCTGGATCGACTTTAGTGGCAACTTTATAAGGGCTAGCGCCAAAGAATTCGTTTATCTGCCGATTGAGTTCAGCGGCGTGTTCCTTAGCGCGTTCAATCTTTAGCGTTACGTGTTTTAGTCGATCATCTACCGTCGGCATTAGTTTGCTTTGTGTGTCGAGTGTGCAAATGTACTTCCAGAATATTGCTTTATCTACTTTTTTCGCCTAACTATAGATTATCTGGTTCTGTATAAGCTCCCACATGAGGGGTTCTGCAGTATAAGCCGTTTGAAATTGCGACACAATAAAACAGCGTACCCTATTGTCCAAGAAAGCCTTTGTGGTCTTACCACGCAGTGTCCGTCTTTTTCTAAGATCTTATAGTGCTACGTATAAACCCCTAACTTCGCCTGAGTGGCCTTGAACAGGCAGATATCCTCACAAAAGAGGGGGACAGTTAATATAACTTGTTGCTCCCAGGGTGGGCCTGTGGTACACGACCACAAGACTTAATGAAAACTTTTATAACGCGACTCTTTCCATGAAACAGAATACCGTAAGAAGGTTTCTTTCCTCACTATTTCTGACATGCCATGTCATTTTTTGGTTCGTATGCACTAGCTTTGCCCAAGTTACGAATACCGATGCGGTTATTCTTCATTTCGTCACGATGAAGGCCGACAACCCTAAGGTTTGGGATGAAGCCATTGCGCGGTTTGAACAAGCTCATCCGAATATAAAAATTGAACGGGAGATTGCTCCGCATTCTTCTACTGCGTATCACGACTTGCTGACGCAAAAGCTGAAGAATCGAGATCGGTCCATGGATTTGTTTTTCATGGATGTGATTTGGCCATCGGAGTTTGCGGCGGCGGGTTGGGCTTTGCGTTTGGATGAGTATTTCACTTCCCCAGAACGCAGCCACTTCTTGAACGCCACCATTGAAGCGGGAACGTATCAAGGACATGTCTATGGCGTACCTTCTCGGATTGATAGCGGAATGCTCTACTATCGAAAGGACCTGTTGGCAAAGTATGGGTTTTCGCCACCCGTCACGTGGGAGGAGTTGGTGCGACAGGCAAAGACAATTTTGGACGGTGAGCGGGCGAGGCAACCGGCATTGCGAGGTTATAGCGGGCAGTTCAAACAATATGAAGGATTAGTGTGTGACATGTTGGAGTTTGTGGGCAGTCACAATAGTTCTTTTCTATCTAAAGATAGTACTCGCTCTAATTTGGCCTCAACGGAAACCACCAAAGCGGTACAGTTTGTGCGAGAACAGATTATTCAACAGCTTGCAACACCTGCGGTACTCACCTATCAAGAGCCTGAATCTCTGGCGGTATTTGTTCAGGGGAAAGCAGTGTTTCATCGCAACTGGCCGTATGCCTGGGGATTAGCGAGTGATCCACGTCACTCAAAGATTGTCGGCAACGTTAGCGTGACGGTGCTCCCGCATTTTCAAAATGGCAGGAGCGTATCAGCGTTAGGAGGATGGTTATATGGCATTAGTGCTTACTCGCAACACCCTGATGAAGCCTGGACGTTTATCGAATTTATGACGAGTGTGAAGATGCAAAAGTATTTTGCGCTTCATGCGTCGTTGGCGCCTTCGCGGATTTCGTTGTATTCCGATCCAGAGATACTTCAGGCGAATCCTCAGTACGAGGATTTATTTCCAGTATTTCAAACCGCGCGACCTCGGCCACGTACGCCGGTGTATCCGATGGTGTCTCACATTCTGCAGCGGTATTTTAGTCGCGTGTTGGCGTTTCCTGAGACGGATATTATGGAAGAGGCCAAAGAGGCGGATCGGCAGATTAATCGGTTTTTGAAATTGGTAAAGGAGGAGAACTAACTTTTAACGATGTTATGATTACCAAATAGGGAACACATTTCTCTGGATTTTCTCTTTTCTTATTTTTCACTCCATCCGGGAAGCTCAAGTTTCGATATTTCCCCCCACTCACTGATTCAGGATTTCGCGAACTTTTTTAGCAAGCATCTCTAGCGTAAACGGTTTTTGCAGCAGTGCTGCTTCGCCTTTTAGCACGCCATGCCGCAAGATTTTATCATCGGTGTATCCTGATATATACAACCAACGAACCTTAGGGTTTATCAGATGCACCCGTTCGGCAACCTCACGGCCGCTCATGACTGGCATTACCACATCCGTCACGACCATTTGAATGTTATCAGCATGTTCTGTGAAAAGCCGTACCGCCTCTTCCCCATTCTTGGCATCGAACACCGTGTACCCATGCAGGCATAACCCTGAAACAATAAGCGACCGCACCGAATCGTCATCTTCCACCACTAATATTGTTTCGGTCCCGGACAAAGACATTTCATCATCAAGGCTCTCTCCTCTTTTTTTGGGAACAACCGATGGCATGGCAGGAAAGTACAATGTAAACGTTGTCCCCTTCCCGATTTCGGTGGAAAAGGATATGAACCCGCCAGATTGCTTAACAATTCCATACACCGAAGCAAGTCCAAGCCCCGTCCCCTCCCCTGGTTGTTTGGTTGTCGTAAAGGGTTCAAAGATATGTTCCTGTGTTTCTTGATCAATGCCGGTGCCGGTGTCACATACCGATAGGCGCACATAAGGGCCAGCTGGAATTTCCAGCCCAGCCTCATCGACTTCTTCCATAACCTCGATATTTGAGGTCTCCACGATGATTTGTCCTCCATTCGGCATGGCATCCCGTGCGTTAGCCGTAAGGTTAAGGATCACTTGTTCTATTTGACCTGGGTCCGCCCAAATAGCCCACAGATCGGGACCGGAAGTGATCGTCAAAATCATATCCTCACCAATGAGCCGTTCCACCATGCGGGAAATATTGGTGATTAATTCGTCAAGTTGAAGCGTGACGGGATGAAGAACTTGCTTGCAACTGAATGCCAATAATTGACGGGTTAGGCTCGAGGCACGATCTCCTGATTTCCGAATTTCCTTGACCAACGTCCGCGACCGCCCATCTAAGCTATCTCTGGAAAGGAGAAGGTCGGCAAATCCGTTGATGACGGTAATCAAGTTATTGAAGTCGTGAGCGACGCCTCCCGCCAATTGCCCAATGGCTTCAAGCTTTTGCGCTTGTCGCAACTGATCCTCTGCCTTTCTGAGGGCATCTTGGGCGAGCCGGTGCTGGCGAATATCCCGAAAGGCTACCACGGCTCCAAGGAGTTTCCCCTTTTCATCAATGATCGGGGCCGCGGAATCATCGATGGGTATCAGTTCCTGGTTTCGCATAATCATTTCAACTGGCTCATTCAATGTCACCTTTTGATTCAGCCGCATGGCCCTGAGCGCAGGATTTTCGAATTTTTCTTGGGAATTCTCTACGAGAAGGGGGAAGACTTCATCAATGGTACGTCCACGGGCATCGGCAAACCGCCATTGTGTGAGAGCTTCAGCGACATGATTCATAAATGTCACCCGCCCTTCCGGATCGGTCGCAATGACGCCATCTCCAATACTGGCCAGCGTGGCGGCATAGCGCTGTTCGCTTTCCTTAAGACGTTTTTCCAAGCCATAGCGGTGAAGCGACATTTCAATAGCGACTACGAGTTCACGCTCGTTAAACGGCTTCACGACGAATCCAAAGGGTTCGGTTCCTTTGGCACGTTGCAGCGTGTCCTGATCGGAATGCGCCGTCAAAAAGATGACTGGCCCACGCATGGTTGGGCGAATCGCCTCGGCGGTTTGAATTCCATCCAGACGACCTTTCAACCGAATATCCATCAAGACCAATTCGGGATGATCCTGTTCTACCACTTGAATGGCTCGTTCACCGGAGTCAACCACATCCACGATACGCAGCCCATTTTGTGTCAACCGTTCTCGGAGTTCCTCCGCTATGAGAATCTCGTCTTCCACCACCAACACTCGCAGATCTTTCAAGGCTTCAGAGTTTCGAACCATTGGACACCTCCACTTCTAACTGTGCTTTTGTTCCGGGATTACCATGAAGGAATTGCAACACAGCATCCAGTTGCGTCGCCAGTGAATTCACCAAACGCATTCCCAGCGAGCGGCTGGTCGTCAAGGTGGGTTCATCGGGTAACCCGACCCCATCATCGACTACCCGCAACACTATTCTGTTTTCCGCGATTCGTTTCAAGGTTATCTGAATAACTCCCGACCTCCCCTTGGGAAAGGCATGTTTAAGTGCATTCGAGATGAGTTCTGTCAAAATCAAACCACACGGGATAGCTTGATCAATATCCAGGGAAATATTTTCTAGGTCGAGCTTGAGTTGAATCGCATCTGGATCCAAAGAATAATTTCGGAAGAGATGCATAGCCAATTCTTCTGCATACTCCGCAAAATTCACGCTCGCCAAGTCATCCGACCCATAGAGCCGCTCATGTACCAAAGCCATTGATCGAACCCGGTCCTGACAGTCTTGTAATATTCGTCGGACTTCTTGGCTCTGAGTGGTTGTCGATTGCAAATAAAACAGGCTCCCAATGACCGCAAGATTATTTTTCACGCGATGGTGGACTTCCTTTAGCAGGACTTCCTTTTCTTGCAGGGAATCAAGGAGACGTTTACCAGCCTGTACACGTTCGGTAATATCCACGATGGACACAAGGACAAAAGTGCCTTGGTCCATGGTGACCGGATTCAGTCCAATTTCCGTGGGAAATTCTGACCCGTCCTTCCGAAGCCCAAATAGGTCGCGCCCTTTTCCCATTTGTCGCGTAGACGGCATTCGGAAAAAACCCTCGCGCTGCTCAGAATGCAAGGTTCGAAACCGTTGTGGCACCAGCATTTCTACTAAATGACCGACCATTTCATCCCTGGTATATCCGAACAATTCTTCGGTCTGCTTATTAACCAATGTCATTATTCCATCGGCGTCAACCAAAAGAATGGCACTCGGAGAGGCTTCGAATACTAACCGAAAGCGCTCCTCAGCCTGTTTACGTTCAGTGATATCGACCACGGAGGCAAGAACAAACAATCCCTGATCGGTCCTGACGGGATTCAAACCAATTTCAATCGCACATTCCGAACCATCCTTTCGCCGCCCGTAAAGATCTCTCCCCGCTCCCATGGCTCGTGGTTTTGGGTTGCCGAAGAATGTTGTGCGCTCTCCAGGATGGATATCACGAAATCGGTTAGGCACAAGCATTTCAACGGGTTGTCCGAGTAGCTCCGTCCGAGAATATCCAAACAGGGTTTCCATCCGGTGGTTGGACACCGTAATTTTTCCATCGGGATTGACCATCAGCAATCCATTAGGAGAAGATTCCACGATAGTCTTGAACAACTCCTCCTGGCGGAAACGATCGATGCCCAAGGTCAATCGGTCCATCACCCGTTCTAACCCATGCAATGTCACGGCGGAAAACGACTGCCGGGCAAATAGGACCACGACTCCAAGCACCCGCTCCCCTAACATCAACGGATAACCAGCAAACGCGACCAAATTGTCCTGCTTGGCCCAATGTTGATTTACAATACCCGGATCTCCAATAATGGTGTTGGTCCAATAAGAAGTACGTTCAGTCGCAATCCGCTCCGCCTCTTCATGGCCCAAAGCCTTGACCTGGGGTACTCCTTCCAATTGGGAATCCCAACCGGCCCTCGCCTGAAACTCAAGACTTTGGTTCACCTCATTGACCAGCCAAATTCCGGTATATGCCACTTTTAGATGCAGCCCTAGAGCGTTGGTACAATCCTGCAGCATCACACCCATCCGGTCTGCCTGACTGATGGCTACAGCCATCTCCGATTCGAGGTCTGCTAATTTTGTACGATCCTCTATCTGCTCTACCATCGTATTAAAGGACTGTGCCAATTGACCAATCTCATCCTTTCCCTGCACGGGAATCCTAATTCCGGCTATTCCTTTTCCAACGTTAATTGCGGCTTGAGCAATTTCAAAGAGTGGGCGGGTCATTTTCCGCGAGAAGAACTGTGCAGCTAAAAACGCCAGGATTAACAGCCCGAGACCGACGGCAATAGTCTGATTTCGTAACGCCACGACCTGAGCGAGAGCATGCTCATAAGAATCCTCAACCATGACCCCGAGAAATCGCTGTTGATTCGGAGGATCTAAATAAGCCTTATGAATCCCTAGCACCTGCGAACCTTCTCTACTTTCCCAAACGAGTGGAGGGGACTGGGTATTCAAATTGCCAAATTGCCCGGCCACTTCAGGAAATTGGTCGGCTAGCTGATGGGATTGGCCGAATTCGAATCTGAACGTTTTCTCGGGATTAGGATGGACAAGAAACTCTCCATCTTCATTCACGATATAAAGCGTTTGAAAGGAGGGAAGACTGCTCGTTCTCTCGAGAAAAATAAGACCCATATTGACATTCACCACGATTAAACCAAACAGTTCGCCGGTGAATTCCGAAAAAACCGGAAGGCCAACCCGCATTACCGGAAGATACGGCGATTGAATCTGGTTATGCTGACGGGTGAGTGTTATCGGAGAAATATACGGAGCCGTGGATTCCTGCTGAGTGATCGTTTCTTGAAAATAGTCACGATGCTCTTTGGACTCCAGCTGAGAAGGGGGAACCACTAATATAGTACCGCCAACCCGTTCAACCTTCACGAGTTCCAATCCATGGTCCGCCACACCTATGAACCGAATCTGCAAATAGAGTGGTTTGGCCTTTAGCATTTCCACAAACAGACCGGCCAATTGTGCTTTCGATATCTCTCCATCCCTACTTCTCCGGTCTTTCGATTCCGTTGCACGAATAATCTCTTGTACGGGGGGCATATCTGACAGAAATCGTACGTCTTCACTCACTCGGTCAATGGAAGCCGTGAGGCGGACACTGGCTACCAGTGCCTCATTCCCCACCTCATCCAAAGTTTGAGTGACCAGTGCCGCATGAAAACTTTGATACGTCCACAAAAAGATGATGCTCCCCGTCACCAGGACGGACACGCCAACCAGAACCGCTAATTTTGTGGAAAATCCCCATTGGGCTTTTGTAAACATATTCCTATTCATTTCAACTTCCATTTGGGATTTAGGAAACTTTTGCCCTTTCGGTTTGGTGGATTTTCAGGCAGCCCACCAGAATCGTTCCAATTCTTGAAACCCGTGTCCACCTAGCACTCACCTAGAACACCGCTGCTCCCTCGGCACCCCAGCCACACTATTTCTCCCCACTTAGTTAATGACAGAAAATTGCCATGCCACCAGGAACCTGTCTCACCAGACAAACAGAAATCGGACCAATGATTTCACATCGGGTTTGTTGAATATCGGATTGTAAATTTGAGTTAAGGTAGGTGATTCGGTCCGTGAGGAAGGACGCGCACAGGAGCAAATCAATTAGTTTTCTTACAAGAGAACCAGTATTGCGGGTTACCACCAACCTCAGACAGCACCCATTTCTATTCGAATCTTTTCCAGCGGGGAAGGGTATTCCATTCACCATGGCCACGAAACGACTGTGTATCTCATGCATGGATCTTACCTTCTGGGAAAGAAGCTACGCGTTATTCGGATTGCACTCAGATCCTATTTAAAAGATCCCCTCTTGATTGACCTTGAGAATATCAGACCTCCGTGGATATCAATCTCAACTGACTAAACTCTTAAATTTGAAATTAGAAATGCCCCCACATAGATACAAATTAACCGTGGATTAATATACTTTACGAAGAAATCCGTATCTATATAACATAATGATTAATATAAAAAAATGCCCATTAATGACTTTTTTTCAACCTTTCAACCAAATGGAAATGTTAGCCATTTCTGTCGGCATTAGTAAATTATGGCATTCCCTCGACCTCTTAAATCTACTGGGTCAGACCAAGACATATTCCAAATTCCTGCGGTCTCAAGACTTCAGGAAGTTTCTACTTCCCTTGCAACTTTCTTGCTCCCGAAGGGTTCCTGTGATACAGGAGGGCTACAATCAACGAGCAAAATATTTTTCTAACTGGTGAGTGTGAAACACAGCGTTTTGTCACTACTTACCCTCCTCATTTTTTTCTTTCAATGGATACGCTGACCTAAATTTTCCTGGGGGAAAGAAGATCACGTTGAGGGTTAGTAAATTTATGAGTAGCGTGGAAATACAGAAAATTTTTAAAGTTCATCCCTCAATGCTTTCTTTGAAAATTGAACTCTTTTCCAATTTGAAAATTTTCCAACCAAACTATCAGTTTCATTTCAACGAAACCTCCAAGGAAAATTAAGTAAATGGGGTATTACAGCTTTTATCTGTCATACCTGTCTTTTTAAGCGGGTATCTCACATCTGTTTCTAATTATGACCAAGTTTTCTACAGATCAGACAACCGGTTGGGTCATGGTGTTTCCGACCTTGGCGGTGGTGGGGATTTTTTCGCTGTATCCGGCAGTGGACTCGTTTCTGTTGAGTTTACATCAGATTTACCTTGGGCTACCGAGTTTGGGGGAACCGTTTATTGGATTGGACAATTACGTCCAGCTTTTTCAAGATCCGGTGGCGCATCAGGCGTTTTTGGTAACATTGGGTTTTGTGGTTTTGTCTACCACGTTCGAATTGGTTCTTGGCCTTGGCATCGCCCTGGTGATCCATGAGCACTTTTCAGGGCGAGGCTGGGTACGGGCAGCAGTGTTGATTCCCTGGGCCATACCTACGGTCGTGGCTTCCCAGATGTGGCGGTTTTTGTTGAATGATCAATATGGCCTCGCCAACCTCCTGCTCTTTGGGGAGAGAGTAGAGTCGTACGTGCCTTGGCTGGCCGATCCGTGGATGGCGTTTGGCGCCATTGTCCTGGCTGATGTGTGGAAAACCTCTTCCTTCGCAGGGCTGCTGATACTCGCCGGGCTGCAAATCATTCCCGATGATGTGTATGACGCCGCGCGTATCGATGGCGCGACCGCCTGGCAACGTTTTTGGCACATCACCCTCCCCTTGCTGAAACCCGCCTTGCTCACCGCGCTGTTGTTTCGAACGATCGATGCGTTTCGTGTCTTTGACTTGGTCTTTGTTATGACCCAGGGTGGGCCGGGCGATGCCACGCAAGTGATTCAATTTTATGGATACAAAACACTCTTCACCGAAGGACGTGTGGGCTATGGGACGACGATCTCCGTCACCGTCTTTGTGGCCATTTTGATTCTCTCCTTGTTTTATGTGCGCACGGTTGGGTCGAAACTACTGGAGCAGGAACGAGCATGACCAAGTCATTGACAGAGCGCTTGCTGTTAATCGTTGGCATTGTCTCTGCCGTTTTCGGCAGCTTGTTGCCTTTTCTTTGGTTTGTGCTCACTTCATTGAAATCACAAATTCAAGTCGAAGCGATTCCCCCAACCTGGTGGCCTGATGGAAGTCTGGAATTTTATTATTCGGCTCTGATCGATCATCAACTTGTGGACTATATTGTGAACAGCGTGATTGTGGCGAGTGCAACCACGATTATCGCACTGTTGATCGCCACACCCGCAGCCTATGCCCTGGCACGCATTCGTTTGGCAGGAAAAGTCTGGGTTCTGGGTGGCCTTCTCTGCGTGGCCATGTTCCCACAAATTGTCATAGCAGGACCGGTGTGGCAGATCCTGGAACGCATAGGTGGGCTCAATACTCATTGGGGCTTGGTACTGCCCTACGTCACGTTAACGCTTCCTCTTTCGGTCTGGATTCTGGCGACCTTTTTCAAGGAGCTTCCACTGGAACTGGAAGAAGCGGCTCGGATCGATGGCTGTACGACATGGCAAGCGCTCTATAAAGTCATGCTACCTCTTGCTTCACCGGGAATCTTTACCGCTGCCATTCTCACCTTTATATATGCGTGGAATGAGTTTTTCTTTGCGCTGTTGATTTTGACCGATCCGGCCAAGCAAACACTTCCCGTTGGCATTGCGCTCTTCCAAGGCGAATTCACCATGCCTTGGGGAGAAATTGCCGCTGCATCCGTGGTGGCAACACTGCCTTTGATTATACTGGTTCTCCTGTTTCAACGAGGGATTATTAGTGGGTTGTCTTCAGGAGCGGTGAAAGGATAATGGCAGGCTTCGTACTTTCTCAGATTAGCAAATCGTTTGGAACGACGAACGTCCTGACCGACATTTCGCTGCAAGCGGCGGATGGCGAGTTTGTGGTGCTGCTTGGGCCATCAGGGTGCGGCAAGTCTACACTCCTTCGCATTATTGCTGGGCTTGAAGCCCAGACGAGCGGTTCGGTGAGTATCGGTGAACGTGTCGTGGATTCTTTGCCACCGCGTGACCGCGACATTGCCATGGTATTTCAGCAATATGCACTGTACCCGCATCTGACCGTGAGAGACAATTTGGCGTTTGGTCTAAAAATGCGAAAAGAGTCTCCCATGGTGATTGAAGAGCGGATTGCCGAGGCGGCCGAGCTATTGGAAATCCACGAACTACTCGACCGCAAGCCCAAGGAACTGTCCGGCGGTCAACGTCAACGCGTGGCCATGGGACGGGCCATTGTTCGCAAGCCGAAATTGTTTCTTTTTGACGAACCCCTTTCTAATCTCGATGCACGTCTGCGAGCTTCCATGCGCGTAGAGTTAAAAAAACTTCATCAGCGACTTGGAGTCACCATGGTGTACGTGACCCACGATCAGGTTGAGGCCATGACGTTAGGGCAGACGATCGTCATCATGGATCAAGGAATAATTCAGCAAATCGGGACACCGGATCAGATCTATCATCATTCCATCAATCCTTTCGTTGCCGCCTTTATTGGGAACCCGCCCATGAACCTGCTTTCAGGAAGCGTTCGCCTTGAAGGTCAAAAGCTAGAATTTCATGCCGGCGATTTTTCGTTAACCTTGGACACTCCCTCCCCACTCACCACTTCACTCCAATCTGATCAGGCCACCCTGGGCATTCGACCCGAAGATATTACATTCAATTTTCCTGGTGACCCTCATTTTTCCATGTCGAGTACTATCGATATGATAGAAAATCTTGGGGGAGATCATATTGTCTATCTTCTGGCACAAGGGCAGCACCTCACGGCACGAGCTTCCCCCACCCTTGGCCGACAGGCCGGCGATTCCATCACCGCCCATGTGCCACTCGCAAAGGTTCACTTATTTATTAACCAGGTTCGTATTCCCTTGGAGCTATTTCGATCATAAGCAGGAGAGATAGAATAGGGTTTTGTGATATGGGGTCCTCATGAATCGAAGAAACCACTTGATGTGTTATGGCTCGAGAATTTTTTCTGCGCTCCTATTTTCCTTTCTAATTTGGGTTCCATCTCTCCTTTATGCTGAGGCTCCATCAGGAATCCAACCTTTGCACGAACTTCAGGGCACCGATGCCCATTCCCTCATCAAAGACTTATCCATTCGCCCATTGTTAACAGCCACTGAACAAGAATCGTTTCTTTTTGAATTAGAACAACAGCCCCCACCGTGGGACCAATTACACGATCCTCCAGGAGAAGAACATGGGGCAAGACTTTTTGATTTGAATCGACATCGAGATGACCTGCGGGAAGGCAATCCACTTCTCAATCAACGGATTGCTTTTGTCTGGTCCGGCTTTCTCCACGAATTTCACGAAAAACATAACGGATATAAAGTCGTGATTGGCCCACATCCCACCCAAACTCGCTGGGGCATCGTTCGTTTTAAACCGACAGGGTTGCCCAATGAAATGGTGACCATTCCTTCGCCTCTTCTTGCGCCCGTCATCAAGGAGCACATTGCCAAAGGCCATCCACCTGAAATCGGCATCCTGTTTACCGGAACCCTCATTCCTTGGGAATCGATTATTTATGGGTTTTCACATGATGGGCTGGAACAAGGCATGATCATGCCAGTGGTGCAAATCGAGGCGGTACAATATTTCATTGAAGACCGGAGCGATTAGAAGCGCCTTCAGCCCCTGCTACCACGGCCTCCCCATCCAACGGGTTGGCTGGCTGCCAGCGCTCCAGAAATTTCTCGGTAATGAGCCGATGCCCTTCATCATTCCAATGAAGGTCCCCGGGAATGAAGTATTTACGTATGGCTTCTTTAGGATCTTGGCCCTCCTGTATGAAATCAGGAAAGAAATTAAGAAAAGGCACTGAATGTTCACGAGCCCAGGCTTGCCAAAACTTCACTTGCCGGGAATCTAGGTCATGATGAAGGATTTGATCAGGTTGCGGATATACGGCCACAGTCATGGTTATTCCATGATCTTTCAGTAACTGATAAAGAAGATTCATGTGCTGTCGGCTTCTTTGCAGCCCTTCCTCCCCATAGGCTTCATAAATCGAATCCTCAATCGTCCATAAACTTCTATAGGTATTGGTCCCATAACTGTGGTCCTCTTTCGAACGGGGATGCGAATCTGGATCTTTTACAAACTTTCGGCACAGCTTCTCGGACGTACTCCAAATATTTCTGGGAATCATTGTATATTCAAAGAAAAACCCGCGTAAGACGGATACTGAACTCGGAATGGCATTTGGGATCACTTGCCCATTTTCTAATTCATACCCAGTTTCATCATGGATATCGGAAATATCCAAAAACACCACCAGATCATCGAATTTCAAGCCCACGGTTTTTAAAAGATGGTTAACCTTGGCGTAATACATTATGGGCGAGTAGGAAGCGACACCGGCATTCAGCACTTCAATCTGCCGGTCGGCAAAGGCAATATCGATCCGCCCCACAAAAGTTTGGTCATACCCATACCCTACCCCTTCGGTGAAGGAGTCTCCAATAAAGAGAACCCGGCGCGAGGCAGATTCGAGGGGAACGTCACGGACTTGCCGATCTTTAAACCCCAAGGAATTGGTGATTAATATGTACTGCGTCCCACCCCATTTTTCCAAAGTATATTCAGCTTCAGGTTTGAGCGTATGATGAAAGACGGGATCTTTTATTCGCATGACACGGAGATATTCATATTTGTGAAGCGTACCATACTTCGCCAAATGGTAGATCCCAGTCCCGACCAAATCAAAAAATAAGGTGAAAAAGAGAACCGTCACAACAATTGTGGTTTTAGGATGTCGTCGAATCCAAGATTTTTGTGGAGAGGCACTCATGAATTTTTCACTCTTTTAGTGGTAGGCGGGCCGGTTGGAAAAATCTGGTCAAAGAGTAGGTGACGTCGTATTTCCTGTCAAACCGACCAAGACTACACCAGTCATTTCACGCAAAATTTCCTTAAAGGCTAAACAGCGAGCTTGGGTACAAAGCTCAGGCTGAAACATACTAGGTTGAGATGGGATATAAAAAAAAAGGGTCTCCCTTCCTGGGAGACCCTTCACGACGACATCCGCTCTCGAGAACTTGGGGTCATCCTCAAGAGGTGATGCGACCTGATTAGGCGACCAAAGATTCTCCGACGGGTTTTTGCTCCACTGTTGGTTGCTCCTCATTGGTAGTATCGGTGGGCGCACTAGGTGGTATTGCGGGAGTCTCACCAGACTGGCCTTGGGACTGGGTCAGTCGATTGGTCAATGAGTCGATGAAATTGTTGAGTTTGTTGGTGGCGCGTTCGATACGGTTACCAATTCTTTCTGATATACGTTCCAACCGATTAATCCGACGATCAACCTTCTGTTGTAAACGCTCGGCCTTATCTTCATTGCCATTGGCAATGGCCTCGGAAATTCGCGCTAAGTTTTTAGCAATTTTCCCAGCCTGCCTTTCAACTTTCTCCACAAGCCGGTTGGCCAACTTCGCGATCCTTTTCGCTCCTTTAAATATCTTCGCCCCAATCTCATTCAAAAATTGATTCAATGGGTTTTCAGTCTGCTCCACATTCTTAGTGTTGTCATTCTTAGTGGTGTTGGGCGTCTGTGAAAGAGGCTGATTTTCTACAATTGAATTTTGTGTTGATGGTGGAGACTGTGTTGAAGTTTTTGCATTCCCGTCTTCAATACGTGGGTTTCTTCCGAACGATTGGAAGATTTCTTTAAGAAAATCGAGTGGAGATGTCCCTGTAGAACGCGAACTTGGACTATCAGAAGTCACCTGACTTGAGGAAGAAGGCTGAGATTGCGACCTCTGTCGAAGAGATGTTTGTTGAATGGAAACTCTCTCAGCATACTGAATATTGAGTTCCACGCTGGCAATAGATTCCGTCGTCGAAAACTTTTGACCATTGGCCAACACCGCGTTCAGATCCCCACTGATCACATCCTGCCGGAGGCCATTGACTTGATTGACGATCTTTTTAATATCTTCAATCTCTTGCTCATTCAAATCCCCTTCGATGGTTATTTGCTTTTGACTCGTCGTTTGCCCTTCCAACACATTCGACCTTAAGCTTATCGCTTGCCCCTCAGCAATACCCCGGGCATTATATTTCACCCCGGTTCCCTGAAAAGAAGCGTTTGTGGAAAGTGTGACCCGGTCGCCTTCAGCCGTAACAATCGAAAGTCCCGTTTGGGTCTGCGACTGCACATCGGCCTTGGAGAAAGTTTGCGCTGACCGCCCACCAGGTTGTGAAAACAAATTGGCAAACCGCGTGAGGCTAGAATATTCAGGAGTCAAGGAGACCATAAGAAACTCTCATCGTAGTTGTGGTGTAAGAAACAAGGATGACATTGATTGGAAAGACCAGCATCGTATGCACAAGTCCTTCATCGGTTTCCCATGATGAAGAACTTAACCTTTGAAACCCACTGAAATTCATTTTCGTCACTAACCATGGGCCTGTGCACACACTTACCTTCAGCACAATTACGTAAATCCAGGCAAGTTGACCAGCTTTGTTTTTCTTCGGTAAGGTGCATGGTTCTTCAAAAAGACGTGAGGGTTGCCCATTATACTAATTCCCTCTTCATCATTTTTCTTGTGAATACGAGGACAGGATGGATATTTCAATCGGATCTAATCAACTCCGCAACACCAACGGCATTTTCCAAGCTGAAGGCCAAGACCTCATTCAGGTCGCCATCAGTGATGATGGGGCAATCCTATTATCCATGGATTTATTTAATCCCGCTGGGACCCAGGTGGCTCAACTCAAGCACAATGCATGGGAATCAAATGAGCAGGATAGGTTTGAATTAAGGACGGAAGGCGAAACCGCCCTCCTCGTCGACAAAACTCTGAAAGGTGTCATTTTGGCCATCAAAAAAGAAAGCCAAACCGCAATCTCAGTCCCCCAGGCCAAATTTTATTTACCTGGAGGTATGGTATCTGAGGTCACTCCGGAATCTTGGCAGGTAGGGAAGAAATTAGAACTCAAAGACGTCGATGTTGATCTCAATGGCGGGGCCATTGAAATTCAATAAGGATGGCTGGTTTATTGTTTCAGATATTTCACAACTTACAAATGTCTTCTTCTAATCCTACTTCCTGTGTCTTCCCAAAAACAGAGAATATTGAAATACAACCTGCACTAAACGCACATATATTCGAATAACCCGGCCCTTGAAATTTGTCTCGACAATGCTGTCGGGTTTTTTTACTCCTCGCCCTGAGGATGCAACTCATTCAAATGCTGAATATTTCTCAACTATTTTTACCTATCCACCAGAGCCGTGTCAGAATTATTTACGATACACCGATCCAACTCCACTCATTTTCTTATATCAATAGGACAAGAACTGCACACGTTCTTCTTTAATCAAAAATATTTATCATGAATGCATCATTCCAAACGAGATGGCATTCCCCTTGCTCAATGAAGATGAGCAACACGTGAAAACAACACTCAAGGGGGAGGCATGATTATGGACAATCATTCAAATCTCGATGCGGAAAGTTTAATGCTGGATGCGAAAAAGGCCATTCTTGAGGAACAACATCGCCGTTTTCAGGAATTGCAAGCGGCTGGCATGTGGCCAGAAGCCATGCAGCAACTGCAAGTGACCCTGGGATGCGCTGCGGATTTACTCAAAGATTCGGTGAATTTGCTAGAGTCCGCTGTTGCGCGACGTAAACAACAATCTCCGCCATCACAAAATTTATTACCACCCCCGGAGGATGATCAGGCCAAGTAGGAGTTTGATAATTGACAAAAAACTCTACGGACATTGAAACAAAAATTTGGCAGCATGTACTTTGGCCAGAAGAAGCGAGAAGACATTCGACCACCGGCACACCAGCCACCTCTTTAATGGACACAGGGTCTACTGTTGCAGATTCTCACTTCTTCTTTCTGGGCCATGTCATTAATTCCTCATTCCCAAGAACCAGCCCTCAATAATTTATTTTCACATTTTTTCTGTGCTTTCTTCTGACCAGAAACGCCACAGGTCCCTAGTAATAATTCTTCCCGCAACTTGACCCTTCTGAGATGGTCTTGCCATCATAGTCACAGGTATCTCCCCCCATAATTTCACTAATTTTTTCTGAAGGAGGGTTGGTTTCATGCGACGAAGTTTTTTGGTTATCGGTATACTTTTTGTATTCTCCCTTTCATCGACAGCCTTAGCTGAGACGGCAAAGCCCAATCACGGGAAACATGCTGAAGACCCTTCTAAACCATCAATCAAGGCTGGCACATCCCAAACATCTAACCAACAATCTGAAGAAGCCAAAGAATTGGAAAAGTTAAAACCGGAAGAGTATCGCTTGCTTGTCCTTGGCACTCAAATTTATCTTGGACGATTTGGGTATGGGGTGGGCCCCTTTACGGGAGAGCTAGATCAACAAACGCAAAAGGCGCTTCGCGAGTATCAGAAAAATGTCGGCATTGCGGAAACGGGTACGATTAACAAGGAAACGTTAAAACATCTCACTGACGATAATAACACCTTAGACCAGATTCTTCCGTTCATTCCCAAATTTAACTTTAAAGACGAACATTGGCCAGAGACCGTTTCCGCTCATGGAACATGGGCAGTCGAAAATCTTCCCGTGGCGGAAGCCCTGCAGACATCCCAAATTTCTTGTCACAGAAAATGGAATTTATGCGCCGTTTCCACCGCAAAACTCTCTCCGGGATATACCCCAACCTTGCTGAGCTATACCAATATCTATGAAGTTGAGACATGGAATGACACGGACATCATCACAAAGCCTTCGAAGACCGGCACCTGTGTATCAACGATTTTACAAATTCGGAAAGAAGAAAATTCTGTGACTCGGTTGACTTCATTTGAACGATCAAATGACGGTCCTTGCGCCACGGTAACTGCACGGGACATTCCTATGCAATTAGCAGATGGATCTCAAATCTATCTTGCATTGAAACAACAAAAAACCCAAGATTCTCAGAGAATTCTGCGAGTAAAACACTCCACAGGGAAATCCGAAAATTCACAAAATCCATAAGTTACCGTTCTGAAAAGAACAACCTTAAAGTGAATTTCCAGACAGGCCCATGCATAATCCCGGTCTTCGGGTATTTTTAATTTTCAGACACTTAGTTTACAGGTTTCTTTTTTACCAACTGATAAAGAAAAACGGTCTTTTTCTTTCGATGTATGGACCGTGATTGAGGCCATTCAACCTCCAAATTTGAAATTGTCAGATGGAACTTTTTACTGAAGCATGCTTCGACCACTTCAAATCCCAGACGATTAGGATCACAAAATAACCCGGTCCCTCCAGGAGTTAGTACCTGATCTAACAATCGAGAGATATCGTTAAGAAAGGTGTTATCATAAAAAATCTCACTGCCTAATACCGTATCGTAACGATGCCCGATTCCTTCGCAATTAGCCCAATCCAATACCAGCGTTTGATACTTGGATAGCTTATTAAGTCGACAGGCTTCGCGGATGGATTCCATTACCATCGGAACTTTATCCGAAAAAGTTGGGATTCCGCCTAATTTGCCGCAAACCATTCCGGCAAGACCCGTCCCACATCCAAGCTCTAAAATCTTTTTCCCTTTAAGGGAATCTGGATAGAACTCTCGAATAAGAAACTCCGACAAGCCAACCTCGGACGCCCATATGCGGTTCCAGTAAAACCACTCACTCGATTCGGCATCAACACTTCCCATCTTCTCGTATTCACGTATTTCTCGCTTAGATTGAATAATGAGCTGAATACTACCGAGGGACGGAAATTCTACGTTTTCAATTTTAGGCATGAGAAATATGGAGTAGAAGAAGCCTCCGAGATGGGAATTGGGCAAAACGCGGAGTTCAATGGAAGGTCTGAAGCAATTGTTCCCAATTTTCGACCCTGGTCACCCCAACCCTTGAAAACGAGCGGTTCCAGGGCTGATCCATCAAAAATGTTTGAATCCCGCGACTGAGGTAATCTTGAATATGGGCAGGGTGATCATCCACCGCACATACCACACCTTCCGAAACATCAGTTTTCTCACCCGTCAGATGAAGCTCATCAAATGGCAATTCATGTCGGTGTAGCCATTCCAAAGTTTGAGGTCTGGCACTGGGACGTCGAGCCGTTATAATGACAATCCTAAATTGCTCCTGAAGAGTTTCCAATGCCAGGCGGGCTCCAGGAACGACTGGAAGAGCGGGAATACTTCGATCATGGAAATAATCAAAAATTTGCTCAATTACACTTCGATCAAGAGCACTTCCATCTAACCCTCCGGCACTTGCGTAGAGGTCTCCTGGCCAGGCCTCTCCAGTTAATTCCTGAAAAATGCGCTGAACTTCGTCTTCAGCAATTGCCAACACATTATCAATATCTACAGCAAACCCTGGTCGCATTTCTCCCCTTCTCTATTTCTTGATTATAAGCCTTACACTACCCTCCCCGAAAATTCAGGGTATTGGATGTTCTTACGAACCATATCGAAGAATCATCATTTTTAGGTGAGGTGTCAAGATGTGCGGTCCGAACTCTGCGGCAAGCAAAAATTACTTAAAAGAGGCCATACTTTGGAAAATCGAATTGACTACCGGAGGTTATGCGACGCAAATGCTGAAATAGCTTGCTTAGACGGAGGAAATTCCAATGACCGATCAGTCAAGGCACGATACGCTTTTTTGATTGTCCCCACTGGAGAAATTACCATCAAAAATGGGGTACTCCAATCTCCATCGGCTACATCGATTTCCTCTGGAATAATCACTTTATGAAGATTTCGTTGAAAGGCTGCTTCAATTTTCAATGGAATTCCACCCACCATGCCAATTTGCCCTGTTGGGGTAATGGTTCCAGTCAAGACTCGCCCTCTGGGCAATGCATCCCCTCTGGCTAACGCCAACACGCACAAGCCAACCATTCCGGACAAACTTTCCCCATACATCGTCAACCCTTGATAAGGCAAAGTAAGCGTGACGGTCCACGAATCAGGATCCACGTTACCAACTTTTACCACTTCGCGAATCGCTTGCTGTACTGCCTGTTGAGCCAAAGGCGAAAACCGACCCGGTGTTTTTTGAAAAAGTACCCGAAGGCCATTATGATCGGGACGAAGTTCAAATTGTATTTGGACTTCAGCCACAACCCCAATCTGTTCCCAATGGCGATTCAGGGTAGTTCCCAAAATGGGTACGGTCACACGTTGAATTGAACTTGGTAAAAACACCTCTTGGGCAAATGAGGGAAGAGGGATACCGGAATTTAAAACCAGACTTATGACCCAAGACCAGAGAATCAGACGAAAAAGAAAGGAAGGGCCAACGGTGCTCTCTCGTTTGGCGCAAGCACCTTCTAAGAATAGTGGGGAAATGACCGCTTTCTCGACCATTCGACCTTCCTCCGTCCAATTCCTCTCTTTTCCCTTTCGGGGCAACGAGGCATCAACTTGAACCAGCAATCAATATCTTCGATCATTCTTATCGTTTTCCCCCAACCTTTTTTCCCGATTAAGACCCTGTGCCTAGCATCAAATAAAAATATCTAAAACTACGTATATACAATTGCTTAAGATCACTCTCTCCTTTTCCGAAAAAATTGAAGAGTAACAAGAAAGTTGATGAATTAAATACTATCCCTCAGTCACTGCGTTGCATAAAGCCATCTCATGCCATGAGTATAAAAAAAATCCCAATCGATTCAGTCAGACTTGGCATGTTTATTGTGGGATTTGACCGTTCTTGGCTTGAGACTCCTTTTCTTACGCACCGATTCCTCATAAAAAAAGTCTCCCAACTCACAAAAATCCGAGAGACGGGTATTCGCTATGTTGAGATAGATACGGATCAAGGACTGGATGATACCCAACCCCAAACTGACGAAATACCCGAATCGTCAGATTCAGATCCAGCCATGCAGCTAGAAGAAGAACTGGCTAAGCTACCTGCTGATTCCCAGGGGCATCCCCTTTCAAATGAATTTCATCATGCCCGGGATTTCCGCAAGGAAATGCTTGGTGAAGTTCAAGACGTATTAAGCCAGGTTCGAACATCAGGCGTAGTCGATGGAGAAAAAGCGAAGGAAGTGGCAGAAGATATTATTGCCCGAACGATAGGATACGAAGATGCACTGGGTGCATTGATTCGCACACGGGAATTCTCCCCTGACCTCTATGATCATTCCTTGTCCGTCTGCACGATTTCCGTTCTACTCGGGCGCCTCTTAGGTTACGAAAAACACCTGCTCCACCAGTTAGCCATGGGAGCTCTTTTGCATGATATCGGCCTTCTACAACTACCCGCCAATGTGGTCCGCCCACGCAGACTCCTTTCTGAAACCGAACTAAAACTTTACCATCAACATCCGGTTCTCGGAGTTGAAATTCTGAAAAAAAGTGAAGGGATCTCGGAAGAAGTCATCGAGATGATCGCTATTCACCACCAATCGACTTTTTCTAATATTCTAGATGATGGGAGCCCGGGTGAATGGAATACCGCCGGTGGTGTGCTCCGAGTGGTCGATGCCTACGACGAGCTTCTAACTGGGCAAGGGCTACAAAAACCCATGCCTGTGAAAGATACCCTCAGTGAGTTGTACCAACGAGGTCAACGAAATGAACTCGATTTGACTTTGGTTTCCCACTTGATCAATCAAATTGGCATCTATCCCATCTATAGTCTTGTAGAATTAAATACTGGGGAGCGAGGAATCATTACCGCCATCACACCTGGCAAACTTCTCTATCCGGTTGTCCTGATCATCCAAGATGCAAATCGGCAACCATACGACAACCCCATTCCCATTAATTTCTCCACACGCTTACCCGAAGAACCCCCACTACAAATCACTGAAGTGCTTGATGCAGAAAAAGAAGGCGTTTCGGTTGAAGAGGTACTCGCCGATTGGGTCGCGTTATAACATTTCGTGTTCACAACAAAACATCTCACGATCAGAAACTTGCATCACGGAATACACCACTCTTGAATGGCCACGTAATCTTTGATTTGACCTAGGAATTCCCTTCCTATCGATTTTCCTCGCACTCCATCTCCGCTTTTTAGCCTTCTAGCAACAGAAACCATTCCAATACAACTTCGACCAATCTTCACGAACCAATCAGTCTGGAAGCATTCATTACCAGGGACCGATAATGAAAGAGCCAGGCCAATTCATTAGGCTTGAGGGAAAAGACCATCAACCTAGAGACAAAGTTGGAATTTTTGAATAACAACCATGAGAGCACAAAATGGGGCATAGGATCACTACCATTCGAATAAACAGCAAATGTGGTTGGCTGCAGGTTCTTGTTCCTACCCTTGAAGGTGGAGAGGCAATAAGTTTCAAAATGTGCCGAGAATGGAAGTAAGAATTCATTCATACGAAGCGCCACCGCCCTTGGTGCACCTTCGTTACCCAGCCCACCCTGCATCGTGACTCGTTCACGGTGCAGGGCTGAGGAGGAACTTATGCGACATGAACGAAAAACATTCATTCACAAAGCCTTGGCCGTTGGTTGTCTGACTCTTTCCTTTGGGTTGTCAGTTTTGGGAGTTGAAGGGTGGGCCAATATTGGCGCCTACAATATGCAGGGTTCTGAACGATATATTTCCCAATCTTTCGAAAAAGCCGTGCCAACGATTACCATATTGAGACCTGCGTCATTATCCGCTTCTAAAAAACGTCTACGAACAGAACCACCCTTAGGCTTATCTGAGAAAAAACGGCTTGGCGTGCTTCTCATCGTGTTAAGCGCTATGGCAGAAGAATCCGTCTAGGGATTAGGAGAATTCCGGCTTTTTAGAACTAGGCAATTTCCAGGCCAGAGTACCATCGTCCCTCAATTCAGTGATCTAGAAAAGCACAATCTCCCGTTTAAGGACAGTCACAAAGGTCAAGGAAACCTAAGACTGCCTTCCTCACATATCCTCTTTTCCAGAAATATTGGAGAGACGTTCAAGGGCCAACATGAGCGCATGGGTTCCTGCACGACCATGCCCATAAGCTTGCACAGAGAGATATAACTGGTGTACCAAGGCCAATCCAGGCAGAACGAGCCCCAATCGCTTGGCCTCCTCTAATGCCATCCCCATGTCTTTCACAAAATGGTCGACATAGAACCCGGGTTCAAAATTTCTGACCAATATTCGAGGAGCCAGATGGTCTAAGGTCCAGCAGGCCGCAGCCCCTCCACGGATAGATTGCAGCAAGGTATCCAAATCCAAACCTGCTCGATAGCCATACAATAAAGATTCACACACCCCAATCATGGTCCCAGCGATGGTAATTTGGTTGCACAGCTTTGCATGTTGGCCAGCTCCAGGGGGACCTTGATGATTTATCGTCTGACTTAAGATTTTAAAAAATGGCCGAAGGGCAACTACGACTTCGGTTTCGCCTCCAACCATGATGGATAAAGTAGCCTGTTGCGCCCCGACATCTCCTCCTGAAACCGGGGCATCAACAAAATAACTGCCCTTGGCATTGCAAATTGCCGAAATTTCCACGGCCAAACTTGGCAGTGAAGTTGTCATATCCACGAGTACGGTGTTGGGGCGAAGGGACTTCAGAAGGCCGGAATCCCCACAGTAGACTTCTCGCACATCATGAGGAAACCCCACCATGGTGAATACGACATCCGCGTGTTTAACGACCTCCGATGGAGATGAAGCCCACTGGGCCCCATTCGCCAAGAGACCCTCGGCCTTTTGACGAGTTCGAGAATAAACCGTGACTGGATAAGAATTCTTCAGGAGGTGTTGGCACATAGCGGCGCCCATGACACCAGTGCCAATCCATCCAAGCCGAAGGGGTGAAGAAAGACGCAATAATTTTTGCAATGTCATAGAAGCATGTAAAATTTCATGACACAGACAAGACAGGCTGTTGCTGGGTGAGGCAATGAATGGTGCCAAAGCCCCACACGAGATCCACCGCATGAATTCCCACCACAGGGCGATCGCGGAAAATGTCGCTCAAAATGCCGAGTGCGACACGGTCATTAGGATCATTAAAGGTTGGCACCAGCACTGCGGCGTTCCCAATATAAAAATTCGCATAACTCGCCGGCAATCGACGCCCATCGAACATTAATGGACTAGGCATGGGCAACGGGATCATTTCAACTTTTGAGCCATCTTGTAATAAAGCCCCTTCAAGGCGTTCTCGATTTTCAGCCAGAGGTCGATGGTTTTCGTCGTACCCATTTCGTTCTTGGCAAAGGACAACTGTGCGTGGATTCACGAATCGGCAAATATCATCCACATGCCCATGGGTATCATCACCGGCAATTCCCTTATTTAACCATACGGTATTGGTAATCCCCAATGCGTCCTTGAAGATCGTTTCGTAATCATATCTAGTCATGTCGACGTTGCGAACTTGGATATGAGGATCAAGCAAACATTCTTCAGTAGTCAACAAGGTCCCAGCGCCATTGACGTCGATACTCCCTCCTTCGAGGACCACATCATTCCCTTTATAGGTCACAGGAACCATTGGATGTTTGAGGCATTTGGCTAAACGTACCGGCACCTGATCATCCTTTTTCCAGTCGGAATACCGGGCCCATGCATTAAATCGAAATCGAGCTATGGTCCTCTGAAGGCATGGTTGTTCCTGAGTTACAAAAATAGGACCGAAATCCCGGGTCCACCCTCGATTGGTAGGAATTTGAAAGAATTGAACCTGATCCAGATTTACATGAGCGCGACGAAGAAACCGCCTGGCACGATTTTCATGGACTTTCGACTGGACGAGAATCCTGACGAATTCCCCTTCCGACAATTTTCGAACGATCTCGGCATACACCCAATGAATGGGAGCCAACTTTCCTGGCCAATCTGAGACATTGTGCGGCCAACCCAACCAGGTCGCTTCATGAGGCTCCCATTCTGCAGGCATCCGATAACCTGTCCCCATGCCCCGCATTTCTGCCTGGCCGGTTTTTGTTTTAGCATTCACCAGGATCCTCTTGGTCTAGAAACCGTTTCGTGATACCACCATACGCATCAACTCGCCGGTCGCGAAGAAAGGGCCAATTCCGTCGGACTTCCTCCACCCGACGTAAATCCACTTCCGTCATTAGAGTTTCCTCCTTATCAATAGATGCCTCGGCAAGCACCACACCAAAGGGATCACAGACAAAGGAGCTGCCCCAAAACTCAATTCCGTCAGCCCCAGCATTTGGTTTCTCATGACCAATACGATTCACGGACACCACAAACACGCCATTGGCAATGGCATGACTTCGTTGAATCGTTTGCCAGGCTTCCCGTTGCGCTTTCCCTTCTTGCGCCTTTTCCGATGGATGCCATCCAATCGCGGTAGGATAGAACAACATTTCGGCACCTTGAAGCGTGGTCAACCGTGCGGCCTCCGGATACCATTGATCCCAACAAATTAATGTGCCGACCTTTCCCACACTTGTAGAAATCGCCTGGAACCCTTTATCTCCTGGCGTGAAATAGAATTTTTCATAATATGCCGGGTCGTCGGGAATGTGCATCTTGCGATACAGCCCGACTAAGGAGCCATCCTTATCCAACACCACAATGGAGTTGTGATAGATTCCAGCAGTTCGTCTTTCGAAAATTGGAACAATGATGACGATCTTATACTGCTTAGCGATCTTGCTTAATGCTTCCGTTGAAGGCCCAGGAACAGGTTCGGCCAAATCAAACAATGCCGCATCTTCTTTTTGGCAAAAATATTGGGATGTAAATAGCTCTGGCAAACACACCAGCGTCACACCGTCACGAGCGGCTACTTCAATTTTGGCCACCGCCCGATCCAGGTTATCTTTTGGACCTGGGGAACAGGCAAGCTGAACAAGACCCACGCGAATCTTACTTGAAGGTTGCATAATCATGAATCCATGGAACGCTAACGAAGGCAGTTAAAAGGTAGTCTGGTACGAATGAACTCATCTTTTCTTTATAGACTTTGTACATAATGCCTCTGGATCAATCCTGGGGCGGGATAAATCATCCTTTGAATCAATGGCCAGTGCCTAATCTTTCCCCCGTCTGGGCATGAGTGATGATTTGGACATCAGTTGATACTCTCTTCGTTTCCATAACCCTATCCCATCACAGAATTTCCTTCCAAAAATTGGAACGACAGTAGTCGGGTTACGTTTCATATTCTAGCACCAACAGCCCGGGGGAACTGCACTATGCCAAATTACGAGACAGGTTCGTCAATTAAAATTGAGGAGGATTCTGAAAGTGTGAAGGCAGAAGGGTCTTTTTCCGACAATGTTTTTAAGGTCAACCCATTCAATGATTCATTCACGGCCTGATCCTTCACGCGTAAAATCGACCCAACAGGATCGTCCGCATGGGAATCCATCGGCGCCGGAGGATATTCCCGATGGGAGACCAATTGCAGAATTTCCAACACGGTGACTTGCTCCGGGGGTTTCCCCAACATGAGACCCTTGGGATCTACCGTGCGGTAGACCAACCCATGATCAATAAAATCCTCAACGATTTCCTCTTGAGCAGAAAGGGGCACCCCTAACATGCTGGCCAATTCCGCCTCCTCAAAGGGTGGCTCTTGAGCAAGATAACGGCGGGTCATATGGACAAGCATGGTCAACGCCAGGTGTTCTCGGAATGCGGCGGTATTGTGCTTCCAGCGTAGTCTCGTGAGATACGCCGAAGGGTGTTGATAATAATAAGCCACCTGGGCCCCAATCAACACAATTAACCATCCAACATAGACCCACATGAGGAACAAAATAAGGATTGCAAAGCTTGAGTAAATCGCACTATATTTGGCTGTCCCAGCGACAAAGGTCGCGAAGAGCATTCCTGCGATTTGCCACAATATTCCTGCCGTGACTCCTCCCATCAACGCGGAAGACGTGTGAACCACGGTATGCGGGACAAATTTGTAAAGAAAGCTAAACCCCACACAAATCAACAGAAAGGGCATAAGGGTCGTCGCCCACACAAAGGCCGCGCCGAGTGGTTCAATTTTCAATATGGATTGAACCAACCAATGACTTTGGGCAGAAGCTGTAGTCGCAAAAGCGGTAAAGACCAGTACGGGCCCTACTAGAATGACGCTCAAATAATCGGTGAATTTCCGAGCCAACGGACGGGCTTGGCGAACACGCCAAATATGATTGAGCGCTTCCTCGATTTTATCGATGAGCGAATACGTCGTATAAAAGAGTCCAGCCACACCCACCGCCCCCAAAGCTCCCACTTTAAGATTATTCACAAATTCGATGATTTTGGTGGTAAGCTCCGCCCCCTTGGCGCCTAATGGCTCAAGAGCTTGTGCCAAGAGCGGTTCCACTTGCTGATGAATGCCAAAACCTTTCAGCACAGAAAACGTCACTGCCAATACCGGGACCAAAGACAATAGGGTAGTAGACACCAAACTCGTGGCCCTAATGCTTAACGCACCGTCACGAAAGTCTGAAAATGCGACGACGATCAACCGAAGGGTCTTGATATAGAATGCTGCCCAGCCTCGGAGCGTTTCCAGCTCAGGGAGCCATAAATCTCGTCGTAGGAATTTTTCAATTCTCGAAATGACACTCATGCTTAAACCCCTTGCACCTCGAAATTATGCCTAATTTCAAAGACATAAGAATGCTTCACTCCAATTAATAAGGCTACAGTGGAGAAAGGGAAATGTCCAGGAAAAAGCCTAAATGGATAGACTTTCCAATCTCCTCCACAACAAAGTTGGCGAAAACCTTATAAGTTTTTTACTATGAAAGAACTGATGAAACAACTGAGGTGTCTTTTCCTATTAGTATTGTTGGGGCTCCCGCTGTATGGATGCAGCGGTCAGGAATCCCCCTGGGAAGCTTCCTTACGAGAAGCTCAGGAAGCCATTGAACAGAAGGAATATGCCTATGCAGAAGGTCTCCTGACAAAAGCCTTGCCACAGGCCGAAATGTGGGGAGAGTCCGATAGCCGACTCGCCTCGGTCTTGTACTCTTTAGGGGAGGTATATCGGCGGCAACATGACTTGGCAAAAGCCGAACCCTATTTTTGGAGGGCACTCCCAATTTGGACAAAATCCGTAGGTGCTGAACACCCAAACATGGCCAACGCTCTCACGAGTCTTGCTCAAATTTACCAGGACAGGCAAGAATACCAAAAGGCAGAACCATTAATTAAACAGGCGTTAAAGATTCGAGAAAAGGCCTTTGGAATGGAGCATCCACAGATTGCCTCAACCCTTGAAGTGTATGGTTCTCTAATGAACTTGATGAATCGTGAAGAAGAAGCAGGAAAACTACATGCTAGAAGAGAAGCCATTTTACGCCAATGAACCAAAGGCCATACACCACTTACTTAAAGGTTCTTGTAATCTTGACACCATAGGATTTCCTCGGCCTTGACCGCTCGACAATACCTCATTCACTTATTGGCCCATCAATCCTATACCGTGCACGAACTATCTGGTCTAGTCCATCTCTCAGAACGGCAGGTAGAGGACCATCTGACTCATATCATTCGTTCTTTCGCCAGAAGCCCGTCACAACAAATTATGATGGAAAAACCGACATGCATTGATTGCGGGTATGAATTTCGACATCGGACTCGCCTCAAACGACCTAGCCGTTGCCCGCACTGCCGGAGTGAGGCCATAACGTACCCACGTTTTTCTATTGGGGAGAAAGGAGTGAAAAAAAAGAAAAGAAATTCAACATTATCGTCATAGTTCATTAACCAAAACGGTGGGAATTTTTTCTCGTCAGAGTTTTCCGGATAACTAGAGACGTCCTTTCAAACTCTAAACGCTACAAACAGGCCTCTAATTTAGTAGACCCCTTTGGGTCAACCTGACTCGCAGCTCGTTTGGCTTGTTCAAGATTCTCATTGGCTTTTTCATAAAACGTCGGTTCCAACTCAATGGCCTTTTCAAAGCAGGATATGGCACGCTTTGGCCGCCCTGCTTCCAGCAAAGCAATTCCGACATTATTGTAGGCCTTGGCAGGATTTGTCCCCTTTTTAAATGCATCAAAAGCCTCTGGAAACTTTCCTAGCTTTGAAAGTGCTAATCCCAAGTTGTTTGCTACTTTCGGTGAGTCTGTTCCTGCCTGAATGGCCAACTGAAAAGTGTTTGCAGCTTGACGATATTGCCGGTTCATATATTGAGCCATACCTAGGTTATTCAAGACCATCCCTTCTCTAGGTTGAATGGCTAACGCTGCATTGTATGCCTCAATGGCCGATAAATGCAGATGACGTCGATCAGCCATAATGCCCAAATAGGTATGGGATCGCCAAAGATTTTGATCAAGGCTGAGTGCTTTGCGAAACGATTGATCTGCACCAAGATGGTCACCTAACACGAGAAATGCTTGGCCTAGCCCCTCGTAGGCTAAGGCAAATTGGTCATCTTGCTCGAGCACTTTCTTAAATTCTTTCCGACTAGCATCAGCCTTGCCATGCTTTAATAACAGCATAGCCAATTTATACCGAGTGGCAGTTTGTGTGGGATCTTTTTCTAAGACTTGAAGATATTGACCAATCGCCAGCCCTAACTGCCCTTGTTGAAGATGAGCATCTCCAAGTTTGGCATGCTCTTCAGCCGTGGCTTCCGGAAGATTTTTTGCAGCTTCATCAAATTCTACACCAGCTTTTTGTGCCTCTAATACTTGCTGATAATGTTCATCGGGAGTAGAAAATTTTTGGGGCTTCATAGAAAAAGACTCACACCCCACTAAGATGAGGCCGCAACAAGCAGTAACAATAAGATATTGTGGCATCTGAATTAATTTCATGATATTCCCTTCGCGGTAATATGTATTGACGAGTGGCCCTAATAAGGTACCGCCTAAAATAACTAACTTCCTGACATAGCGGGCAGAAAATTTCGAATAAGTTTTATCGCACCTGGACCAATAATGACGACCATTAAACTCGGAAAGATAAACACTATAAGGGGAAGCATGAGTTTAACCGGCAGCTTCGCCGCCATTTCTTCGGCCCGAAGGCGTCGATTCATTCGCATGGAATCTGAATGCACGCGTAAGGCTTGGCCCACACTCGTCCCAAACCGATCAGTTTGAATCAACAGGGCAATCAAACTTCTTATTTCATCAATGTCAGTGCGATCACTTAAATTTCGCAACGCTTGTTCACGAGAAAACCCAGCGCGCAATTCCAAGCTCACTAATTGGAATTCATCACCAAGGTCTTTATGCCCAATTTTGATTTCTTCACCCACTCGAGCAATGGCTTGATCAAGCCCAAGACCAGCTTCTACGCAGACCACCATAAGATCCAGGGCATCGGGAAACCCATTGAGCAACTTTTGCTTTCGTTGTGAAGTTGCCAGAGACAACCACAATTGAGGCATATAAAAGCCCCCAAGTGCCGTAGCGATCATGATCATGGAAAAGACATTAGCCGTCATACCTTTTGTAATCTGGTCACCAAAAATAAAAAACAATGCACCAAAAAGTATCCCGAGAAATATTTTACTCCCAAGAAAAATTACTGGAGCCCGAGGTCCACGATACCCTGCCGTCACAAGCGTCTTTTTAAGACGAGAGGTTTCCGCTTGGTCTTTGGGTTTATTGGCCTGACCTAATCGCTCAAGAAGCTTAAGAAATATTCCGCTCAGATATGCCAAGCCTTTACCGGTTTCCGTGCTTTCAACTGTCGGCGTTCTTCCCCTTATACGTTCACCCCAATCTTTTGCAGTTTGTCGAGAACGGACAAGAGTATAGACACCCACCATGGTGAGGACCGTCATCATAAACACCATAAAAGCAATGATAAGCGCTTGATCCATGAAATCCTTACACTTTAAAAGAAATCATTTTTTTCATCATAAATGAACCAATGACCATCAAGACCCCACTAATCGTTAACATGTTTTTTCCCATAGGGTCGGTGACAAGCAGATTCATATAGGCAGGATTCAGAAACCAGAGAAGAATGCCAATCCCAAAGGGCAACAAGACAAGAACTATTCCAGACAATTTCCCTTCAGCTGATAGAGCGGCAACCTTTCCTAACAATTCGAAACGTTGCCGAATCAGCCGACTAATCGACTCTAGGATTTCTGCAAGATTTCCACCTGTTTCTCGTTGTACAATCAGAGAAGTAATAAAAAACCGTAGATCCACACATTCGATTCTCGTTGAAAGATTTTTTAATGCTTCCGCCACATCAATGCCAAAAGATATTTCTTCAACGGCTCGATTAAATTCTGGCCCAATCGGATCGGGGAATTCGTCCCCTACCATTTTCATGCCCACGCTAAACGCGTGGCCGGCCCTAAGTGACCGAGAGACTAAGTCTAATGCATCAGGAAGTTGGCGTTGAAAATCTTTAAAGCGCTGAGCTCGCTGCCGACGCATATACAACCACGGCAAAAACCCACCAACGATCGTCGCAATGAACATGGCATAAAGAGGGGCATTATTGAGGGCAGCAATGGCCAAGCCTGTCACGGCCATCCCTACGGAGAGAAACAAAAACACGCCCAGCGGCATACTACTATTAGCTTGTTGAAGAGTTTTTTCGAGGGAGTCTAATTTCGGCAACTTTGTTAACAACCGATCAATCCAGGGCATGTCCCCTGAACTTCTTTTTCTCATGACCTCAACTTGCTCTGGGGTCTTTCTTGTAGGTGTTGACCCCACAGAACCGCGTAAACGCCGTTTCAGGGCTTTGGTCTTAGGATTCAAATGAGCATGGTAGGCATAGGCACCTCCCTCAATAAATAGGATCACTGACAAGAAAATGCCTATACTCATGAGAATTGTCATGATTAATTCCTCAGCCCCGTCCTCTAAATCCTGTCATTGCTGTTACCAGAGATGTGCTCAAGAAGTATCGCCCACAAAATAACTTACACTTCATAGACTTTTAAGGGATCAAAGACATCTTGAGACAATTCAATTCCCAACGCTCTAAACTTCTCCGTGAACTTCGGGCGAACTCCCGTTGACGTAAATTTTCCACGGACCTTTCGATCATCAGATAACCCAGTCTGTTCAAACGTAAAAATTTCTTGGAGTGTGATAATCTCTCCTTCCATCCCAGTAATTTCTTGCAAACTGGTTAATTTCCTTGACCCATCGGACAAGCGAGTCATTTGCAAAATGACATCTACCGCTGAACTAATATAATGGCGAAGGCCCTTGGTACTAATATTCAAACCAGCCAAGGCCACCAAGGTTTCAATTCGAGTCAAGGCATCCCGTGGAGTATTCGCATGAATCGTTGTTAACGAACCATCATGACCCGTGTTCATCGCTTGGAGCATGTCCAAGGTTTCGGGACCACGGCATTCCCCCATCACGATTCGATCGGGTCGCATACGGAGACAGTTCTTCACCAAATCTCGTTGGTTGACTTCTCCTTTCCCTTCAACATTGGGTGGCCGTGTTTCAAGACGAACGACGTGATCCTGCCGAAGTTGGAGCTCCGCCGCATCTTCTATCGTAATGATTCGCTCGTCGTCTGGAATAAATCCTGACAAAATATTTAAAATCGTAGTCTTTCCGCAGCCAGTACCCCCTGCAATAATGACGTTTAGTCTTGCTTCCACAATGCCTTGGAGCAGCTCCGCAATTTCTGGGGTCAAGGATCGCTTATTGACGAGATCTTGAATCTGAAGTTTGTCTTTGCTGAATTTCCGGATTGAGATTGATGAACCATCAAGGGCAAGAGGAGGAATAATGGCATTTACCCGAGAGCCATCCAACAACCGGCAATCACACATGGGGGAAGACTCATCAATCCGACGCCCTATGGCAGACACGATTTTTTCGATCACCTTCCTCAGGTGCGCTTCATCGCGAAATCGTACGTCGGCTAATTCAAGCTTCCCTGCCCGTTCCACATAAATCTGATCGCAACGATTCACCAAAATATCATTGATCGTTGGATCTTGAACAAGCGGTTCGAGGGGTCCCAGCCCCATCACTTCATTTTGAATTTCGGAAATTAGTTGTTCGCGTTCTCGGATGTTAAGCGGGGCAGACTCCTGCTCGAGGAGATGTTCGACAAGTGTACTTAATTCTTTTTTGAGTAGATCCGGATCGAGTTTTGAGACAACAGAAAGATCAAGTGCTTCGATGACCTTCCGATGCAATTCATGCTTGAGGTCACCATAATTCGCAAGTCCAATAGCTGCACTATCATCCCAATTAGGACTAAACATTGAGGTAAAAACCCTTCACTGGAAGGAAATCCTATGACACTTGAGCGGTCTTGGATGCCGCCCGCCCATTCATCATTCCTCGCAAACGCCCCATCCAATTTGCCTGCTCTTTTGGGTCATCTGAACCAAACCCTAAATCCTTTACGATATCATGAAAGACCTTGGTAATAGGCATTCGGGGAGCCGAGAGGACCATTGGCGTCCCGTTATTAATTGAATCACTTGCTGTGGGATAGTCGTTAGGTATCACAAAGGAGGAGTCAATCTTAAGAGTTTCCTCGGTTTCTCGAAGTACCTCCTGTTCTTGTGTAGAAAAACGATTAAACACCACACGAACTTTTTTCCCATCAATGCCGGAATTCCGTAATAAATCTAAGATTTTTTTAGTTCGGTGAATGACCGGGACAATCAAGGTCGACATCACAATGATCGTTGATGCCATCTCAAGTACCTTTTTAGTCGGAAGGTCCAACACATGACCACAATCAACCACGACATGATCAAATACTGATTGGAGGAGTTTCAAGATGGGCTCCACGGATTCTGGGGAAATCCGGCCACTACTCAAATCATCATATCCAGAAGGAAGAATATGCATTCCTGAAGAATGCTTGGTGAGCACACGCGTCAACAAGGCAAGGTCCAATCGAGTCAAATCTGAGCCGAGGTCACGCAAACTATGATTGGACTGCACATCAAGAAAGATCGCTAGGTCCCCACCATGCTGATTTAATTCAACCAGGACCACCGATCTTCCTGGCGAAGCGCCATGAAGACCCAAGCCAAGGTTTACGGCTACTGTCGTGGTCCCTACGCCACCCTTTCCTCCAAGGAGACAAAGAATATTTCCAACTTTTTTCGTGTGTTCCTTTGTCGCCTGTTGACATCGAGTCACGAATTTCTCTAAAGCCACTCCCACTTCAGATTCTTGAATTGGCTGAGGAAAAAATTCTTTGGCGCCCGCCCGAAGTGCTTCCAGTAGTACCTGAGAATCTGTGCGGGGTGATGTAAGAAATACTTCTCGCCCTTCGACCGCTTGGACGACAGTTTCAATAAAGGAAAAGGATTCAGATGGGTCTTCATCAAGTTCTAAAATAACAAGTCGCGCCACAGTAGGATCATTGGGATCTTTGACCTGTAAACTTGGATGAGCGTCAACCACCTCTTGAAAGGTTTTTTTGACTTCTGGATTATAAATGACTAAGTCCACCAGAAATTGGCTGGACGATCCTCCCTTGCTCCCTCCAGACTTCCCATCATTCAATCGTACTGGTTTCCAAGATTGTTGACTCATTACTTACCAGAGCCTCCGGCTTTTTTTCCTCCAAATGGAGGCTTCTTAAAGAATGAGTTGAATCGTTGTGTCGCAAGAACACCTGCATTTCCATCCAACCCTTCAACAGGTTCTAAATTATCTGAAGCCTCAGGATTAAGAATTTGATTGTCACGGGCCGCTCTAAATGAATTGCCATAATTTGTGGATAAGTTAATGGGTTGAGGAGCCGTTGGGAACATGACTTGATCATCCTTACCCATTTCAACAGGCCGATGCCCCATGGTTTCAGTCATCGTTGGCCAGACCAGACATCCTTCAAGTAACACACTAAAAATTCCAACCATGATAAAATTTGGGATTATTCGTTCCATCAAATACCTCTAGATCTTAGGGTGCCAAATGCCCAAACTGCCCCTCGAACCCACCAGCCATCGGAACTAGTGCTGAAGGGGGCTCTGTGGGTGAAGAAACAGAAAGCGTTTTTCGATTTGACTGTTTTGTCTTAGATATTTCCTGTGATACTCCTCCTGAATTCTGACCAGGATTTCGTCGTACCCCCTCCATGTATCCCATGAGCATGAGTTCAAAATCATTCGGCTCCAAATAGGCATCCGTGGGAAGACTTTGTTTTTTCATATCCAATGGCTTCACTAAACGAGGAGTTACAATGATAATCAACTCGGTCTCATTTTTTCGGAAGCTGGTGCTCCGGAATAGGGCCCCCAAAATAGGGATGTCACCTAAGACTGGGTACTTTGCAATGGCTTCGCGAATGTTGTCCTGTAGAAGACCCGCGATTGCAAAACTCTGACCATCCTTTAATTCAATGATTGTTTCGACTTTTCTCGTGAGTAATGCCGGAATGGTGAATCCTTCAAAATTTACACCATTTGAAAAATCTAGTTCCGATACTTCAGGAGCAATTTTCAATGTAATATTTCCATCACCCAAAACTGTTGGATTAAATTTCAAGCTTACTCCAAATTCCTTAAATTTGATGGTGGTCACTCCAAATGATTGGGGTACGGGAACAGGGAATTCCCCACCCGCAAGAAAACTGGCTTCTTGCCCACTCAGAGAGACCAGTGTTGGTTCCGCCAAAATTTTTGTGAGATTGTGCTGTTTCAAGGCGGCAAGAGCCACCAGCAAGACATCGCTTCCAAGATCAAATCCTACGGCCAAATCGACACTCGTTCCGAGCAACTGCGTTAAGGCCCCTGTTTGGTCATCCCTTGAAAATGAAGTAAGATCATCAAGCAACCCAATGGTCTCGGTACGATTTGAAACATTTAGTATGTTTACCCCCAAACGCTTCAACACCCCTTTCGCCATTTCTGCGACTTTCACCTCCAACATGACTTGCTGCACTCCTTGAACCTGCATAAAGTTCATCACTTTTTCAGGTGCATAAGTGTTGGCTAACCCGACAACTTGGGTAATCACCTCCGGACCTGAAGCAGATCCTGAAAGGGTAATATGTGCTTGGGAGGCACGTACCTCTATTGAATTTTCTTCCGGAAACAATTCATGGATCTGGGTTTTCAGGCGCGTAATATTTGGCTGAACCACAACATCATACACCGCGAACACATTTCCATCACGGCCCCACAATGTGAGATTTGTCGATCCAATGGTTTTTCCATTGAGATATAATTGGGTGGGGGAAAGTACCAATGTATCGGCAATTTCCGGATTAGCGAGTGACGCTCGTTTTAAGGGCAAAGGGCTTTGGAGAACGGTTGATTTCCCGACAACTACTGACAAGGTTTGAGGATTGGGAGTTTGAATGATGTCTCGTGTCAGCCCATCAGATAAAGCCTGAATTGGGGTACCAAAAATCAGGGAAAGCGTTACGACAAAAACAACCGCCAGCTTAGATATCCGACAAGAAATTGGTTGTATTAGAGAACTATTAAAAACAGAAAATTTATTGCTCATGATGGTTATGCAACTTTTATTTGATTTGATCTATTAGCCTTGAGACTGTATTTGGGCATCCATTTTTCAGGGTTGCTTGATTAATCAAAAACTTAAATATTTTCGGTTCGTGCCTTTAATCAATTCGACTTTGTCACGGGAGATGGCTCGCCGTTTTGCCACTGGTGCCCGGCTTGCCGCTCGATAAGAGGACAGTAAGTTTTGTGTAGTTGCACCTTTGGTCAGCTCGGGTTCTGTATTAATTGGACTGCGAAGAGCTAAACGCAATTTTCCTTCCGTGGAAGCTAACGCTAATTTTTCAGCTTCCTCCAAAGACACTTCAAAGGTGATAACTTTCACTGCCCTTGGTTTTTCCCCTGGTCCCTTCCGCTCCATTTGTGTTCCAGCAGCCAAAATCAAGGTATTTTCTAAGACCGTTTTGGTAATCTTTTCCCTCTTTCCACGATTTTGGAGAGTGACCATAATATCGACACGATCTCCTGGCTTTAAAAATCCTGAGACACCCACAACTTCATTCACCCGAACTGCCATGGCCCGCATCCCAGGATGCAAAACACCACCAACACCCCCATTCTTAATATCCAACGGGGCAAGTTTGGATTCCAGTATCGGCTCATTCCGTTTGAGATGGGTGAGCACTACCCGTCCAGGCAACATATCAATGTTCTCAAATCTTCCCTCTGGCAAATGCTCAGCTGGATAATTCACAACTCGAACCATTTCTTTGGTCAAGGGGGTACCCCACGGAAGGTCCGCACTGGCCACGACAATAGGGGTTCCCTCAAATTTTACGATTTTTTTAACTTGGGGGGCTGGGGTTTGGTTTTGAAACCAATTATAGGCCATGATAGAAGTTCCAAAGGCCAAAAGAATCGCCAATCCAAAAAAGAGAAGAGAACGATTTCGAACCATAACCAGGGCCTTTCGGAAACACTCTCAAATTAAAAAATCTACTCAAGGAGTGAACGGCATACAACAATCCATGTCTGATGTATCGGAGTGTTTTTTCTTCTCCTTAACCCATTTAAGAAAATAAATTTTTTGGAAACAGAAAGATCATTCGTTTGACGATCAACCAATACCAATCCAAAACCAAAATTGAAAAGTTAACGTTCCCAGAGCAATAACAAGTCCATAACGCAACTTGACTTCGGATTCGGCATTTCCTGCAAACGCCAGCTTAATTCTTCCTGTCAGGAACAAAGTTTTGAACATTCCCCCCACATGTTCCAACATCCCACGAAAACCTAAAACATGAATCATCATGCCAAGAGAATAAAACCCTCCGAGAATTGCCGTCATGAGGAAAACTAGAAATATATTTAGAGGGCCTAAAAATGAACCGACAGCGGCCATCAACTTTACATCACCTGCTGCCATCCCCCCCATCGCATAGAATCCTAGAAGAAGAATAAGTCCTAATCCTAGCCCACTAAGACTAAAGCCTAGGCCTTGCCATCCATGAACAAGGCTGTGACCAGCAATACCCACGACCATACTAGGGAACGTTAAGATATTTGGAATTTTTTGCTTTCGGAAATCCGTCACGGCAGCCCCGACAACCACCATGATGACAAATAGAGTTAACCAGATATTTTCCATGTATATCCTTACAACGAAAAACAGCCGTCCCGACTACTCTAAAAGAGCCGGCACGGCCGTTTTTTAAAACTGTCACATGGCAAGAAGGTTAGTCGTTAACTCCCACCACCAACAGCCGCTTGCATGGCAGCCGTAATAAAATTAAATGCATTAAGGATGACTTGTCCGAGATTTGTCACTGAGGCCACAATGGCCGCAGCAATCAAGGCTGCCAAAAGTCCATACTCTAATGCTGTCGCTCCTTCTTCATCGGTCAAAAATTTTAGAATCTGTACCATCCTGATTCCCTCCTCCAACTTCCAATCACAGGGACTACGCTTCCACACCACACATCCATAACGGCATTACTGAACTAGGCGCAGCCTGATATTCGTGGCAATTTTTTGGAACAAATTTTTCAAGTCGGCAGAGGTTGGTGCAAAATATTCAAACCCTGGCCCGCTCGCGATTTGAGATAGGAAGTCCTGATCCACACTACCTAGCCCAACGGTATAGATTTTAATGCCTTTGTCTTTAACCTCCTGGGCATGGTCAATAGCCATTTGCTTCGTAATAGCTTCGACATAGTCCCTTCCCTTATTCCAATTAAGGCTACACTTTTCAGGATCGGTGGTTCCTAATAAGTCAGAATAGTAGACTTCTAAAAAGTCACTATATCCGCTCACCCCATAGGTGGGATCATCCAAGACATGCCACTTGGTGTTTGAATATCCAGCAAGCGGGCTCCCTGATTGACAAACTGTAGAACCCGTGGTTTTTCCATCACCCGTTTCATATTGCTTCACATTGAGATACGAAAACTGGGAATTAGGATTCATTAATTTGATATCCCAATTAGCCGCATACCCCACGGCATCATAGTCAGTGCCATTTCGAGTAAAATCTCCACGGAAGGCCGTCGGATTACCATCTGAGAAAAACACCAGAAATTGTTGGACTCTTTCGTCACCTGGAATCCCGGTTTGATCCGTGAACCCTGAGGGACCATCGGCCTGATCCAACGCATCTTCCGTATTGGTACCACCACTAGCAGACATATTATCAATGGCCGTGGTCATATCATCATAAAAATTTGGCCCAAGGGCACGTTCAACCACCACGCCTGAAGCAAATGTAATAAGACCCATCTGGTCAGTGTCATCAGTATGCTCAAAAAAATCAACGAAACTCTTGGCTGCGGTCTTTAAATTACTCATGGCACTACTCATTGACCCAGATTCATCGAGCACAAGCATGATTTCTACTTCCCGTTGTTGGGCTACCCCTGATGACGTGATATATGTTTTTTCATAGGTCCCCTTGGCAATATGGTCTTGCATTTCGACCACCTGCGTGATTTTATTTAAAACGTTCGTGCTGCCCTCGACAAATACTTTGCCTTCAGCTCCTTTGGTCCCTGTAATTTGGGGATTGCCCTCCGTACCCAATAGCCCTGGGCTGAAATTCGCTTGCCCTACTGCGGCCATGAGATCTTCGGTCACAAGAAAGGGATTTGAATAATTTTTTGCACCCAACAGGGCTGCGGCATCCACGGATTTTGATAATTCGGCTCTCACCACATACCATCGACCTACCTCAATGCCCAACGCCACAAAGGCAAACAAACTCACTACCGACAAGGCTGTGACAAGGGCAAAAATTCCTCGCGAATTCGACACATGAAGCTTGCTACTTTGGCGTTTCGAACCGCGAACTACATCTCTGTTTTCTAAGTTATCTAAATCTAAAGAATGTTTAATTGGTTTCATATACTGCTCCCCATCACGGACAAAATTTGTCTGTAGCTATCTGCCCGGGAAATCTGGCGTTCAATTGTTACCAATGTTACCAACCCTTTTTCGCCTTCAAAAAAGCGATCAAAACACCGCCTTGCTCGTAATCAAAATCCCATCCGACTCACCATCTTGGCCGTATTGGCCCAGCTCATCGTAGAGATCATAATTATTCACGGTATGCCCTGAAGCATTAAAAAATTCTTCCAAGGGGGTGACAGGTTGATGTACATAATAAACTTTGACAATAGTAAACTGGGAAATCGGGGCCGCTTGTACTTCCACGCTATCGTCATACTTTAAAAGATCGTACAAATTTTGCGGCAAATCGCAGGTTGGACTATTTGCAGGAGAATCGACGCCATTGCCTGCAATCGCATCTAATGATCCAAGTTCTTGCACCGTGCATGTTGGGTCTGGGTTACTGGCATTTTCGCCAGCGTCGGCCTTGGCAAGATATATTTTGTACAATTCTGGATTTTGCGTAAAATTAAGTGGGGCGCTTGATTCCGCCATGAGGTCCAAAAGGTCTGAACCATTTTTTAGGTCACGAGACGCTAAACTGCCCCCTTCTCTCGTAATATTGGTCACAACCGCTTGAGCCTGTATCAGCGTGCCAAAGTCCACGATTACAAAGATAATGAGGAGGGCAATGCTGACCAACACGGAAAACTCAACTGCCGCCATTCCTTTTTGATTTCGAACGATGTGATTAGCCATGGCGTTTATACCCCCTCCACTGTGAAATCTTCGTTACGATAAGTCGCTTCAGCTCTCAGAGTAATTGCTTCTGATTCTGAGAAAAATTGGCCGATAAGCGGTGTCAAAAATTGATGTTGATAGTCAACCTTGATTCTCATGTAATCTGCTGGATTACCGGCATTTGGGGCGAGTTCATCAAATGTCAAGCCACCTTCTTCGTCATCGTTTGCGCCAGCCTTCCAAATAGAAATGTCATCAGCTGGGTCAATATTCATTAACCCAATTTCACCCTTTTCATGGATGACCTGTCTGATAGAAGCATCTCGAGTTTGAGGATTTCCATTTTCATCATTTAAAACTTCCCCAACTAATGCCAAACGCATGCCTTCTCGGGTGGCATATTGGAGCGTATGTTGATGAAGAAAATACCAGCCGAATTCCATGACCCCCATTATCAAAATGACAAATGGGAGCAACATCATCGCCATTTCAGTCGTTGTGTTGCCGCGCTGGCTTTTGATTGCACGAGAGGGTGAGATCTGCGTTGTCTTCACGTTCATAGTGGTTCCCTCAATATTCCCAGTCGACTTTTTCCTCGGTCCCAATCCATGGGGATGGAGGAGCACCTCATGCGAAAAGGCGGCAAGGAACAAAAATTTTTATAGTCGTGTGTGCTGGTTGGTAGATCCATACAGGCCACTATTTATCCCAGCCTTCCCTGCGTAATCCCTTTGAGACCTATCCGATGCGAAGATCGGATAGGTTCTCAGAGGGGAACAACCGAAGGAGCTTACATTGCAGATTAGCTGGCCGTAGCAGCCGCCATATCGTTGGCAATGGAGTTGAAGGTATTAGACACCGTGGTACCTAATTGAGTCACTGCTGTCACAATCGCGGCAGCAATAAGAGCAGCCAACAATCCGTACTCAAGAGCGGTAGCCCCTTCTTCATCCCGAATAAACTGCATGACAGAATTCGTCATATCGAATCTCCTCACGGGCACGATAAATAAAGAATATTGCCGAAACGGGGTGGCCCGTATTTCCACCAGCCTCGGCTATCCCCTTTTCCTATTCCTCCTCCGGCAACCCGGCTTTCAGATCGCTGACCTGATCCGTGGCTTTGCGCCCCCGCCTCACGACAGGTTTGCCTTTATCGGGAAGGGGAGCCCGACTAGGAAGATGTTTTGATGTCAATAGTAGATGTTCACGTTGCCAGCACAAATCTCGCTTGCTACTAGACTGGGGTTCCACTTCCCGAGGGGCTGGCTGAGCAAAGGATTTATGGCCCCGCGGAGGAACGATGCCAGTGCTTCTTACTCCACAGCCAAAACCAAAGGAACCGTAATCTGAAAGATTGGATTTACGTTTATTTACTTCTAGGAAAGGACCTGTTTTTAAATATTTTTGGGAGAGTAGCGCACAATGCCGTTGGGAACCTTTAACAAGAACCCATGGCTTCAAAACAGAATATTTCGATGTAATGATGGAGCTTAGAGAAGAGGAGTGTTTCCACTGATTATTGTGGGATTCACATGGATTATCTTCAGGCAGCAACCAATACCAAGTGGTCATAGAAATCTCCTCTTAGAGCAAGCAGGAGAACTCCATCCCTATGGGTGGCACTGCATCCCTTCCTTCGACAACCCGGCTGTCAGCTGAAATTCTTCTGACCCGTGGCTTTGCGTCCCTGCCTCACGACAGGTTTGCCATTTCGAGAAGGAGTTCTCGATTCACTATTAATTTCGTACTAATGCATCCAATTCTGCTATCGGTTTGCCCTTCTAAAACCTTGCGTCCCACCTAGACCATCTTTGAAGAGACAAATAAAAGGATAAGGCTTAGAGCTTTAATTAAAATTTTCAGGCTCAAGAAAATCGCTTCAACATCACTCGCTTCTGTACTCCTATCGGCTTGATTTTGCCTTCCCTTGATTAGCATTCACCCTAGGTAAAAATGATGTATTTGTCCGGTTTTCTTGCTGTAAATTCTCTATCAATTCATGGCGTTCTTTAACTCAAATGACCTCCAAACTTAATTAAGTATTCATTCCCTTTGAAAAAAACCTTTCACGTATTTCAATACCTGGAGTACGAGATTCCCTAGGAGAACAATACCCTGACAGTTAAAAATAAAGTCCTTTCACATTCAAACCGAAAATTCCATTGCCAGAGCTCACTCTTTGCCCCCATTTTTGACTCCATTAATAGTTTGGCAAGGACATGGTTAACGCATGAGATCCTATTACATCCAAAATACAAGCAATTGTCCTAGGGCTTAAGGGCACGCCAGCACTGGAAAGTTTCTGTGGAAATTCTTCTCAATGAACTTCGCACTCGAATCCGTCCTAACGGAGGGTTCCTGTTCACTACTCAAGGTGAGGATCGTCCGGATGCTACGGCCTGGGGCACCATCATCCTTAGTCACTTTAAACACGACGCACAAGTCCTCCAACGCTCCCGAGATTACTTAACCTCCTTTCAAATGCCAGACGGTCGGGTAAGTCTTTCTCCCGATCACCCCGAATCTTTTTGGCCAACCCCAATTTCAATTTTGGCTTGGGAAACATCGAAATCCCATCATGTGTCGCGAGAGAAAGCCATCCAATTTCTACTAAATTCCTCAGGAGAGCATTGGATAAAAAATCCTGAAACACCTTTAGGCCATGACCCCTCTTTAAAGGGATGGCCCTGGATTGGCCATACCCACTCATGGGTCGAGTCTACAGCCATGGCCATGACGGCCTTACATAATGTTGGCTTTTCCGATCATCCCAGATTAAAGGAAGCCACAAGTATGATCTTGGATCGTCAATTATCCCATGGGGGGTGGAACTATGGAAATACAATGGTTTTTGAACAAGAGCTCAAACCCTCACCCGAAGATACGGGTGCGGCACTGTCGGCTTTGGCTGGGAGAATTTCCAGGATTCACATTTCTAAAAGTCTTGAATTTTTACAGACCGAATTCACACGCCTTCGAACGCCGATTGCAGTAGGATGGAGCCTTCTGGGTCTTAACGCTTGGAATGAAACTCCCCCCGATGCCACAACACGCATTCACGATACATGGAAACATCGAGAACGATTTGGAGGATACGATACACCGTCTTTATGTTTGCTATTGGCCCCATTGATCGCTCCCCACGGTCTTAATAACCTAATCAACGCTGAGGTTTCTTCTCAAACTTCGACTGCCACTTTGGCGAGCATGTAAGGAACTGATTAATGTCTTGGTCTTCACTGAATCCTAACCTCTGGACACGACGGGAACTCCTTCGCACGATCCTTGCTGGTGGGCTTCTCGTTTCTTCTGGGATATCGTTCGCTGAATGGATAAATCGACCAACACTTAAAGCTCGAACTTTCATTGGTCAAGCCAGTACTTATAGCGAAGATATTCGCTCGGTGATCATCTCTGGCTTTCAGGAGCTGGGAATTACGCCTTCTGAAATAAAAGGCAAACGTATTCTTTTGAAGCCTAATCTTGTTGAAACACATCAAGGAGCCAGCCACATCAACACCCACCCATTAGTTGTTCGAGGAGCCATCGAGGCTTTTCTTTCATTCGGGGCATTAGAAGTTATGGTCGGGGAAGGACCTGGTCATCGACGTGACACCCTTGATGTCATAGAAACCTCAGGACTGGGAGACATCCTTTACGAGGACAAAATTCAATTCCTGAACCTGAATTATGAAAGTGGAAGGGCTACCCCAAACTTGGGCAACAAAACGAAGCTTCAGAGGCTCACTTTTCCTCGCGTGTTTGATTCGGTTGATTGGATCGTATCTATTGCAAAGCTCAAAACCCACCATTGGGCCGGCGCCACACTATCCATGAAAAACCTATTTGGAGTCATGCCTGGAATTTACTACGGCTGGCCCAAAAATGTTCTACATCAGGCTGGCATCACCAATTCGATTCTGGATATCAATGCGACCCTACAACCCCACTTTGCCATCGTTGATGGTATCGTGGGAATGGAGGGCGACGGACCTATTATGGGCACACCTATTCATTCTGGAGTCCTTGTGATGGGTCGCAACCTTCCTGCAGTCGATGCTACCTGCGCTCGTTTAATGAAAATTGACCCTCACAGAGTCGAGTATCTCGCTAAAGCCTCCAATTGGTTAGGTCCGATACATGAGGAACATATCACACAAGTGGGTAATCCCATTTCTGAATTACATAAATCATTTTCACTTCTTGATCATATTCCTGCACACCAAGGAATACGATTGGCATAGCCCTTATAGACACAAGCATGAAAACTAGGAACCATCTACCATTAGTCATCCTCAATGTTCCAGGACCAACCATTAAGGCGCAAGGTTCCATCTCCAATGGATAAAATTAAAATACCCAGTATGAATATTCGATCAATCATTCAACGTCCTACCTTCAATGGGATATCTCTACCATGCTTCGTATTTCTCGCCACTCTCATCATAGGCTGGAACGTGCTACTTACCTATCTGATGATTGATAAACTTAACATGAATGACTTTGGTAAATTTTTCTACTCCATCGTTGCCTATTTACAGGGTGGGGAAATGTATGGACCTAATCCTGGTACATTTATTGTGATTAATCCCCAGTTTGGCCAACAATTTTGGAATCTTAACCCACCTCACTTTCACCTACCACTTCTCCCTCTTGGGCACATGGCCCCGGAGATAGCATTAACCATTTGGGGCATCCTCAACCTTATAGGTCTTGTCGCAAGCCTACACTTCATTGGAAAAGAATTGCATATGACCCCTACCCCAAGACAAAGCCGTGTTTTGTTTATTGGATTTTTAGCTTTTTGCGGGACAGGGGCATTTTTTTTAACGGGACAACTGTCATTCCTTTTACTTTTCCCCATAACAATAAGTTGGATTCAAGCAAGAAACACCCAATGGGCAAAAGCAGGACTTTCATTAGGGTTGGCCTGTGCCATTAAACCCTTTCTGCTCATCTTTGCTCCATATTTCCTAATAAAGAAAGAATATAAAGCCTTCGCCAACCTCCTTTTTATTTGCATAGTTTCCTACATCACTGGGATTTTGGTACTTGGGCAAGAGATATATTGGCAGTGGATCGAAAAACTCAGATTGGTAGATTGGTCATGGGCGTCCATGAATGCTTCGCTTCACGGGCTACTTAGTCGGATATTTCAGGAAAACCCGAGTTTTGCTTTGGCATTCGATTCCTCAAATACCGTAAACTTTTTATGGTTGGCGTTATCAGGCCTCATCGCAACAAGCACATTCTTCATTATATATAAAGATCAATCAAAGTATTCCGTAGATAGGGCATTTGCCTTATTACTAATCTCGGCCATTCTAATTTCCCCGCTAGGATGGATTTATTATTTATTCTTTCCCCTTGGTCCACTCACGGCCATAATTTACCAACGTGGAAAAACTTTACAGGGAACTCCTCTTCCTGCCATCACATATCAAGTAGAGGCAAGAAACGGATTGGTTGCGTTTGCTGCAGTGGGATTCATACTTCCCCTACAATTTACAGTTTTATTCCAACCCGCCGCTTGGGCAACGATTACCATAGGGTCTATTTATTGTTGGTGCACCCTGGCAGTTTGGGCGACGCTTCTACTTGATTGGCACATCGAAACTTCCACTCAAACAGAACCCAACTACCCAGAACAAAAAGAGTTTAACTCGCTATCGGGGTCCATACCTGAGATGGGATTATTGTCAAGCATTCTTCATAGAAACTCTAAGCAATTAGATTGCCAGGAAGCTGGTTCCATCGAGAGGAATGCGATATGACTACGACAACTCTTGAACCATCATTTGAAAAGAAGGAGTCCTCTCCTATTGGCAAGGATACCCATAAGCTCTACATAGAGTTAGATGACTCTCTCCTTGCAACAAACACGTTTTTAGAGTCTCTGTTACTGCTGCTCAAAAAGAATCCTTTTTCCATTTTTCAAATCCTGATTTGGACATTTCGAGGGTTCCGACATGTTCATCAAGAGATTGCCAAGAAGGTCCACCTTGATGCATCCAACCTTCCATTCCGCCAAAATGTCATAGGATATCTCCGCGAAGAGGCCACACAAGGCCGAGATTTAGTGTTGATTACCGGATGGAATTTGGATATTGCTCATGCAGTCTCAACACATCTCAAACTATTTTCACAAGTCGTACTCAGAAGTGACCTTCAATATCTCTCTCACCGACGACATCAACAGACAACTGAAACACGATTTGACCCAAATGGCCTCGAGCATATCACTCCTGGCCAATCCGAACGTCAGAATTTTGAAGCAGCCCAAACAGTGACATTGGTTCAATCACACGACCAATTACTACATACCACCCCAAAATACGGCTCTATCAAGGTTTTTTATCAAGGCAAGACTCCTACATTTTCTCTCATATTAAAGGCTTTACGAGTTCATCAATGGGTTAAAAACATTCTACTTTTTTTCCCTGTCGCCACAGCACATCATCTCTTTCATTTTGAACAACTTTTCCAGGCCTCTCTGGCATTTGTTGCTTTTAGTTTTTGTGCTTCAGGACTATACATTTTTAACGACTTACTTGACCTTCCTGCGGACAGACGACATCCCAAAAAGCAATCGCGCCCCTTTGCTTCAGGAGCCCTTTCAATAAAAATGGGGCTCTGGCTTCAACCTGTGCTTCTTTGTTTTGCTTTTTCCATTTCTTTACTCGCACTCCCGCCACTGTTCTCTCTCCTTTTGGGCGGATACGCAATAACGACCGTGATCTATTCCACCTATCTTAAGAAAATCGCCATTCTTGACGTTCTAACACTCGCCGGATTTTATACCGTACGCATTATCGCAGGAGGCGCTGCCGTTTCCGTTCCTATTTCAGCATGGCTATTAGCTTTTTCCATATTTTTCTTTCTCAGCCTAGCATTTGGGAAACGTTACGCCGAAATACGACTTCGAAAAGTGGAGAATTTTCAAGGCATTGAACGCAGGGCCTATGTAGGGGCCGACAAAGAAATCCTTGCAACAATGGGAACGATAAGCGGCTACATGTCAGTTCTAGTCCTTGCTCTTTACATCAATAGTCCAGAGGTCTCCACTATATACGCAAATCCAAACTTCTTATGGTTCATTTGCCCCTTACTTCTGTATTGGGTCAGTCGAACATGGCTTCTGGCTCACCGAGGAAGTTTAGATGATGATCCACTTATGATTGCCCTGAAAGACCCAAGCAGTTATGCAGTAGGAGCGGGGGCAGTAATCTTGGCTGTATTAGCCATTTAAAAACATTCATTATTGAAATCAACCATGGCTCGATATCAATCATGGGGCTGCTACCCAAAGACCCAGCGACAGCAGGTCCACCCCATTCTCTGGGCCCATGAGACTCCACAATTTGAGACTTTGGAGTCGAGTGTGCTTCCCCATGCTTACGGAAGAAGTTATGGGGACAGTTGCTTGAACGAGGGTGGAATTCTCCTTGACACAATTTCGCTTAATCGATTGCTTTCCTTTGACGCCTCAACCGGCATCCTTCAATGCGAGTCTGGGGTCAGCCTTCAAGAAATCCTCAAGGTTGTGATCCCACATGGATGGTTCATACCGGTCACTCCGGGGACGCAATTCGTATCCATTGGAGGAGCGATTGCAAATGATGTCCATGGGAAAAACCATCATCGCTCTGGGACATTTGGGTGCCATGTGAATAGTATGGAAATACTTCGTTCCGATGGTACGCGAATGTACTGTTCGCGCACTGAAAACCCCGAATGGTTTCGCGCTACGGTCGGAGGATTGGGCCTTACCGGATTAATTTTGCGGGCTGAAATACAATTAACTCACATTCGTAGTCCCTGGATTTTAGCTGAGCGTTTAAAGTTTTCTCATCTTGAAGAGTTTTTCCTGCTGTCATCTTCTTCCGAAAAAGATTTTGAATACACAGTTGCTTGGATCGATTGCTTTGCCCCAGAAAATAATTTGGGAAGAGGGATATTTATACGAGGTAACCATGGAAATGCTGCGAATTCACCAACCCACACACCAAAATCACGCAAATACCTACAGGTTCCATGTAATTTTCCATCCTGTTTCTTAAATCCAGCTGCCCTTAAATTATTTAATGCTTTGTACTACCATTCGAGGCCTTTTTCTTCTGGGTTAAAGAATGAAACATATGAGCAATTTTTTTACCCCTTAGATTCAATCCTCAACTGGAACCGTCTTTATGGGACTTTCGGATTTCTCCAACACCAATGCGTCATTCCACCCGAGCATCAAAAAGAAGGAATTTATGCTCTACTAGCTAAAATAAAAAATTCTGGCCAAGGGTCTTTTTTGGCAGTTCTCAAACAATTTGGGTCAATCTCTTCGCCTGGTCTTCTCTCCTTTCCAAGACCTGGAACGACACTGGCCTTGGATTTTGCATTTCAGGGAGCACGCACACTGGATTTACTTGCCTCCCTGGATGAAATTGTCCTGCAATACGGTGGGGCCGTATATCCAGCCAAGGACGCAAGAATGTCTGCCTCAAATTTTCAACGTTTTTTCCCGCAATGGGAGACACTAATTCAATTCATGGATCCGAAATTTTCTTCCAGTTTCTGGCGACGAGTCACCACATCCCATATTTCTCATTGCTTGATGGAGGAACCGAGCGGAAGGCTATTAGACCCACTTTCGAAATCAGAAAATACACTTATTTCAATGCCATAACTACATGAGGCAACCCATGAAAATTCTCATTTTAGGCGCCACTTCTGCGATTGCTCACGAAACGGCAAAGCTTTTTGCTTCAGACGGTGCAGAGTTCTTCCTAGTAGCACGGAACAAGGAAAAACTCGACGTGGTTGCAGCAGATTTACTTGTCAGGGGAGCACGACGGGCAGAAGAATTCCCAATGGATCTAAATCTTTTCGAACTACACCAACAACTGATTGATATCGCAAATGCAAACCTATCCGAAATCGATATCGTTCTCATCGCTCATGGCACCCTCAGCGACCAAAATGAATGCCAAAACAACACGCCGGCATTGATCAAGGAGTTTAATACCAATTGTTTAAGTACTCTCTCCCTTTTAACCCATCTTGCAAACTACTTCGAACAACGTCGAAAGGGTTGCATCGCGGTAATTTCTTCTGTGGCAGGAGACCGGGGACGACAGAGTAATTATATCTATGGCACCGGCAAGGGGGCCGTGACTCTTTTTCTTCAAGGTCTTCGAAATCGACTAGCGCCTTTTGGAGTTTCTGTGGTGACAATTAAACCGGGATTTGTCGATACTCCAATGACAGCCCATTTGAAAAAAAATGGACTCTTTGCAAGCCCAGCTAGGATAGGAAATCAGATATACCAGGCCATTTTGAAAAATAAAAACGTGGTATATACTCCAGGGTTCTGGTGGCCGATTATGACCATAATAAAGTTAATACCTGAAAACATTTTTAAAAAACTCAAACTTTAAGCCGATTCTTTCGTCACTCTATTTCCCCAAGAACCTACAATGCTTAACAAAGAGCAGCCACAAACCCTGTTTCCCTCTTCACCTTTTATCCACGTCCTCATTGGAATATGGGCGGGTTTTCTTGCCGGTACAGGTGAGATAGCAATTTACGCAATAAAAAAATACCTGTTTCACGGGATCCATATCATTCACAGTCCACATTTCGTTTGGATGTCTCCATTGGCGAACATGCTGATTTTCGCTGCCTTCGGGCTGCTCTTTGTACTGATAAATTCCTTCAAGGCAGAAACGATATCGGTCCGTTCAAGTATTGTTCTATTCACCTTTCTTTGGTCACTAAGTCTTCTCCTCATGTTATTCCCCCTAAATCATTGGTTAGCTCTAGTGGTCGGCCTCGGACCAACCATATTCATTTCCCGAATAATATTTTTAGACGTACAACAGTTTCTTTTAATGTTGAAAAAAACTTCAATTATTTTCCTTGTGATTGAGTTCCTAATTGCCGTGTCACTCACAAGCGGACAAATGATAATAGAATACCAAGCCATAAAAACCCTGCCCGCTCCAGTGTCGCAACAAACCCCGAATGTTTTATTCATTGTTCTGGATACTGTCCGCGCCCAAAGCTTAAGTCTATATGGCTATGATCGAGAAACAACCCCAAGACTCAAAGATTTTGCAGCAACAGGAGCCCGATTCGATCAGGCTTTAAGCACGGCACCCTGGACCCTTCCATCTCATGGAAGTATGTTTACGGGGTATCACGGGCATGAACTCTCAACGAATTGGCGGGTTCCCCTTGACGCCACTTATCCCACCTTGGCCGAAGAGCTCCGAAACGCAGGGTATCTCACCGCCGGATTCGTGGCTAACCTTGAATACTGTAGTTATGTCTATGGAATCAATCGTGGATTCATTCACTATGAAGACTTTGAATTCTCTCTTGGAGAACTTGCCGTCAGCGCATCACTCATACGTAGCATTTTCGGCATACCCAACGAACGATGGTTCACTTATTACGAACTGTTAAATAGAAAAAAAGCTCCTGACATTAATCGCGCTTTCCTCGACTGGCTACCACAAGCAAAAGAGGAGGGCCGACCTTTCTTTGCCTTCTTAAATTATTTTGATGCACATGAACCCTATCTACCGCCAGCCCCCTACAAGGGAATGTTCGGAAAGGACGTCGACACATTGCCTTTTGCAGACCTTTGGAAAAATTACACCCCGGCTGAAGCTGAAAGACTTCAAAATTTATATGACGGGGCCATTGCCTTTTTAGATTTTCAGATTGGAGAACTTCTTGATCAGCTTCGATCTGACGGCATCCTGGAAAATACTATCGTCATCATTACATCGGATCATGGAGAGGAATTTTCTGAGCATGGAATCCCGAGCCATGGACATTCTCTCTATGGTCCATCCCTCAACGTCCCACTGATTATCTCATTCCCTCCCAAAGTTCCAAGAGGAAAAATAGTAACTGAATGGGTTTCGCTTCGTGACTTGCCAGCAACCATTGCTGATTTAACCAATCTTCAGAATCCTGGTACCGATCAGACTTTTCCTGGATATTCACTTGCTCGTTATTGGAATGATAAAAGCATTCAAAAAGATTTTCCTCCCATAACGGACCCCATCCTATCAGAACTTCGCTATGCCATGTATCTACCTGAATGGCATCCGGTTTCCAAAGGAGACATGAAATCAATGGTCATTCAAGATTTGCATTATATTCTTAGAGGTGATGGAAAAGAAGAAATCTATGACCTCCGAAAAGACCCTTGGGAAACCAGAGATCTTTCAGAAACTGTATCTGGTCAGGCCCTAGCAGCATGTCTTAGAAAACAACTGGATACCACCATATCCTCTAACACCAAAAGAGCAAATCTTGTATCAACAATACAAAACCCCGACCAATTGCCACTTCACCATGAGAATTCCCCCCATTCCTGCAAGGAACTTATTAACGGTAAGGAGGAAAGTTAGATAACTCCAAAAATATATGGCCAAAACTAATTCAAGCAAGGGCTATATTACCCCGATTAAATTATTAGTTGGAGTATCTTTTTTTTAGAATAAGAAAATTGACAACCATTGACCAAAAGATTATGAAAGAAAAATGAGGGAGTCCCAGGATGAAAAACACTGGCTTTACCATTTGGTTTACTGGACTACCAAGTGCGGGAAAAAGCACGTTGGCTCGAGTGCTTCATGAAATCTTGGATGAAGCTGGATTGCCAGTTGAGATCCTGGATGGAGATGAAGTCCGACAGCGTTTGACAAAGGGGCTTGGGTTTACAAAAGAGGACAGAGATGAAAACATTCGGCGAATTGCTTTTGTTTCTAAACTATTAACTCGAGTTGGTGCAATTGCAATCGTCGCGGCTATTTCCCCCTATCGAGAATCCCGCGAACGCGCCAAAGCTGAAATTGGCAATTTTCTTGAAGTCTATGTGGAATGTCCACTCCAGGTCTGTATGAAACGGGACGTCAAAGGGCTCTATGCAAAAGCATCCAGAGGTGAAATCGAAAATTTTACAGGGATTTCGGATCCGTACGAACCTCCAATTAGCCCAGACATTACAGTGCAAACTGACAACATTCTACCAATATCCAATGTCACTAAAATCCTTGAACACCTTGTAGCACACAATTACATTCCAGCAGCCATGATCCAAACCTTTTTCCAGGAAGAGGAATCGTCTCGTAATCTTGGTAAAGCTATGGACCCTAACCTCAAAACCCAATGGTCCATATAATAAAACCCTTCATGCTAATTGACTGCTCGATAGTCCATCAAAAAAACTTCACTTAAATCCTCAACTTTTTCTTGGATACTCTCAATACCGCCAACACCCATGGAAGCGACTTCCCAAGTGACCGCAGAAGGATTACTAACTTTTCCTTCTTGTTCGAGGCTCACTATCTGGTAAAGTTTAATCGTTACAAAGAAAGTATGGAAGTTGTTCTCTCCTTTTATGATAGCAACATTTATGTGGAGAGATGGAATTAAACTCTCTTCCTCATACTCATCTTTTGAGTGCACGACCAAACCTAAACTTGAGACTTTTTGTTCAACAAGGTCTTGCAGTTTCGTTTGGGTGGGTCCACTTCTAGACAATCCAATATTTACCAGTACAAAAAGTTCCTTAATACCAAGCAAAGTTTCTTTTGGTGCTGGTCTCTTTTCAGATCCAAAAGCCAAGTCGAAAGAAAAGATAAACAAAACACAAAAGACCAAATACAACCCCAACCTCGAGACATTTTTTCCACTCATTAACAAATTTCGACAAGAAAACGAAGGAACTACCATGCGGTTCTCATATTTTCGCACCAGACTAAAATGATCAAACCCGGCAATCTCATAAACACATAGACTAACAGTGAAATACTATACTCTAAAACAAAATATTACCATTGAACAAATGAGGAATGTTATTTTTGAAAGGAAACTCTCAGGCTGAGCAGTTGCCATGAACTTCAACGATCAGCACAGCTGTATTCAAATTTCGAATTCACATGCACGGAAAGACCCTTTAAAGTCTTGTACACTTTTTCCGTTTGAGCATCTAAGGTTCGAATCCCTACGGGCAAAGAACCCCGTCTTGTGTCATTCCTTACCTGAGAACAAAACGGTTTCAACAGGATAGGATCTAAAGACAAAACCCGACCTAACCTATCAAAGCAGTTACTTGGATCCAGGCAAAATTCATCATAGTCAAAAAAAACAACATTCGAGGCATGGTGTTGAATCAAATACTCATAAACACATTTCCAGTATCGAAGCCAGTAATTCAGTTGGTCGAGCTCATCCTTATGCCCAGGCAAAGCTTCATCACTCACCCTGAAGGGTTTAAAATTTTCTCCAAATTCGAAATGCCCTAACCAATTCATATATTGCAAAGAAAAGGTATCTTCTGAATGGATTTTTCGAAATTGCTGATGTTGAGCTAAAAGAGACCGTGAATGATCAAAGGGATTTCTAAACGGCACGATGATAATAGACTCAGGAAACGCTTCTTTCAGACTGTTAATCCGCAAGACATTATTGTTATTTTTTGCCAAATACCTAGTCGAGCGGCTTCCTTCACTTTTCGCAATAATATTCGCCACGAATCTTCGATAATTTTCTACCACTTCTTCATCGATAAACTGCGGTTCAATCCACTTCTCTTGTACATACTTCTGTCCAGTAAATGTCATCCAGAACACTTCTTCAAATGCTTCAGGGCTATCAAAATTGACATACAAACCATCGCCATGTGCCCTTTCTAATTTTTCAGCTGAATGACGATAGCTTGCGGTCAATGCTCTCCAGATGAGTGGGGACGTTACAAAAGGCATGTCCCGATACGTCAATGTTGTAAATTGACGGGTTGAATAAAGGGCTTCAAGGAGAATCGTCGTTCCCGCGCGTGCCAAGCCGGCAATAAATACTGGAGGGGGAGCTTGAACATGAGTATATCGAAGCCTGCTAAATACACAATCTATATCAAACCCAACCTTCTTTATGAGGGGATTATCCAGAACCAGATGATGTAATGTTTTTGTCGCAAAAGTATATTCAGCCATAAGTCAATCTGATCCGGAATAATCCATAAATCATACTAATGGCAATCACGATAATTTGCATATCAAGTCTATATAAATTTTCCAACCCTTCCGGCAAGCTCTCAAACACTACAAGGCCGATTAAACCATAGACGACACAAAATGATACCACCAACAATCCAAGACAATAAAAAACTTTTATGGTTGCAGCCAATATTTTTGCCGCATAATAGGGAAGAATTTTTTCTTTCCAATGATCTGAGATTTTCGATGTTGATAATACGGCAAACGCCTTTAAAGCTGTACCCTTCACTGCCTGGACGTAATGATTAACTTGGACATAGAAAAACAATTCCGTCACGATGACAGCACCTATCACCATAGGAATTGCTGCAAAAATGGATTGTATTTTTGGCATGACTAGGCTCTTTTAGTAGAGCTTTTCCAAAACATTCGTTTGAGCGGATACCAAAAAATTCCAAGCAGGCCTAAAAGCACTGAAAACAAAACGCCAAGTACCACACCTATCACTCCCAAGCCTAACCCTGGCCCGACATAGGCATGAGCCTGTAGTGGAAAAATCAGCACAGCAGCACAGAGAAATAAAATTACAATCGTCATATTTGCCACTCCTACTTTGGAAGAAATCTAAGCCCTACCACAGCGAGGCATAAACATACGCGTGTCTACATTTTCGGCAGATAAAATTTATGCCTTAAACGATATTAAAAATTGCTTTCTTTGATCTTTTTGAATGCTTCTCTCCGTTACGGCTTAAACTTGCAACCAGAGTTCAGTTATTTCTTCTATATATTTAAAAAAATTTCAGCGAATACCTTTGGATCATCAACGAGAAAAAACTGTGTAAAAGGGGCAAGTGGCAGAAAGAATGAAAAGAATAAATACGGTAAGCCCAAAGACAAGACCAGAGGAACATGAACCCGTAGGGTTCAGAACAAGAGGAAGGAAGAACTCAAAAAGTCTTACTAGGTAAACTCCGAGTTGGTAGGCTCTGCCGGTAATAGGACTCAACAAATGAAAGCCTTGGGCAAAACATAGTAACAGGCCAACATGTTGAACAATATGAAGAATTTAATATTGGCTTATCGTATCCTATTCATAGAAACAATGCTATGGTGTTGTCTGGTAAAAGAAAATAAAGCACCACAACTCTGATGAGTGCCAAAAGGGAGCTACGCCCTTCATGCCTTATGGGATAATTCTTCTTTAAGTATGTGCTATAAACTGACAATTCACAACATAGCTTATATCGAACAAGTGCGTGTTAATGCCTAGCCATATTCATATCCGATCCAAAATGGGCTCGGCGATTTTCTTGGAAACAGGCTTCAGAAAAGGAATGACACTTTGGTTTATCTTTGCCAAATGAGGTGACAACCAACTGGCGATGATCCACGCCGAGAAACCCTAAATATTGATGAACCATCGTGGCACGTTTTTCACCAAGAACATAATTGTAAGCCTGCGTACCACGCTCATCACAATGCCCTTCAATCATAATTCGCTCGTGAGGGTGAGCCTTTAACCATTGCGCATTGGCTTCAAGAGTACGACGCGCATCTTCTGTAAGCCGCCAACTATCAAATTGAAAGTAAATATCTCGAAGACCTTTTGAAAACGTCACGCCTTTTTGGGACGCCTCTCCCCGTGCCCCGCCTTGCAAATTATTGCCAATACTTCCGTCTGATAAGGGGCCACCTGAGGAAGCATAAGGTGCATCATAAAACCCAGTGGAACCTGTTGCCGGGGTCGTCAGGATCGCCCCATCCGCAGACTCCTCAAACAATTCCAAGCCATCGTCCCCAGCAAAAGAATTCTTCCCCGTAACGCTATGGGAAAGAGATGTATGCATGCCACCGGCATTTTCAGACTCAAGATCAAAATCCTTCATCTGATAATCTCGATCAAGCCCCGCCAAACTACCCAACGTGTGCGGGGAATCTTTTAAGGACGCACGGGCAAGCCTGTGATCTTTCCCAGCCGAGCCCCTCACCATTTTTTTCCCACAACCAGAGGTTAATCCCAGGAGGCTGATCCCTAGGAGTAGGATACCAATCCGTTTCAACATCTGCTTCATAATCATACACCTCTCATTATTAACAGCTACGTTAGTTATATTCCGGTGACTTTTGAGTGCCCCTCACCCAATTGAACCAAGTGTCTGATGTGCCCCTTTCATAAGGGTAATGCAAATTCAGAACCAATTTTTTTGATTAACACTTGATTATTTGAATATTGATGAAGAAAAGGGAAGGTGCCCACAAAATATGGGTGGTAGTACATTTATCCAGACAAGATGAGTGAAGAGGTGGAGAAAGTATGGTTTTTCCTACACCCATAGAATGTTGAGGCAAATTTCCAACACTCGTGACATTTTTCCAACGGGGGGACAATACCGGGGAAAATTAAAATTCCGAAGCCCACCAACCACGAAGCAACGTGGTCATTTCGTTGGCGGGCAAGGGACGCGAACACAAATACCCTTGAAGATGATGGCATCCATGCTCACGCAAGAAGGTGACTTGTCCGGCTGATTCCACTCCCTTAGCCGTGATGTCTAAATGGGCGGCTCTTGCTACCCCAAGGCATTGCTGAACGCCATCAACCGCATGGGAAGAACTGGGCAAGTCAAAGACCAAAGAGGAGGCTAATTTCAAACGTCGAAACGGAACCCGCTTGAGAAGACGAGAAAGAGATTCGCTATCTTCTACATCATCAAGGACACAGGCAATACCCAAATCTGCCGCTTTTTCCACCAAGCGTGAGACTCCCTCCTGATCTCCCATGACCGTCGTCTGGGAAATTTCAATCGCAAGTCCCTTGGGATCATAACCCGTCTGATGAAGCGCGCGTTTAATCGTTTCAATTACAACATCTGGATCATCTTGACTCACAGAGAGATTCACTGTAATTGGCCCGGTAGGCAAGCCAAGAGTTTTCCACTGTTGATTTTGCTCGCAAGCCTTTCGAAGCACCCATTCCTGAAGCGATGAAAAAAAGCTGGATTCCTTGGCCAAAGAAAGAAATTGATGAGGAAACACCAACCCCAATTCCGGGTGCTGCCATCGAAGCAACGCCTCCATTCCCAGAAGATTCCCGGTGCGGACATCCACTTCTGGTTGAAAATGCAACGTAAATTCCTCTTGCTGCCAAGCCGTCTGCAAACTCTTTTCCAACATTAACCGTTCGAAGGCTTGTGAATTCAATTCTTCGGATACAAATTGGTAGCAATGCCCCCCTTTTTCCTTGGCGCGATACATGCCTCGGTCAGCCTGAGCAATCAGAAGATCGGGATCTTTCGCATCAAAGGGAAACAGGGCAATCCCAATACTCGCATGCACCAAAATCACCTGCCCACCAACCTCAAGGGGCTGAGCCAGAGTCTCTAAAATTTTCTGCGCCACATGGCCAGCATCCTGATCACGTTCCAAATCCTGCAAAAGAATTGTAAACTCGTCGCCACTCAATCTGGCCACTGTGTCCGTCGCTCGCACGCATTGAGTGAGACGGCCCGCGACAGTTCGAAGCAACTCATCACCCATCTCATGCCCAAATTCATCGTTGACGAATTTAAATCGGTCGAGATCTAAAAACATAACGCCCACAGCACGATCATGACGTCTCGCCTGCCCCAACGCCTGCTTAAGGCGATCGAAAAACATCGTGCGATTTGGCAAATCCGTCAGAGGATCATGATGAGCTAAATGGAAAAACTTCGCTTCCGTTTCTTTACGCAGAGTAATATCTTGATGAATCGCCACAAAGTGCGTGATCTTGCCTTGATCGTTTCGCAAGGGAGTAAAGACAAGCTCCACCATAAAGGACCGACCATCCTTTCGTTCATCCACTAACTCATGACGCCAGAGTTTTCCAGGAGTCGAATGCCGGTGAGCTTTCCGCATAGTCGTACGAAGCCTGCTCGACTTCAACACTTGAGGAATCGTCCCGATAAGCTCGGCCGCCCCATATCCCGTCAACCGGGTATAGGCATCATTGACCCATTCGATCCGCCCTTTGGGATCAGTAATAAAAACCGCATGTTCAGCCGAAGCAATGGCCGCCCCACGCACACGCAAATGTTCATATTCCTTTACAAGTAAGAGACTCACTGAGACCTGACTAGCCAACTTTTCTAACCATTGTCCCGTAGACACATCAAACGCATCCTCACGAGAAGCCCCCACGGCCAACACACCTAATACCTGCCCCCGTGCGCAAAGCGGCACAAACAAACTAGCTTTTAACCCGTATCGTTGGCCAAACCCTTTGTGAGGCCATTCCGAATCGCTTACTTGGAACCCGTGTGATACCTGGGAAGCCATGACGGCCTTCACACAAGTTACGTCCGCAGCGGATAATTCAAAGTCCACATTCCCGATAACCGAAGAATGACTCCCCGCTTGGGCGGCCAACGTCACCTCCCCATCCAGTTCCTTTAAGGCAACCCAGACCAAGGGATAGGCAAACACTTGCACAAAATGCTGGCATAAGTGCGAGAGAATTTCTGGCAAGGTCACGCCTTCCAATACATGCTCGCCCAATGCTTGAGTTAACTCGTCGCTACCCATCATCCGTTTCTGTGCTGAAATATTACGAATCAACCAATGGACAGAAGATAGGACGCCGTCAGGATTGCGTAAGGCAGAGATGGTAAGAAATGCATCAAACGGATGACCTCCGGCTGGAGCCAAAGTCATTTCCCATTCCAAGCCTGGTTCTCCATCCTCAAGTTTCCGCAGGTGCTGGAGAAGAACAAACCGGTCGTTGGGGGCCAGTAGATCTAAAAGGTTTTGACCAGTGAGTTTGTTCGAGGGTAAGGCCAACAATAGCGTAGCGGAATGATCGGCAAGTTGAATTATCCCGCTGGCATCAGTCACAAAATGACTATCGATTTGTAGAAAGGGGTCAGGCATATGCGGCCTCACAAGTCCTTTCGAACCACCCACAGCCCCAAATGAAGACGTGTCTTGATTTTTTGAGGCTGGAGGTATCATCCCTCCCCGTTGCAACGCAGTGGCGACGGTATCCAGTTCCTGAGACAAGTCTTGGGCAGTAGTGGGGGAAATCCCTTCAGGAGAATGAACGAGCTTTTGAAGTTGTGCTTGTACGCGGCGAAGCCGTTTGGTGAGCTCCCTCGTATGAGTAGCGCGTTGAGGGGAGGAACGTCGAGATTGTTGAGGGTTGCTCATAAGATCGCATACACCAAAGGGTTTGTGGCCATTTTGACACAAATCCTGCTCAAGTCGTCAATAGGCCACACACCAAGAAAAATATCTTATGCAGGGAGACGAATACGGCCGAAATCGAAATCTTGTTGAACCTGGGCATAACGTTGAGGAGTGCCGACATCCGACCAATAGCCAGTCAAAAGATAGCTGGAGACTGAGGCTCCCCGTTCCAGCCACAACACATAGGCATCAATTATAGAGTAAGGAACACCTTCGGGAACATGGCGTAAAAGAAAAGGATCAACCACATGGATTCCTGCAAACATACGTCGAACGACGTACTCCCCATCCTGGCTCGCAGGTCGCCCATTCCCATTAATCCTCAACACCTGTCCCTGAGCATCCGTTTCAATCACCCCCCATTGATCCACATCGGGATCATCACGGAGCACCATGGTCGCAATCGCCTCGGCCTCACGATGATGAGCAATCACCGCAGACAAATTAAGATCAAAAATCGTATCCCCATTAATCACTAAGAACGGTTCGCCTTCAAAAAAGGGTTCCGCCTGTTTCACCCCACCTCCCGTCCCCAACAACACTGGCTCGAAGGAATAAGTTACCTTTAGTCCCCATTGACTCCCATCCCCAATAGCATGTTGAATTTGTTCACCAAGGTAATGGAGATTCATGATGACATCTGCGATGCCATGCTTGCGCAGAAGCAACAGATTCCAGACCAACAGCGGATGGGGCCCCAAGGAGAGCAGCGGCTTTGGAAGGGAATTCGTGAGAGGACGTAACCGGGTCCCCAACCCGGCGGCTAGGACCATGGCCTTCATGGGAGAGAACCTACTGCCATTCTTTCACATAGGGGGTGAGTGCAAGACGCAATGGTTCCAGCTCAGGATAGCGTTCCAAATTTCGACGGACATATCCCAATGTGCGGGGAATGTCCGAAAGAAATTTTGGATTTCCCTTGACCTGATCGATATACACAAAACGACCTGCGGCTTTGAGATTACGTTGAATACTCGTCCAATCAAATAGTCGGCGAAACGCCACAGGATCAGTCAGAAGCATGTCGTCTTGCGTGGCAAGATCCAACTCGGCACACATCCCTTCCCGATAGCGAAGAATCATCTCATCAATGAAGGCATCATCCAAAGCCATGTAGGAATCTCGCAATAAGGACGCCAGGTCATATGTCGCGGGTCCTAATAGCGCATCTTGAAAATCTATCACCCCCAGTTGATCGCCATGCACCATCAAATTCCGGGAATGATAATCACGATGAGTAAACACCTTGGGTTGATCTGCGAGATATTCGGCCATGGCGTTGAACGTCTCACGACAGACCTTCTCATGATCCGCACAAATCGGTTTCTTCCCTTGTCGCACCCACACTCCATATTCCATAAAATGTTCGAATTCCCACATGAGCAACGCCACATCAAAGCCCCGGGAAAACGCCAGGCAAGGATCCGCAGCTTGAGGTTTGAGGGACACGTGCATGCGAATAAGGGTATCAATGGCATGGGGATAATACCGCCGAATCGCCGCCTCCCCTCCTTCGAGAATTGCCTGAAATAATGTGGTATCTCCCAAATCCTCCAAATACACAAGCCCGGCAGTGTCATCGAAAAAATAAAGCCTGGGAACCGAGATGCCGGATTGCGCCAATGGCCGTAACACGTTCAAAAACGGTAGCTCATGAATAACAGTTCCCGCCCCACTCACGGCCTCTTCGGAAGCCTTGAATCCTTCCGGGTCTGCCAACTGCATGAGAATCAAAGAAGGAGATCCTTCCCCCTCTACATGCAACCGAAAATAGCGACGGTTCGACGCATCGCCAGCCAACGGTTCCATGCTTGCTAATTTAAAGGGAACACCTAAACGGGTTTGCAAAGTCGTCGCGATTAACATGGGATCAGGAGGAGCCGGAATGGATGTCGTGCTCACACTCATAAGTGTGGGAATTATACGTCGTCCAGTCTGTCTTGTCACATTTCGGCGATAAGGTTTTTTAAGCTGACCTATTTATTAGGAACCGCTTTTTCTCATTCACCTTAATCATGGAAGGAATAGGTAGAGGGCCCCCCAACGCACTTCTTCAACATACCTCAGGGTGGGTCAGTCGGAAGGGTTGGTAGTTTTCTTACGTCGGAGATTTTTTATATGGCTGGGCATGACCTCCCTTACCCCTGTCATCCTGAGCCAACCGGCGAAAAACCTCTCGTTCACGGACAAAAGACCCTTCGTTCGAAGCAGATCCTTCGCTTCAGTCAGGATGACACTCAGCGTTATCAAGATAATAGAATCAGGAGGGGGGAGAATTTCTTGATCTATTCCCCTTTACTCTCGTGATGACCGTCTTCATGATGGCGATCCTTATGCTTTTCCCCTTTATGCCCTTTTCTATGTTTTTCTTGATATTTTTCTTTGGCTTCTTTTCGCTTCTCCCGATGTTCCTTAAATGCCTGAACTTGATCCGGAGTTAATTCCGCTTCAATCCGAACCGCAGTATTTTTGCGAATGGATTTCATTTCCTGGTGTATAGGGCGTCAAGTTTTTTAGCCTTGTCTTCAAGTATCGGTTTAATTTTTGCCTGCTGGGCATCGGAAAGTCCTAACCTTTTGGTCAATTTGGCTATTTGTTTATCCGGACTATGATCATGTTTGTGCCCACCTTCACCTGCCCATCCCGCAGCTACCAAAACCAGACTACACACGGTCAAGGCCAGCGCACCCATAAACGATTTCAGAGTTTCCCCAGATCTTCCTGTACCAAAAATCCTGTGATGCATAAATTCCTCCATGAATGTGAAAACCATTGGATGTCAATTCCTTTCCTTCAAGCAGTATACCAGATCCAGAAAGTTTGCCTTGATCCCTCCACTCTGCTCATCACTAGGTGCATTCCAAACCAAAAGTATGGCAAGATCGGACACAGAAACTGGGGAAATCCAAGCCCCCTTCACAGATTGTGACTCCTTCAGCCAACACATTGGAAAGGAGCAAGCATCGAACGCAAACCACGAAACATAAAGGAATACGCACCATGGCCGAGTTTCAGTATCAGGAGATCTTTGAACACAGGACCGATACCACACCGTATCGCAAACTGACGTCCGACTATGTTTCCACCACCATGTTCGAGGGACAAGAGATTGTGCGAGTGGATCCTCAAGCCCTTACTCTCCTCGCCCGCGAAGCCATGGATGACATCGCGCATTTATTACGACCAAGTCACCTCAAGCAATTGGCTAATATTCTAGACGACCCCGAAGCGTCTCATAATGATCGTTTCGTGGCCATGGAGCTCCTCAAGAACGCCAACATCGCGGCCGGACGAGTACTCCCAGGGTGCCAAGACACCGGCACCGCCATTGCCCTCGGGTATAAGGGTCAACAGGTCTTCACCACCGGTGATGATGCCGAAGCGCTCTCCCGTGGCATTTACGAAGCCTACGATCAACGCAACCTGCGTTATTCCCAGATGGCGCCCCTCGACATGTATACCGAAAAGAACACTGGCACAAATCTGCCCGCGCAGATTGATCTCTATGCAAAACCTGGAAACGAATACCGATTTCTGCTTATCGCCAAGGGCGGGGGTTCGGCAAACAAAACATTTCTCTATCAAGAGACGAAGGCTCTGCTGAATCCAAAGTCCCTGCTCAATTTCGTTTCCGAAAAAATTCGTACTCTTGGCACCTCCGCCTGCCCGCCGTACCATCTGGCGCTGGTCATCGGCGGCCTGTCTGCAGAGTTCACCTTGAAAACCGTGAAGCTGGCAAGCTGTCACGATCTCGATGATTTACCAACCACCGGAAATCCCCAAGGCCGAGCCTTCCGGGACACCGCACTGGAAAAAGAGATCTTGGAACTATGCGCTGAAACCGGCATAGGGGCACAATTTGGCGGGAAATACTTTGCCCACGATGTACGCGTTATCCGCCTACCTCGACACGGAGCGTCTTGCCCTGTGGGGTTGGGAGTGTCCTGCTCGGCCGACCGACAAATCATCGGCAAGATCACCAAGGACGGGGTCTTCCTCGAACAACTCGAAACTAATCCCGCGCAATATCTTCCAGAGATCACCGAAAAAGACCTCGATGGAGACGTCGTCAAGATCGATCTCAATCAACCCATGCCAGCCATTCTTGCTGAACTTCGAAAACACCCAATCGCCACCCGAGTGTCACTCACCGGACCAGTGGTCGTGGCCAGAGACATCGCACATGCAAAACTCAAAGAGCGTTTGGATTCTGGAGAGGGTCTTCCCCAATACCTCAAAGACCATCCGGTCTATTACGCCGGTCCCGCAAAAAAACCCAAAGGCCATGCATCCGGGTCCTTCGGTCCCACCACTGCGGGACGCATGGATTCGTATGTCGATCAATTTCAAGCCGCAGGAGGCAGCATGATTATGCTTGCCAAAGGGAATCGTTCGAAACAAGTGCGCGAAGCCTGTGGGAGGTATGGCGGATTTTATCTCGGCTCGATCGGCGGTCCTGCCGCCCGCCTGGCCGAACACAGCATCAAAAAAGTCGAAGTCCTGGAGTATGAAGACCTTGGCATGGAAGCCGTGTGGAAAATTGAAGTCGAAGACTTTCCTGCCTTCATCGTCATCAACCACGAAGGCCAGGATTTCTACGCTGACCTCGCTAACCAACGCCCACCTAACTTGATTCAACCAACCCCAACGGGTAAGAAATGAACCAAATGGTTACCGGGCCCCAGCCCTAACCAACATTCTTATTTATCCACCTGGAATCTACGTTGACGCGCCATCAATTAGCTGCTACTTTGGCTTTACGTAAGAAGTCGCCTGACCTTCCTACCTTTCTCCGTAATATTCTCGTATTCAACATGGGCATGGTGGATTTGGTGTTCCCGTACCCCTACACCTTTTTTCCAGGCAACCATATCGCGTTATGCCGAGGACCGAGTAAGCCGTCATCGTTTACCATTCCCTCCGTCTGAGGACCTCCACATAGCCTCTTGGGAGTGATGACAAGGAAAATTCTATGGCCAGAATCAACCTCGATCCCCTTCTCACGTTTTCCGACGGCTCACAATTGGTCGTCAGCACTCAGCATTCTGGAGAGGGAAGATTTGAGTGCGAGCTATTCGTGATTCGAACCAGGGACAACAATAACTGGGAAATTGATTCCGTATCGGCTCACATGTCCGGAATCTCTTCCATGGAAGCCCAGGACTTTGCATTTCGGTCCGCTCAACGCCTGTACCCCACCCTCACGGAGGGGATCAAAAAACCACCGTACCTAATTTGGCACGGTCCTTCTCAACAACGGTGAACCCCCGTCATCCAGTAATCACTGATAATCGAACAGCATAAACAAAGGAAGCGACCATGAATTTTTCTCGGTTATGGCCAGGTAGTGTTCGTCCCCAAAAAAAGAAACGGACCCGTCCCAAAATGTCCCGTCTTTCTTTGGTTTTAGAAGCGCCAACCAAGCCAACCCCTAATGCCATGGAGGAAATCCGACGCCAAGCCGTAAGTATGTCCAGCACCGGACCAAAACTTATTACCCCAACCACGCACTCCACCAAAACTCAGCGCACACGACCTTCACAGAAACTTGTCCAAAAAAATGCAGTGAAGCAAATCTGAACCTGTCAGTAATGTTGGCAGCATTAGTTGAACACGTCAGGTAACAATTTTCGATTGAGGGAATGACAAAAAAAGGAGGTAGGACGAATCCCGCCTCCTTTTTTCATGTCAAATTTGGTTGTGTTAGATTGGAAACGACCTAACCTTTACCCCTTCACATGGGCTTGTAAAATCGCAGAGTCCTTAATACTGGGATTATCGGGAGCGAGATCTAACGCTGTTTTGAAATGGTTGGCGGCTTCTCCGTGGTTACCAAGTTTATCGAGCGTTAATGCCAAATTATAATGCGCTTCGGCTAGATTGGAATTGGCCGAAACAGCTTTTTGGAAATGCTCTTGGGCTACATCAAAATGGCCTTGTTGAAAATGAGATATTCCCTCATTGTTGTCATCTGCCCCAGCAACGCCATCGGGTGCAGAAAGAGCCATGGGCCCTGAAGCGTCAAGTGCCTCTTCCATAGCCGGTTCACCAGGGGCTTCCATTGAAGGTTCCGCTTCACTCATGACGGCGGGTTCTGATTTGGACGCATCAGACCCCTTACCGGAATCGCAACCACTCACAGACAAACCTACCAACATACTCAACGCAACCACAAAAAATGTTTTATTCATAAGAGTACTCCTTCCTTGGAGGGTAAATTTTTTGTTATTTGATGTAACAGGGAACTTAGAGCAATACACGAAACACAACATCGGAACACCAATCCTGTGTTTGCCGACGCCAGGAGCAATTCACCAATATGGTTATCACTCCCCACCCACACTCAATTGTTTCAATCGATCTGAAAAGAAGGACGAAAGAAATGATTCCTGGAAAAGGCTAAAAGAAATGCCCTGATGAGAGGTAGCTTGATCCTATTCACTGAAACTGTCAAGCCCTAGAAAATATTGAAAAATCTCAACCATTCCATTCGAATAGTTTTAGCCATTTTAGCCAAGATTACCAGGACCTGAATGTTTCTCCAATCACTGTGCTAGTACTCCCGTTCTGACTTTTCCATACTTTTAACTTCCTCAAAGGCTTTTAGGTGCATTCTATGTTATGGCCTAACCTGGGTTGAATATTTTCGGCATGCCTGGCAGTCTTATCATATTATTTTCATTTCATTTTTGCTCCCTTGAACCAAGTAATGAAAAGTAGGAGAAACGTCATATGGCAATGGATCCAGCAAGTCTCCAACGCATCAAGGTTTTTGCAGAGTTTATCCAACATGTGAAAAGCTCTGATGTTGAGCTTTCGTTTGTCAGCACCCCAACTGAACACGGCGACAATATTACCGCCACCGCGATTCTTAATGGTGAACGAAAAAACATTGGCCTCGTGTTTTGGGACGTCAGTTTGCTTCAAGCGCAGGGGCTAGTGGATACTTTGGATGACGATGACCTCGCTTTGGGCATGAACATTACTGATGGCATGGTTGAAGACGCCGAGAAGATTCTCCATTTTGCGACAAGCGAACTGGCCAAACTTCACGAAATGTAAATTCCCACTCAATCTCCAATTCGAGACTCTGAGAGAAAGTAACGGTGTATGCCACATCTTGTCGAGCAACCGTCCATCATTCCACCTGCAGGTCAAAACCCCAAACTGATCGAGGAGTATTCAGGACGGGTGGCCACCAAGACAGATCAGGTCAGCATTGCCAGGATTGTCTGTCCGCCAGGCTGGTCGGAAGTAGGGCAATGCCCTGAATTTACTGAGACCAAAGTCATTCTTAAGGGCATGTTACAAGTGGAACACAAGGATGGTGTGATGCTTGTACGAGCAGGCCAGGCTGCCATTTGTCATCCTGGAGAATGGGTGAAATATAGTGCCTGCAAGACCGAAGGAGCAGAATATGTCACCGTTTGCATCCCGGCATTTTCCCCTTCGACCGTGCACCGTGATGAGAAATAAATCCTACCTTTCGAGGGCAAAGACTACTTTTCTCCTAACATATGCACAAACAGACCATCGCGGAGTTTTGGCTCAAACCATGTACTCTTCGGCGGCATAATACGGTCGGCATCGGACACCGCGATCAACTCCTCGACCGTGGTAGGATACAACCAAAACGCGACAGCCCATTCTCCCCCATCGACCTTTGCCGCTAATTCTTTGGGCGGACGCACACCGCCCACAAAGTCGATCCGAGAATCGGAGCGTTGATCTTGTATGCCTAGGATTGGATTCAGCACCCGTTCCGTGAGCACAGACACGGCTAAAGCGCTGACGGGATTTTTCGTCATCTGCGCACGTTGCTCAAGTGTCAGTTTTGGTGTAGCCCGATGCCATTGTCCATCGACATACACATCGAACCCTGCTTCAGGAGGCTTCCCCGGACTTGATGTTGCTTTCAAATCATAGTGCGTACCCAACGCCGCCATAAATTGTTGAGTGGAATGGCCGTTTAAATCTCGCACGACACGATTATATGGAAGAATTTGCAATTCATCATGGGGAAAGATCACGGACAAAAACCCTTCTTCAGAATGAGTTGATGAGCTCGAACCACTTTTCGCCCGTACAGCTCGCACTCGACTCGCCGCAGCCGATCGATGATGACCATCCGCAATGTATAACGACTCAACGTCTTGAAAATCTTTCACGATTTTTTGAATGGCCCCTTGGTCTCGTAGACTCCAAACCGTATGTTCCACCCCATCCTCGGCGGTGAATTGTGAGTCTGGTGTCGTCCCTGTGACATCGTTAAGCCACGACTGAAATGTTGGCGTACGCCGAAAAAACAACAAGACGGGCCCAGATTGGGAGTCGTGCGTCTCAATAATTCGTACCCGATCATTTTCTTTCACCGGACGCGTAAGTTCATGCTTCTTGATAATGCCACGATCGTAATCCTCCACCGACGCCAGAGCGACTAATCCAGTTTGTTCATGGTTGCCCCAACGTTGGCGGTACACCCCAAATATTGACTGTCGTTCCTGCAACATCACACCACTTTCAATGAATCCTTGAAGATTCGCCGCGCCATGCCGATATACCTCATCCGAATAAGGATCGACGTCATCAGCAAGCTCTAGCTCGGCTCGTCCAACGCGAAGAAAACAATGTGGGTTCCCTTCGGCGACCTTACGCGCCTCTTCCAGAGACACAACATCATAGGGTGGTGCGGCAACCCGTGAAGCAAATTCAGGTTTTGGCCTCAGGGGTCGAAAGGGCTTAACAGTGACCATGAGATCTCCTTTTCATGTCAAAAAATTTTTGTAGGCCACCATAGCATATTTCCACAGCTACCGCCTACCACCCTACATAATCGCGGACACTATTGTTCGACATTGAAACTAAAAGGGAGGCCCGATCTGGATCAGGCCTCCCTTTTAGTTTTTGATTTAATATTATGTGGTTAGAAATGTGATCAGTGGATCAATGAAAAACACAATGGAGAGGCGTATTACTAAGACCCCATAATCAGCACTCAACCACGCTTTCACTGAGAAGGATTTTTTGGGCCTGCTCAAATGTCTGCTGCACTTCGACCGGAGCACCAAGATCAATTTCAAAAAGTGCCGAGATCAACGGAATGTTCTCGACAATTTCCGTCAAGATGGGATTCAACAGATTGGCATCTTCATCTAAAAGGGCAGTGATTGCTGCCATGGCTTCACACACCGCCTTTTCAGTATCCGACCAACACCAGATATCGGCAAAGACACCAGACAACGCCACATATTTTACACATTCAGCTTGGAGGCATGATAATTCTCCTCCAGGGTATTGATGGCTTCCACTTATGGCCTTTTGATAAACCTCTGGCAATTGCCACTCTTTCGCCAACCAGGCTCCCACTTCGGCATGGTCTGCGCCAAATTGCTCAATTTCCAGGGCTTGCAAACGAGGATGGCAATGAGCCGCCTCAGCGATAACCTTAGGGTAAAGATCCGGTGAAACCACGCTTAAGGCTAACATCCCAATGTCTTGGAGTAGTGCCCCTAAAAACACCTCTTCATAATTTTCAAAGGAGGTATGTTTCGCTAGAGCCCGACCCGCAATACTGGCCAGAATCGACCGTCGCCAAAACCGCTGGTGATCAAAGGCGCCAAATTCACCCCCACGCAAATTTCGATATAAAGAAAAGCTAAAGGCGAGAACGGCCACCGCTTCTCGCCCCAAAAGAGTCACGCCTTGCGTCAGACTCGTCACCTGATGTTGTATCCGTGCATAAAATCCTGAATTGGCTAAACTGAGCAATTTGGCCGAAAACGCCGGATCGTGGCTAATTAATGCAGCCATTTTTTTGGAGTCAGCCTTGGGATCTTGGCATAGAGAAAGGATTTGTATCGCCAACACCGGAATCGAAGGAAGAGTTCGACAATATTTCAACGATTGAAAAATTTCCGTCTGCACTGGGAGTATCCTTTCTTTTTGATCTTGGCTTTTATTTCAAAAATTTCCAGAGGTACGGTCTTATCAACCTAGGCACCAGTTGGTGCTTTTTCCTCTCATTTGGGTTTATTTCTTTTTGATGAAACCATATTTCATGTAAAAAACACGCCTACCGAAAATACTATCGAGCAAGAAGTGCCTAACCTTGACGACGGCAAATAGATGCAATTGGTGATATCGCCATGAAACGTGACATCAACATTCTCATGGTCGAGGAAGACCGTTACGAAGTTGAGTGCCTCAACGAAGCCATCACAGTCGGACAAATCATTTCAGTGAATATTGAACAAGCTGAAGATGGGGATCATGCTCTAGCCTTTCTCCATCAAGAATATCCCTATCTCGACGCTCCAAAACCGGATGTCATCTTTCTAAATTTGAATGTGCCGGGAATGCCTGGGCGAGAATTGCTGAATGCCATTAAAAGTGATCAGGCTCTGGCCAGCATTCCCCTGGTCGTCCTTACACAATCCGAAGACGATAAAGATACCGTGGAAGCTTATTCCTTTGATCGAACGTGTTTTTTCTTTAAGAAACCCGAGAATTGCCAGGATTGGCTGTTAATTCTTAAATGCATCGAAGACGTGTGGCAAACCTTCATTCAATATCCGCAATCATTCGAAAAATAATCTGCCCGGTTTCCCACAACAACTGTTCCCTAAATTCGACACCCCTCAATTCTTCTTGTCGTCTAGGCATTTCAACAGTATGATCGTGGGCATGAAAAAGCTAAGTCCGAATATGCTCCTCGCCACCTTTCTCCTTTTCACCTCAGGTTGCGCCACACTTCTCATGCAGGCCGAAGCTCCAGAGGTATTAGTCGCCAACATCAAACCACTGGGAGGCACGATTTTTGAGCAACGAGTCCAGATTGATTTACGCGTCCGAAACCCTAATAACTTTGATTTAGATGTCACGGGATTGGACTTCACTCTCCGTCTCAACAATAAAAAACTTGCCAGAGGATTAGCGAGTCAGGCCGTCACCATTCCACGACTGGGAGATGCCATTTTGACGGTCGACACCACAACCTCGACACTTGAGGTATTGAGTCAACTTCTTCATCTCACGTCTGGTAAGGACCTTACATACCAAATAGAAGGCATTCTTCATCTACAGGACATCCCCCTGCCTTTTACGAACGAAGGGGTCATCCTCCATTCGCGCGACGTCACACCAAAATATTCAGAACATTGAGCTGTAAGAATTAGGATGAATGGAAAAAATCTGAGAGAGGAAAAACTGCCGAAGCCTAGTAAAAAGAAGGCATGTCACTAATATTAGAATCCGGTTCCAATACCAATACCGCCGCCAAAGCCACCACCGCCCCCTCCAAGACCTACCCCAATACCGAAGCCGGACTGTGATTCTTCCCTTGGGGTTTCCCATACATGCATGTGTTTGATGGCAATTGTAGGATAACGGTATTCCGTTTCATCAAGGTTTGCCGTGGCCAGCCCCGTGACCTCTCCTACAATAGTCACGCGGGGTTGATCGGCCAAAGTTGCGGGGTCGAGGAATTGTTGCTCATAGGCGAGAAATCGTCCTTGAGAAGTAGTTCGTTGTGAGGCTGGCCTTTCCGAATCTTTCAAGGGCAATTGTAAGACTTCGATACGTGTGGCATCGGCAAGCCGCTTGGCTTGAAGAACTTGTCCACCCAACACCACAACTTTTCCGACATGGGAATCAGTATTTTCGAGAAGTTCAGTAAAAGACAGGCTTCTGTCAATTTCGGGAGCAAGCGCTTCAGGGATTGGAGTCGGCCCCGTTGCACAACCCAGAGTAAACAGACACCAGAAAAAAACTATGGCAAGCTTCCTATTTTTCATGAGGCTCATGATACCATAACGGATCAAAATCTGAAAATTAATTTTTTCTAGGGGCGCACGTAGGAGTGACCAGGAGAAAAATTCACGGAAGGATTTACACTTGTCCACCTTGCAACTTGGCTTCCAACTCACTCCAACGGGCATACAGCTGCTCCACGCGGTGCTTGGCCTGCTGCAGCGCGTCAAAGGCCTCTTGCAAGCGAATATGATCCGCCACGACCGCCGGATCTTCAAGTTGAGCCTGGTACTTCTCAACCGAGGATTCCGCTTGAAGGATCGTGTCTTCCAACGAATCATATTCTTGTCGTTCTTTATAGGTAAATGTTTTTTTCTGAGAGCGTTTTGAACGGGCATTGGTGGAGCGGGATTGCTCTTGAGAATGCTCAGAACTTTGCATTTGGCGACGAAGCCATCGTTCCCATTGCTGGTATTCGGCGAACAGGCCATGTCCTCCCTGCCCATCAAGCCCCACAAATTGAGTACACACACGGTTCAACATATACCGATCATGCGTGACCAACACCAAGGCACCTGGAAATTCCTGCAAACTTTCTTCCAGCACTTCACGGGTAGGAATATCCAAATCATTGGTCGGTTCGTCGACAATCAATACATCTGCAGGCTGCAACATCAGTCGAGCAATCAAGGCTCGGGCCTTTTCCCCACCGGAAAGCAGTTCAATGGGCAAATCCAGCTGTTCAGGTTGGAAACGGAAACGCTTAGCCCATGCGGCAAGATGGACGGTACGATCGCGATACATGACCGTATGACCGGTATCCGACAACGTCTTTCGCAGAGTCTCTTTGGGATCGAGCTGTTCACGATGCTGATCGAAATAGACCAGTTGCAATACATCCGCATGGGTCACTCGTCCGCGATCCGGTTCAATGGCTTTGGCCAACAACTTGAGCAACGTGGATTTCCCGGAACCATTATGCCCGAGAAGCCCGACCGCCATTCCGGGAGACAAGATCAACTCAAAATCTTGGAAGAGGATATTCGATTTATAGGCCTTATCAAGATGTTCAGCCACCACCAACTGTTTGGTTTTTCTTCCAGAACCTACAAAGTCGATGTCCGTATGTTCTTGTCGTAACCTGGCCTTAGTCTCCGCGAGTTCTGCTTGCAGAGCATGAGCCGTGTCCACCCGATACTTCGCTTTGGTGGTTCGGGCCTTGGGTCCGCGACGAAGCCACTCTTCCTCACGTCGCACTTTTCCGGCCAGGGCTTGGGCCTGTTGCATTTGGGACTCTTGATAGGCTTCTCGCTGAGCCAAAAATTCCCTATACGTTCCTTGAATTTGGAAGAGCCCCTCGGGATAGCGGCTATTAATTTCAGCCACCTTATTCGCCGCTTGATCCAACAACCATCGATCATGGCTTACCATCACCCAAGGCCATGAGGTTTGTGCCATCAAGGATTCGAGCCATGACAGGCCGTCAAAATCTAGATGATTCGTAGGCTCATCCAGGAGCATCACATCCGGCGACTGCACCCACCCGCAGGCAATAGCCAGTCGTTTTTTCCATCCTCCGGAGAGTGGCCCGACAAGGAGCCCCCCATGGGCAAACCCTGTTCGTCCCAACACCTCCTGAGTACGAATCACGCATTCCTCGAACGGCAACCCCGAGGCCACACCTGCCTGTTCAATCACCTCTGTCACTGTGGCATTCGCGGTGAATTCTGCCTCTTGCGGCACATAGGCGACTCGAAGATGCTGGCGGCGTGTGAGGTTTCCCTCATCCACCGTCTCCAACCCCGCCATGATCTTAAGCAAAGTAGACTTTCCAGCGCCATTCGGGCCTACAATTCCCAAACGATCTTTCTCCTCAATACCGATTGTGAGGTTGGAGAATAATTGCTTCACCCCAAAGGATTTGGATATTTGTTGACAATGAATAAGCGCAGGCATGAAATTTCCTCTCTTCAGACGTCTTGTAGTGTATAGGCTATATCCAAGACATTGAGCAAGATGATACAGTAGGAGACTGTCAGTTTTGATAATGACTCAAATTGTTCCTAATGGAGAACCATGAATTTTGATCCTGCCATTGCAGCGCAACAGGCCTTACAACGAGCCCAAGCTGATGGAGAGTTAGGTCACTTTGAGGAGGAAATCACTGAGACGGAAGAAACCTTTTCCTCTGACGCTGGATCTGAGGCTAAGCAGGCCTATGAACGTCTCCAAGAAATTGGTGAGCAATTGCCCGATGCTCTAGGGTTTCAAGAATTTTTGATTTATATCACATGGCAACAAGTGACCGAAGAAACCATTTCTCGTCATTTTAAAAAAGGGCTCCATCTCTGCAACCAGTTTCTAAAACGGTTTGGCAAGACCCTGGAGGGGTCTGTAATCTTGAATCAAATTTTGGATATTCGAGAATCGTTTCAAGGCGGGCTCGGAGTTGAAGAATCGCTCATTCCAGAATTCGACGAAGACGCCTTCGCAGGCGGAGACTAGTGCTGGGGATGGGTCAAGAGAAACCCACGATACTCAGTCTCATCTCTAAATTAACCCTTATTTCTTAAATTCAAAATTCACCCTTAGAGTCCCATTCTCATCAACATTGACTATTTGCCGTTGGCTTCCTAACACAGGGTGCCAAGCCACCAAGTCATATTGGCCTTGCGGGACCTGATCGATAGAGAAATTCCCTGCCTCATCAGAAATCGCAAAATAGGGCGACTCCACCACATACATCCAATTTTCCATAAAATCGTGGCGGTCACAAGTTAAGGCAACCACGCGACCATGTTTTAGTTTTTTTGGTGTAAACGTCTGCTCTAGGTCTGATTGCGGAGCAAGATTTTGGGTGTTCAAAGTTCGGAGAATATTGGCTTTTTTTCCTTTCAGCACATAGGTGTGCAAGGTGTGCTTTATAGGATCATGATTAGAAAACTGGACGACTTGATCAGCCATGACCACGCCAGTGAAGGGACCAAAGTTACAATTTTTCAAGCGTACGTTTAAATCCAGGCGGGTACCTGAGGCATACCGAAATTCTCCCTCGCCCGGAGCCATCGCGGTTAGCGTTTGGGATTCGAACGCCTTACCCTGTTCTACGCCCTCCAATATAATCACCGCGCCACGTAAACGACCCTGGTGAACGTCCACCTTCGTGAGACTTCGGATTTCCCCACAGACATCCGGCTCTTTGTTGACCTCAAAAACGAGTGGGGATGGTGGCGTTCCGTGAAATTCCACGGTTCCCCCAATCATCGCCCCATGGTGTACATCTATCACATCATAGGACAACCCCATACTTGACCACAAAAAAACAATGGATGCCACCCCCGCACAAACGAGGGCTTTTCTCAATATGTCCCAGCTTGTTTTCATTCCAATACCTCCATGAAATAGGTGGTGCCTAGTAAACCCCTTGCCACCCAAATGTCACGATTGAGTCCGTCTCAAGCTGTCCTTGTAACCATTGATAAATAGGCACACCACCTTCTACAGCCAGCCGAGTCTCAAATCCCATAAATTCTGGCAAGAGAAGATTGATCCCGCCTAATACATCAAGTCGTTCCCCTCCTAACCTGGTGGGAATAGCAGTCTGAACGGGCGGTCCAGCCTGTCCAGTAATGCCAGGGTCGGTCCCTCTATGATCGTCCCAATGGTTAAAATCAAAACGCACCGACCCACTTAACCATTTTTTTATAATTTCATATGCTCCAAAAGCAGTGACTTGAATCGCATCGCCCCTGGCAAACCCTTGGGCATTTTTCCCAAGTCGAATGGTCCCAATGCTTTGAAACCCCCATGAGGATCTTCCCTTTTCACCACCATAGGTGAACCCTGGATACAAATCGTAGGTTCCCGAGCCAAGGTGCATTGGAAACGGGAGTCTAAACGTTGCAAATGGATTACTGACCGGTGTCTTGTCTCGCGGCTCTGTATCTCCAGTCGGAACACTTACCGCAAAGTTTGCGTGAAATCGATGGGCCCCAATACTTGGGGCTTCAACTGCCCAGAGACGCCAAAGACTTCCAAACCGAATATCCCCAATACCTTCGGAACGTGTGGTAAACTTTGTCGCAAACGTAGCCCCGGCTTCATGGTTCATAGTATTCCGAAGGTAAGGAACCATTGCAGTAAGGGTCACGGTATCATTCAATCCATACATAAATCCAAACATATGCATTTCCATAAGCATGGACGTTGGAACAACCGCTGGTGGGCCTGGAGTTGGTACTAACGCTCGCGCCTGTGCATTTGAAATGCTATTGGTGCCATTCCTTGTCCCTTCCATGAACATGTGCATATATCGATAGGAAAACATGAATTCGCCTTTGTCATGGGTATGCTCGCCCATCATGCCGATCGGACCATGGGCATTCGGCTTTTCAGCTGTATAAAAATTCCCGGTGACAAGTTTTTCGCCTTTTTCAGCAACTTTTCCAGCGATAAGTTCTTCCCACTCTGACATTACCCCTTCCAGCAACGCAGCATGGGCCTGACCTAGCATGCCGGGAAACATTAGTATGCCAATAATCATCCAACCGAGAATACGTTTTTGACCAACCGGAAAACTATTGAAGCCATCAAACATTACTCAACCTCTTTTCTAACCTGGATAGACAAAATTATAGAAAACTTGACACGGCCCAACCATTGATCGCACATGCTTTTCCAAGGTATGCAATAAAGATTCGCGCTCAATCAATCGAACGCGATCTTTAAGTTAAGGCGCTGTCTAAAAACTGGAAATAGGGGTTAGATAGAGAGGATGGGAGGGCCACGCTTAAAGAAAAGGAGCAGGGGTGTGGAGCGTATTGAAGAGATGGGCAAAATCTCCAGATCCTGCATGGAGAAGGCTGGAGATTCGAGAAAAAGATTCGTGCTTTCAACTACTTGGCCAGCCGCACACATCCAAGAACAAATGACACTGGCATGGGTTGCCGCTTGGTGATGAGCATGGTGAAGAGAGTGAGCAGTAATTTGACTTGGGAGCAGAATCCCAACTACCAACAAACAAGCCAGTAGACTTAGGCTAAAGAATTGATGGCGGAGAAGTTTCATTTGGAATAGGATCCTCAAGAACATACTAAAAAAACCAGCGGCACACAGTCAAGAAAAATGCCGACTTCTGCCAATAACCTTGGTTAACCAGTAGTGAAATCAGTTGCATTCTTCGCGTCCTTGAGTTAGCATCTTGGATTGAGTGAACCCTCTCGTACGGAACCCGCCTTCCACCGACAGTTTTTGTCGGTGTCTTCGCTGAAGTATCTTCGGCAGACTTCGAGATTCTTAGCCCAGTTTGGCATGGACGGGTCCGTGCTAATTATCCTGTGATGAAATAGGAAAAAGGCCTCGATATGCCGAATCAAAAACGAAGAAAAGACGTTCGCAATGTTGCCATCATCGCCCATGTCGATCATGGCAAAACCACCATCGTCGATGCGTTACTCAAACAAACTGGGGCACATATCTTTAAGGATGGCGAAACCGTCATCATGGATTCCAACCCTCTTGAAAAAGAGCGGGGGATCACGATTTTTTCCAAGAACGCCTCCATGCGATACAAGGATATTCTTATAAACCTTGTTGATACTCCGGGACATGCAGACTTCGGCAGCGAAGTCGAACGCATTCTCCGATTAGTGGACGGAGTCGTTCTGTTAGTGGACGCTTTTGAAGGCCCCATGCCCCAAACGAAGTTCGTGCTCAAAAAGTCCCTCGAACTTCATCTCAAACCAATCGTCGTGATCAACAAAATTGATCGACCCAATGCCCAACCCGACGCCGTAGTCAATCAAACCTTCGACCTGTTTTGCGAACTGAATGCCACTGACGAACAGCTCGACTTTCCTATCGTTTTTGCCTCGGGTAAAGAAGGACGCACAACCCTTGATTTATCGGACGATAACCGCGACATGAAACCCCTCCTCGACACGATTATCCATCGCGTGTTGCCACCTGTGGCAGATCTGGATCAGCCCTTTCAAATGCTGGTCACGATTTTGGATTATGATTCCTATATTGGCCGCATCGCCGTGGGACGCATTGTGCATGGGTCGGTCAAAACAGGAGATCCCGTGGTTTTAATCACGCGGGAAGGGAATCACATTCGCAGTAAGGTGACCAAAATTCTCGCATACCAGGGCCTCGCTCGCGTAGAACGTCAAGAAGCCCTTGCCGGTGATATTATCTCCATCGCAGGAGTCCCGGAGGTTCGGGTGGGAGAAACCATTGCTTCTCCTGTCAACCCTGTGGCCTTACCAACGGTCAATGTTGACGAGCCGACTATTTCCATGAATTTTTCGCATAACACCAGCCCGTTGTCTGGAAGGGATGGAGGACGATTTCTGACCTCGCGACACATTCGGGAGCGTTTAGCACATGAAGCCATGATGAACGTAGGAATTAAAGTGGAAGAAGCGGATGGCGGGGAACGGTTTAAAGTGTCTGGTCGTGGCGAACTCCATTTGGCGATTTTAATTGAAACCATGCGTCGTGAAGGCTATGAATTGGAAGTCTCCCCCCCCAAGGTCATTTTCAAAGAAGTCGATGGTGATTTACTTGAACCCATCGAAGAAGTGGTCATTGAAGTCGATTCTGGTTATCAGGGTGCGGTGATTGAATCCCTAGGGAATCGCCGCGCCGACATGAAAGACATGCAAATGACCTCTGTTGGAACCATTCGCATGGAATTTCATATTGCCTCACGTGCCTTGCTCGGATTTCGCAATGAACTCCTGATGATGACACGAGGCACCGGAGTCATGTCACAAATCTTCCTCGAATATCAGCCCTTCAAAGGCGAAGTGCCTCGGCGTCCAACCGGTGTCCAAATTTCCCAAGGGCCCGGGAGTTCCGTGGCCTATGCATTATGGGGCTTACAGGATCGCGGAGAAATTTTCATCCATCCAGGTGATCCGCTTTATGAGGGTATGATCCTTGGTGTGAACAATAAAGGGCAGGATCTGGTGGTCAATGCCATCCGAGAAAAGAAACTTACCAATATCCGGGCGGCCGGGTCAGATGAAGCCATCCATCTGACGCCTCCACGCGAAATGACCTTAGAATTTGCCTTGGAATTCATCGAGGATGATGAACTCGTCGAAGTCACCCCCAAACATATCCGCCTTCGCAAACGATACCTCACCGATAACGAACGCCGACGCCATCAGGCTATAACTCGCGCGGCCAACGCCAGCGCCGCCGCCAAGGGGTAACCTTTCCAAGCTGGAATATTTATAGCTGTGCTTTGATGACTCACCCGAAAGAGGGGGACCGTTCGGTAATATTAAATTTATTTCAATACTTCATTTCTTTCCTCTTGACCTTCCCCGGAGAAACACGTCATTCTTGTCGTCAACTATCTTGAGCACCAATAACAATAGCCAAACTTTTCCAGCCTAAATTACCGTAGGCGTATCATGGGCATATACATCGCAGAGCAAGCAGAAACGTTTCATGTCCCATTTGGATCGCCCAATAGCGAGGGAACACCCGAGGCCAGTTATGTTGACGTGAAGGCGCATCCTGAATGGATTCCTGTTCTTTCCTCCTGCGTCGGATGGCCAGAAACACAAAGCCTCCTGAAGATCATAAATTCCCCAACCTCGCCCTTCATGAGCCTGGCGGCCGACCAAGCATTTACTTGGGCAGAAGCGGTAGAACGACAAATCGTCCTTACCTCTTTTGTCACTGTGTGTTTTGCCGAAATTACCCTCAATACCAAAGAGTCCATCAGGGAATTCGCCCAAGAAATTCAGCAACAAATGGATCATCATTTACAACACACCACCAACAAACTTGGGCAACGACTACACATGAATATTCGCTTAGAAATTCAGCCGACCCGATATCACAATGATGAATGGGATGGGTGGAGCCTGATGATCTTCATGGCCGCTTCGGCCAATGAAAAACGTTTGGCCCGCTATAATTGGAGCCTAGGGCTTACCGCTCTCGAACACGCCATAAAGGTCTACGAATCCTGATCTGGCAGAAAACAACGCCCCTCTCGTTATCCATATCACTCCGAGTCGAAAGACCTGGAACATCAAAAACAATCTCTTGAAAGGATTCGGCCCTACTTCTTCTGGCAGACAAAGGAACCCCTCATATGCAAAATACATCACGAGGCATAAAAAACATCATTACGGCGCATCGCCAAACAGAAGGTGGTGGATTTGTCGTGCGGCGGCCACTGCCTTCGGGGGAACTTGACCAACTCGATCCGTTTCTCCTGATCGATGAAATGGGACCGGTCACTTATGCACCGGGAAAAGCCGTCGGCGCACCAGACCACCCGCACCGTGGTTTTGAAACGGTGACCTATCTTTTACAAGGCGAGATGGAACACAAAGATTCTGTGGGACATCAAGGCGTGTTGAAACCGGGAGATGTACAATGGATGACCGCGGGGGCCGGCGTCATTCATTCAGAAATGCCATCTCCAGCCATGCTCGACCAAGGCGGTTCCATGCACGGCTTTCAAATTTGGGTAAATCTGCCAGCACGATTAAAAATGACCTCACCCCGTTATCAAGAAGTCACACAGACCAACATACCCACTGCGATCACTCCCGATGGCCTGGCCCATGTCCGAATCATCGCTGGCCGAGCACTTGGTGCCGAAGCCATCATCGATACGCATACGTCCATTGTCTATCATGACTGGACCATCCAACCGGGCGGGAAAGCCTCCATCGAGATCAGCTCCGATCACAACGTCGGTGTCTATGTTTTTTCTGGGAAGCTGCTGATTGGAAAGGATCAACAAGAAGTAGAAGACGGCCAATTAGCGGTCTTAGGCACCGGGACGGCACTTCATCTCACCGTTGATTCACAAGAACCCACGGCGGCACGGTGTTTGGTGCTAGGGGGAATACCACACAGGGAACCCATCGCGCGATATGGACCGTTTGTTATGAACACCAAAGAAGAACTTCAGCAAGCGTTTTCTGACTATCGGAGCGGACAAATGGGAAAGATCGTCTAACGCTTCTGGCTCACTAAACTAGATCTCTCGCTCAGGCAAGCCGCGTTATCAAGAAAACATCTGGTACAATCGGGCAGGAGGTGACCACCATGCAACAGACCATGCCACACAATCACCTTTCCTCAGACACCACTGAAGGCATTCACCAACTCACCCGTCGACAGCTCCTGCAAGTCAGCGCAGGAACGCTTGGGTTACTCGCCACATCGGGCATAAGTCTGGCGGCACTTTGCCCATCAGTTACCACGCCACCGCAGACTCGTGGTCCATTTTTTCCCTACGATCAGGTCGTCTCCTTTCCCATTCGCGAAGAAGATGATGAGAGCCTCCCGCTAATTTTATCCAACGACAATGACCTGACCTTCATTAAAGGAAAGCCAGGAAAAGCCCAAGGGCAAATTATCTACTTCCGCGGGCAAGTCTTAAGTGGCGGAACCTCCGATTCCAAGGTCTGCCAAACCATCCCTGGAGCCACCGTGCTTTTATGGCAGGCGAATTTTTCCGGACGCTACAATCACAAAGGGGATGTTTCCTCTCCGCAACACTTTCCACACCCGAAAACAGGAAAATTAATCGAGCGTGTCCAAGACGACTACTTTCAATATTGGGGCAAAACCGTCACTGATGAACAGGGCTATTTTCTTTTCAAAACCATTTTGCCAAGTTTTTACCCTGCTGCCGATGATTGGTATCGCCCCCCCCATCTGCATTTTTCAATCCAAGCAAAGGGTCATCCAGAGTTCGTCACGCAAACCTATTTCAAAGGAGACGCGCTTCCCAACATTGCCCTCATCCAGGACCTCAATGCCAAAGACTGGATCCTCCGTAATCCCAAGATCTCGCCAACCCAACAGGAACAGGTGATTGTAGAATACGCTCCAGACCAAGCTCAAAATTTGCAAGACGGGTTGGTAGGAACATGCCAATTCCTATTGGCCGAATAGAAAGACAAATTCATATGATCCTTTCATGCAACTTATTCAAAAGGCAAAGCTCATGACATCATCGATTTCTCCTTCCCCGAAATTATTTTTTGATACCGCCTTCTCCATTCAGCGAACAGCCGCCATCAAAGCAGCCATAGATTTGGAGATCTTTACGGCTCTTAAAGAAGGCTATCACACGCCATCGCGCCTCACCTCACGATGTCAGGCCTCAGAACGCGGGATGCGAATGTTGGCAGAATATTTGGTGATGCTGGGATTTCTTACGAAATTCGGCGACTCCTATCAGTTGACTCAAGACTCCGAGCTCTTTTTGGTGAAAACATCCCCAACTTATGTGGGCGGCACACTAGAGTTTATTCTCTCTCCTCCGCTGTTTGAGGGTTTCCGGAACCTGACCGACGCCATCCGTAAAGGCGGCACGACCTTAGATGACAAAGGCACCACCGCGGAAGAGCATCCTGAATGGGTCACCTTCGCGCGAGCCATGGTACCAATGATGATAGGGCCGGCTCATTGGATTGCGGATCACCTTCAAGCGTCAAGTGGGACGATTAAAAAGGTCTTGGATATTGCCGCGGGACATGGCGTGTTCGGTGTGGAAATCGCAAAATGATTTCCCAAGGCTGAGGTCACGGCCGTTGATTGGCCTAATGTATTGACCGTAGCACGAGAAACCGCCAAGGCCGCCGCGATTGAAAGCCGCTATCATACTATTCCTGGAAGCGCCTTCGACGTGGATTATGGCAAAGGCTACGACATTGTGCTTCTCACAAACTTTCTACATCACTTCGATGTTCCTACTTGTGAATCTCTTCTCCGCAAGGTCCATCGAGCCCTGGCCACCAATGGACGCGTTATCACGTTAGAGTTTGTTCCGAATGAGGACCGCATTTCTCCAGCCTCTGCCGATTTTGCCTTGGTCATGCTTGCTACCACTCCAGCTGGCGATGCCTATACGTTCAAAGAGTTGGATGAGATGTTTAGAAACACCGGCTTTGGCCATAGCGAGATTCATGCCGTGCCCAATTCGAAAGAACACGTGCTCATCACCAACAAGTCTTGAACACCCTCCATGACGCCACCGCAACAAAAATCCTTCTCTATATCGCCGACCCCATGTGCTCCTGGTGTTGGGGATTTTCTTCGGTGATGGAAACCGTTCGACAGCAATACCAAGACCAGATGCCTATTGAATTGCTTGTTGGTGGCTTACGACCCGGTAATACAGAACGATTTGATGAACATCGGCGCGACTATGTTCTGGCCCACTGGCGGGCTGTCCACCAACGAACAAAACAGCTTTTTAATTTCGAGTTTCAGATGGACCCCGACTTTACTTACGATACCGAACCTGCCTCACGGGCCGTCGTCGTGGTACGGACCTTGAACCCCACAAAGGTCTTCCCATATTTCCGAGCCATTCAACACGCCTTTTATGTAGAGAAACATGATGTGACGAAAGAAGGCGTGCTCAAAAATTTAGCCGAGACTCATGGAATAGCACCTAGCCTCTTCAGTGAATCTTTTCATAATTCGGAAATGAGACGGAAGGTCTGGCAAGAGTTTGATAGATGCCGTCAACTCGGAATTAGCGGTTTTCCGTCGCTGTTGGCCATGGACGAAGACACCCCGACCGTCCTTGCTCATGGGTACCTCCCAAAGGAGGAACTCATTCCCAATATTGATGAATGGTTGAAAAAATGAGAAGGTGTCTAATTTTTTTTGGATACACGTTAATACTCAAGAACACAGCCATTCGCGAAACAACACCAGTCATCCAATTTTCCGACCTAAATCTTCACGGAGGTTTTACCATGAAACGCTTCAATCTTTTTACGCCATTCGTCATTGCGATGGCTTTACTCTTTGTCGCCCCGGCGACACAAGCACTTGCTGAAATGGCCAAATGGAATCTGGACAAAGACCATACGACCATTGGCTTTTGGGTAAAGCATATGGTGGTTTCCAAAACCAAGGGGAAGTTTTTGGACTATTCTGGCGTGGTGGAAATGGATGCGGAGGCCCAACAATTTAAAACCATTCAAGCTACGATCCAAACAAATTCCGTGTTTACAGATCATGAGAAGCGCGATGGGCACTTGAAAAGCCCGGACTTTTTCGACACCAACACCTTCCCCACCATGACCTATACCCTGAAGAGCTATAAAAAAACCGGCGACACCTACACGGCGCTCGGGGATCTCACGATTCGTGGCATTACCAAGGAGATCACGCTGGTCGGAACATTCAATGGTGTGGCGAAAGATCCCTGGGGCAACACACGGGCAGGGTTTTCCGGTGAAGGAACGATCAATCGTCAGGATTTCGGGATGAAATTCAGCAAGCTGCTCGACAACGGCGGCCTTATGGTCGGCGATGAGGTGCACATTACGTTGGAAGTCGAGGTCATAAAGCAGAAGGGAGAATAAGTGATCGCTGGGCTTGGGCTTTTCAGGAATGAGAATTCTAGATTAGGTCCGAACCATTTCCGGTGAAACTTCTGCGCCCAAGGGTTTAAAGACCATGAGCAGGGCCGCAAGAAGGGTAAGGTTGCTCAGAAGGGCAATCATCATGGCAAAGCCGGTCAGCAAACCAAAGTAGATGGTGGGAATAAAACTGGAAAACGCCAGAATACTAAATCCAACGGTGATGGTAAGCGCAGTATAGTAAATGGCTCGACCGATACTCCCATGACAGGCCAGTATCGTTTCTCGATAATTTCCATGTTTTCCGAATTCCACTTGGAATCGATGAATGTAATGGATGGCATGATCGACGGCGATACCGACGGTTATCGCGGCAATCGTAATGGTCATGATATCAAGGGGAATGCCCACCCATCCCATCAAACCCAGGACAGAACAGGCAGCCAACATGTTCGGTAATATCGCCAAAATTGAAAGGGCCACGCTACGAAAAAGAACCACAAACATCAAGAGAATACTGACAAACACCACACCCAGGGTAAGAATCTGAGATTTAAATAAACTTTGAAGCAAGTTGTTGTAGAGCACCGCCATCCCTGTAGAATGCACCGCTTGCGCCTCAAGCTTCACATCATTTACCAAGTAGGCGCGAATGCCGTCGATTAATTCCTTTCGCTTAAGTTCAGGAGTCGATTCGATAAGCCTCATCGTAATCCGAACCTGATTCCCATCTTCCCGAAGATATGGATCAATCAACGCTTCCTTGACTTTTTCCGGAACATATTTCCGCAAAAGGGCCAACTCATAATCTTCCGGCATTCGGCCGTCATTGAGTTGCTTAAACACTTTCATACCTGTAGCGATGGACAAGACTTTTCCCACCTCAGGAAGGCTATCCAAATAATCATGGATTTTCTCGATCAGGTTAAGCCTATCTCCGTTAAACCAATAGGTCACTTCTTCCGTTGATCCCTCATCGCCAAAGGGATCCTCAAATGGATCGGCCTGGTCCGCGGGTATTTCCTCAGAGAACAGGAACTCCTTATCGGCATCGAGAATAAATTCGAGTGGAATGGTTCCCCCTAATTTAGTATCAATCAATTCCATGCCCTGATAAATTTCTGTGGTACTTTTGAAATGATCGATAAACCGGTTTTCTACCTTGAGCATCGTGATCCCAATCCCTCCGATGATGGCCACAATTACCGACACCAGGGAGATCGCAGTGGTATTGCGCAATGTGAAATTTGCCACTGACATCGTAAAAGACCGCGTGGCATCGGGACGTACGATGCTCTTTTCCGGACGAAGCAATACCATGACCGCAGGGACATAGATAAAGTTCAGAATGAAAGCGAAGGTAATCCCAATGGTCATCATCCACCCAAAATCTATTACCGGCCGGATACCGCTGACGATCAGGGAGCAAAAGGCCACGATCGTGGTAATGGCCGTATAAAAACAGGGTTTGAACATATCTCTCATCGTCTCGAACACCAACACCTTCTGATCACTGGACGGGTGTTCTTCATCGATAATGCGGTACCGCACAATCAGATGAATGGTTAGAGACATGGTGATGATCAGGAGGAGTGAAATAAAATTTGACGAAATCACGGTTACACGCCAATCCATGAAACCCAGGAATCCGACCATTACACTTACGGACAACAAACAACACGACAGCGGCAACAATACCCAGCGCACCTTTCGAAAAAAATATGTTAAAGCCGCTATCAGAAAGGCAATCACTCCCACGCCGAATACGGCAATATCGTTCTGAATAAAACTGATCATGTCGGAAGTAATCATCCGCACGCCACCCAGAAAGAGGGCGGCGCTCTGTCGGTGCTTTTCCAAAATCCCTCTAATGATCCGGATATCCTCCCTCCCCGCCTCCACAAAGTGCGCATGGTAGGCATTAAACTCTTGAATCGCCGACTCAAGCGCACCTGATTCTTCCGCTGAGAGCTCGCCTGCCGCAGCTTGTTCACGCAACTGATTTCGTCGCTTGAGTAAGGAGGAATATTTCAGATCTTCTTTAAAAATGACCTGAATCGCCGTGGTCTTTCCATCGAGGCTCACGAGATTATTCTGGTAAATGGGACTCTCTAAAAATTCTTTACGGGCAAGGGCAACATCCACTCCTGGCGATTCTAACGTTCTTACGCCCCCCTCATCCGTCAATTCAGCGATGGTCACTTTTGGACTGTTCACCAAGGGCACGTCTAAAATTGAGAGAACCGTTTTCACCTTGTCCAATTTGGCAAGATCATCTCGCAATGCCTTCAAGCCTGCCAGAGATTCCGGCGAAAACAGGTCACCAGGCGGTGTGTAGGTAATAATCAAAAAGTCATCAGACCCATAGACTTCACGACTGGCACGGTAATATTTCAAATCCTGATCGTTTTCCAGGACAATCGACTCCGCTGACGCATCAAGTTTGAGGTTTTGGCCTTGCACGGCAAAAAACCCGACGAGGAGGAAAAGAATGCCTATGGAAATGATAGGCCTATCAATGACGACACTTTTGTAGACCCGGAGAAGCCGTGACTCCATTGTCTTCCATCACCCCTTAAAATCTGATCAAAATGGGAAGGGCCGCATCATCTCTAGAGCCAAGCGTAAAGTCAATAACTTCGCGAGGTGAATAACGACAGATGTCCGAAGATAGAACCATGAATGAAAAGGCGAGTGAACAATTAAGCAACTTTTATGGTTGGGAATTCAATGGAAAGGCAGGAGAGGTCCTGAGGAAATACTGGATATTAGGATCGATTTTCCGGTTAGGGCATTTCCATTTCGGCGGCAGCTCGCCCAAAGGGATTAATCTTGTGCATCGCACGCGCCCACAACGTTTGATAGGTTTCACGTCCTTGAAGTAATTGACAATACCGATGCAATACTTGTTGATAAGGAACTGGAAACGTTCGCCCTAACCATCGATGCCATGATCGTGGCAGTCCATAGACCACTCGATTCAACTTCGAGGCAATACGAAACTCCTCTGCAAATTCCCGAAGAATGGCATGCTCGTAATCTTCAAGCGTACCTTGCTCCCCTTGCAAAAATTTCACGATGCTGGCACCGGCCAATTGCCCGGACCGCACGGCATACAAAATGCCCTCCCCTAACAAGGGATCAACCAAATGCCCAGCATCTCCTACAAGGACAGCTCGATCGTGCACTAGACCCCCATTCCATTTATTCCCCTTCACTCCAGGATGCCGATTATACACGGGGATCGGGTGGCCTACGGGTGCAGGAATCGTCAACCCAGCAAGTGAAGGTTCCTCTTCAGAAAATTGTTGAAAACTCCGTTTGGGTCGACTATCGCCTCTCACGAACTCTCCAACACCGATGGAAAGACCATCGCGTTTTGGAAATATCCATCCATAGCCCTTTTTGGCTGCATTGAGACTGATCACCGCTAACTTCAACCCTGGGTTTTGGGAGAGCAACGGCTCCCGGATTTCAGACACGCCAAAAATTTCGCTTTCTAAAGCCGGAATGTTTCGTAGGCCGCGACCGGCAAATAATTGCTGAGCCACCACACTCATGGCTCCATCCGCCCCCACGACCACTCGCCCCAAATAACGCCCTTTGGTGGTAGTCACCTCGACACCATCGGAAAGTGGCTGCAAAGTTTTGACCGCTTCGGCCTCATGCACCTCTGTCCCACTCCGTTGCGCACGAGTCATCAGCCATTTATCAAATCGCGACCGCATGACCATAAAGGCAAATGGTTCAGGCGATTCAACAAAGTAGGACTCTTCGGGACTATAGCTAAATTGCAAACGATGCACCGACTCTTCAACAACGTCTTTAAATTCGGGAGGCAAGATATGATCAATTCGAGCGGACAATGCCCCACCACAGACCTTATATCGTGGATGGGTTTGCTTCTCTAAGCCCAACACCGACAGGCCAGCCTGGCTTAATTCATGGGCAGTCGAGGCTCCAGCCGGCCCCATACCTACCACAATGACGTCATACCAGGATGGACTGGAGCGGTCACTCACAATAATGGGTTTCCTTTTTTTATTGCAGAAAATGGGAATGCAAATCACAGGCTCCGTGGATCAATGGTCCCCACTGTAACCTATTTGTCCCTCCGCCACCATAAGAAAATTTTTCAAATTCCGACAACCACCATCTTATAACCCATCTAGATACATGAAGATCTATTGCCTTCAGAAATGGAAATCCTTAAACAGTGACAGAGATTTGGGTGAAATGATATAAGGTAGTACCCATTTTTCTGATATCAGAACTTGAATATTGGAAGGAGCAGAAATGACCGATTCTCCCTCATCCCCACCGTCCGGAAAAGAAATAGCCACACTCGGAGCCGGATGTTTTTGGTGCATAGAGGCCGCGTTTGACATGTTGAAGGGTGTGGAGTCTGTAGAGTCTGGCTATATGGGCGGGAAACACCCCAATCCATCATATGAAGCTGTCTGCACCGGAGTCACAGGACATGCGGAAGTGGTACAGGTCACCTTCGATCCTTCCATCATTTCATTTCGAGATATTCTCCAAGTATTTTTTTCGCTTCACGATCCGACCACATTGAATCGTCAGGGTAACGACGTCGGGACTCAATATCGATCTGTTGTTTTCTATCATTCACCGGAACAAGAAAAAACGGCGAAAGCGGTAATCTCATCCCTCACTGCCGACAACCTGTTTGATGCGCCCATAGTCACGGAAGTCTCTCCCGCACAACCCTTCTACATGGGAGAGGATTATCACCAGGAATATTTTGTGCGGAATCCCATGCAGCCCTATTGCTCGTACCTCATTGGCCCAAAAATCGCCAAATTCCGGAAACAATTTGAATCCAAATTAAAAACTTAATTCCTTGCCAGTGTTCAGCTCACCAGCCATCCTTCTGAAGAAATGTAATGACTTTTGTAGAAAAGTTACCCAAAATACGTATTTAGTGGTTTTCATGAATTGTTCATAATGCCTGAGGTTACGAAAATAATATTTGTTTGGATTAAGGCACTTAGGAGGTGCTCGCTAGAGGGCCAAATCCTTTCACAAGAACAATTCCGACTTATTCCATGAACTCAATACACTCTCAGCTAGATTCAACCAAAAAAGCCCAAGCGAACACCAAAAGCGATATTTGGATCCTAGGCATCTCTGGCTTTTATCACGATAGCGCCGCCTGTTTGATTAAAAACGGACACATCATTGCCGCGGCCCAAGAAGAACGATTTTCCCGCAAAAAACATGATGCCCGTTTCCCCATTCACGCCATCACGTATTGCCTCAAAGAAGGAAAAATTACCCTAAGCGATCTCGAGACCATCGCATTTTATGAAAAACCGTTTTTAAAATTTGAACGACTTCTTGAAACCTATCTCTCATATGCACCCAAGGGCCTGATATCTTTTTGGCAAGCTATGCCGGTATGGCTCAAAGAAAAACTATTCCTCAAAAACCGACTCACGAAGCAATTTGAGAACTTGGAATCCTTAAAAGGCCCAGGACCAATTCCACCCTTGTCATTTCCTGAACACCATGAGTCGCATGCCGCCTCTGCCTTTTATCCCTCTCCCTACGAACAAGCGGCCATTCTCTGTATGGATGGCGTCGGTGAATGGGCCACTACCTCTGTGTGGACGGGCAACAAGAATTCCATCACGCCACAATGGGAAATCCCGTTCCCGCATTCTCTCGGCCTCTTATACTCTGCATTCACCTATTACACAGGATTTAGGGTCAACTCCGGCGAATATAAGGTCATGGGACTCGCCCCTTATGGCCAACCAACCTATACAAAATTGATTAAGGACCATCTCATCGACATCAAACCTGATGGTACCTTCCGGCTCAACATGGAATACTTCAACTTCTGCACCGGATTAACCATGACGAATTCAAAGTTTGACGACCTCTTTGGTGGTCCCCCTCGCACACCTGAGTCCACGCTCACGCAACGTGAAATGGACCTAGCACGATCCGTTCAGGAGGTCACCGAAGAAGTCATGCTCCAACTTGGCCGAACCGTTCATCGCGAAACTGGTATGGACTATCTATGCATGGCCGGCGGAGTGGCCTTGAACTGCGTCGGCAATGGGCGTCTCCTGCGGGAAGGCCCCTTCAAAGGAATTTGGATTCAACCCGCCGCCGGAGATGCGGGCGGGGCCGTGGGCGCAGCCTTACAAGTCTATCATCACATGCTTGACCATCCACGCACCTGTCATCCATCAAAAGATGCGATGCAAGGCTCCTATCTTGGGCCGGCGTGCTCAAACGAAGACATCGAACAATACCTGAACACCGTTGATGCAGTTTACACCCGATATTCCGACAGCGAGTTTTTCGACGTCGTCGCAAAAGCCCTGGCCGAAGGCAAAATAATCGGATGGTTTCAAGGACGCATGGAATTTGGCCCTCGGGCCCTTGGTGGACGCAGTATTTTGGGTGATCCCCGAAATCCCAAAATGCAATCCAACATGAATCTTAAGATTAAGTATCGGGAATCCTTCCGCCCATTTGCCCCAGCGGTCCTGCGAGAACGCGTCACTGACTATTTTGAACTCGACTCAGACAGCCCCTACATGCTCATCGTGGCCCCTGTCGTTAAACATCGACGCATCCCCCAGGGTCCAAACCCTGACAACCTTTGGGGAATCGACCTCCTAAATCAGGCACGATCCGACATCCCGGCAGTTACGCATTTGGATTATTCTGCGCGGGTCCAAACCGTTCACGAGGAAACCAACCCGCGTTACTATCGGCTCCTCCAAAACTTTGAAAAACAAACAGGATGTCCCGTTCTCGTCAATACCTCGTTCAACGTGAGAGGAGAACCCATCGTCTGCTCCCCGGAGGATGCCTTCCGCTGCTTTATGCGAACGGAAATGGACCTCCTGGTCCTAGAAAATTGCGTGCTGTTTAAATCAGACCAAAAACCCTGGGAAGAAGAAACCGACTGGAAGGAAGAATTCGCTTTAGATTGATCATCGGCAATTACGGATATGGCAACCCAAACACTCTCTCATGATCCACCCGAAGTTCAACCCAAACAGCTTCGTTCATTTGGCTTTCTGGTCGGTGGCATATTCACACTCATTGCTCTCTGGCCACTGATCATTCGGCAAGAACCGATTCGCATGTGGGCCATTGCTCTCGGCTGCCTATTAATTTTGGCTGGGGGGATCGTCCCCATTGTGTTACGACCACTTTTTGTGGGCTGGATGAAAGTCGGCCATGCACTCGGGTTCATCAACACGCGTATCATTTTGAGCATTGGATACTTTTTGGTCTTTACCCCTATTGGCCTTTTTCGGCGAATGATGGGGAAAGATTCGCTTCAACGAAAACTTAAACCCGATCAAACCACGTATCGATCCCCGCGCCAAACAAGGCAGGGGGAGCATATGAAAAAACAATATTAAACTAAGAAGAACCCCTCGGACCCATTGCAGAGATGACCAAACACAGGGTCCGTCACTATATTTAGAGGAAACATCATGCTCGACTTCGCGAAAGAACTTTGGGAATTTTTAAGAGAACGGAAAAAATTTTGGCTCCTCCCCATCATCACCTTCTTGGTGCTTCTTGGGAGCTTAATTGTATTTACCGAAGGATCAGCAGTCGCACCATTTATCTACACATTGTTCTAGGGTAGGAAGAGGCAAAAAATCCGAATTAAAAAAAATTCCTTCCGATCTTCACTCCGTCATCCCTGAAATTTGTCATCGGGAATCTATTTTTATTTAGAATACAAAAAAACACCAGGCCAGAACAGCCTGGTGTTTTTTCAACATATCAAACTTCAGAGATTAGGCGTGGGCTTGTTTCTTGCGCCAGGCTACTACCCCCGCTAAGCCGGTGCCCAAGAGCAACAGCGTGCTGGGTTCCGGAACCGGGGCCACATCCACCGTTTCATATTGAATACGCACGGAGGCAAAGTCGCCTGATCCAAAATCGTGAATATTGAGAGGATAATCAAAGAGGAAATTCAATGTACCATCGGCCAATTCCGGGTTCAGCAAGGCCATTGAAATGGTCGCCGTCCCCGTAATCAACGTATATAAACCGCCGACATCCCCAACTGGACCGTCAATAATGTCATTGCCATCATTGTTGTCCAGCCATCGACCACCAGAAAGCCCATCCACAGATAAATCGATGAATTCAGAAGAGTGATCAAAATCCCCTCGGACCGTCACCGTCACCAACGCATCGGTCGTCGCCACGGTGGGCAACCCAACCATCGTCAGGGTTAAAGACCCTCCGGGGATATTGGGATCAATTTCCGCGTCCCCCGCACTCACGGTCACATCCACTGGTAATGCATAGCTGGGGGTAGACACCATTAACATTCCAACCAACGCTAACATGCTCATTCCTGTTCGAAGTAAAGTTTTCATAGCACCCTCCTTTTGTGATTTGTGGCTTAGTCCTGTCTAAGAACTCATGGCGTTACCCATAACCTTAGCAAGTCACGGGCCAATACCATTTTCAAATACGGCCATCCCATAAGCCATTGTATTTACAATAGTTTCCGTCAATCCGTCGCCAGTAAAACACTCGAGACCCAAAGGACTATTGTTAAAGTATTCGACGGGCGAAATCAGACAACAACTAGAAATGATCGGAAAACTCAAATAACAAACAGGAGAGGAAAGAAATGGGCTCATTCAGAGGGTGGCTAATTTTCCGACAGGTCGGCGAAACAACATTTATAACAGTTGAATTCATAGATAAATACAATTCAATGAAAAACCTAGATGATCGAAATAGAGGTTGGAATCTTCTTCAATTAATAACATTTCAGGTAGGGCAGCAAAGGCATATCAGGACCCATCTTTCAGGGATTCCGTATTCATAACCTCCCGACTATCTTACTAATTGGGCTGGTTGTAAATCCTCACTGAATAGCTAACGTATAAAGTCCATGGGCCACTTATTTTTCTAACAGTAAGTAATCTATATTCCCAAAGAAGAAAAAAAAACGCCAGGCTGTTGAGGCCCGGCGTTTTGTAAGGAAGGATTCAAACTTCAGAGATTAGGCTTGGACTTGTTTCTTGCGCCAAGCCACCACACCCGCTAAGCCGGTGCCTAAGAGCAACAGCGTGCTGGGTTCTGGAACCGGAGCAACATCAACCGTATCATATTGAATGCGAACAGAGGCAAAGTCGCCTGCCAGTAAATTGTGAACATTATTGCTATATGTAAAGAGGAACTCCAAGGTGCCATCCGCCAACTCCGGATTCAACAGAGCCGTCGAAATAATCGCCGTTCCGACGAGATTGGATCCATATTGGTTGCCGACATCCCCAGTTGGGCCAACAATGCTGTCATCACCATCATTGTTGTTCAGCCAACGTCCGCCCGAAATTCCATCAACGGATAAATCAATCCATTCTGCACTGCTATTGAAATCTCCGAATACCGTCACGGTCACTGTCGCATCGCTTGTCGCCACCGTGGGCAATCCCAACATTGTAAGGGTTAGAGTTCCCGCGGCTCCACCATTGACAAGCGGATCAATTTCCGCATCACCCGCACTCACGGTAACATCCACTGGTAATGCATAGCTGGGGGCGGTCACCATTAACATTCCCGCCAACGCTAACATGCTCATTCCTGTTCGAAGTAAAGTTTTCATAGCACCCTCCTTTGTAAAGTCACGAATTATTATGTTTGACGTTTTCGTTTCGGTAACTATAATTTCAGCAAGTCCCAGGCCAAGCCAAAATTTTCGGCATTGATTCTACCCAAACCCCTGTATTCATGATGGTTTCTTGGAAAATGCTTGAGGACGTCACATTCGAAGGGCGTAAGGCTCTCGTAAAATTATCCGACGGCCGAAATTCGACAATCACCAGGAAAAATCAAAAAATTCCAAAGACAAATACTGGAGGGTAGCAACGAGCTCAATCAGGGAGAGGAAAATTTTCCGACAGTATTTGAGAGCTTTTTAGTGACTTTACAAGCCGACACCCGACACCACCAATTTCAAATACAAATAATTAAACTGAATGAAATCGCCTGAAATAAAAAAAAGTGCCCGGCCTCTGTTGAGAGCCAGGCACTTTTGAAGAATCCTTTCTTCAGACTTCAAACTTCAGAACTTAGGCTTGGGCTTTTTTCATGCGCCAGGCCACCATTCCTACTAAACCCGTGCCCAACAACAACATCGTGCTGGGTTCCGGCACAGGGCTCGACGCGGGATCAGCATCATAGACGATTTGCACTTGGGCCAAATCACCAGGTCCACCGGCGAAAACATCGCTACTATAATCAAAGACAAACTCTAACGTGTGATCATCCAAAATGCCGCTATTCATGGTAGCCATGCCAATGGTTGCCGTCCCAACAATGTTACCAAAATACGAATTCCCCTTATCATCGATTGGGCCGATGACAAAAGGGTTGTCCAAAGGTTCATTGTTCAACCACCGACCACCGGAGATTCCATCCACGGACAGATCGATATATTCGGTCGGGAGCAAATAACCTCCGAATACCGTGATGGTCACCAACGCATCGCCGAGTGCCACGGAAGGTAAACCGTGCAACGTCAAGGTGAGGGTTCCCCCAGGGCGAATCGGATCAATCTCCGCATCCCCCGCACTGACGGTCGCATCCACTAATAAGGCATGGCTAGGACTGGCCACCATTAACATCCCTGCTAATGCCAACAAACTCATTCCTGAACGAAGTAGTGATTTCATATTAACCTCCTATGGAAAATTGTTAATGTTAATGCATTGTGACTGCTTGTTCCCATTGTCATACCTTTGACATCAGCAATTTTCAGGCCACTTTCAATTTTCCAAAGAGAAATCATGGATTCGTCAGTATTCATGAGTGGTTTCGACGATGCGAACGAAAACCCCAAACAACCGTCGAAATTTTTTACAGTAAACTTTTCCGACAACTTGAATAAGATATCTGCCACCAAGCCAACGCAATTTCATCAAAGAAAATGTACGAGAGAACAATGCGCCATTTCGAAGCTTGTCAATAATTCCGACAAGTCGGCCAGACCCAAACGACTGGACTTCCGGCGATAACCCAATTACCAGATAACTCTGAGGGGGTTTTGTGAAGTGTGGTTTGTACTTCAAGGGAGGCACTTGAATATTCGACAAGGCAATAGGGAACTTTGCCTTGCTGGCTTTGAGGGAAGTAGCCCCTGAAAGGTGTTGGACTGTTACGCTGCATAAAAAATCCCAAGGATTTTCGCAGGCCACTCCTTCCGACCATTCATGGAGGTTGAACTAGATAATTCCATCCAAAATTAAAAAGCGCCCGGCCACTAGGCCGGGCGCTCTAAAACCTTCCTTTCTTTTTCTACAGAGGAATTAGGCTTTGGCTTTCTTCATACGCCAGGCCACCATTCCTACTAAACCCGTACCTAACAACAACATCGTGCTGGGTTCCGGCACAGGATTCGACGCGGGATCCGCAGTATATTGGATTCGAACTTGGGCCAAATCTCCAGGTCCACCCGCATAAACATCGCTACTATAATCAAAGACAAATTCAAGCATGTTATCGGCGATAAGACCATTCAGAGTAGTTTTGCCAATGGTCACCGTCCCGACAATATCACTAAAATACGAATTCCCCACATCCCCAACAGGGCCGGTCAACAGATCATCCGCAGTGTTATTGTTCAACCACCGACCACCGGGGAGTCCATCGAGTGATAAATCGATATATTCGTCCGGGGATAGATAGCCTCCAAATACCGTGACTGTCACCAATGCATCGGTGAGTGCCAGGGAAGGCAAACCATTGAACTTCAAGGTGATGGTGCCCCCGGGGCGAATGGGATCAATCTCCGCATCCCCCGCACTGACGGTCGCATCCACTAATAAGGCATGGCTGGGACTGGCCACCATTAACATCCCCGCTAACGCCAACAAACTCATTCCTGAACGTAAAACTGATTTCATAATACTCTCCTTTTGATTATTGTGAATAATAGATTGAAACAGATTGTTGCCATTGTCATACCTTTGACAGTAGCAATTGCCAGGCCATTTTCAAATTTCGAGAGAGAAATGGAGAAAACATCAGTATTCATGCGTGATTTCGACAAGGCAGGCGAAAACCACAAACAACTGACAAAATGTTTCCTGTAAAATTTTCCGACTGACCGGACCAGAGAATTTCCACCAAACTAAAATAATTTCACCAAATGAAATGTACGAGAGAACAATGCACTATTTCCGAGCCTGTCAAATTTTCCGACAGATCGGCTAGATACAAACGACTGCACTTTCGGCGATAACCGGATTACCAGATAAATCTGAGGGGATTTGTGAAGTGTGGCTTGTACTTCAAGGGAGGCACTTGAATGTTAAATCCCGAGAATAGGGAATTTTGGCTTGCTGACTTTGAGGGAGGTAGCCCCTGAAACGTGCTGGTCTGACACGCTGCATAAAAATCCAAAGGAATTTCGCAGGCCATACCTTCCGACCAATCATGGAGGTTGAACTAGAAATTGCCTTCTAAAAAAAAGTGCCCGGCCATCTACAGAGGCCGGGCACTTCAAAAGAATCCTTTCTTCAGACTTCAGAATTTAGGCTTGGGCTTTCTTCATACGCCAGGCCACCATTCCTACTAAACCCGTACCTAACAACAACATCGTGCTGGGTTCCGGCACAGGATTCGACGCGGGATCCGCAGTATATTGGATTCGAACTTGGGCCAAATCTCCAGGTCCACCCGCATAAACATCGCTACTATAATCAAAGACAAATTCAAGCATGTTATCGGCGATAAGACCATTCAGAGTAGTTTTGCCAATGGTCACCGTCCCGACAATATCACTAAAATACGAATTCCCCACATCCCCAACAGGGCCGGTCAACAGATCATCCGCAGTGTTATTGTTCAACCACCGACCACCGGGGAGTCCATCGAGTGATAAATCGATATATTCGTCCGGGGATAGATAGCCTCCAAATACCGTGACTGTCACCAATGCATCGGTGAGTGCCAGGGAAGGCAAACCATTGAACTTCAAGGTGATGGTGCCCCCGGGGCGAATGGGATCAATCTCCGCATCCCCCGCACTGACGGTCGCATCCACTAATAAGGCATGGCTGGGACTGGCCACCATTAACATCCCCGCTAACGCCAACAAACTCATTCCTGAACGCAAAACTGATTTCATAACACTCTCCTTTTAATTATTGTGAATTGAATTGTGACTGATTGTTATCATCGTCATACCTTTGACAGTAGCAATTGCCAGGCCAAAATTGTTTTTTTTCAGAAAAGTGAATGAATCTATAGTATTCATGAGGGTTTGCATAAATTTAACAAAACACTCAAAAACGACAAAAAAAATATTTTATGTAAAAGTTTCCGACATTAAACTTAAGACAATATCCATGAACATGACCCAATCTCACTCAACAAAAATAATTGGAGACCAACCACCAGTATTCCAATATGTCAAAATTCCCGACGACTGTAGACGGATGGTTTATTCTATCTTCACTTCCCAAATTACTTGATTGATTTCCGTAAGATAAAGAAAGCCTTAGGCGTTCCCCAAAAACCTTTTCCCCATTAACGCCCCTCTACAAAATACCGAATAATTAAGAGAAACGGGTCTCAAAGCCAACGCAAAATGCGCAATTTTTGAAATAATTCAATGCGACTAACCATCGGATTCAATGAACAGGATCGAACGCTGTATGCCGAGCTTACGACAAATGAGGAATCCGAAGAGATTTCCATGCACGCCGTGAAACAGAAGGTGGAAGAGGCGGGATACCGCAACCTCAATTTTCCTGCCAACGCGATCGCGGAACTCCTTGCAAATGCCCAGCAGGGAAAAGAAAGTACGGTGGCCTTGAAAACCCTGATCGATGCAACAGCGTCCGTGACTCTCGCCAATGACAAGCAACGAGCCTTTCTCACCCTCACGACTGCCGATGGGGGGACGCTAATCACTTTGGATAACATTTTCCATGCCATTGCCACCGCCGGAGTATCCACGGATTTGGTAGATCGAGAGGCCGTGAACACATGTCTTGAACAACAATCGGTCAAAGACGTATGTATCGCTCAAGGTCGACTCCCCCAAAAAGGGAAGGATGCGGAGTTTATCTCCCTGGTAGATTCCGAAATGGTTACGCCTCCCACTGTGGATGAACATGGTGTGGCGGATATGATGCACACGCATCAATTCGTCATCGTGGAGGTGGGAACACCACTCATGCGACGTGTCCCCGCAACTCAAGGCGAACCGGGGACCGATGTGACTGGATCTGAAATAAAACCGACACCAGGGAATGACATGGGATTTTCCATGAACCTAACCGGAGCCATCATTTCCCCAGAGGACCCGAACCTTCTGATCGCCCAAGTCAAAGGCCATCCTTTGGTAGAAAAACAGGGGGTCCATGTTGACCCGACGCTTCATTTGGACAGCGTAGATGTCAACACCGGAGATATTTCCTTTGACGGCTCATTGGAGGTCAAGGGTGAAGTTGTTGCTGGCTTATCGATTGACGTCACGGGGGATGTCATTATTCAAGGAGGCGTGGACCGGGCCATGATCAAAGCCGGCCACAACATCAAAATCGGTGGTGGGATTTTTGGTGAAGAAGAAACTAAAGGCATCACAGAAACACCTATTGAATATTGTTTGAAAGCTGGGGCGGATATTGAGGCCAAGTTTGTGAATTTGGCTACCCTCCAAGCAGAGAACAATATTGTCATCAAGGAATATCTGAATCACAGTTATGTCAAAGCCGGCAATCAATTGCTTCTCGGCCAAGAAGGGGGAAAAGGCATCGTGTTTGGCGGACATTGCGAAGCCTTACATCGAATTACCGCCAATCAAATCGGTAATGAAGGGTATATACCCACATACGTAACCGCCGGGCACCTCAGTGAGGTATATAAGGTGTATCACAACCTCGAAAACGAATTTGCCGCTCGTACTCATGAAGCAGAGCAATTAGCCGCCGTTCACGCCAAAATACAACAAGGCGACCCCATTCTCCTCGGAAAGATTCCCTTGGATAAATCCCAAAAAATTCAGAACACCATTCTGGCCATCCAAGAAAAGATGGCCAGAACCCAAAACCTGCTCACCGCCTTAGAACCGGAAATCGAACTTCAAAAAAAGGCAACCATTGAAGTGACCAAAACCATCTACCCCAACACCATCATGACAATCAATGGAACCGCCAAACTGTTTTCAGAAAAAACTGAGGGATCCACATGGATTCAACTAGGGAGCGCACTGATGCAACCGGGGAAGGACCACCAACCCGCAACTCCGGAAAAAAGGGAATAGCGCTATGCATGTGGAATCGATTATGACGGAGCCTGTCCACTGTGTTGGACCAGAGGTCACCTTAGCTGAACTACGCGGAATTTTTAAACGGGTTCGGTATCACCACATACTCGTAGCCCAGGACAACCAACTTTTGGGCGTCATTTCGGATCGAGATGTCTTACGCATGTCGAGCCCCTTTCTAGATACCACCGATGCGACGGCCCACGATCAATCTCTACTTGACAACCATGCGCAAACTATAATGTCCACCACATTAATCACCGCCAAAAAAGATACCCTCATTGACGCCGCTGCTATTTTATTACTCGAACATAATATTTCGTGCTTACCCGTGGTTTCCACTAATGGAGACATCGAAGGCATTCTGACTTGGAAAGACATGCTGAAATATTATGTCTATGTGCGGTAACACAGTACTCTGAGGTCCGGGGAAGTAACCATTGGGGATGAAACGAAATCCCGCTGGGATTAATCTGAAAGAAACCATCGAGTCAACATATCCTCGATTCCGCCCCACATATCGGGTTTCAGGGTGATCTGATGCTCATGCAACAGCACCTGGGCCTGCGAGGGACATCCAGGGAAACTCTTTTTTCTCGAACCCATTTTATGTAAAAGATACATCCCGTCTTCTCTGGCCTCCGCACTCTCCAAAACAAGCAACTGTTCACGCGCTTCCAACAGGCAAAATCCTTGATACCCAAGGATTTCGAATTGATTCATGTTGGCAAAATTTGCACGATGTTGGCCGGTGGAGAACACCACATTGTCCTTTTTAATCGGGCCTTGGGGACCAATGGAATAAATAAGAGGTGGGATGATCAAGACCGTCAGAATCGCCAACCCAATGGGGATCAAGGGATTCCGTCTGGGATCTTTTGTACTGGACTGCACAGAGTCAGCCATGAACATTACTGTACAATACAGAAATTATTCCTGCACCCCATCCCTCATTAGAAAATAAATACCACCGGGCATTATCCGAAAATGTCATGACAAGGAGAAACCGACCATTTCTTGAAAGTTTCTACCAGTTTGGTTACAGAGTTTTGGGTTCGGGCGGAGAGTCAACGGCAAGGACGGCTTCTTTTACCGCCGCATCGGAAGCCAATAACAGAGCAATCCATCGCGTGTCTTCCCTGCTTTCCAAAGCAATTTTTACGACCATCGTTAAGGGAACGGAAAGGATCATGCCGACTGGTCCCCAGACCCATCCCCAGAATACTAATGATAAAAACACCGTGAGAGTCGATAACCCAAGTCGTTGCCCCATGAGTTTGGGTTCGATCACATTGCCAAAGACAATATTCACGACTACATACCCTGCCGCCACAAGGAGCGCTCGGCCAATCCCAAATTGAATAAATCCCAATAGCACTGCGGGAGCACCTGCAAGGATAGACCCCAAATTGGGGATATAATTGAGTAAAAAGGCCAAGAGTCCCCAGAGTACAGGGAAATCCACACCCAGAACCGCTACCCAAATCCCAACCACGAGGCCGGTTCCGATACTCACAGCCGTTTTGATCGCTAATAAATGTTGCACATCATGGGCAAACTGACCAAAGGCTCCTGATGAACGATCATTCCCTTCCCAAATTAATTGGACTTTTTTTCGAAATGCGGACGACTCCATTAACATGAAGATCACAGTCATTAGAATCAAAAAGGAGTTCGTAAAAATCCCCCCTAACCCTGAAAGCATATTGGCCCCGAGCTCCATGGCTGCACCAGGATTGACATGATCCAAGAGGTCGGGGGTCGAAATCGCCAAACCTTGATTTTGGAGCCATCCAAAAAAGGCTGCGAGCTCTTGCTCAAGGCGAACTTGATAACGAGGAAGCGCCAAGGAGAAATCATCCACCGAGGTACCGATCATGGCCACCATGGCGACTCCCAGACCCGACACTCCAAGCATCACCAACAACAGAGCCACACCCGAAGGCACTCGTTTGCTCTCTAGCCACATCATTGGTCCCGCACAAATAATGGAAATAAACATCGACAACAACAGTGGGACGAGAATGGCATGACCTGCCTTCATGCCTGCCACCAAAATAATCAACCATCCAGCCGTGGCCAAAAATGACATCCCTGATGACGGTGACGACGGAGTACTCATGACAGTGAGGGGAATTTGGAAAGCAACAGACGGTAAACGTTCATTAATAGAATATAAACAGAACTCAGTATCCTGTCATAAAATCATGAACTCGTCTACCAAGGAAATGGGGCAGCGCCCAATGCAGAACCCACACCAGACAATGAAGAAAAAATGGGTTGGTCTTTCGCTTCCCTATTCTAAGAGGATCTTTCATGGGAAAAAGGTTGAATGTTCCTATCGTGTTCGATAGCATGCCTTTCCCATTTTTGAATTACTTAATCTCCCTATGAACGTCTTTCTTAGTTTTTTCAATCTTCGTCGTCAGATAACTACGGCTGGGCTTCTTTTTCTCATATTTATGACAGGATGCAGTACGACTCACGAACAATTTTTATCAGATCATTGGGTGTCTCAGACGGCACGGTCGCACTTCATTTCGACCAATTCCTCATCGTCCCGCTTACAAATCATCATTACCTATGACGGTCTCCTTTCCAGCCATTCAGCACTTCGACTCGAATCGGATCAAGAACATGTGACATTTTGGGATCCGGCGGGAGCCTATGGACTCGTCGGGCACCTGATTGATTCGAACGGGCATAGCATCAAACCCTATGGCCAACGCGTCAGAGACATTGTCGTCACACACATTCCCGACATTCCCTCCTATCTGAAATTCAGATGGTACGTCGGCGACTCATCAGTAGAAATTTTTGAATGGGATTTGTCCGCAAAGCAAACCGAGTCACTCCGGGAAGTGCTACAGAAGGAAACCGATGAAACTCATCCCCAGGGAGAATTCCACACAGAGACAGCGCCTGCCTTTTGTTCAATTGCGATCTCCGACTTTCTCAAACGCTTTGCGCCGCCACCTATTCAATTGACGGATACCTATTTTTTTCCCCACAACCTTGGAGAGGCGTTACTGAACCAATTTCCAACGCGTGTCCGAATATTTTTTCCAGGGCAAGAAGAAATAGTGTTCGTCGCTCCCCAATCTCAAATCGTTGGTCCCTGAGCCTCCCGTTATTGAGCCACCCAGATCAGACAGCTTCTTCCCCAAATTGAAGATTTTCCTGTGTCCCTGGGACAACAGATTGCATCTGTACAAAATCAAATAAGGTGGAATCCATTAAGCGATGAGGTTTCACACGGCCCATCGAAGAAAGGATATTTTCGACACAACCAGGAAACTGCTGATCGAGGTGTTGAATCAATCGTTTCATGTCCTGTCGTTTGAGATTATCTTGCGATCCGCACAAATTGCAGGGAATGATGGGGAAGGTCTTTAACTCGGCATAACTGGCTAAGTCAGCCTCATCGACATAGGCTAAAGGACGAATCACCACATGCCGCCCATCATCAGACAACAACTTAGGAGGCATGCTGGCAAACCGCCCCTTGAGAAACATATTGAGAAATAAGGTTTCGACCAGATCATTTCGATGATGGCCTAAAGCGATCTTTGTCACGCCAAGCTGATCAGCCAATCGATAAAGCACCCCACGCCGAAGCCTTGAACACAAAGAGCACATCGTCTTGCCTTCAGGGATCAACTCCTTCACCACTGAATAGGTATCTTGTTCCTCGATATGAAATTCCACTCCGAGTGCTGCCAAGTATTTAGGTAATACCTCACCTGGAAAACCAGGTTGCTTTTGATCTAAATTAACAGCGATCAGATCAAAACGAATTGGCGCTTTTTTCTGGAGCGCGAGCAAAATATCCAACAACCCATAACTATCCTTGCCTCCGGACACACAGACCATTATCCGATCGCCTTCATCAACCATACTGAAATCGGCAATGGCTTGCCCCACAAGTCGGCACAGGCGGGTATGAATGGATTTCAGGGGTCCTTTATTCTTCAGGTTCCCGAAAGTCCTTATTCTGGGAACAACTAAATCACTATTCCTCATCCCAACGCCTCACATAAGCAGGTCAAATATGGACACATTGATTCTGACGCGACAATACCATATTTTATGAGAGAAACCGATGGTCTCAAGGACAAATCCCGACCAGGGATATTCATGTCGAAGGAAGTCACGCTAGGAATTCTTAACCACTGTAGGAGGAGGTGCAAAAATGAATACCAAGCGACGAATTCATGACAGTATTGCTGGCGGTTTGATTACCCTTGGTGTGGCCCTGGGTTTTTATGTAGACCCCACGTGGCTTCTCTTGCCTGGCATTCTTGGAGTCACCTTACTGCAAAGTGGAGTTACTGGTTTTTGTCCCGTCTATTTTATTCTTGATCGAACCTGCCCTAATGATTAAAACTCTATAGGGAAGCGCACGAGCAAATCTCGCACCGGGCCAAGGTCGGAGGAGCCTGGCCCCTTGGCCACATTCATGAATCACCGTTCACCCACAAAATCACAACCGATCTATCTTGTCTTGGCCCTTTTGATCATAGGGGTCTCAGGATATTGGATATGGACGACTCAATTCGCCCCCATCACCTGTGACCCACAAGCCGCACACCTTGAATTACGCCTTCTTTCAGATAAAGGTATCCGGAATACTGGCCATGGCTCCAGCCTGACAAATTTGTTGTGGATATATGTGGGTCCTAAATGGCATGCCCTCCCTTTGGAGGAAAAACAGGCCATTGATAAAACCGTCAGCTGCGCGGCCACCACCATTGATGAACACGGACACCCAACATGGCAAGCGGCATATTATGACTATCAATCCGGAAAGATGGCAGCTCTCACCAGCAAACGTTATGGCTTCCGACTAAAGGCGGATGAATCATCGAATGCTCCGGGGTGGACAATTCCATGATATAATCGAAACACCATGCGAATATTAATTGTCGAAGATGAACCCAAAGTGGCCTCCTTTATTCGCCGGGCTTTGGAGGAAGAAAGTTATGCCGTGGATGTCTGCCCTGATGGTGTCCAGGGCCGAGACCTCGCCTGTGAAGTCAATTACGACTTGATCATTCTCGATCTCATGCTCCCCAATCTTCCAGGATTGGAAGTTTTAAAAGGCATTCGAGCGCAAAAAGTCAAAACACCCATTCTCATTTTGACGGCTCGATCTGAGATAGACCAACGCGTGAAAGGCTTAGACGCCGGAGCCGACGACTATCTCACAAAACCATTTGCCATTGAGGAATTGTTGGCCCGTGCCAGAGCCTTGCTTCGCCGCGCCAGCGGTGTAACGTCCGGCATCCTCCAAATCGACGATCTCATCCTGAATCCCATCACCCATGAAGTCACCCGCGACGGCCAACGCATCGAGCTCACGTCCAAAGAATATGCCCTCTTGGAATACATGATGCGTAATGCCGGAAGAGTCCTCACCCGCCCCATGATCTCAGAACATGTCTGGGATTTGGATTTTGACACCTTCACCAATGTAATTGACGTCTACATCAGTTACCTCCGAAACAAAATCGACAAGGGCCGAAAGCACCACCTCATTCATACCGTACGAGGCAGCGGGTATACCATTAAGGCTGCTGATGCGTAACACCTCCATCCGCGTACGCTTGACGATTTGGTATGGAGGCGGACTCGCCTTGATCATGATTCTTTTCGCCAGCGCCCTCTATCTTGTCATGTCACGGGCCTTGCAAGATCAAATCGACGTATCCTTAGAAGACGCAGCCGTGGCTGCCGCTCGCTCATTGGAAGAACATCGTTTCGGCCCGTTCCTTTTACTCGATGACCTGGCGCAAGCCTTTCCGGAGCTGGCTCTCCTCGACAAGTTTTTCCAGATCTTCGGACCGCAGGGGCAAATCACTCTGCAATCCGCCAACATTAAAACCCAAGACATTCCGTTAAGTGAACAGGCCAAGAGATCGGCACTGAAAAGCCAAGCCACGTATGAATCCGTCCGGGTTCATAATGAAATTCCCATTCGTCTCCTTTCGTATCCGATTAACCATGGCGACACACTTGTCAATATTCTGCGTGTGGGAACCTCGCTTCGACCCGTAGAAGAGATGTTGGACCGTTTGGTGTTTGTGTTGCTAATCGGATCGCCGCTTGCGGTCTTGGTCTCCGTATTAGGTGGGTGGTTTTTAGCTGGACGCGCTCTTCGTCCGGTGGATACCATTACCCACACGGCTCAACGGATCGCTGCCGGAGACCTGACCCAACGCCTTCAAACAACTTCAACCGATGAGATTGGCCGACTCGCCTCAACGTTTAACGATATGATTGCCCGCCTTGAAGCATCAATTCGACAGATCCGTCAGTTCAGTGCCGACGCATCCCATGAATTACGCACGCCATTAACCATCATTAAAGGTGAAACCGAACTCGCATTGAGAAAAGACCGGCAATCGGAAGTTTACCGGGAGGTCTTGGAAAGTAATCTAGAAGAAATTGATCGCATGAGTCGTATTGTAGATGAATTGCTCTTCCTATCCCGTGCTGATTTGGGAGAAATCAAGATCGCCAAAGACCCTGTCCAGCTCGATCAATTAGTCCAAGAGATTCATCACCAAGCCATGGTTCTTGGAAAAGAGAGAGACATAAACCCGGTCTTGGGTCATCTTGAACCCACCACAATTGTGGGAGATGAATTACGTCTTCGCGAACTGCTATTAAATATTGTGGATAACGCCATCAAGTATTCACAGGAAAAAGGCACTATAGAAATTAGCCTGGAACATGCCAACGGTATGGCCAACATTTCTGTGAAAGACCATGGGATTGGAATCAGTCCCGAAGAACAAACGGTAATTTTCAATCGATTTTTCCGATCAGATACGGCTCGTGCCCATGCTCAGAAAGGCACAGGCCTAGGCTTAGCCATTTGCAAATGGATTGCCGAAACACACCAAGGAAACATTCGCGTCGAAAGCAGCCCAGGTAAGGGCTCCCGTTTCATCATTTCTCTCCCACTGCACGGCCAAGTCTAGATCAAATCATTCTCCCCTTCTTCTATTCCCTTCTCCCCCGCGGTGGGTGGGGCGAAATCGGTCCGGCCCCGCAAAGGCAACGACGGTTTTGGACACCTTTGCCGAAATCTTAGTGCCTCGCCTCCCCCCGGCAAGGTCGAAAGGTCATGCGGGGACGAAACCCCTCAATATATACACTCTCTTTTTCACTTACCTGACCATAATTCACCTTTCCCCACCCTCCTTTTATTAGAAAATTCTAATGAGAGCTTAATCTTATTTTCATGTCTCAATGCTATTACTGTATTAACACGCTAACCTCCCTCAGGGAGGAAACCATTCTCAAGGAGAAAAGACATGAAAGAATTTTCGCAAACCTCCCCCACTCACTCACAATCGCATCAGAAATCAGGACGCTGGTCGTCTCCCCGGACTTCGGTCAGTCTGGCTCTTGCTGGATTACTGCTGGGTTCAATGATCGTTGGATCCATGGATTCCCCACCTTCCTCAATAGCAGAAATAGCAGAGGTTCCGAAATCTACAACCCAAATCATCGGCGACCAGCGCCATGGCTTTGCCCACATTGTGAAAGCCGTCCGCCCTGCCATCGTCAATATTACCTCAACGAGGGTCCTTACCAATTCGCCCGGACCTGATTTTCATAACGATGGGCCTAATTGGTTCGGTCCCGGTCAACCGGAATTTCCAGGTATGCCACCGATGCCTAGAGAACCATTCAGCGGAGGGATGGGATCAGGCGTGCTGGTCTCGCCGGACGGGTACCTGGTCACCAATCATCACGTTGTGGATGGAGCCTCTAAGGTCACGGTCACTCTGATCGACAAACGTGAGTTTATTGGCACTGTTGTGGGCAGTGATCCACAAACTGACCTTGCCGTCATCAAAATACCCGGCAAAGATTTTCCCTACATCCCCTGGGGAGATTCCTCCAAACTTGAGGTTGGGGAATATGTCTTGGCCATTGGCAATCCCTTCGGTTTAAATTCCACAGTCACCCAAGGAATCGTCAGCGCACTAGGGCGTGGAGGAATGGGGATCACCAAATATGAAGATTTTATTCAAACCGATGCGGCTATCAATCCAGGAAATTCCGGTGGCGCCTTAGTCAATATGCAAGGAGAATTGGTAGGCATTAACACCGCCATTCTGTCCAGAACAGGTGGGTATCAAGGCGTGGGCTTTGCCATTCCCACCAGCATGGGCAAACACGTGTTCGATAGCGTAGTGAAAACCGGCACGGTCCGCCGAGGATATTTGGGAGTCGGCATTCAGGAAGTATCAAAGGATTTGGCGACTTCCTTAAACTTACCCGACACAACTGGGGCTTTGGTGACAAATGTCCAAGAGAACAGTCCCGCAGATAAAGCAGGACTGGAACGGGGCGACACAATTGTCTCCTTTCAGGACCAACCCGTGGACGATCCTAGAAGGTTACAACAAATAGTTACCGGAACGGCCATAGGTGACCAGGTCAAGATGGGAGTGATCCGTGATGGGAAAGCTCTCACCCTCAGCACAATCCTGGTGGAACACCCAGACACGCGAAAAGTGGCCAACATCACTTCCCCTTCAGTAACTACAAAATTGGCAGGGTTAACTGTGGAAGAAATTACTCCACAAATGGCTCGACGTCTCAAACTTACCCCTGACGTCCAGGGAGTCGTTGTGACAGCCGTTCAACCCGGGAGTAAAGCGGATGATGCTGGGCTCATACAAGGCGACATCATCAACGAAGTGAACAGAAAACCTGTGCGCAACGTGAAGGACTACGAGTCGGCGATTTCAAATACATCCGACGAACGCCCGGCGTTACTGTTGATTCATCGCCAAGGCGTTCCAATTTTTTTGACAGTGAAAGTGTAATGGAAACCCCATAGCAACATTTAGCTTGTTTGCGAAACGTCAGAAAGGACACTGATCATGACAACCATGCAAACACTTCAACACACTGACATGATCTCGACTCAGCATCTTGATGAATTTTCCTCGGACTCCAAAGCCACTCGCTATTTAAGGGAAATGGCTCCGACTCTTGACACGATGATCGAAGAAAAAGGAGAGGAAAACTCTAAGGAGTCAAATACCGCGGCGCTGGAAACCGTTTATTTCAGAACCTTTCGAACACGTCCTCTCTTGGCCCGTGACGAAGAGTTGCAACTCGCCATGGAAATTGATGAAAGCAGCCAAACCATTCGAGCTGCCTTAACACAATCCATTCAACTAATGAAGCATCTGGCAGACAAACCCCATTTTCAGCCGTCTCTCAAAAAATTAGCTGCAACTCGAGATTTGAGCGGATTCTCGGCACCCTCGCTGGATGACGCTATTGCGACTTTATCGGGTCTGATGGCGGCTTTAGCAGAAACGGGGCCAAAGGGCCAAGCGATGAAAAAACGTTTGCGCACCTCTCAACAACAGATTGCCCGGTCCCGTGAGCAGCTGGAGCAGGCCAAAGATGGACTGGTCCAACGAAATCTTCGGTTAGTGGTAGATCTGGCCAAACGTTTTACGGGGCGAGGACTTTCACTGCTGGACCTTATACAAGAAGGGAACCTGGGGCTCATGCGAGCTGCCGAACGTTTTCAATATCGCAAGGGATTTAAGTTTAGCACGTATGCCACATGGTGGGTCCGACAAGGCATCCTTCGAGCCCTGGCGGATCAATCGCGAACCATCCGTGTCCCGGTACACACCACGGAAGCCTGGCAACGCATGTCCAAAACAACCCAACGTTTGTCTCAACAATTGGGGCGTGAACCGAAAGTCGAAGAAATCGGGGAAGCGCTTGGGATTCCACCAGAACGGGTACAGGAAACGATTCAAGCCTTTCTGGAACCTGTTTCCTTCGATAATCCCACTGGGGATGACGAAACTTTTTTAGGGGATTTTTTGCCTGACGACAACTTTGTTCACCCAGATGAGAATCTTCAGGAGGAGCAGACCACGACCCACATCAATCAAGTATTGAGCACCTTGACCCCTCGGGAAGAACAGGTCATTCGGATGCGGTTTGGGCTAGGACAAGATCACTCCTTCACATTAGAAGAAGTGGGCAAAACCATGAATGTGACCCGTGAACGCATCCGCCAAATTGAAGTCGTTGCGCTCAAGAAGCTTCGTGAACCAGGAATAAAAATGCAGTTGGCGGAGGTCTGCTGATAAAGAATGTCAAGGGTCTTAGGCTTCAACCAAATCTAGCAGAAAGGTATATATGAAGGCTAACTCTTTTAAACGACGAAAGCGTCCTGAGACTCCGCCATGGCCGGCATCCATATTGGTTTTGAGTAAGAGTCGATGATCATCGGTCTTCATAGTTCGCAGCTTGGCAACCCATTTCGCTGGCTCCCAGTATTGGACTTGCGAGTCATGCAATCCCGTGGTCACAAGCAAATGGGGGTAGGCCTTGGGTTCGACGTTATCATAGGGTGAATACGAGAGAATGTATTCGAAGGCTTCCTGTTGATTCGGATCCCCCCATTCATCATATTCTCCCGTGGTTAAAGGTATATTTGGATCCAACATTGTCGTAATCACATCGACAAACGGCACTTGTGCCACAGCTCCTTTAAACAACTCAGGCCGCATATTCACGACCGCTCCAATCAGTAATCCTCCGGCACTTCCCCCCATCGCAAATAACCTTTCAGCCCGTGTATAGCCTTCGGCAATAAGATGTTCGGCACAGGCAATGAAATCCGTAAATGTGTTTTTCTTACGAAGAAGTTTCCCATCTTCATACCAATGCCGCCCCAACTCCTCCCCCCCCCGGATATGCGCAATGGCAAACACGAACCCCCTATCGAGCAAACTGAGCCTGGCGGAACTAAAATTGGCATCCATGCAGGCCCCATACGAACCATAGCCATACAACAACAGAGGATTATTTCCATCTTTCGCACACCCCTTTTGATACACCAAAGAAATTGGAATACGTGTGCCATCGGCCGCCATCGCCCACACTCGCTCGGTGCAATATTTATTGGGATCAAATCCTCCCAGAACTTCCTCTTGCTTGAGTAATGTTTTCTCGTGGGTGATCATATCGTAGTCAAACACGGAATTCGGGGTCGTCATGGAGGTATACCCAAACCGCAGCAGCGAGGTATTAAAATCCGGGTTTTCCCCCACACCGGCTAAATAGGCAGGTTCGCCGAAATCTAAATAATGATCGCCTTCGCCAGACCAAGGCATAATTCTGATATTGACTAAGCCTTCCTTGCGTTCTTCCACCACCAAATGATCGCGAAACAATTCAAAGGACTCTAGCAGCACATTATCACGATGAGGAATCACCTCCTGCCATTGTGCCTGAGCCGTCCCGCTCACCAGCGTCTTCATCAATCGGAAATTCTTGGCTTGCCAATTTGTACGGATATAAAACGAATCCTGATAATGATCCACATCATATTCATGATCACGGGTTCTTGGTAAAAAAACTTTGAAGGTCCCACCTGGGTCATCGGCCTCCACATAACGATATTCGCTACTCACGGTTTGATGCGAGGCGATCATGACATAGCGTTTGGATTTGGTTTTAAAAACAGCCACGGAAAAGGTGTCATCCTTTTCTTCATAGACTAGAACATCTTGAGAAGGGTCCGTACCAAGCACATGGCGATAAATCTGATAGGACCGGAGAGTAGTCGAGTCTTGCTTGCCATAAAACAGCGTGTAATTATCGTTGGCCCAGGCCATATTTCCACTGACACCTGAAATGGTATCGGCCAACAATTCTCCCGTGTCCAGATTTTTAAATTGAATCGTATAAATACGGCGGCCCTGCGTATCGATGGCATAAGCCAAAAGGTTTTGCTTATAACTGATGCCCATTCCGCCAATGGCAAAATACTCATGCCCTTCGGCTAAGACGTTGGCATTCAGAATAATGTTTTCTTCAGCCTCAAGGGATTCCTTCTTCCGACAGAACACAGGATATTCTTTTCCCTCTTCAAAACGCGTGTAATAAAAATAGTCATCAAGTTTATAGGGAACGGATAAATCAGTTTGCTGAATTCGTCCCTTGATCTCCTCAAATAATTCCTTTTCCAACTGTTCCCGATGAGCCATGACGGATTTCGTATAGTCATTCTCGGCCTGAAGGTAGGCAACGACCTCGGGATTCTCTCGATCATTCAACCAATAATAAGGATCGATTCTCGCCCGCCCATGCTTTTCCAAGGTCACAGGCTTCACTGAAGCTATTGGGGGAGTGAGCGGGATCGTTGTTTCCTGTTTATTTGTAACAGACACGAAATTCTCCTTTTCGTATAAAGGCCCAAATTGAAGAGAATTTAATCTTCAAGACGACGAGGGATTCCCCGTTCCTTTTTTAGCCCACTGCGTTGTTTTTTTTCTACCAACCGTCGTTCCTTGACACCACGAGGGATGTAAGTTTTCTTTCGAGACTTTTTTGGTTTTAAGGCCTCGCCCAAAAGGGCCGAAAATTTCTCAATAAGATCGGCGCGGTTCGCTGCCTGACTTCGCGTTCCCTGGGAATGAAGATAGAAAGTCCCGTCCTTGGTCATACGGGATTTGAGGCGGGTGGTAATTTTCGACTTCTGTGAATCGGTCAAATATTTCGAAGACCACACATGAAAATGCAGGGTCACACGACTATTCACTTTATTGACATTTTGTCCTCCAGGCCCACCACTACGAGAAGCCGTAATATGCACCTCATGAGTTGGAATCGCAACCTGTTTGGTCACCACAATCATCGTAGACTCCCCTTCACATTCTCATTCCCCTATCGGACTCATAAAGAGAGAGGTTAATCCAGACCTCTGGTCCTAAGCGTACAAGGAACCCATCCACAGGATCCTCAATCCAAAGCCGAATATAGGGACAAGACAGGAAAAGTACTCCGAGGAAGGAAGTTTTTAAGAATTTCAATAAGGAGGCACCAAGGAAAACGAAAATCTATTCATCGTGAGACTGTTGAGGCCTTTCTTGCTGAATCACATCAAAATCTTTGTGGGTGATAAAATACCCATTGGCTTTCAGCCGAAACTCATATCGGCCAGGACCCGGAAACACCAGGGACGGAATGTTGACGCCAAAGTCATGAATTTCCAATCGATTCTTAATCGTAAATGGAGTCAGCGTGGCTTTCCCAACAATCTTATCCTGATCTAAATACGCAAGTTGCAACTCAAACTCGTACTCCCCTTCCGCATCCGTCAAGCAAAAATAAACCCCCATTTGATGATGTTGGCACGGGAATCGTGGGGCCCAAAGATGGGTAAAGGTTCCGATCAAACTCTTTTTTCCGGTCTGACTATCCACAATGACTTGATCGCAAACTAAAAACGCTTGCACGGAGGGTTTCACAATCTCCTGATCGGACATTTAGCGTACTCCAAATTTAATCACAACAAACGCTCCCCAACCTTTTCATCGAAGAATCACACGAATGATCGATACCAATACCGCAAATAAGGTCATAGCCATGGCAAAAGAAATCGCAAACCCGAACCGTGGAACGCCAAACATCATGGTGAACACATAGGCAAACCAAGGGGGAGAAAGCCAGATTAAATTTTTGGCAAAGGACACCGTAGGTCCCGTCCCGGCACTGAGAAAAATCAAGGTAAAGGTGACCCCACTGATGACCGGCAAGGTACTCACCAGCGCTGCCAAAAACCCTTTTCCATGCGAACCGAAATACGTCGATATCGAGACTAATGATCCGCCAAGCACAAAATAAATGACGTATTTTGCCCATTCGCTCATCGAAGACTCACCCCAAGTTTCTCAAGAATCACCATTGTTTCTCCTCTACCTTTAATTCAAGGCAAATTTGATACAGGAGTACAGTATCATGACTTCAACCGCATGCGCCACGATTACCGTCAAAAGATTGTTTGTCCGAACAACAATCCATCCCCAAATCAAACCATCCCAAACCGCAATCCAATGAAGATGTCGAAACGTCGTCACCATGAACGGGTCAAAAGCAAATACCAGGGCAGAGACTCCCACGGCTAGAATTCTCCCTGCGTTCAGAGCATAGGTTGGATATTCTCGAAGCCAATGGCAGGACACTATGGCCAACCGTCCAAGGAGAAACCCACGAAAGTTGAGTTCTACTCCTAGGGCAATTACAAAAATTCCCCAAGGGACCATGACCCAAGTTGGCATATGCGCATGGGGTGTCTCATTCAAAAATTCAATGTCTCCCCCAATCCCTGGAACTCCCCAAAGTATGACAATGGTATTGAAGGCCCCAAGAAGCATGCCAGTGATGCCCCCCCATTTGATTCCGAACCCTAAATTCCGAAAGCTCCATCCAAGTCGTTTCAAGGGATGAACATTGGAAGCGCACCAAATCCCAAGTGCAACGTAGGCAGAAATCTGCGGAAGAAATTGGATGAGCCGAAAGTGTTGAAGTGTGGAAGGAAGCAGATAATACAACCCTGTCAGAAAGATCGGAAGCAACACCCATCCGACAGCTCTTTCCTTTGGATCACAGCCTATTTGAGGGCTAGTAGAAAGGGGATTCAGATGCCTTGCTCTTGGCCAAACAATAAAAAAACCAGACTATTGATACCGAAGCGCTTCAGCTGGATCAAGCTTGGACGCTTTAACGGCGGGGTATAAACCAAAAAATACCCCGACAAACACCGCAAACGAAAACGCAATAATGATAGCGGAGGGTTGCACGACTGCGCCCCAATCCCCTCCTCCGGGCATGGACTGCGCAACGAATCCTCCAAATCCATAAGCCGCCGCAATTCCACCGACAATACCCAGCCCACCACCTATGGCACTGATGGTGACCGACTCAATGAGAAACTGAAGCAAGATGTCCCGACGCCGCGCGCCGATCGCTTTACGCAGGCCCACTTCCCGGGTTCGCTCCGTGACCGTCACCAGCATGATATTCATTATGCCAATACCGCCAACCAGCAACGCCACCACAGCCACACCACCCAAGACAATTCGAAAAGTCCAAATGGTTTGATCAACCGCATTGAGGAATTCCCCCTGGTTGCGAACGCGAATATCATCCACTCCATCATGAAGCTGTATCAGTAAAGAATGAACGTGTTGTGTCACCTGTTCCATCTGTTCGCGATCAGGAACATGAATGACCATGCGTCGAATTCGATCGTTTCCGGTAAATCGTCTCATCATCGTCGTGATCGGAACGAAGACCATTTCATCGTAATTCGTGCGACGGACCATCCCTTTGGGTTCCATGACCCCCACCACGGTAAATCGATGATCCCCAATTTTGACTTCTTTATTGAGTGGTAATTCGCTGCCAAAAAGTTCTTCCGCCACCTCCTTGCCGAGCACCACGACACGTTTCCATTCCGACAAATCCGAGGAAAGAAGAAACCTGCCATGTTCAACATGGAAATTCCTTACCTCCTGATATTCTGGCCAGGTCCCAGTCACTTCACCGCTAAAGTCCCGATCACCAGCCTTCAATTGTTGATCAATCTCTATCTCTGGAATGACCACTATTCCAGGAAACTGCTGACGAAGTGCCATGACATCGCTATACCGCAACCCCAAGGACCGTCCGGAAAACTGACGTTGCTCTTCAAGATTCAATGACCTTTGCCACACAAACAGCAAGTTGGTCCCCAGACGTTCGATAGACCGGACCAACCAAATCTGCCCTCCCTCGACAATCGCAATCATGGCAATGACTGCGGCCACCCCGATAATCACTCCAAGCATGGTCAAGCCAGTCCGAAGAATGTTGGACCTCAAATTCTTCAACGCATCAAGCAGGATCGATTGGACAATCATCGTGGCGCTACCGCCCCGCTGTCAGATGTGGTTCGTGTAGCTCCATCATCGTTCACCACATGGCCATCTCGCAGTGTAATCCGTCGTTTCGCAGCCTGTGCCACGTCTTGATCATGAGTAATCAACAAAATCGTTTGTCCCTCATGATGAAGGGCGTCAAACATTGCCATAACTTCCTGGCCCGTTCGACTATCCAAATTTCCTGTGGGTTCATCGGCCAATAGAATGGCCGGATCATTGACCAATGCCCGTGCAATGGCGACACGCTGTTGCTGTCCTCCGGATAATTGTGTTGGAAAGTGCAACATTCGATCTTGCAATCCTACTCGTGCCAGTAACGTAGCCGCACGTGTCCTCTGTTCGCCCATGGAAATTCCTGCATACTGCAACGGTAACTGGACATTTTCTAAGGCCGTCTTGCGAGGCAACAGGTGAAAGGTTTGAAAGACAAAACCAATTTTTTGATTCCGAATATTCGTCAACTCTTCTTCACTCAACAAGCCGACATTTTGGCCATCCAACCAATACGCTCCTCCTGTCGGCTGCCCCAAACATCCCAAGATATCCAACAAAGTGGTTTTGCCGCTTCCTGACTGTCCGACAATCGCCACAAACTCGCCTTTCTCAATTGTAATTTCAATCCCCGACAACGCATGAATCTTGACTTCACCCGCATGATAGACTTTCGAAATATCCCGCAAGACAATAATCGGCTTTCTGTTCGATTCGGCTCCATTATATGATCTTGAGATTTCCATTGAGGATCTGAATGCGAGAGTGATCAAGGGCAAAAGCGAAACCAAACAATTTATCGAGGCCGTTCCGTCCTTAATGATGGAATCACCACACGGTCGCCTTCCTCTAACCCTTGGGCAATCACAGCTTCGGTTGGTGTTCGAAAAGCCACACGCACTTTTCTTCGTACCTGTTCCATGCCTTCTTGTACATAGACTACATCGTCGCCTTGCTCAGTTTGAAGAATTTCTAGTGGAACCGTAATGACATCGGGCAAATCTTCCGTGACAATATCCACATTCGCGGTCATCATAGGACGCAAACTGAGTTCTTTGTTGTCGATCTGAATCGTCACTTCGTACGTCACAATACTCTCTTCTTTCACGCCCTGAGGAGCAATCGCCGTTACCACCCCCTCAAACTCGGCCCCGGGAATAGCATCAAGTCGAACCATGACAGGTTGCCCTATCCGCACTCGATGAATATTCACTTCGTTAATTTTGGCTTGCGCCACCATCTTATGGAGATCAGCCAATTTCATCAGCACGGTCCCCCCGCCCACTGTCGCCGTCCCGGAGGTAATAATTTCACCAGGTTGCACATTGATATCAATAATGGTTCCATTTGACGGCGATAACACTCGAAATTCTTCCAGCCCCGTTTCCGTTGGGTCTTGGGATACATATCTATGAAATAATTCTTGATTCCCTCCCAAGGCTAACAACAATTCTTTTTCAGCGAGTTCCCGGCGCACCATGGCCTGCTGGGCTTCTTGTTCAGCAACCTCTAATTCTTGACGTGCCACAAATCCTTTTTCATGCAGCCCTTCCATCCGGATGAGGTTCCGCCGCGCTTGAGCCACATTTATGCCTTCTTGCTCTAATTTCGCCCGCAACTGGGCCACCTGTCGCGCTTGGTTTGGTTCCTGACGAATCACCATTAACGGTTGATCGCGAACCACCGACTCACCTTCCCGAATAAAAATCTCCAACACTTCTCCAGAAAACTGGGATTTAATGTCCAACGTTTTAATTGGGGCCAACGTTCCCGTCTCGGATACCCGGGTCTTCAACGTACTCCGCTCCACAACAAGGATTTTTGGTTCGATCTTCCTCTGATCAAGTTTCTCGGATTTCGTCGAGAAGGCCCAATATCCCCCCGTCCCAATGACAAGGACTGTCAATAAAAAAATTATCCATCCACGCTTCATATTGAGGATTCTATCAGAAAATGCTGAGTTTGGGGCTACAGGATGTACGAGGTAAAGACAAAAGAATGTGTTACCGCAGAGATATTGCGTACTTGTCGAGAGTGGCGACGGTCATACGATTGAGATTCGCCAGGGATTGATTATAATCCACGATAGCACGAAGAGCGTTGACGCGGGCAATGGCTTCGTCGCGTTGAAATTCGAGGACTTGCCTGGTGGTACTGAGTCCAAGATTCAGACGCTCCTGTTCTGCGGCACGTTGACGTTCAGCGAGTTTTCGGGCGATGCGCGTGGTAGCCATTCGTTTTAAATCAGTCTTTACTCGGCGCACGGCTTCCTTGGAATCTACAATCACTTGTCGTCGAACATTTTGTAATGTGGATTTCGCCTGATCCGCTTCGAGTTGTCTGCGACGATACTGACTTTGGGCTGATCGATTACCAAGCGGATAGCTCAACACCATCCCCGCGCCAAGATTATAAAAATCAGTACTCCTGGTTCGATCGAGAGTATCGCCCACTTCTTTCCCTAATCCGCTCAATCCCACGCTCCCTTGAAATTCAAGGCGGGGCAGCAACTTATTTTTGGCCAAAGAGGTATTCAGGGTGCTCGATTCAATATTGGTTTTGGCTTGTAGTATTTCCGGTCGGTGCTGGAGTGCCGCATCCACCGCGTGACCCCATAATGAGGCATCCCGGTCTTGTGCAGGACGATCTAGCGGTACCAGGACCAGGGTTTGTCGCAACTCTTCCTCTGTGGGGCTTATTAATTGACGGAGTTGATCTTCTTGATCACGCACGGCTTTCTGGGCCACCAAAATTTGCTCGACTCGATTGGCCACGCCCGTTTTGGCTTGTAGGACTTCAACATCAGCCATGACACCAGCCTTAACCTTCGCCCGATTGCTGGCCAAGAGTTCCTTAGCGGCAGTGAGAGCCTCACGAAAGACGGACTCGTTTTCACGAGCAAAGACCAGCTCCCAATAGGCTTGTTCGACCTCGGCAATCACCTCCAAAACTTCTCTGACAAAAGTGTAATGTTCGACTTGGACGGAATTTTGGGCAATATGAATCGCGGTTTGATTGACCTTTGCTCCGAAATCACGCAGAAGCGGCTGAGTAAAATTCACCAAAAAATTCGCGGTATAGCCGGGGTTAAACAAAAATGATGAACTTCCTGCAACTGAGTTTCGATTGGTGTCCAATGCCATATCGTAGGTACCACCAGAATAGAGTTTCTGAGTTAACCCAAGACTGGCCTGGGTATCGTTTTGATCGAAATTATCAGGTTCCGCTCCCTGGGTAACTCCGCCGAATCCAAACACCGGCCGATTTAAAGGCACAATAGATCGATCATATCGAGCCGACATTTCTACGGTAGGGTCAAACTTCGCTTGCTCAAACAGAATGTCCGTTACTCGGACATCTCGACTTTGCCGGCTCACGGTAATATCAAGATTATGCTCCAATGCTTGAAGCACAACATCCTTGAGAGAAATAGTCACCACGCCATCGTCATCCAGCAGACTCTCGACATTGAACGAATCCATGCTTTCTGGTTCCAACGGGGCCGCCCAAGTTGGACTTAGCCCAGCCAGCAACACAAAAAAAAGAAACCCAACCTTGCAACACAGCCCGTACAGTAAATGAGAATTTTTCATTTTTTAAGAGTCCCTTTTTCCAACAGTTGCATATCGAATAGCTTTACTGCCTCAATCAAATGACCAACAGTCGTATCCCTTCCAACTCAGAAGTCAGGCCACGGATAGACAAACGCTTCCATCATACATTTTTTCACAATTTTGTGAGTATATTGACCTATCACATGTAGGGTTTTGCCCATCTTCGCCATTCTTGATTCCGACCTTGCAGGACGTGCCCTTTTCTTCGTATCATCTTAGCAGGACCATGTTTTTAGGATTTTACATATGGAGCTTTTTATGAATTCTTCTCAGTCTCAACGATATAATTGTACACGGTTCGCTCACCGATTTTCACCATTTTGTCTGTCAGCCCTTTACAAGGTCAGCGCTAGATTGGTGCTTTCAACCACAGTAATAGCCTTTTTTCTAGGAATGGCGCCCATGGGATTGGCCGAGGAAATAGAAGAAGGTAAGGAACTCCCGCGCCGGGTCCTGAGGCATACACCACCAATTTTTGAGGAATGGACTTTTGAAAAATTCAGCCATGAAACATTCCCTCCAGGTTTCAGTTCCAATACATTAGGACCGGGAAAACCGGGTGAATGGGTTCTCGTTGAACAACAGGATGCCCCAAGTCGTAGCCATGTTTTACAACAACAGGTCCCCTGTTCCTCGGAATCTTGCTACCAAGTCCTCATCAGCCAAAATGTTCGTGCCAAATATATGGATTTAAGCGTCGGGATGTATTCCGCCATGGGGACACCGAACTCTGGTGCCGGATTAATCTTTAATGCGCAAAATCACAAAAATTTCATTACCGTTCTGGTTTACCCCTCGACCAATACCGTCAAAGCCTTTCAATTCATCGATGGCGTCCCAACCCTCTTGAAAGAACAGACTGTAGTTCCCAAAAAAGGCTCAATGTGGCATTTCATGCGCATCCACTTGACGTCAATTGTAAGCCATGAGGTGGTAGAAGTTTCGTTTGATAATCAGTTTGTCATGTCCCTTGAGCCCAAAAGTCTGGTTTCCGGCAATCCTGGCCTTATCACCACGGGCGATGGTACGTTTGCCTTTGACAATTTGCGAGTGGTGGAAATCACCACGGGAATTCCCATTTCCCGACCTCCCGCCTATTAACATCTGTTTGTCAAAAGAATATCGAAAAATGGGGTTGAGACGAGGTCGGATCTATACTTGGGTCAGGAGATCCAGTAGTGTTGCGGGGTCACGAGCGGTGAGAATATATTCACGGTTTTCATATGTCACAAATCCTTCATGAACTTGGTGGTCTACGAACCTGAGTAAAGCATCGAAAAACCCTTCCACATTGAGAAGCCCGCACGGCTTCTTATGAATTCGCAGTTGTTTCCATGTAATCATTTCACAAAACTCCTCTAAGGTTCCATATCCCCCTGGCATCGCGAGAAAGGCATCAGACAAATCAGCCATGAGCGCCTTACGTTCATGCATTGATCCCACAATATGGAGTTCGGTCAGATCCTGACGCGCTAACTCTTTTTCTGCCATAAATTCAGGGATCACCCCCAGCACTTCACCACCTCCTGCCAGGACCGTTTCCGCAATCACACTCATCAAGCCGATATTTCCCCCTCCATAGACTAACCCGATCCCACGAGCTACGAGTTCCTTCCCTAATGCATGGGCCCCATCCTGATAAATTGGTTTCTCGCCATGACTGGATCCACAAAAGACACACACACGTTTCATGGAAACCCTTTCTCATCGAAACCCGGTTGCTCGGTTTTTACACGGATGGAAGAAAACGTAGGGGAACAGTTAAGACATGCCCTTCACGGAAACCTTCAGCAGGGAATAGGGATCGATGCGTGAGCCATTTAAACGAACCCCCCAATGTAAATGAGGCCCGGTTGCCCGCCCCGTGGCCCCAACTTTCCCTATCGTTTGACCCTTTTCAACCATTTGTCCTTGGGACACATCCACGTCCGCCAAGTGGAAGTACATAGAGAAGAGTCCGAGACCATGGTCCAACACCACACCTTTTCCAGTGAAAAAATGATCCATCGTTAACCGGACCACCCCACTATTCATGGCAACAACCGGCGTACCATTGGGAGCAGCGATATCTTCCCCACTGTGCGGACGTTTTGATTGCCCATTTATAACTCGCCGGCTGCCAAACCTTCCTGAAACCCGTCCTTGCACCGGCTCAATAAAACCCGTTCGCCAAAGCGGCTTGGGCACTACACTGTCAAAAGCTTGATGAAGAACCTTAGATTCTTTTTTCACGCGTGCGAGGGTTTTACTGTCGAGATCCACCATCTTTTTGGGCAACTTCAAATGTTGGACCTTATAGTCTTCTTTCATTAATAAGATCGTGACTTTGTGCTCTTCTTGACGATCTGGATACTCCACCTGAATCACCAGATCATGCTGTCCAGGCCGGTCTTGCATATCTAGGCCCAAAAGCCCAGCATATTCCCCATCAGCAATCGGAAAAAAGATGATGTCCCGTTTTAAAAGATGACCGACAACTTTTTGGGGATGACCCGAGACAGGAAGGGTCACAACCAAGACCTCCCCCTGTTTACCACTCAACTGTACATGGGTTCCTGCAGGAAGATCTTGTGCATGAGGGAAAAAATTTAGAGGAAAGATACTGGCAAATAAGAGGCCAAGGACCAACAGGGTTCGGGTTGAAAGACGAATCATCTGTCGTAAATTTTGAAAGAAGAAAACGAGGTTAAGGATAGAGACGAGCCGTGGGAACTTGCGCCAAAAGTTCATCCACCCGCCGGTTGAACGCCGTGAATGGATCCATGCAAAGAATTGTCTCTTCCCAGTATCCATTGAGTTTCAAATAAGTCCAATCCACAGTATACGAACGATTTTTCGCTCTGGCAAATCTGATAAAATCTCCACGCACCTTGGCCCGGGTGGATTGTGGTGGGACTGTCATGGCACGCTCAATGGCTTGTTCATCCATGATTTTGGCGACTTTCCCATGAGATTCCAGGACATAGTAGAGACCCCGCTTCCGATTGATATCGTGATATTGTAAATCCATCATGGCAATCCGAGGATCTTCCAAGCCACAATGTTTCCGATCCGAGTAGGATTCCATCAGCCACTTCTTGGTCACCCAGTCCACTTCCTTGACCAGTTGCATGGGATCATCATCCAAGGCATTCAAGACCCGTTCCCATTCTTGCAAAACATCAGCCATGACCTTATCGAAAGGCTGTGTCGGTAAGTACTCCTGGGCTCGTTCTAGATACATACGTTGAATTTCAAGGCCACTCATTTCCCGGCCATCATCTAACTTTACGCGTTTCTTTAAGGTAGGATCTCGTGAAATTTCACGAATGGCTTTGACCGGATCTTCTAATTCAATTCCAGGAAGAAAGAAACCATCTTCAATCATGGACAACACTAACGCAGCCGTCCCCACTTTCAAATATGTGCTGAATTCCGACATATTCGAATCGCCTAAGATAATGTGAAGACGTCGAAATCGTTCCGCATCCGCATGGGGTTCATCTCTCGTATTGATGATACTCCGGGAGGAGGTTGTCGATGAGGACGTTTTCTCATGAATATGCTGGGCCCGTTGGGAAATAAAAAATTGCGACTTCCCGGAAATCTTCAGCACTTTCCCAGATCCAGAAAAAATTTGGCGCGTTACAAAAAATGGAATGAGCTGTTCAGCGACTTTCCAAAAATCTACATCGCGCCGCATTAAAAAATTTTCATGGCTTCCGTAGGTATTCCCTAACGAATCAGTATTATTTTTGAAGATAAAAATATCGCCGGAGAGGCCTTCTTCCCGAAGGCGATCCTCAGCGGCAGGCAGGCAAGATTCTAATATTCGCTCACCGGCTTTTTCATGAACAACCAAGTCAAAAATGTCATCACATTCAGGAGTCGAGTATTCAGGATGGCATCCGGTATCTTGATAAAAGCGAGCACCATTGGTCAGGAAAGCATTAGAAGGCCAACTGTTGGGAATGAGGCCTTCAAAAATATAGCCAAGGATTTTCTCAATGGGTAGATACACCCGCCCGTTCGGGGAAAACGTTAACCCATATTCACATTCAAGACCAAATATTCGCTTCATCATAATGGCGACTACTCACCTCCCCCTTGTGGAGCATACACCCCAACTCGCATGCCCTTCAACTGAAGTAACCCCCACAATACGGCATTCTACGCACCAAGATTTGATGATTTTATGCGCGTATTGGCTTAGAGTTTTTTCTTGCCCAAAGAGTGAGACAATTAAATTCTTTCTCCCTTATAACAATTCCGATAAGTGGAAGAAGACCACGAAATGTGCAACCATGTAAAGAAAAAAAGAATTCAGGAAAGAAGAGAGGAGAGTTCCTCTTGTGGAAATCGTCGAAATTTTCGACCAACCCGATTACGATCAAGAGTCGCTACTTCTAGACCATCGGGAGCAACTGCCTGTTCGGACACCTTCGTCAATGCTCCAACACAATGCTTAAGGGCCGCTTGAGCGTTCATGAGTTGATCGCCGGATTTTTTTTGTAAGGCCAACAACAACGACTCTGACCGCCCTCCAATGGCCACGAAGGAACGCTCGTGAAAAATGGTTCCATCAAAGGCAATACGGAACAGTTCATTTTCTCCTGGCTGCTCCCCGACCTGCGCCAGCAGAATTTCCACTTCAAAGGGTTTTAATTCTTGACTAAAAATTGTTCCCAGGGTTTGAGAATAACCATTCGCAAGCGATCTTGCAGTGACATCCTCACGGCTATACATAAACCCCTTTAAATCGGCATGTTGGATACCAGCTTTTCGCAAATTTTCAAACTCGCTATATTTTCCGGCACCGGAGAACGCGATGTTGTCATAAATTTCTGAAACTTTGAATAATGAGGTGCTCGGATTGTCGGCCACGAACAACACCCCATCTTGATACTCTATGGCAATGATGGATCGGCCCTTGGCGATGCCTTTTTTGGCATACTCTGCCTTATCCTGCATCAATTGTTCGGGAGAAACATAGTAGGGAATCGACATGATCAGTCCTGTTTGGCTCTGGCCTTCGCAAGTTCCTCGCACATGGAGGCAACTCGGGGCTCTTCGACGTCCCGGACACCTGCCCTATCAATCAACTTCATCGATGGAAAAATACGACGAAAGGTATCAGGGCCACCGGTTCCCACATCTTCTTCGGCCGCACTGAACAACGCTTGCAAGGCAAGCCGAATTGCCTCTTCTTCTGGAAGGTTCCGACGATATCGCTCCTTGATCGTCACCTTGGCATCTTTACCACCAGACCCAATCGAATGATAATCGGTCTCTTCATAGCGCCCGCCGGTCACATCATATTTAAAAATCCGACCTTGACCGAGTTTTAAGTCGAATCCAACAAATAAAGGAATCACCACAAGTCCTTGCATTACCATTGGCAAATTTGCTTTGACCATTTGCCCGAGTCGATTGGCTTTACCGACGCAGGACAACTGCACGCCATCGAGTTTTTCGTAATGCTCCAATTCAATCTCAAAAAGTTTGGCCATTTCCATACAGGGCCCTGCGGCACCAGCGATCGCCATAGCCGAATGGCTATCGGTTTTGAACACTTTCTCCATGGTGCGTGCGGCGAGTTGATACCCTTCAGTCGCGCGACGATCTCCAGCAATAATCACTCCATGCTCAAATTTAATCGCCAATACTGTGGTGCCATGAGTCACCGAGGCCAGATAGCCACGCTGAACATCATCTGCTGAAAACGATGTGGGCCATGAGGCACCCCACCTTACGGCTGGAGTGAGTTCTGGGCGGGTCTGCAACAAGTGATCGAAAAAACTCGAGCATTGCAAATTGGCAGCCGGTGAGGATTTTATCCATTCCATAATTAATATTGTTTTTCGTAAATTGAATTTTGAATTCCGGAATTACTTTTCGGCATCCGCTAGTTTGGCCAACAACTCTTCCGCCGTATCCACCCCTTCCATTAATTCATTGGCCAATTCCCGCGTACCCCGACAAGGGTCCATTAAAGGAATCCGTTTGATGGTGGTATTTCCCACATCAAATAACACGGAAGTCCAACTCATGCCATACACGTGCTTCGGAAATTTTTGGAGGCAAAGGCCTCGAAAGTAGGCCCGAGACCCAGTGGGTGCATGTTGCTCCGCTCGCTGAATATCCTCATCTTGCAACAATCGTTCGATTCGGCCATTACGCTCCAAGGAATAATACAACCCTTTTCCTGGCCGGATATCGTGATATTGAAGATCCATAAGCGCCACCCGAGGATCTTTCCAACTACAATCTTTTCGATCAATATACGATTCGATCATTTGCTTCTTCGCGACCCAATCGAGCTCTCGGCCAAGGAGCATAGGATCTTTTTCTAGTGTATCTAAGACAGACTCCCAACGCACTAACACATCCTTGGTGGCCGGGCTAAGATCTCGACATGCAAAAAAATCATGTGCGGCTCGCAAAAATTCACGTTGCATGGCAATCGCCGTCGTTATTTTCCCGTTGTTCAGCTTGATATCACAGGTGACAGATAAATCCCGAGACACCTTCTTGATGGCTTCAACAGGATCATCCAGGACAATGGGAGGCAAGGCCGCCCCCTCCTCGAGCATGTGCATCACAATCGCCGTTGTCCCGACCTTCAAATAGGTGGATATTTCCGCCATGTTGGCATCACCCACAATGACATGCACCCGACGAAACCGGGAAGGGTCTCCATGAGGTTCATCGCGAGTATTCACAATGGGCCGCTTGACCATCGTGTTTAAATCTACCAAACACTCAAAAAAATCCGAGCGTTGAGAAATCTGATAATCAACAGGAATCGTTCCATTTTCCGCCCCAACTTTCCCGGCACCTGCATAAATTTGTCGGCTTACAAAAAATGGCAACAATATTTTGATAATCTGCTCAAATGGAACGGTGCGTGCTAATAAATAGTTTTCATGGTATCCGTAACTATTCCCCTTGCCATCAGAATTATTTTTGTACAGCACATACTGGGCTTCGCGGTTCTCTTGATTCATCACTGCCAAACTTTTGGCCGCAATCATTTCCCCAGCCCGCTCATAGGCCACCAGTTCACGGGGATTGCTGCACTCCGGTGTGGAATACTCGGGATGCGCGCCATCCACATACCAGCGCCCCGCGTTGGCCAAGACCTTATTTAATTGACGATTGTAATCCGGACCTGGACGTTCACGCTCTCCTTCAATTTCAAAACCACGTGCATCGAGGAGAGGATTTTCATTTTCGTAATCCCAAAGAGCCAGGGGGACAGGAAGCGAAGGATAGCAACTAATTAAGTGGAGGGAATTGGCAACGGGATCGGAAAGTGGAGCATGGCGAGCAGCAATACCAAATTCTGTTTCTGTTCCAAGGATTCTATGCAAGGGGGCCTCATTCGCACATGTACGGTTGAAATTTAAAAATAATGCCCGGCGCTTACGGTTTCTATTTCGCGGGACTCGTCCGATCCGGGGGTCAAGGTGCGCACGTGAATAATTTTCTCGCCTTTTTTCCCGGCAATGCGTGCCCAATCATCTGGATTCGTCGTATTGGGTAAATCTTCATGGGCTTTAAATTCATCACGAATGGCCCGCAAGAGATCCTCTTCTTTGATACCCTTTTCACCAGTAGAAATCGTTCGCTTGACTGCAGATTTTTTGGCGCGAGATACGACACCTTCAATCAAAGCACCACTGGAAAAATCCTTAAAATAGAGAGTCTCTTTTTCACCGTTCGCATAAGTCACTTCGAGATAGCGATTTTCTTCCGACAAGGCATACATGCTTTCCACGGTGGCATCGATCAAATGGTCGACGACTTTTTTTCGATCGCCATCATATCGGTCAACTTCCTCCTTCGCCAAAGGAAGATCACTCACCAGATATTTGGCAAAGATATCCTTGGCACCATATTTATCCGGTCGAGGAATTTTCACTTTCACATCTAACCGGCCCGGTCGCAAGACTGCAGGATCTATTAAGTCTTGGCGATTGCTTGCGCCGATCACGATAACATTTTGCAATCGTTCCACACCGTCGATCTCGGCTAAAAACTGGGGCACAATTGTCGATTCAATGTCTGAAGAAATTCCAGATCCACGCGTCCGAAAAAGAGCGTCCATTTCATCAAAGAAGACAATCACTGGATTCCCCGTGGCCGCTTTATCTCGGGCCTTGGAAAAGACTTCACGAATTTGTCTCTCGGACTCTCCAACATATTTATTCAGAAGCTCGGGACCTTTGATATGAAGAAAGTAACTGCGTACGTCTTTGCCGGAAAGATGCTGCAATTTTTTAGCGATTGAATTAGCTACAGCCTTCGCAATCATGGTTTTCCCACAACCCGGCGGCCCATAGAGCAACACACCTTTAGGTGGCGTCAATTTATGCTCGAGAAAAAGATCGGGGTGAAGAAACGGCAGTTCGACCGCATCCGTCACATGTTCGACTTCCTTGGCTAACCCTCCGACATCCTCATATCCAATGTCCGGGACTTCCTCAATCACAAGTTCTTCGATTTCCGATTTGGGGATCTTTTCAATAACATAGCCGGATCGGGCATCAAAAAGAAGATGATCCCCCACGCTCAATCGCTCATGAAGCAGGGGTTCGCCAAGCTCGACGACTCGCTCCTCATCATGATGTAACTGGACTAAAGCCCGAATATCATCAAGGCGGTCCTTTAATCGAACCACTTGACCTTGTGGATCAAACCCTCTGGCCTCAATAATATTCATCGCTTCATTCAAAATGACTTCCTGCCCCTTCTGTAGCCTCTCTACAACAATCGAGTCATGGACACTGACGCGCATCTTCCGACCCGAGATATATACATTTGCGGTTCGGTCGTCATTGAGGCTGCTAAACAAGGCATAGGCGGAAGGTGGGGCTGTCAGCTTTTCAATTTCTGCCCGAAGGGATTCAATTTGGGTTTTGGCTTCCTGGAGGGTTGTCGCGAGTTTTTCGTTTTGTTTTTGGGTTTGCTGAAGCTTGATACGGGCATCATACAGCTGACGGGTTTCACGTTCTAACGACTGCAGCTCACCCCGCAACTTCTCCAGTTCGCGATCGTAGTCTTCGTGTTTTCGAAATCCCATAAGATTTTCAACTAATCAGCATTTAAAAAAAAAGGCAAGTCTTCGTTAAGGAAGTCCACTTGGGCTTACATTATCAACCTGCACTCGTGCACTTCGAAAAGTCTGAAAAACAACTGAATTTAAAGGGAAAAATGCATAATCTTTCCCTTTCAATTGACGATTCAGAATTCTAGCACTGGCTTTAAAAAAGAAGCAACAGGGCAGCGCGTAAATTTCCCCTAGATTGGTACGCCGAGTTGCGTAGTATAATTCTTGACGGCTTCGCCAGGAGAATCTGATTGAAAAATTGAGGAAATTACCGCCACGCCATATGCGCCTGCTTTCTTCAGGGCCTCAACACGCGAGAGATCTATCCCACCAATCGCATAAATGGGTATATGACACTGAAGAGTAGCTTCTTCGAGAACTGATATCCCTAAAGATGGTCCATAAGCTCGCTTTGAAGGTGTATCATAAATCGGCCCCAAGACAACAAAGTCAGCTCCCTCTTTCTCCTGCTGAATGGCCTCCTCTATCGAATGCACTGATACACCAATCAACCGATGCTCTCCCACACATTGCCTTACTTTTTTGACGGGAAGACTAGATTCTCGAAGGTGTACTCCATGGGCGTCAGTGGCCATGGCAATATCCACCCGATCATTAATAAGGAAGGGAACCTGGTAGCGCCGACACCAAGACACAATGGTTCGCGCCCATTCTAATAAAATACGAGTTGGTAGATCTTTTTCACGAAGCTGAAGCATTATCCCTCCTAGAGGAATAAGATGCTCTAATACGGGTAGAAGGTTGGCATCAGCTACCTGAGTCCGATCGGTGACAACATATAAAGAAGGAAGGCGAGAGCTAGACATGAATGGCGAGGCCAAGGAAACGCTGACTCTAAAACCGTGATGCGTAATGCGTTAAGAATATTTAAATAATATACACATTACGCTTAACCGATCACCCTTATTCGTTTGCCTACAACATGCCTTCAATAGTGGTACTCGCCGTGGCATACAGCTTTCTAGGTATACGCCCGGCCCGAAAAGCAAGACGTCCGGCATCCACAGCATATTTCATCGCCTCGGCCATGGCAATGGGATCTTGCGCCCCCGCAATGGCGGTATTCATCAACACAGCATCTGCTCCCAACTCCATGGCCATGGCTGCATCCGAAGCCGTCCCAACTCCGGCATCAACAATCACTGGGACTTTGATGGTTTCGAGAATAATCTTTAGATTGTACGGATTTCGAATGCCCAAGCCCGAACCAATGGGAGCCGCCAGGGGCATCACGGCCGGGCACCCAATATCGACAAGTTTTTGCGCCACAATAGGATCATCATTTGTATAGGGCAAGACAATAAAACCTTCCTTAATCAGGATTTTCGCAGCCTCAATAAGACCCGTTGTATCAGGAAAGAGGGTTTTCTCATCACCAATGACTTCGAGCTTAACGAGGTCTGACACGCCGGCGGCCCTCGCAAGGCGGGCATACCTGACCGCATCGTCTACCGTATAACATCCAGCAGTATTAGGAAGAATGGTATATTTTTTCGGATCAATATAATCTAAAAGATTTTCAGAATTGCGGTCGGTGATATTCACCCTTCGAACGGCTACGGTAACTACATCAGCCCCGGACACCTCAATGGCTTTTTGTGTTTCCACAAAATCTTTATATTTCCCAGTTCCTACCCACAAACGAGAACGGAATTCACGGCCAGCAATTGTCAAACGATCATTACTCATAATATTCTCGATCTCACTTAATCAATGAAAACCATCACCCTAATGGGTGACTTGAATTTTATTAAGCATCACGCCCAGAAAAGTGATCCCAGATTATCCGCCTCCGATAAAACTCAGGATTTCGACTTGGTCTCCGGCTTGCAATAACCTGGTATCAAAACCTTGCTTATCCAAGATTTCTCTATTCACTTCAACTGCCACTTGCTCTCCACGAATTTCCAGGTGCCGCAAGAGACTAGCTACGGACATGCCTTCTTGAATTTCCCGAGATTCCCCATTTACCTGAATATTCATTCTTGCAACAATGTCAAATTCTTACATCTCAAAGGGCACCATGCAAAATGCCCAAGGTAACCACACAACATCCTACGAGACACCAGAAATGCTTGTCAATCCAAGCCAATAGAGGCAACTCCCGCTTTCAAATTCAAATAGAAGTAGCCATAGCAATTTTTCCTAGACGCAGTTTATAATTTGCCTATACATTCTTCATTTCGCCCTTTCATCCACATGTCTCAGACAAATGTCGCCATCGCCAATCTCTTTCTCACCATGGCAGAACTCTTACAAAAAGAGGGAGCCAATCCATATCGCGTTCGTGCTTACCGACGAGCCGCTGCAACAGTGAATGATTGCCAAGAAGATATTGCCGTCATCGCTCAACGAGGAGATTTGGATTCCTTGCCAGGTATTGGAAAGGACCTAGGCGCCAAAATTCGAGAATATCTGGATACCGGAACCATTCAAGCCTATATGGACCTTCACACTCCTCTACCTGATTTCACCAAACAATGGCTGCACCTTCCCGGGTTTTCAGAACCCATTGTCAATGACTTATACTTTCGCTTGGGAATTCGCTCACTCGATGATCTTGAAACTTTGGCCTCTTCCCACTTATTACGAACGCGCCCTGGCGTTACCGCCTCTACGGAGGAACTGCTCAGTGCTATTCGCGCCCTACGGAAGCAATCCAAGACTAATTGACCCTCCAGGGAGGTCTTTGTTAGGTTTGAGTTTGATTTAATGATTCTTGGAAATGTTTAGGCCGGCGACAGAAAAGGATGAAGAACGTATGGCAATTTCAGCATTTGTTTTTGTTGATGTGATTGGGGATCATACGAAAAGTGCATTTAAAACGATTACTCGCCTTCCAGGAGTAAAAAACTTGTATTCGGTCACTGGCCCTTATGACCTCATTGTGGATATCGAAGCGGATACCTTAGAGGAATTAGATGAGTCGGTATTGTCACAAATCCGAAGTGTCGATGGCGTCCGAAAAACCACGACCTCAGTCATCTTAAAACGTTAAGAACAATCTGCCTAAAGCGACCGTAATTCTTTAAAGACTTTCCACGTTTTCAACAATTCTATCGCCTTTTGAAGTTGCACATCTTTTTTCATAAACTCCGCTTCTCTTTCCTCTAAACTCTTTTTGTCTTCTTCGGTAGCTTGGGCATCACCATTTCCTTTCGGTGTAGAGACAGCCGCCGCATCATCCCCGGGTTTTCCTGGCGTAGAAGGAGGGGTTTGCGCCACCGTAATTGGTTTAGGTTCCACCTCGATATCTGGCTTCACACCAACATTATGGATGGACTCCCCACGAGGGGTATAATATTTGGCGGTGGTTAATCGGAGTCCGGAACCGTCAGAGAGAGGAAGAATCGTCTGCACGGAACCTTTCCCAAAAGTGGTTTTTCCGATTATCACAGCCTTTCCCCAATCTTGCATGGCGGCCGCCACGATTTCCGAAGCACTCGCGGATCCTTGATTCACCAAAATGATCATTGGATATTCATAATGGTCGGATTGTAGCCGAGCACGATATTCATCCTTACGTCCATCTCGACCCTTAATCGATACAACCAATTTATCTGACTCAAGGAATTGCTCGGACACACCCACCGCGGCCGACAATAATCCTCCAGGATTATTTCTCAAATCCAAAATCAGGCCCTGAATGTTTTTCTCTTTCAACTCGTTCAGCTTGCCATTTAAATCGTCCGCCGTGGCTTCTTGGAATTGGGAAATACGCACATAACCAATTCGCTCTTCCAGCACCCTGGACCGCACACTTTGAATTTTAATCGTGTCTCGAATCAGGGTGAATTGCAGAGGCGCCGTCGTCCCTTCGCGCTCAACCGTCAAGGTGACTTTGGTGCCTTTATGTCCTCGCATTTTTTGGACGGCTTCCATCAAGGTCAGATCCTTGGTCGGAGTGTCATCCACTTTGGTTATGACATCCCCAGATTCGATGCCTGCGGAAAAAGCGGGGGTATCTTCAATCGGGGCAATCACAGTAATCCGATGATTCTTCACACCGATTTGAATCCCCAATCCCCCAAACTCGCCACGAGTTTCTACTTGCATTTCCTTGTACATGTCAGGCGTCATATAGGAGGAATGCGGATCCAAAGTTGCTAACATTCCACGGACAGCCCCATGGACCAAGTCTTTTGTGGGAGTTTCCTCCACATAGTGTTTTTTGACTTGCGTCAACACTTCAGCGAAGGCTTTCAGTTCTTCATACGATTCGCTAGCATGGCCGGTCTTTTCCCAACCTTTTCCGATTACCACACCCAAGACCAGCGTTGCCGTCACGACGAAACCTATCAACCAAACTTTCGAGAACCGTCCATTTCCCATCATATTCACTTCCTATTGGTTTAAAATGACCGACTAACGCTGAACCAACCACTGCTGTGGATCCACAGGTTGGGTTCCCTTGCGCAATTCAAAGTATAAGATAGTTTTGTCCGTGAGACCAGATGCTCCAGCATGTCCAATCTCTTCGCCACTGACCACATCATCGCCCTGCGCCACCAGGAGCTTTGAAGCATGAGCATAAAAAGAAAAAAATCCATTGTCATGATCCAAAATAACAACCAACCCATACCCTTTTAGCCAATCAGCATAGACGACATTTCCCCCAAACACGGCCTTTATGGCGCTTCCTTCTTGCGTTTCAATTTCAATTCCTTTTTTGTTGATAAAGGTATTAAAGATAGGATGCTTCTGCCGACCAAACGACGCGACCACTTGGCCATCCGCCGGCCATAACAATCCACCTTTCTTCAACATACTGACTGCCTGCTTGGTTTTCCCCGTATCATCCTTCTTGCTACTTTTGAGCAAATTATCAAGCAAGGTCTCTTTACGTTCTTCCGCACGCTGCAGGGTTGAGAGAGTTTTCTCATGAGTTCTGGTCTGGCGATCAAGACTGGCCAACACGACTTGTTTTTTTCCTTTGATACCTTTCATCACTTGGAGATTTTTTTCGGTGCGCTGCTTATTGCGAAGTAGCGTTTGACGCACCCGGGCCTGTTGTTCCTTTAGCTTCGCAAACTGCTCCATATCAGCTTGATATCGTGACAACAATTCTTGTTCCCAGTTGGCCATTGAAGACAGATAGGTTAGGCGACGTTGAAATTGCGAGTAGGAGTTCGAAGATAATAAGGGGCGAAACCATGCTCCCTGTCCTTCCATGTATATCCGACGCAATCGGGTTTTCACAGCCTTGGATCGTTGCTCTAAACTGGCCTCTAGTTGGCTGGCTTTTTGGTCCAACTTTTCCAATTCCCGGTCGGTCTTTCGAATTTCACGGCTAATGACACCATACTCTTTCCGCTTTTCATGCAACTCCCGGTCAAGATTCTCAATGGACTGAAGCACTGTATCATGTTGTCGTTGAGTTTGCTCATGCTGTTTTCTGGTTTCGTTGATTTCCTGCTTTAGCTGTTCCAGGTTACTACGCTCTCGTAGAATTTTCTCTTTGAGCGAAGCCTTTTCCGCCCATACAAACGCAGGATCATTTCCTACCCACACACAACACAGAGTCAGGCTGATGAGAAAAATTACACTAGGCCGCATTATTTCGGACTTTCATTAATCCAAATACCGACAACAAACTACTTCCACATCCTAACAGCATCCCAGCTAAAATTAAAAAAAGAGACGTTTGATGGGGGAAAAAGGTCAATACAGATTCCAGTCCACTAAACCATCCCGAAGCATTCAATTCAAAGCGGAAAAATTCAAAGACTCCTTTAAGTAGCCCTAACGCTAATACTCCGCCACACATGCCCAAAATGGCTCCTTCGATCACATAGGGCGTGGCAATAAAGGCCCCAGTTGCCCCGATGAGCCGTAATATTTCAATTTCCTCTTTTCGGGAATAAAAGGACAATCGCACAGTGTTCGCAATAATGGTAATTGTGGCAACCGCAAGGATCACGCCGATAATAATTGCCCCAAACTCAAAGTAACTGACGAATAAGGCCAGCGTATCAATCCAATCCTGACTATAGCGAACTTGGTCAACGCCAGGAAATTGTTTTACTCGTTCCGCAAACGCTTCGATAGAGTCGGCCTCCTGAAACCGTGGAGTAACCTGAATCACAAATGAAGCCGGAAGGGGATTTTCTTCCATCCCATCCAACAATCGCGATTCGTCAGGAAATTGCCGTTGGAATTCCTTCAACGCCTCTTCTTTTGACACGAAGGACAACTCACTGACTGCCTGTTCGCTATCCAACCGTTGACGAATCCCCTCCACGATCTTGGATGGGGCGTCAGGCTGAACATAGGCCACCACCTCAACATCCTGTTGAAGCGTCCCTGCGAGTTGCTTCAAATTTCCATAGAGCAACGCGAAGACACCGAAACAAGAAATAGTAAACGCGGTTGTGATGATACCAATGGACACACTCGTCCGGTTCAGGTGAAGATTCACAAAGGCTTCTTGAATAAGATAGAGAGGCCGCCTCATCCGCCTGGGCCTTTATCAGACACGAGCCGACCAGCCTGTAAATGCAAGACCCGCCCATTCATGTTTTCCACCACACTCTGATTATGGGTGGCTAACAGCACCGTGGTTCCTCTGGCATTAATGATTTTAAACAATTCCACAATCTCCGCAGTCAGTGCCGTATCTAAATTTCCCGTGGGTTCATCAGCTAATAAGATTATCGGATTATTGACAATCGCTCGTGCAATACATACCCGCTGCTGTTCCCCGGCCGACAAAACCCCGGTTTGACTTTTATGCTTGTGTCCCATCCCCACTGCCTTGATGGCCTCACCGACTTTTCGCTTGGATTCCGACCGCGCGACACCTTGAATAATAAGAGGGAGCGCCACATTCTCAAAGACGGTTTTCTTGGGCAGCAATTTGAAGTTCTGCAAGACAAATCCCATGGTTCGACGCAAATAGGGAATATCCCCCTCTCGCATTCTGGCCACATTGCGATTTTGAACCAGAATCTGACCCTCATCAGGAATTTCTGCTCCAAAAATTAATTTTAAGAGAGTGGTTTTTCCCGCTCCGCTGGGACCGGTAAGTAACACACACTCACCCTTTTCGATTCGCAACGACACATCCTGAAGTGCGGTGCAACGCTCATAAAATTTCGACACGTGGAACAGTTGAATCATCAGGGTGGTGTGCGACCTCATCCATCTTGCGTTTATTGCCGCTGCACTGCTTCTGGCCTGTTTTGTAAAAATTCCTTCCCTACCAACTTCGAGCCAAGGACATTTCGTCGAACCACTTCCAGAGCCAGAGTGAATCTCACTCAAGCGGTCGATTGGCTACCAGCGTCCGTCATTCCCTTCAAGTTCGAAGGCATTTGCCAGATGCTCCAAATGACCGACCTGTTTGTCGTCGCACTGATACAAAATGACATCAAACCTAGATAGTCGTTGAGATAACTCATGCTGAGAGAGGTATTGTGCCGCAAGATTGATCAAACGTTTCTGCTTTTGAGACGTAACAGAATACTTGGCTCCCCCAAATTGCGCCGTGCGCCTGGCCTTCACTTCCACAAAAACAATGGTGTCCTGGTGCTGCGCAACAAGATCCAACTCCCCATTGGACAATCGAACATTACGTCCTAAAATTCGATATCCCAATTGACGAAGATATTGCTCAGCAGCGACTTCGGCGTCCTTGCCAAAGACCTGAGAATTGGACGTCACACATCCTCCTGATGCGATTGAAGTAATGTTTTGATTGGCTGAAAACTCCGCCGGTGGACTGGACTTGGTCCAAACTCTTGAATTAACCGAAGATGCGTTGGGGTCGGATAGCCTTTATGGATATGAAATTGGTAATTCGGATATTGATGATGATAGTCCTCCATCAACCGATCACGATACACTTTTGCAAGGATGGAGGCCGCGGCGATTGAAAGAGATAATTGGTCCCCCTTCACCACCGCTCGTTGAGGAATAGATTCTCCCGGTAAGGTGGTGGCATCAATAAGCAAAAAGTCCGGGGATAGGGGAAGTTGTTCAAGTGCGCGCCTCCAAGCCAGTCGAGTGGCTCCGAGAATATTGTGGTGATCAATTTCCAGCTCTGTAGCAATTCCTATGGCCCAAGCAATGGCTTGCTGTGCAATTTCGAAAAACAATACCTCACGCTTTTCAGGATTGACTTCCTTAGAATCATTCAACCCCTCTAAAGCAAATCGCCGCGGAAGAATAACTGCCGCGCCCACCACTGGACCGGCAAGAGGTCCTCGTCCGGCCTCATCCAACCCTGCCACTCGTCGGTAACCACAGGCCCGAGCTTCTTCTTCAAACAACAGGGTGGGGCTATCCTGGCCCCAGGCAACTGACTCTTGTTCCACGGGGAGCCCCTCACAACCCATTGAACACCTTGCAGATTAGTCCGAGGATGTCGTCTCTGTTGCTGGTTCTTTTAGAGGAGTCGACTCAGCCACTGTAGCGGTCGGAGTCACTTTCTTAATCCGAGAATATTCCCGCTCAGCGACCTTGGCATATTTTCCTATTTTATCGCGAAGGTAATAAAGTTTTGCGCGTCGAACCTTTCCTTTTCGGATCACCTCCACCTTCGCAATATTCGGAGAATTGACAGGGAACACGCGTTCCACCCCCACACTATAAGAAATCTTTCTTACCGTGAAGGTCTCGCTCACTTTTTTCCCTTTGCGAGCAATGACCAGACCTTCAAACACCTGGACCCGCTCTTTTTCTCCCTCAATGACCTTGACATGCACCCGAACGGTATCGCCAATCTCAAAATCCGGCAGGGTGTTTGTTGGAAACGTCTGCTCAAGTCGCTGCAACCGATTCATGATCTTATTCCTCCCAGTCACTCACTGATTAAACTTGTTCACATTCTTGAGATATTTCTCTTAATAATCGTCGATCTTCTTCTGTTAAGCATTCATCATGCAAAACATCGGGACGTTTCCAGTAGGTATTGCGCAAAGATTCTTTTCGCCGCCAAAGACGAATGGCCGCATGATTGCCGGACAACAACACATCGGGTACCCCATACCCACGAACTCCTTCGGGCCGAGTATAATGGGGATAATCAAGCAATACATCCGCAAAAGAATCTTGTTCCACCGATCCGGGATCTCCCACCACTCCAGGAACCAACCGAGCAGCCGCATCAATCATGACCATGGCTGGTAATTCTCCACCTGTCAGCACGTAATCTCCAATGGAAATTTCCTCAGGTTCCAATCGAGTCAGCACCCGCTCATCAATACCCTCATAATGGCCACAGATCCAGACCAGCCGCCTCGATTCACGACTCAAGTCCATCGCCAATTGATGCGAAAAGGGAATGCCTTGTGGCGAAGGAAAGATCAAGCGCAACTCTTGTCCCTCATCCTGTAACGCATCAATCGCACGAAAAATTGGTTCGGCCTTCATGACCATTCCACACCCACCCCCATAAGGGGCATCATCCGCAATGCGATGCCGATCTTTTATATAGTCCCGAATATTATGGGATCGGATGCAGACCCGACCACTTTCTTGGGCACGCTTCAACATACTCTGAGCCGCAATACCTTCAATCAACTCCGGGAATAAGGTAAGAACGTCACACTGCATAATCACCAGACCATTCTTCTTTTGGAAATACGATCATCTCTTGGCCGGGAATATCAACTTTCTGAATCCATTTTTTAAACGCCGGCAAAAGTAGCTCCCCATCCTGCCCCCGTATGACGAATAAGTGCTGAGCCGGAGTTTCAATCACTTCCTCCAGCACTCCCAAAACCTTCCCAGATTCCTCTTTGACCGTGAGGCCGATCAATTCGAATTGATAATGGTGTCCTTCAGGTGCTGGAGGAACCGTATTTAGGGGAACTTTTAACCATGCCCCTCGAAAGGCAGCCACTTCCTCAGGCGAAGAAAATGCCTGAAACCGAAACAAGTAGGACCGCCCATCGGAATGAACATCGCTGACTTTGGTGACCAAAGATTCTCCCGATGCTGTTTCAATCCTCACTTCGTCCAAGTTTTCCAATCGCCCAGGCACATCGGTAAGAGAGAGCACACGAACCTGCCCTCGAACACCAAAAGGCTTCACGATCTTCCCGATAGTCACGAATTCTGTTTCAGGCATCACATCACCATCTACAATATAGTGGGATTCCATGAATTCCGTGTAGGTTGGGTTGCCTCCTTATCATAAGGGACTCCCAACATTGTGGGAAGGAAAACCTAAACGAACGGAAGGATGCTATGATTTTTTTCGAGAATCTTCAAAAGTCTTCCAAATACCAGACCGTCGTAATAGCGTACGAACTGTGACAGAGGGTTGGGCCCCTTTTTGCAGCCAATCCAATACCCGTTCTGACTTTAATTCAGTCACTGTTGGCTCTTTTAAAGGGTCATGAGTCCCAAGGACTTCAAGAGCCCGTCCATCCCGTCGCATTCTCGAATCAACAGCCACGACTCTATAAAATGGCCGCTTGTGTCTCCCCACCCGACTTAACCGTAAATGAACCGCCACGCGCTGACTCCTCCTTCAATGTATAAATGTAGACAATTCTTCACAAAAGGTGATCATTATACTCTAAATGAAATGAAAAAATATACTCAAGGAGAGTGAAGGGCTCGAATAAGTTTTCCCCGCCTTTTCAACTTCCCCAGCTTTCCGGGTTTGCCCTTCCCCCCGACCAAGGATTTCATCATGGTCCTAGCGCCTAAAAATTGCTTGATCAGCCGGTTAATCTCCTGTACCGACGTACCACTGCCTTTAGCGATGCGCTTCTTTCGGCTCCCATTGATAATCGTATGATCCCTTCGCTCTTTGGGGGTCATGGAATCAATGATAGCCACCACCCGGCTCATTTCTTTTTCCGGCAACCCTTGGTTTGAGGCCCCACTGACCATGGCCTTCAGCTTCTCCCCCCCAGGGAGCATGCCCATGATTTGCTCCATGGACCCAAGTTTATTGACCTGCTTGATTTGATCCCGAAAATCCTCCAGGGTCAAGGTATTGCTCGTCATCTTGCGCTGAAGGGACTCGGCTTCCTCCTTGGAAATTGCATCCTGGGCTTTTTCAATGAGGGACAATACGTCACCCATCCCCAAAATACGGGAGGCCATGCGATCAGGATGAAAGGGTTCCAAGGCATCGGATTTCTCCCCGACACCAAGGTATTTAATGGGCTTTCCCGTGGCGGCACGAATGGAAAGAACCGCCCCACCTCGGGCATCTCCCTCGATTTTCGTCAAAATCACCCCGGTGATCCCGACCTGCTGGTCAAACTGCTCGGCCACGTTTACGGCTTCCTGCCCAGTCATGGAGTCCGCAACCAAAAGGATTTCCTGCGGCATGACGGCGGCCTTTATATCCACCAACTCCTGCATTAAATCTTGATCAACTTGTAAACGGCCGCCAGTGTCCAACACCACCACGTCATAGCCATGTTCGCGACCTCGGGCAACGCCCTCTTTACAGAACTGAGTCACCTGCGCCCGGCCGGATAATACTTGGTCGGCACGGTGGACCGGAATGTCTAAGTCCGAGCCAAGAGAGGCTAATTGATCTGCTGCCGCGGGACGCCTAGGGTCAGCCGCAATCATCAAAACTCGTTTACTCTGTTTTTTGAATTGATAGGCCAGCTTCCCGCAGCTCGTGGTTTTACCTGCACCTTGCAACCCCACCATCATCACCACGGTAGGTGGCTGTGAGGAGAGGGACAGGCCTGCATGCTCGGACCCCATCAGGTCCCGCAATTCTTCCCAGACCACTTTGACGACTTGTTGGCCTGGATTCAGGCTTTCTAGGATTTCTTTGCCCACCGCCTTTTCTTGAACGCGGGCAATGAAGTCCTTGACGATCTTGAAATTGACATCTGCCTCTAAGAGGGCGAGACGAACTTCCTTTAGTGCCTCGGTGACATCCTGCTCACGCAAGACACCTGGCCCTCTGATCTTTTTGAGGACAGAATCAATTTTTTCGGTGAGTGCGGAAAACATGAATCGAGGCTCCTAACCATACGAAAAATTTGGAAAATTTCGCTGAAGTCTAGACAACCACCTAACACTCTGTCAAGGTTTCACTTAGGGGATTCCTTCCTTGACTTAAAGCCTATATTGCCGTAATTTTCTTAGTAGTTTACCCTTATATTTTTCAATCCTGACATCTCAAAATTACTGACATAAAGGAGTAACTGTGAAAAAATCTGGATGGACCTTACTCGGGTTCATTTTTATTGGTGGGTTGTTGGGCGGAGTTCTTGGGGAAATTCTTCGGGTATTCACGCCATCCGGCACCGTTCAAAATATTTTTGCCCGTTCCGTTTCTCCTGGGTTGGACCCTCCCTTCACAGTTGATTTGGTTCTTCTCAAAATCACGCTTGGGTTTATTCTCAAAATCAATCTTCTCACGTTGCTGGGAATTTTCTTAGGAATTTACCTGTACAAAAATATCTAATTCCGTCCTGATTTGGATTTGGTAATTCAATAATTTTGAGATTTGCCAAAACAAGATCCCGTGACTACTCCCTCAAGTATTTTCAGAAAGCGTTCCACCCAACTGTAACTCTTGTTGTCGCAATCCACGGATTTTGTCGCGCAACTTCGCCGCGCGTTCAAACTCTAGAGCCTTGGCTGCAACTTTCATTTCCTTGTTCAACGCCTCAATCGTTTTTTCTATTTCTGATTCATCCCCATACACCACCTCTTTTTCCGCGGCGACTCCAAGATCAAGATAATCCGCCTCAGCTATCTGATATTCCAGATCATGAATTCGCTTTTTGATCGTCGCCGGCGTTATTCCATGAACAGCATTATATTCAGCTTGGATGGTACGCCGGCGGGCCGTCTCGTCAATGGTCGTCCTCATGGAGTCAGTAATGATATCGCCATAAAGAATGACCCGACCTTCACTATTCCGCGCCGCCCGCCCTGCGGTTTGAATCAGCGCACGATGCCCGCGGAGAAAACCTTCCTTATCCGCATCCAACACCCCCACCAAAGCGACCTCGGGCAAATCCAAACCCTCGCGTAAGAGGTTAATGCCGACGAGTACATCAAACTTGCCTCGACGAAGATCCCGAATAATGTCGGCCCGTTCGAGGGTCTTAATATCCGAATGCAGATACCGCACTTTCAAGCCCTGTTCATGGTAATACTCCGAAAGATCTTCGGCCATACGTTTGGTCAGCGTCGTAACCAATACGCGAAAACCTTGCTTAATGGTGCCTTTCACCTCGCCGAGTAAATGCTCCACTTGCCCCTTGGCAGGAATCACTTCTACCACAGGATCCATTAATCCCGTGGGGCGAATTATTTGCTCCACGACTTCTTTTCCCGCATGTTTTAATTCATAGGGACCTGGAGTGGCCGAGACATACACTGCCTGATTGACAAACCCCCCAAACTCTTGAAACGTCAGCGGTCGATTATCCAAAGCAGAGGGAAGCCGAAAGCCATATTCCACCAACGTCTTCTTGCGAGAGCGATCGCCCTCATACATCCCTCCAAATTGCGGAATGGTCACATGCGCTTCATCCACCACCAGGAGATAATCTTTGGGAAAATAATCTAGCAGGGTCGGAGGGGGTTCACCTGGCGCTCGACCACTCAAATGGCGAGAATAGTTTTCGATTCCATGGCAATAGCCCATCGCCCGAATCATTTCCAGATCAAACCGCGTCCGCTGTTCAATGCGTTGCGCTTCAAGAAGTTGGTTATTTTTACTGAAATACGCAATCCTTTCCTCCAACTCTTCTTCAATCCCCTTCAATGCACCTTCATACCGATCCGGCGCAATGACGTAATGGCTTTTGGGATAAATGGGTATTTTTGACAAGCGTTTCAACGACTGGCCAGTGAGCGGATCGATCTCTGAAATCGAATCCACGGTATCGCCAAACAATTCCACACGAATGGTGTTGGAATCCGAGGCAGCTGGAAAAATTTCAATCACATCGCCGCGCGCACGAAACATTCCACGTTGCAACTCCAGATCATTGCGGGAGTATTGAATATCCACCAGTTTTGCCAATATTGCTTCCCGGCGAATTTCCATGCCTTCTTCCAGAAACAACAACATTTCATGGTAGACCTCTGGAGATCCCAACCCATAGATACAGGACACCGACGCGACAATAATAATGTCGTCCCGTTCCAAGAGTGCGGAAGTTGCCGCATGTCGCATCTGATCGATGGTGTCATTAATTGCCGAGTCTTTGGCAATGTAGGTATCCGTCGTCGGAATGTATGCTTCGGGCTGATAGTAGTCGTAATAACTAACGAAATACTCCACCGCATTGTCGGGGAAAAAACTTTTAAATTCCTGATACAATTGCGCAGCCAAGGTTTTGTTATGCACCACGACCAACGTCGGTTTCTGAACGTTGGCAATGACATTTGCCATGGTAAATGTCTTGCCCGACCCCGTGACCCCTAGAAGCACCTGGTGTTTCTTGTTCTCTCGAACCCCCTGTGTCAGTGATGCAATCGCCTGCCCCTGATCGCCTTTGGGAGAAAATTCCGACTGTAAATTGAACTTCGCCATTCGTTATCTTGAATCCCTATTCTTCCGAAATTATATAAAGCCCTTCCAGATTACCCTACCAGGATCCCTCCAAAAAAATGCAGCCGTCAATCGAGTGACAAATTCTTGACCATGTCCACATTTTTGACAAATTCCCCATGGCAACTCGGCAATTCCCCTTCACCAAGAGTTCTGGCTGTTTAGGACTTCCATTTCCAGCACCCATACCCAGGCCAGAAAATCATGGCTTATTTTCCCTTTGTAATTAATAGGTTAGAAACAACCTCATTATTTCATTTTCAGTTTTGTCATGAATAAAACATTTTGGAAAAATCCGTGTTGGCATCTGGATTGCTTAATTTTTCTCAATAAAGTTGCCGATGAAAGAAATATAAGGAAAGCAACAGAAACCAAGGGAGGTAGTTATGCCTCATCACTCAGGTTTCACCAAGCGTTCCACCGAGTCAAGCGCTCACAGATTTCTCCTCCTTTCCTTGCTGAGTGCCGGGATCTTGCTTTCTAGTATGCCGGCTCGCGGGGCGCCAAATCCTACTCCGCTGAAATATCAACAATTGGCCGTTCCGATTCTTGGGGTCACACTCAACCAAGAACACCAACCCATGGGGATTGTCACCCATGTCGTCATCTACTTCGAACAACGACCCGACCACAATGGATTACAGCTCCGCTTCCGAATTGATCCCGGTCGATTCTCTCCATATGCACAACATGCCGTTACCCAAGCCATCGCTCGAGCCTGCCAAGCCGCCCATCTTCGGCTTGACTCCTGGACGATCTATCTGACCTTTCCTTATCAGGGATTGACGATGTATGGAGATAGTTTATCCGCCATGGTGGGATTAAGCGTCGTCGCCATGGCAAAAGGAGACATGGTAATTTTTGGACGGGCCATTACCGGGACCATCACTGAAGATGGGCACATCGGCGCAGTTGGCGGTATTCCCTATAAAGTCGAAGCCGCCTATGCAGAGCATATGGATCGGATCGTGATTCCTGAGGAACGCGACTTGAGGGATGACGAATGGCAAACACCTTTTATGATGCAAGTTTCTCCAGTGAGTACCCTCGACAAGGCCTACTATGTCCTCACTGGGCACACACTCCAATAACACCGTTGAGCCTCACGACAATCGAGGGCATGAGGCCCTTCTCCCTCAACTAAAACAACCCCAAGATGTCACCCTTGGAATCTACTCCCACGACTTCCGCTGCTGGCACTTGGGGAAGACCCGGCATGGTCATGATGTCCCCAGTTAACACCACGATGAATTCAGCTCCGAGTGAAAGTCGCACTTCTCGTATAGGAATGGTAAACCCTGTTGGCGCCCCTTTCTTCGAAGGATCCGTTGAAAAACTGTATTGAGTCTTCGCCATACAAACCGGGTAATGCCCATAGCCGGCGTTCTCTAGCTCTTCAAAACGTTTAAGCACGGCATAGGGAATATCGGCATCATCGGCCCCATAAATTTCTCGGGATACGGTTCTCACTTTTTCGGCCAGCGACATTTCGTCGGGGTACAAGGTATGAAATTTTGATGGCTCGTTTTCGATCGTTTTCACGACTAACTCCGCCAAGGCCCTGGCCCCTTCCCCCCCGTGTGCCCAATGATTGGATAAGGCAACCTTCACCCCCCGACCCGCACAAATTTCATGTACTAGGTCCAGCTCCGCTTTTGTATCACTCGCAAATTGATTAATTGCCACCAGCACTGGCACGCCAAACTTTTTAAGATTGTCGAGGTGCCGCACTAAATTCGGCAGTCCCCGATTCACGGCTTCGAGATTTTCTGTTCCCAGCTCTTTGGGATTAACTCCTCCATGGAGTTTTAAAGCTTTCACCGTCGCCACCACCACGGCACAGGCGGGCTCAAAACCAGCTCGTCGACATTTGATGTTCAAAAATTTTTCAGCTCCTAGATCTGCGCCGAACCCGGCCTCCGTCACCACATAGTCCGCCAATTTTAAGGCCGCGTTGGTTGCGACCACCGAGTTACACCCATGCGCGATATTCCCAAATGGTCCCCCATGCACAAAAGCTGGGTTATGCTCCAGCGTCTGAACAAGGTTGGGATTTAAGGCATCCTTTAATAAGGCGGTCATCGCCCCTTCGGCCTTGATATCTTTGGCAAACACAAACTCTTTCTTCGCAGTGCGTCCAACCTTGATATTTCCCAAACGGCGTTGTAGATCGTGTAAATCCGTCGCCAGACACAAAATGGCCATCACTTCCGAGGCCGCGGTAATATCAAACTTTCCCTCCCGCGCAAACCCATTAGTCACAGATCCGATTCCCGTCACAATACTTCGAAGCGAGCGATCATTCATGTCCATGGTACGCCGCCAGGTGATTCGCCTTGCGTCCAACATGGGGGAATGTCCCCAATACAGATGGTTATCGACCATCGCGGCTAATAAATTATGGGCTGAAGTGATAGCATGGAAATCGCCGGTGAAATGCAGGTTGATATCACTCATTGGAACCACCTGCGCATACCCTCCCCCGCAGGCTCCTCCCTTCATCCCAAAACACGGCCCCAGGCTTGGCTCACGCAAGGCAGCCATCGCTTTTTTTCCGATGCAGTTGAGCCCATCCACAAGGCCTACGGATGTCGTAGTCTTTCCCTCGCCAGCCATTGTTGGGGTCATGGCTGTCATAAGGATCAATTTACTGGAAGGACGATAAGGGAGCTTTTTGATAAAGGCTAGCGGCACTTTGGCTTTATACCATCCAAAGGGCTCTAAATCCTTGACTGACAACCCAAGTTTTTTTTCGGCAACGTCGCCAATCGGCCATAATTTCGCACAATTGGCAATTTCAATATTACTGAGTGGAACAGCCATAAGTTTTTCGCACTTCCCTTCATTCATTTACTAAACATGATAACATTAGAGCTGGGGCATGCATTGTATCGTGATCTATGATACAGAACCAACTCCCTCAAAGATGCTTGAATAGACTGTTCCATCCTCTAGAACACCGGACATAATTACAGACTTGGTATTTCAATACCCTTTTGCTAAGAAAGCTTCATGCTTATGACCCATTACATGATAAAAACGCTTTTTCTTATCCTCTTTTTCCTCCCGTCGTGGACATTGGCCCTAGAATTCCAGGTCGGGCAATCGGTCAAGCTGAACTCCCCCAAAACCATCGGTGTGCCTCTTCACCAGAAACCCACGCCCAGCTATTGGAAACACATCCCAAACGGATCACGAGGGATCGTGCAAAAATTGAGCGAGGATCACAAGTGGATCTTCATCAAATTTTCATCTGGAGAAAATGCCTGGGTGAAACCCAAGTTTATTCAAACCAATTCGGCACCACCACAGCAAGAATCACAGCCCATACCCCAGCCAGAGTCGCAATCCATATCATCCACAAAGTTCCATACCAGTTCCAAAGAAGAGGAAGCATTAGTGTGGGGCTCACGGGAAGGCTGCCAGCAAGTGGTACAAGATGGCGGACGTATGGCTATATCCTCCCCTGAAACCCTTCGGGTAGGGACATGGAATATTCGCTGGTTTCCCTATGGCCATCCTCCTGCCCAAAAAGGCAAGGAGGCAGAAGAAACCGATGTGCCTTGGATCATCTGCACGATCGAATGGATGAACGTGGATATTCTAGCCGTACAAGAAAGTCTCGACACTTCAAAGGCCATTAAAACGTGGAAGACCGTTTTAGCCTCTCTGGAAAACACCACTGGAAATTCCTGGCGGTGGATCCTTCAACGGTGCGGAGAGCCGGAGAGCCATAAGATCGGGTATCTCTGGAATACCAAACGTGTGGATTTGACCTTGCCCAAAAGTCTGTGGACCTTCAACGTCAAAGCCCCCTCAAATGGCAAACCCTGTGAAGGGGGACTTCGCCCAGGACATTATGCGTATGTCCAAGCACAACCACAGCCGGGAGCCGACTTCCATCTCATTGCGCTTCATTTGAAATCTGGACCAACGGTTTTCGCCGTGGAAGATCGACAGAAAGCTCTCAACCGGATTGACCGAACAGTCAGTTCCTTTCTAGAAAAAGATCAAGATGTCATCATTCTTGGAGATTTCAACACCATGGGGGCAGGAGACAATGCCTCCCGACTTTCGGAATTAAAATATGTCCGGCGAATGGTATCCAAAGAAATGCCTGGGTTCCAGGATCTCCCGTTAGTGCCGCAATGTTCCCATTATTTTCGAGGACGTGGTGGATGGCTCGATCATGTATTGGTCAATCATGGAATGGAGGAAGTCCGCACACGATCGGCCCGGGTCACCGGATATTGCGCCATTGCCGGATGTGAACGAATTGCGGGAGACTATCCCTTAGCCTATCAACGGCTATCCGACCATTGCCCGGTGGTCATCGACATTCACAACCAAGATCAGGATTAAGGCGACCATGTCAGACCGCCAGGCCACCAGATGCGCTTGGGCCAAGAATGAACGACTGATTCTCTACCATGACACGGAGTGGGGCATTCCTCTTCATGACGACCGCCGACTATTCGAATTTTTAATTCTCGAAGGCGCGCAAGCTGGGCTCAGTTGGCACACGATCTTGCAAAAGCGGGAAGCCTTTCGTGAGGCTTTTGACCAATTCGACCCCACTCGTATCGCGAAGTACACCAATCCAAAAATTCAACAACTGCTCAAGAATGCTGGCATCATTCGCAACCGACTGAAAATCAATTCGGCCATCAGCAACGCGCAGGCATACTTGGCCCTCCGAAAGGAATTTGGCTCTTTTGATGAATACATTTGGCAATTCGTCCAGAAGAAGCCCATCAAGAATCGTTGGAAAACTCACCAAGACATCCCGTGCTCTACCAAGGAATCCGATGCGATGAGCAAGGACCTCAAACGACGAGGATTCTCCTTCGTCGGCACCACGATTTGCTACGCCTTCATGCAAGCCACCGGTATGGTAAACGACCATACCATCGATTGTTATCGCTATAAAGAACTCGCATAATTTTTGTTGCCCCCCCCACCCAAGCCTCACGACACCACACTCAGAATGTAGGATTAAGCCACCTCATTGCCGAAGTGTTTCATTAGAAACCATGCGCTTTACTACCTAGGGTTAACCACATCAGTATATTTTTTTAATAAAAGATCTTGACAAAAATAAAAAAAACATCAATATATAGTAGCACCTATAATTAATACCCACAGGATATGTGCTTTTGAAATGTGAAAAATTGGCGTAAATCTTAGGATTTTGGCACTTCGACAACCCGAGATAATGCACTCTCGACATGGATTCAAGGATCGAATCAAATACTGAAAGGAGGCAAGGTATGGCGAGTCAGATGATTATTGAACGAGAGGAAACTATCTTCAAAAAACGAAAACCAAAACTCGGGGAACAGTGGTTTGTAAGAATCTCGTGCAATTTATTCGAACCCCGCATTTATGGTCCCTTTCTGGCAGAGCAAGATGCCGAACGATTTCGTGAAGGGGCGGAGTTTGAATTACGAAAACTCTTGGATTACCAACTTCCTATTCTTTCCGGAGAATACCGACTTCCACACCCGCACATGGAATTGTAACTCTACCTTCGTTCGTTCCTCTGTTTTGGTGGGCAACCGGTTAGGAGTCTCTTTTTTTCTACCCTCCTCATTTTTCCAACTCTGCGGAATTCCCGTCGGCCAGTGTTTTGCGTATCACCGCCACACCCGACGCGATAACCAGAATAGGAATCCAGACGTAGAAGATTTCACTAGCAATGACCTCCAACCCTCGCCATCCGAAAAACTCTGCCCCAATGGGCGAAACCAGGATCGGAGTCCAAGGAAGAAAATACCGAGTATTATCAAACGGAGCAAAAAACGCGACGCCTAGCCCCCCGTTCGTCATGGCATCCAATACTCCATGAGATGCGGTCACCACCGTAAAATGGAAGATGAGGATCCACCACAATGTTGAACCACGAACGACATGGGAAAATCCTACCATAACCGTCACGAGCCCCACTCCAAAGGAAAAACTCAGTGAATGCATGAAGCCCCGATGGCCCAACGCATGCCCATAGTCAATGCCCATAAACAATCCAAGAACATCCACATCTGGCAACACCGAACAGAGAACCGACCACATCCAAAAACGCACGGTTCGAACATGGGGAACTTGCGCCTTTCCCAAGGCACCAGCTACAAAAGCATGGGTTAACCAAGAAGCCATAAGATTATTGCACCGGTAACAAATTCCTCGTGCGTGAACATTCTCGACATGGTAGAAAGAAAAAATAAGTCCAAAACGCAATAAGAATGTTACTCAGTGAATTCCCATCCATAACCACCTCGGCTTGAATAACCCTCAAGATTCCCCGCATGCCCCACCAATGTCCTATCATGGTCTTCCATAGAGTTTTGGTAATCCTAAGCTTTCTGGCAGTGCCGATTCTGGCCCACGGATCAGACACCGTTAGATCCCACCCGCGTCCCTACCCAGGCCAGCCTTTACATGAAGATTTGTCTTTTACCAAAACGTCGAGATATCTCACGATGCCGGATGGAATCAAACTTGCGGTCGATGTGTATTTGCCTTCCACCTGGCATCCCGGGCAACGGATGCCGACCATTCTTCATCAAACGCGATATTGGCGAGCCATGGCCTACCGATGGCCCCTAAGCGCCTTCAAGGAATCTCTCCCCCGTGGGCTGATGGGTCACTATGCCAAACGTTTTTTGGCGAATGGATATGCATGGATGAGTGTCGACGTTCGCGGATCGGGCGCCTCCTTTGGTCATCGCCGTTACTCACATGCCCCGGAAGAAATCAGCGATGGCGGACATATTGTCGATTGGATACTGCAACAACCATGGTCGAATGGGCAGGTTGGCTCGTTGGGCATTTCCTACTCAGGCGCCTCCGCCGAATTACTTCTTGTGAACCAGCACCCAGCGGTGAAGGCCGTTGCCCCCATGTTTTCGGGATTTGATCTCTATCCGGAAATCGCGTTTCCAGGCGGGATTCACCTGACTTGGTTTACCAACACCTGGCAACAAATCACGGATAGTTTAGATCAAAACACTTTGCCCTTTGGAGGATGGCTTGCGAACTTGTCCATCATTGGTGTTCACCCCGTTGACGAAGATCCCAACGAAACTATGCTCTCTAAAGCAATTGCCTCCCATCGCTTAAATTGGAAACCCCATAAGGAAGCTCTGGGTATTACCTTTCGCGACGATACCCCACCTTCGAATCATGATTTACCCAACATCGATGCCTTGGGGCCCATGTGGTATCAAGATACAATCGACCGTTCAGGAGCCGCCGTCTACAGCTTTACGGGATGGTTTGATGGCGGGTATCAACATGCCGCAATCCGCCGCCATTTAACACTCACCAATCCCCAAAACAAATTAATTATTGGCCCATGGGACCATGGAGGACGCCGACAAATCAGCCCGTATAGCCTTGGGCCAGCACAGTTCGATCATGTTGGTGAACTGCTGAAGTTCTTTGATTACCATCTAAAATCACTCCACACGGGAATTGACCAAGAAGCACCGATCCATTACTTCACCATGGGGGAGGAACAATGGAAAGCCACCAACATGTGGCCACCAATGACGACCCCGCTGACATTGCACCTTGCGCCACAGTATGAATTACAAAAAGAATCCGCGACGGAGGAACAGGCAAAAGATATCTATTCAGTGGATACCACTGCCGGGACAGGTCCTGAGTCTCGCTGGCATACACTCGTTGGATTACCCATTAATAACCCCTATCCAGACCGCTCTGAACAAGATGAAAAATTGCTGGTTTACACCTCCACCCCTTTAATAGAAGATATAGAAATTACCGGTCACCCCTCCACAACTTTGCATCTCAGCACTTCAAGTACGGACGCCACAATCTTTGTTTATCTTGAAGATGTGAGCGACGAAGGAAAAGTCTCATACGTGACAGAAGGCATGCTCCGAGGACTTCACCGACAATTCAACGGGGCGAGAGCTCCTTACCGCGATCCAATTCCCTACCGAAGCTACCGACGTGCTGATGGTGCGCCAATGATTCCTGGAGAAGTCGCCACCCTCTCTTTTAACCTCCTCCCCACCTCATATCTGTTCAAAAAAGGGAACCGAATTCGCTTGGCCATCGCCGGGGTAGACAAGGATCATTTTCTGATTTTACCTGGGCCTCCCCCCACTTTGAGCATATATCGCAGTCACCAATATCCGTCGCAACTCATCCTCCCTCATGTCAGTCACAAAAAGTAGTCGTCCACCATTTATGCACAGATACGTATTGCATTCTACTTATAAAAATTCGTGTAACTAATTGAATTATTGTACTTTTAAAACAAACATTTTTGTCGTCCACTGAAAATGGGGACAAACTTGTGAATAAGGTTCTCACAACTAAAAATGATCAAGATGGGAGGCTGTTTTTACCTACTTGCACATTTTTTAGGCATTGTGGCCACATTATTTACACCACAAAATCCATGGTGGGAAAGACCCTTGAGTGAGGATACGTAGAGGGCAGATATGAAGTTTTTTTTGAGGCTCCGGCAAGGCGGTATCTTTACCAAAACCGATGCCTCCGAACTTCGTTCCTGTCCATTTTCGACCAACTCTAGGATGATTAAAACAGGCGTAGAAGTTTATTCTAAGTTAGAAATCTAAGTCTTCATCCTCCCAGCGTTTTTTGATGGCAGCGGCTCGCTTTCGCTGCTTTCTGGCAGCATAAAACACCAAGGCCGTAATCATTAGCCATATCATCCCTGAACTCGTGGCCACAGGGATCCATCGATTCCACAAGGTTTGCTGATTCCAAAATTTGGCTTCGGCTTGGTCGAGTGTCATTAGGCTTGTTTGTGCAAAAGCCTCTTGAAATGGGATTCCAAATCTTACCTTGGCGAGCAACCGTTTGGGAAAATCTGGTGAAGTCCGCTCGATTAAATCCAAGGTCAGCGCATGGGCAATGATATAGGCTCTCCGCGCTGAAGAGCTATCGACCACAAATGCCTGCGTCAAATCTTCGAGCGACATTTGGTGACCAGAAACCATAGCCCATACTAACCTCGCGCGATCTTCGATATTCCAAGTACGATCGGCGATCATGGCCAGCCCTTCATCAAACCATCTCGGGAGAGCATGGCCCCCTGCGGCCCGATGAGTCAGTATATGACCTATTTCATGGAGCAACACACCTTCAAGTGAATCATAGGGATAGTTGGGAACCCGATCGGGAAGCAGAACCACTAACGACGTGTGACCTACAGCGTACCCGACCACCCACTCCGGGACTCGCTTGGCTAAATCTGACTCATTCGGGGCAAGAATGACATGAATAGGAGGACCTGGTTGTTCCAACCCCGCAAGATCCATAATGGCCAATAAATGCTTGGGATCAACCTGCTGCAATCGTTGAGCAATTGGCTGCAGCGTTGTAGGGAATTCAAATGCCAAGGAGGGCGGAGTTACCGCCAACACCGAGGACGGCATGAACCAGCCATGACCCATCAGGAACAAAGTCATCATTGCCGCAATGCCTAACAGATTTTTTGACAGATTTCCCACTCCCCACTCCGAAAAAAGACTGCTGGGCCTACCCGTGGTGGCTAGTGTTTCATCCGAAGTTCCATTCAGATTATTCTTGGAGGCCCCGTAAATTTGATGCAGACTAAGGAAGGAATACTTCTGTATCACACAGCGAATTGAAAAGACGTTAGGGCAGAAGATTATTCGCTGAGCAAATTTAAGTTAGCAGGGACCAGGCGAGAACACTACCAAAGCCCATGGCAAAGACACCAGCACAGACCTTTATGGGCATGTGCCAATGGATAGCTCGTTGGGCCAAGAAAATAAATGGCATGCTGATGAAGGTACTCATCACAAACATGCCCAGAATGGTGCCTGTGCCAAACACGACGATGTACATCAGTCCAAGAACAATTGAAGGCATCGTCGCCATTACCGTGAGGGTTAAGGCCGCGCTTCCGGCTATGCCATGGACCAGCCCCACGCCAAACGCCTTTTGCAGAGAGTTTCTGACATGATGGTGCGAATGCACTTCTTGATTCTGGACGTGAACATGCACATGAGTATGAGTACTGTCATCGTGTGAATGAGTGTGAGCATGAAGGGTGAGGGGCCGTCTTGCGCGCCACAGCAAAAGCGCCCCCAGCCCAACGATCATTCCGGCCACCAACACTTCCATACTAGTCGCCACAATCTCGGGAATTTGCCATTTGAGACTCAACACGAGGCTACCAATCACCGTGAGAGTCAGTGTATGACCAATGCCCCAACAAATTCCAAGTAGGGATGACCGTTTTAGACTCTCTGTTTCGGCAGCCAACGTGCCCACCGCCACAACATGATCGGCATCTAACGCATGCGAAAGGCCGAGTAAAAATCCAAGAAATAGGGAACTTAGAATGAGATCATCCATCACGCGTATACCGATACAATTTCTTTTGTACTGTTTGGTTAGTAAGACCGCCTACCCTACAACTTATCCAGCCCGTCGAACAACCAAGACTCCATCTCGAATCGTGACTAAGACCGAGGTCACCCGTGGGTCTGCAGCTACGACCCGATTCAGTTCCTGAATGGCCCCGGTAGAATTGTCAAGGGGCGGATGCAGGATGACATCCCCATTCCACAACACATTATCGATAAGCATGATGCCTGTGGCAGCCAACAGTTCCAAACCACGCTGGTAGTAATTCACATAATTGATCTTATCCGCGTCAATAAATATGACATCGAAATGGCCTGAGAGTTGCTTCATTGTCTCTAGCGCTGGAGCGACATGCGCGTGAATTTTTCTTCCCATCGTGCTTTGATCCCAAAATTTTTGCGCAAATTCCGACGTCTCCGGATCAATATCGCATGTGATGACTTGCCCTTCAGCTGGTAGCGCCTCGGCAAAACATAAGGCACTGTATCCGGTAAACGTCCCAATTTCTAAGACTCGCTTTGCGCTAACTACTTGCGTCATCATTTTGAGAAACGCGCCCTCTAATGGCCCAACCACCATTTGAGGAAGTTCAACCGATCGATAGGTTTCTTCGCGTAATCGCCGGCAGACATCGGACTCCTGAGTGGAATGCGCTTCCGCATAGGCATCGATTTCAGGCGCAATAAGATTTTTCATTTACACCTCTGAAAATTTTTCATACCTCAGTTGCTGGAGACCCCATTGACAGCGCGGCCATTGTGAAGGCTTTTCTGGGAACATTGCAATCCGCTGAATCTCTTTGTAGAGTCCACATCGAACAATTTGATCACAATGCATACTTGCGCCAAAAGAGGACCCTTTTATGTCGGACACCACCAACGGATTCGCATTACTCAACACCAAGCTTCGTGAGATTCAACATTTACGGGATGCTTCCGCCGTACTGTCTTGGGATCAGGAAACCTATATGCCTTCAGGCGGCGGACCAGCGCGTGCCGAGCAAATTGCTTTATTGCAAACTTTGGCCCATGACAAGTTTGTATCCGCCGACATAGAAAATCTCCTCACGCCTTATATTGATCCAACCACTGGGTTGGCCAACGACAAAGCCTCGGGACTCGATGACGCATCAAAAGCCCTGCTTCGAGAAACCTGGCGCGATTTTAGCCGGGCAAAAAAACTCCCCTCGGATTTTGTCACCAAACTTGGACGTGAATGCTCCCTCGCACAACAAGTTTGGGCCGAGGCCCGCCAAGAAAACAATTTCTCGAAATTTGCTCCCAATCTTCAAACCATCATAGATTTAAAATTTGAAGAAGTAGACTACATTGGCTACATCGATTCACCATACAACACATTGCTTGACACATACGAGCCAGGTTCCACCGTCGCTCAACTTAACCCTCTGTTCTTGAGGCTTCGTGAAGGTCTTGTCTCACTGCTTGAGAATATCCGAAATGCCCCAGCGCACCCAGATGATCGCATCTTGTACCAGTCCTACGATCATGATCAGCAACTCGAATTCGGCAAGTTGGTCCTCACTAAAATGGGCTATGACTTTACGCGAGGACGATTAGATGTGTCCGCCCATCCCTTTACGACCTCCTTTCATCCAACAGACGTGCGCGTCACTACCCGCGTCTTTGAAAAAGATTTACCCTCATGCTTATCGAGTTGTATTCATGAGGGAGGGCATGGATTGTATGAACAAGGGTTGCCCCCAGAACATCATGGTACCCCCTTGGGCGAAGCCCTCTCTTTAGGCATTCATGAAAGTCAATCTCGTTTATGGGAAAACTGCGTGGGACGGTCCCGTACATTTTGGGAATACTTTTTTCCCTTATTAAAAAACCGGTTTCCTAACCAGCTTAAATACACAAGTGTGGAAGGCTTTTACGCGGCAATGAATACGGTGAAGCCATCCCTGATCCGTGTCGAAGCTGATGAGGTAACCTACAATCTCCATGTCATGGTCCGATTTGAAATCGAACAAGATGTCATTGGACAATGGGTGAGCGTCAAGGACCTTCCAGATCTTTGGCGGACCAAAATGAAAGATTACCTAGGTATCGTACCCGAACGTGATGCGGACGGCGTGCTTCAAGACGTACATTGGTCCTTCGGCGCATTTGGGTATTTCCCCACCTACACCCTTGGCAATCTTTACGCGGCCATGCTCTTCACACAAGCCAAGACTGACGTACCAGAACTCGAATCCCACATTGCTCAGGGAAATCTTCTAGCCTTGAAAGAATGGCTGAATGATCGCATTCATCGTCATGGACGACAATATACTTCCGAAGAACTGATCAAACGGGTCACAGGGAAAACTCTCAGCGCCGAACCTTTCCTCCAAACTCTCACAGAAAAAATGCAAGAGGTTTACCAATTCACATAACGGTTCCGCCTTCCGCTTTAGCAAAAAGTAGTATCTTTTTAGATAAAAGCGCGTATCCAATCAGATACAATTCAACGTATTTCCCTACATAATTATAGCGCGCCAAATAATTTGAGAAATTTTTCCATATAATTTGAGAATGACTACCGGCCATTTTTGCTGATCTGTCGTCCAGACGCACCAAAAGGGCAAGAACTCAAAGCCCTTTCCCTCATCGCCCTGTGGCGGGTTCCTGAACGTCGCTGGTCAGGCTATTTCAAAGATCCATCCGACCCTGCGAAACTTTTCAGCCTCGGCCCCATACGCCATTGTATGGAGACATTGACGGGTCGTTGAACGGCCATTTAACTGGCCATGACCGTGCCCTCACTCGAGCACACCAAACAGATACAACAGGCTGATGAGGACAAAAAGAAACAGGCCAAACGTGAGACCTGGCGGCAAAGGGTGACCGCCCATCCGTCTATACCTTCCGCAAAATTTTAAAGCCGCCCGCATCAGCCACCACCTGGAACGCGCCCGAAACCAAATCTTTCTCCGTGATGGTGCGCCCTTGCCACACAAACCGGCCCTTGTCGAACACCGTGTCGGCGGTGACATCCTCCAGCGCCACGGCCGGCATACGCTCCCAGGCACGTTTGGGATAGGCCAGCTCCACATCTGGCGCGTTGGGGTGCGGCACGAAAAAGCGCACACCGTCCTCGGACTCCACCATCCGCGTATACAACGGGCTCTTGATATTGCGAATTTTAAATGTCATAGGCCTCAAGAAATGTTAATTTGGCGAAATCCGTTTGCGCCGGCTGCGCCATTCCCGGGAGACGGTGACCCTTCAGCCCCGCCAGCCCCACCATTCATAGTAAAGGTCATCCCACTGTCCGCAATGGCTTTGGCAATGATATAGATATTTCCCGCACCGCCCCCTCCACCACCACCAGAGTTTGTAGATGCAGTGCCGCCATTGGGACCATTGTTTCCGCTACTATCTATTTCGGAACTAGCGCCAAAGATGATTGAGGGAGCAATTAAAACAACACTTCCTCCGCCATTCCCGCCACCAGCGCAAGCGGACCCTGAAGAAGCACCACCACCACCACCACCCGCGCCGCCAAAGAGAAAGAATGGGTCGAACCCGACTAGAGCCTGACTTCCCGTCAATGAAGTCGCGGCCGTCCCATCTGTGGAAACACCCCCTCCGGCCCCTCCGGCCCGTTTGGTAAAGTTATGACAAATAGATGCTCCACCATTCCCGGCTTGTCCTTGCAGATGCCCGCCACCACCGCCACCACCAGCCTGATCTGTCCCGGGTTGCCCTGGGTTGCCATTGGTCGTCGAAGGGGCACCACCCGCGCCACCCGCGCCTTTTGCATTAATTTTCCCATTGAGAGTGATGGATTCTGAGGCGATCAACACCAGGCGCAGCCCACCCGCCGGCACCGTGATGGTCACGCCGGCATTCACCGTCAAATTGTTGTAAAAATGCACTCCGCTCAGATTGGTGTTCGACGAAATCACCACCGTGCCCTCATGGGCCTGCGTGCTGCCGGCACCCGTGGCGCGCGGCGTGGACGACAGGCCGAACGGGCTCAACACCCGCAAGTCGACCGTGGACGTCACCGCCGAGCCGCTGGTGGTGGCCGTGCCGATCTTCACACTGTCCGCCGGCGCCGTGCCCGTGGTGTTGACCTCAAACTCCGCCGTCAACACATTGCCCGCCATGTCTTTCGTGAGCTTCAGAAAAATATGATTGGTTTGACTGGCCGTACACACCACCGCCGTGGCCGTATCAATATCGACAATGTGCCCATCGATGTGCGCCAGCCCCGCCGCCACGTCGATCGTCAAATCCGCATCCGAGCTGGGCAGCGTGAACCCGGAGACAATGAAATCGCGATCGAGCAACGTCCGCACCTGCTCGCAGAGCCGTCGCTCCCACAGTTTCACGCCAGCGCCGGCGACCACGCCCACATCATTCGCACTCGGCCAGACAATCGTTCCCATGGACTCTCCTTGTATGTCAGGCGGCGCCGCCGTGCGGCGCCGCAGGCCTCACGGTTCGGAAAACACAATTTCCCAGGTATAGTTCACGGCAATCGTGGAATTCTTCACAATGTCCGAATACGTCACGCGCGACAGGATCGTCGAGCCCGGCTGCGGACCAAACACCGCGGCCTCGCGCAGCGTGTTGCCGTTGGCCGCCGTGCTGGGCAGAAAAAACCGGAGCCGCGCGCCATCCGTCACCGCCAGGCGCTGCGTGATCACGTCCCGAAACACCTCGGCCACCAGGGCCGTGTCGCCATCCACCGGCGCCGTGTTGTCCGTGCCCACCGCCACATGCGTGGGCGGCGGCACCCCGCGCAAACAATCGCCGATATAGCGACGCCCTTTGGCCACCACCTTGTTGTACGAAAACAAAGAGTCGACCAGCGGCAGCCGCCCGGCGCCCAGCAATTGATCGAACGCCTCGCATTCAGAAACCCCCTGCGCGCGTGCCAGCGCCAGCAACGGCGCCGCCTCCACAATTTCCATAGACACCCGCCCGATGGGCACCAGCCGCTCGCGCGTCACCGGCACCTCCAGACGCCGCGCACATTGCGGACAATTTCGCATCAACACACCTCCGCCATCCCGATTTCATCCACGTCCACCTCCCCACAGGCCGCCGCCTGCGACTGCACCGTGAAATCCTCCGTCGCATCCAACGGCTCCTGATTGAAAATCAACGGCCCCAGCACCTCGTTCTCGCGCACCACGAACTTGCGGCCGGCATTGGCAATGCGCATCCAAAACTCCGCCCAGCCGCCCACCGCCTCGCCGCTCAAACATTCCAACCGATACCCAAAGATCGGCGGCTCCGAGGCCAACAACCCAAACTCCACGCGCGCAATCAAAAAATCGCCGTTCACCCCGAAATCCGCATTCGTGATGGTCACGAGCTGCCCCGCACGAAACCCCGCCGTCAGGGTCGACAGCAAGACCGTCTGCGGAATCAAGCCCTTGCGGCGCAACAGCCCCGCGCCCAGGTCGAGCGCGAAAATGGCCGAATCAATCTCCTGTTTGTCCTCGATGGCCTCATACACGCCCGTGCCACCCTCGACCGCCGCCCGCGCCGTGATCTCAATCTGGTCCTCGCTCAAAATCAGCAGCGGAAAAAACCCTTTATAGATGACCGTCACCGTGTCGCTGGCCGTCAACACCGTCTCGCTTTGCGAATGATTCAACTCCGTCGCGCCAATTTGATAGAACCATTGCGCCGTGCTCTCGCCCTCGATCCCGCGCACCCCGAGCGTCTGCTCCGCCCCGGCATTGATTTTCAGACTGGATGGTTTTTCCGCCACCGGAAACGACAGATTGAACGTGCGGCGTTTGCTGTCGCCCACAAACTCCTCGGTGCGATCCTCCGTTTTGTCCTGTCCCGCGCGCACGAATTGCCGGTTGCGATAGTCCGCGCGCTCGCTCGTCACCTGAAAGGTTTGATACTGCGCCCGGCTCGTGAAACTCGACGGCGCCGGCTCCGTGCCGCAGGCCACAAAATGCAAGCCCTTGTCCGCATCGATCCACCATTCAAACCCCACCAGCTCCGCAATCTCGTTGAACGCCTCCGTCACGGATTTAAAATTGAACGGCAGCCGCTCGATGACCGGCCCCACATCGATCGACGCCTCGGAAACGCCCTCGTCCACCAGGTGCTCGGTCATGAGATCCAGCACAATGTCGCGCACCGTCTCCTGCGTATAGTCTTTGGACACCAGCCGACGATCGGCAATCTGATCCCAGCTCACGCATTCCACGGTGATGAACAATCGCGTGTCCACCCCCGGCGGCTGGTCGAGGCGGATGCGCTCGATCGACCCGCCGAAAATTTTCGTGGCCCCATCGAGCAGCGTCACCGGCTCGCCCACCGCCGGCCGCCAATACACCCCGCCGCTTTTCGTCACCGCAAGCTGGCATTGCAGATTGCTGCGCGTGTGCAGCTCGTCCGTATAGGTCAACGTGCCCGGCCGCACCAGGCCGAATCGTTCCACCGCATCGATCAACAGGGACAGCGCCATCAGAGCGGCACCCCCTGCACCCGCACCACGCCCGGCAAATGTTTCATGATCTGTTTCATGATCGTCCGGCCATCCATTTCCACGATGATGGTGGTCTCCCCACCGCCCGCAAAGGATTCCAGCCGGTCGAGCGGAATCACCGCCTCTTTCCGGCGATTCTTGGAGAGCATCGCCAACGTCGGCCCGGTCGTGATCCCGCCCGAGTCAAACACCGGAATGCCGGACAACGCCGTGGAGGCCGACACAATGGCCGTGCCCGCCGCCGCCTGCACGCCAGCCGCGCCCACGGCAATGGCCGCCGCGCCCTGAAAGGCCGCCACCCCGGCGCCCACAATGAGAATGCCAGCCAGCACTTGTCCCACAATCGGAATGCCCGCCACCGCCGAGGCCACCGCCAACAGAAAACTCACCACCGCGGCCAGCGCCGCTGCCAAAATGCCCAGGGCCGCATTGCCCACCGCCGTCATGCCGCCAATGGTGGCAAACACCGCCGCCAGCATGGCCTGATTCGTGGCCAGCATGATGCCAAGCCGTGCCGTCTCTTCCGCCCCAAAGATCGCCGTCTTCGCCGCCTCCACGGCGGTGAACACGCCGAGGGTCTCTGCCGCCTGTTGCTGCTGGAGCAACTGCCCCAACGCCCATTGCAGACCGATGGACAAAATCACATTGAGCGCCCCCGCCAGAATCGTCTGCCAGAGCTGGTTTAAAAATTCCACGAACGTCGTCGTGCCCGCGATCATGCCGACGAGCGTGTTCACAAAATTCGTGCGGATCGCCCCGAACGTGAACACCGCCGATTCCTGCAAGCCTCGCAACGCCTCGGCCGTCGTCACCGTCATCTGCTGAAACAGCAACGACGTCTGCCCGGTGGCCTGCATGGCCGGCTGCACCATGTTCTGCTGCAACCCCGGCCCCATCCATTGCCCAATGCCGCGCACCATGTCCGGCACAAACGACCCGCCCACGACCTTGTCAAACATGGTTTTGAAAAAGCCCGTCACCGCCTCGATTTTCTCTTTCACCGGCTGCACGATGAGGGATTGGAGTTTGTCGACCATCCACGTTTTCACGTCCTCCACCATCTTTTGCACGACGGCCGGAATCTGTTTGATCCGGTCCCAATTGGCGACGATCGCCGCCACGCCCGCGGCAATGCCCACGATGATCGCGCCGCCCACCAAAATCGGCGCGGTGATGCCGGCGAGCAACGTCATCAACGTGCCCACCGCCACCAGGATGGGGCCGGAGGCCGCAAACGCGCCGGTGAAAATGATGACCGTCTGTTTCACGCCCTCATCCAAACTGGCAAACCACGTCAGGACATTGCGCAGGCCCTGGATCAACGGTGCGACCGCATTGACGACCGACAACATCACCGGCGCCAATTCATCCCCCAGGCCCTGCGTGAGCACCGCGAGTTTTTGCTGCGCCTGCGCCATGGCAAACCCGGTTTTGTTGATGCCCTCGGATTGTTCTTTGAATGCCTCGCCGGCCGCGCCCGAGACCTCGGACATGGCGGCGGTTTTGGTGGCCAGATTGTCGGCCTGCGATCCGGTCAACGCGAGCACCGCCCCGATGGCCTCCACCGACCCAAACAACTGCCCCAACTTGTTGCTGTTGCCATCCGCCTCCGCCGCGATGAGCTTCAACGTCTCCTGAAAACCTTTGGCCTGCACAATCCCGGCCCCCATCCCGCCGGACACTTCATTCATTTGTTTGGAGATATCCCCGAGCTGCTTTTCCAGCTCCTTGGCGGCCCCCTTGTCCCCCGCCGCGAATGCCGCATCCAGCTCCGTATTGACCGCGACAAACTCCCGCTTCAATTCATTGAGTTGATCCACCAGCGGCCCGGTCAATTCGCCGCTTTCAATCATGCCCTCCGAAATTCGCAGGATCGCCCCCGACATATCTTTGGTGGGTTTGAGAATCGCCTGATACGTGGCGCGGAGCTGTGTCGTCACCTCCGCCGTGTTGCCTGTGACGCCCGTGAGCGTGGCCATGGAGCCGAACAGCTCCTCCTGGGTCACGTTCAAGGCTTTGGCCAGCGGCACCACGCGCCCCATGGTGGCGGCCATCTCCGGGAACGTGGTCTGTCCGAGTTTGTTGGTTTGAAAGGCGAGATCGGCCACCCGTTGCACCGCCTCGGCACTCGTGTCGCCATAGGCTTTCGTGACCGCACTGGTGAGATTGATCGCGTCCGTGGTCGTGGCGAGCCCCGCGGCCGCGGCCTCGGCATTGATCTGCAACACCTGGGCGGTCTCCGCCGAATCCCCAAACGCCGAGATCACCTGAAACAAGCCGCCCGCCAGATCGTCCGTGCTTTTGCCCACGCCCACGGCCATGTCCTGCACCGTGGATTTCAACTCCTGCACGCGCTCGATGTTGCCGGGGATCAACGTCGCCACGTTCGCCATGGCCGCATTGAAATCGGTGGACATGGCGAGCGCCCCCGCGCCCATGGCGGCCAACGGCAGCGTGATGCCCACCGACATTTTCTTGCCGATCGAGGTCAACTGCTCGCCGTTTCGCTTCAGCTTGTTCTGGAGTTTGTCGAGGTCGCCAAAGACCTCCGAAAACTCCGAGCCGATGCGGATGAAAATTTCTTTCGTCGTGGCCATGTCAGTCTTTCGGTGCCGTGCTGGGTGATGGTGTTTGCCGGCGGCGCGCGAGCGCGGCTTTGATTTTGTCCAGCTCGCGGGCGCGGTCGGCCGGGCTCATCCGTTTGGATCCGGCGCTGCTCAAGGCCGCCTCCAGTTTGGCCTCGGCATCGCGCGGCGAATGGTCGGGTTTCTGGTCATGGCGTTTGCGTCGCTCCTCGAACAATTTCTTGACATTCGGTTTCCGTTTCACATGGGGCGCCGTCAGATGGGCGATGCGCCAACTGTCGCGCTCGTCGAGCCGAAGATCCTCGTCTTCAACGCGCCATAAATAGCCTTTGATCATCTGGTGAAACTCGGCATACGTGAGCGCCTCGAACTCCCACGGCTTCAACGCCAGCGGGCCGTATGCGATCTTGCGCAACTCCGGCCAATCAAAGCCGCGTGGTTTTAATGATCCTGGCCGTCCGGGGTCGGAGCCGTCGCCGTCGCCCCAGCAGACTCCCCCGCGCCGACCTCGGCCTCCTCGCCCAAAAAGTCGCTGATGGCATCCGCCACCACCCCAAACACTTTGGCCATGCCGGCATGGGCAATCAGGTCCGGGATGGCCTCCATCTTGAGCCGTGGGCCGCCGGGGTTTTGGCAGGCAAACAACAGCGGCACCAGATCCGTCAGCCCGATCTGGCCGCGAAAAAAGGATTGCCCGGACAATTTCTCGGTCCTGTAGATGTTGCCCATCGTCAACGTGAACGTGCGCGGGCGATCCAGCTCCAGTTCAAACTTCACTCCTCGTGATTCGGTCATGTGGTCTCCTGGTCTCGTCCCTCGCGATGGTCAACAGTGTGCACCCCGCGAGAGACGAGGGTCTCAGGGTCACACCGATCAGGATTGCGTGCCTTGCGTGAGGGCGCCGCTGCCCAAAATTTCAAAGGACGCGCCCACGGCATCGTCCTGCGGCATGGAAAATTCAAACGAGGTGACAATGCCATCGCCCTCCCATTTTTTTTGGCCCGCGCTTTCTTCGGCCACGAATCGGAACTTGAGCGTGGTCTCGTTGAGCAGGGCATCGAACAGCGACTGCAGATACGTGTCGTCATTGACGAACAGCGCCTCGGCGCTGGCACTCCATTGCTTGAGGCCGTTGATGTTTTCTTTCCAGCCATTGGCCGCATGGCTGCTGGCGTCGATGGTGTCGGCCTCCACCGTGAGCGTGACTTCACGCAACTCCGCCACTTTGTTGTAGGCCGTGCCGCCGTCGGTGGACAGCAGCACCTGGCCCTTGAATCCCGCAATCGCTTGCGTTGCCATAGAACGTCTCCCTCGAACCATCGAGGAGCGTCTTGCCAACCCAGGACGGGCATCGGAGTGGCCGCACGTTGCACGTCAACGGCCCCGGGCATGCCCACGGAATTGATCACCTGCTCGACACATGGAAAAAAGAAAATGGTGGTCATGATCGTTTGATGGTTTCCGCGCCGCGCGATTCGGCAGGCGGCGCCGGTGTGTCATCCTCGGTCTTGCGATCTTTCACCAGCCGCTCGCCGACCTGCGTCAGGCCGCGCACCAGGCGCAAGAAATTGATCCAAAAATTGTAGGTGGACTCGCGCATCACGCCCCTTTGATCGACAGGGCCGCCACCGACACCGAGGTGTCGTCATCCAGATTCACATACACTTTGCCGGCATCAGCGCCACTCTTTTGATTCCAGCCGGAGGGCTTCAAAAAGCCCACAATGAAATCATCCCCCGCCGGAATGGACTGGACGATGTCCTCGGTTCGGCCCAGGACCGGATCCGGCACCGAGACGATCGTGAGTTGAATCGCGCCGACGCTGCCGTTTTTGCAGATGAGCAGCGTGCGTCCGTTGTTTTGAAACAGCATGTCGTTGGCGGCATCACCGGCGGTATAGACGATCTCTTCATTCGCATTGCCTTCAATCTCCTGCACGGGAATGGCGGTTCTGGGCATGGGACTCCTCCTTCATGCTCCCGGCGTCAGGCCGGGAGGCTGGCTTGCACGTGAACAGTCAAATGACATTTGGCGAAATGGCAGAGCACCCCGCCGGCTTTCGTATAGAGCACGCTGTCAACCTGGAGCGCATATTCGCTGCCGCCGCCCACCGGGCCGGTGGACCAGGCCGCGCCATCCAGATCCACGCTTTGTTTGAACGCCGCGATCGCGGGCTCCAAATGCACATCCCACACGAGTTTCTCCGAGCCCTGGGCATCCTCCACCGAACGCAGAAAGCGCAGCTCGAACACATACGCAATGCGCGTGGAGGTGTGAGACAGCATGAACTCCTCGCGCGAGACCGGCTTGAACACCCAGCCGCGAAACGGGTCGCCGCTGTTGCGTTGAAACAGCGCCGCGATGTTGTCGGCGTCATCCTCCCAGCGTTCGAAATCATGGATCTGGCTGTCCGGGTCCACGGCTTGCAAGATCGATTGAATCGCGCTGCGAATCTGCGGCAGACTCATCGACCCTCCTCAATCAGGCGCACGGTCGCCTCGCCCACGTGCACGTCGAAAATTTTTTCAATCAATGGCACGCTGTCCTCGAGCCCCTGCTGAAACATGAACGCGCCTTTCGTGCCGCGCCGCCCGATGGATCGCGCAATGAGAAAGGCCACGCCCTCGGGGTCGTCGGTGGCCACAAACCGTTCCACCCACGGCAGCAGCGCCGACACCGGCGGCATGCGCCGCGGCGCTTTGGTGCCAAACTCCACGGGCGCGGCATAGGGGAGACTCGACCCGATCACCTCGGCAAAGATGGGACCCGTCTCGCGCAACTCCGAAAACAGGCTGCCCCGGATGCCGCTCTGCGAGCCGCCCACTCCCTCCGGCGTGTGTTGCCGGACTCGGCTCTCCACCGCCGGGCCGCTCTCGGCCAGTGCCGCCTTGATTCCGCGCGTCAACGCCTCGGGCTTGATCCTCAATGTGGAGACCGTGATGGTGATGGCTTGTGGCATAAAATTCGTTGCTCGTTGCTCGTTGCTCGTTGCTCGGGACTCGTTGCTCGTCGCTCGGGACTCGTCGCTGGCTCTTTTTTTTTACGAGCGACGAGATACGAGCGACGAGCAACGCCCCCTCATCGATAGCGATTCGGGTGCGTGAGTTTGTCGCCCTGGCCGGGACCTTGCTGGTCGACGTCCACAAACGTGCTGGCCGCCTGCACCGGCGTGGTCATGCCGATGCCTACATGCTCGCGATAGCGTGTCTCTAGCACGTCGGCCAGCTTCAAAAATTCGCGCGCCTTGGATTGATGGTCGACGCTGTCGGCGGCGATCGTCGCATCCTGCTTGCTCGCAAAAATCGTCGCGAGATCTCGCAGTCCGATCGAGGCCGCCAGATCCGCCACCGCCTCCTCGTCCTGCGCGAACACGGTGGACGAGGAAAAATCCACGGCATGCGGGGCCGTATACGTCACGCGCGCGGTCTCGCCGGTCTGCGGCGTGACCTGCAGGCGCAAGACCTGCCCGCTCGGCGTGCGATACACCGCCCAATCCGTCCGCTCCAACAGCACCGGCTCGCGCTGGCCCACGGGATATTCAATCGACCGCACCAGCGAAAACTCCGCCGCCCAGCTCGCGGGCAGCGTCAGATCGAACGTGGCGCCGTCGCCCGAATAGTCCTGCACCAGCTCGCGCGGGCGCTCTTTGTTGTAGGCTTTCAACGCCTGTTGAATGGCCTTGTGCTTGTCGTCCTGCTCGATGAGGCCCTTGGCGTCGCGCAGCCGATCGTTCATCAAGAGTTCAAAGGTTTGAATCGTGCTCATAGAATTTCCGTCGCTCGCATCTCGTCGCTCGTGGCTCGTGGGCTGGGGCTCGGTTTTTTGACGAGCGACCAGCGACGAGCCACGAGCAACTGGGTTTTTATTGTCGTTTCCACACGAGAATGATGGTCACGTCGTCGGCCAGTGGCGTGGTGCCGCCGCCCGCATAATCGATGGTCAACACGGCCTCGTCGGCCACGTCGGCCGCGGTGATGGTCCCCGAGACCTCCGTGGCATCCGCCGTCGGCGCGCAGGTGGCCACGGTGCCCGCGCCCTCTTGCAACGTGAACGTGTACGTTTCATCCGTGGTCGTCAGGTCGAGATCGCGGATCGAGCATTTGATGTCGATCAGCCGCATGGGCCAGGGCGCTTTCCAGGTGGACTTGTTGGCCACGCTCGAGGAGAGCTGCCCCTGGTATTGAAACGTTTGCAGAATGTATCCGGCGCTGCCCGTACTGGGATTGTCCGTGGCCGCATATGCGGCATTCTCGAATCCGAGCGCCCGGAGCAGTGCGCCGTCGAAGGCCGGCGCCATGGAGGCGACCGATGGTGATGGCGCGAGATCCATGTCGTGCGATGCGACGTCGGCGCGGTCGGGCACGACCGTCGGCGCCATCGGCATCACCGCCAGCACGGCCATCGCCGTCATGACCATGAGCACTCGCGTGGTTGTTGATCGTGATCTGATATTCATGGGGACCTCCTTGTCCGTGTGAAAATAGTGGCTCGTTGCTGGTTGCTCGTGGCTCGTCCCCCGTCGCCCGGCACTCTTGCGAGCGACGAGCGACGAAATACGAGCGACGTTTTTTTATCCTGCGACCACCGATTTGTCGGCACCGCGGAAATCGACAATCTCGGCGCCATATTCGTGGCGGATCTTGTATTGCAGCTTGTCCGCCAGGAACATTTGCCCGACGGTCGGACTGTCGGCGAGGAACAATTCGGGCTGCTCCTGGCCGTTCAAGAACGCCACCTCGAGGATGCCGATCTCGCTGGGGTTGCGGAGCAAGCCCCAGTCGGTGGCATCCGTGAGCAACGGATTGACAAAGATGCGCTCGGGCTTCATGGCATCGCCGAACAGCCCGGCGACCGAATTGTCGCCGTTGTTGGCCGCGCCCGGAATGCCGCCCGATTGATTCAACTGTTTGGCAATGCCGGCCAGGGCGCCGGGCACCACCAGCACGGGTTGCATCAACCACCAGGCACCGGCCAGCCGTTCAGCCGAGCCGGGCTCGGTTTGTGCCGCCAGCCGATCCAACGCGGCCACCACGGCCGCCACCCCGGCGGCATTGGCCGTCAAGGCCGTGGAGCCGAGATTGCTGTGATTGGCATGGAACCAGGCGGTGGCGTCGCCGTCATACGTGCTGTTGGCGATCCAGAAATTCCAGAGAAACCGGGCCAGCGTGCGCCGGGCCGCACGGCCGAGCCGTGTGGGAATTTGCGTGACCGCACCGAGGTCGTCGTTCAACATGGTCTTGCGCGTCACCGTGACGAGCACTCCGCGGGTGCCCACGGTATAGCCCACGCCCTCTTCACCGAGTTCGGCGGCCTCCGTATAGTCGGCCTGTTCGGTGTCGACGGTGGGCAGGTCGGCAAAATAGCCGAGGTTGTTGGCTTCAATGGTGCGGAAATCCGTGGCGCGCCGGCGATTGGAGATCAAGAAATTCTCGCCGTATTCCACCGCGGCATATTCCTGAATCAACCGGCGATAGAGCGTGTTGCCCAGGATCAACGGCCAGGAGCTGGCGAGCTGCGCCTGCTGCGCGCGGACATATCCGGGTTTTTCCTGATCGACGCCCTCGCGGGTGTACAACGTCGCGGCCTGCAACATGCGCGACAGTTTGGTGGCGTCATACGCGGAGCGGTCGCCCTGCATCTCCTGGTCGCCGGTGATCACGCGATATGCATGTTTCAACCCACGGAACGCGGGGACATCGCCGGGCACATCCCGGATGCCCATCATTTTGTCCATGGCCTGTTGGATTTGTTCGATCTCGCTTTCCACCGTGACCTGGTGCACGTGGCCCATGCCTGTGACTTTGCCGGCGGGACTCAAAGCATCGAGCGTCTCCTTGTGCTCGGTGATGGCCTGTTGCACCTGGGCGAGATCGCCCGGATGATCCATGAACCGTTTGCGCACCTGCGCCTGCATGACCTCGGGCAATTTCGATTCGGCGAGCGCCTCGCGCACCTGGCCGTTCCAGCCGGTGATGGTGGCCTGCCGAATCAGGGCGCGGTCCTCGTCAGACAATGGGCTCGCGGAAGACTCCGGGGCCGTCTTGCCCGGCGCATGACCAGGGCCTGTCGGCGCGGGGGCATCGGTCGCCTGTTGGGCCTGTGCGGGGTCCATGCCATGCTCGATGAGCTGCAGGACCCGGTCCTCGGTGATGTTGTTCTGGTCGAGGGTGGCATACACCTCCGGCCGTTTGGCTTGTAAAATTTTCAGCAACTTGTCGAGCATGAGCAGCTCCTCCTCTGGTTGCGCGCCCTGGGCGTTCAAGGCGCGTTGAAACCCGCCAGGCGTGCCGGGATTCCAGACAACATCCACGGTCGCGGGCGCGGTGATTTTGGTGAAATATTGCACGGCCATGGGCTGGCCGCTTTGTTGAATCTGCCGGGTGGTGGCGTGTCCGGGCGCATCCACCGAGAGGCCGTACAAATCGGGCTTGCCTTTGGCATGCGAATCGAGCAGGTTTTGGCGGAGCCAGTCGGCGGTCTGCAGAATCTGCAGCCGGCCGGTGATGCCCACGCCCTCCGTGAACGCCGACTGGTGAATCCAGCCGACGATTTGTTTGGCGGACTTGTCGCCGGTTTTGGAATGCTGGCCGTCGTCCAGACAAAACACGCGCGCGCCTTCGAACACGCCGGCGCATTGGCGCAGCGTCGCCTCCGGGAAAAACTGGCGATTCGCCCCGAGCCCCGCCCGCAGGACGTGCACCTCCCATTCGGTGCCCTCGGCATTGAGCGCCTGCGTGATGCGCACATCGCCCTGGCCGGTCCAGGCCTGCTGCACGGGTTTGAAATCGACCTCGACGGCGGTGCGGTCGCCGAGCGTGATGGCGCTGTCGGCGGCCACGGTGTATGCGTATTGCCAGAGCTGGCCGTTGTCGTCGCGAATGATCACGCGATTGGCAAAGATCGACTCGATGAAAAAATTGGGAAACTCGCCGTCCGGCACGAGCAACGTGGCCTTGATCGCCTCGCGCAACGACTCACGGAGCCGATCGAGGCTCAAGGTGTCCGGGATCTCGGCCTGCTGGGTTTTGGTCTTCAGTCTTGTGGCCATCGATGGCTCCTTTCAAAATAGTGGCTCGGGGCTCGTCGCTCGGGGCTCGTCGCCCGGGACTCGTCGCTCGTCGCCCGGGACTCGGGACTCGGGACTCGTGTGTATTTGACGAGCGACGAGGTGCGAGCGACGAACGACGTGCATTTCTTCACCGGCTGCCGTTGAGGCTCACGCGGTGTTTGCGGCCATCGCGCGTGCACAGGATCAACACGTCGCCGACCACGTTCCAGCTCATGAGGTCGCCCTCCTCGAGCGGCCGCATCATGGGCATGCGTTTCATCACCGTCTGGTCGCCTCGCTTGATGACCTGGCCCTGGTCGTCGCGCGCCGGGACCTCCTTGTGATCTTGATATTCAAACCCCTTGACCGCCCGCGACAGCGGGATGGGTGGTTTGGCATCCGGCGTCGGGCCGACCGGCGGCGTGACCGCAGCTTTTTGTGCGGCGGCTTTGTCCTCGGCGGCTTTGTCCTCGGCAGCTTTTTTGTCGGCCTCGGCTTGTTGTGCGGCAGCTTTGTGTTCATCAGTGTGATTGGCCATGGTGTCCTCCATTGGTTGAATGAAAAATGTTGCTCGTCGCTTGAAACTCAGGACTCGTCGCTCGTCGCTCGTCGCTCGTCGCTCGGGACTCGGGACTCGTCGCTCGGGACTCGTGGCTCTTTTTTTTGACGAGCGACCAGCCACGAGCGACGTTGGTATTCTTCACGCCGCGAGTTCGGGCTCGGGCGCCTCGATGCCCGGCCAATGCCAGGAGCCGGGGGTGCGTTGCATGTCAAAATGGACGGAATGCCGCCATTGCACAGGGTGCTGCTGTTCATCATTCAGGCCATCCATGAACACGTCCAGGTTGACCATGCTTGTGGGCGCATCCCACACCTTCACAATGATGGCCGGCCGGTGCTGGCCCTTGTTCCGGCCCTCCGGCAACACATATCGCACGATGCGTCCGACCTCGGGAATCTGTTCAGTCATGCTGTCCTCCTTCTATGATGAAAAATGTGGCTCGGGACCAGGGGCTCGTCGCTCGGGACTCGTCGCTCGTCGCTCGGGACTCGTTTGTTTGACGAGATACGAGCGACGAAATACGAGCGACGTTGGTATTCTTCACGCCGCCTCCTCGATGGGCGTGCCGGTGGGCAGGCCGATGAACGATTCGACGTCGCCATATGCCGGGCGATACAGCATGACGTCGCAGGTGCAATTCGCCGTCTCTTCAATGGGCGCCTGGCCGTCGCGCGGAAAGCGCAGCGCGTGGCCGGTGAACGGATTGACAAAGGCCTCGTCATTCTTGATGCGCGTGCCGTGCATGGCCACGTGGTCGCCGCGCGGCACGAGCGGATGGCCGTCGTGCACCCACACCTTTTGGAGATCCGGCGCGTATGACACCACGGCATCGCGCCGCAGCGCCTGCGCGGTGGAAAACGCCTGCCCGGCCTCATGCTGAAAAATGAAGCGCGCGCGCCGGTCCACCGAGGGGAAAATGCCCTGAGGCTTGACGCCGCGCTCGGAAAATTCCAACGCCTGGCCGATGGCCTTGATGGCCTCCTCGCGCGTCTGGCCGCCGAGCAGCGCGCCGGTGACGGCTCGATCGATTTTCACTTTGCCGATGCGCAGGAGACCCTTGACGGTCTCGCCCGCGCGTTGCTGCAGCGCCTGCAACAAGGACGTGGGCAGGTCGGGCAGGGCCACGCCGATGCGCATGGCCTGCACCGTGCCGGTGGTCATGGTGTCGCCCAGCAGCCAGTTGGCCTGTTGCAACTCGGTCAGGTCGCTGGAGACCTGCCCCTCGATGCGCGCCAGCGCGTCCTCGATCGCGAGCTGCATGCGGGGCAGAAAGGCTTTCTGCCAGTCCGTGACGGCGAGCGTGCCGATGATCTCGCGGTGCGTGCGCTGCAACAGCCGGCGCACCCGGAGCTGGCCGTCTTCAACGACCTGCTTGCGCTGCTGCCGAATCTGCTCTTGAAAGATCCGCACGTCCTCGCGTTCACTCATGAATTCGTGCCTCGTCGCTCGGATTTCGTCGCTCGTATTTCGTATTTCGCATCTCGTCGCTCGTGGCTCGGGGCTCGGGGCTGGTCGCTCGTTGGCGCTTGCTGGTCATGCGGCGATCACCCCCCCCCCCGCACGCTGCCTGCCCGGTGGTCAAAATTCGTCACCACCAAATGGGAGAGCGTGGAGCTGTTGGAGGATCCGGCCGTCAACTTGCTTTTGAGGGTGCGCATGGGCAGCCCGCGATAGAGGCCGCGGACGAATCGCGCATCGCTGTTGGTCATCACAAATTTTCCTTGAATGGCCCGCAACCGATCGGCCAACACGATTTGATCGCGTTCGGAAAAGGGCACGGCATATCCGGCCGTCCCCCAATATGGCGGATCGCAAAAGAATACCGTCTGCGGAGAATCGTATCGCGCCAGGCAGTCCTCCCAATCCAGATTTTCCACCACCACGCGGGTGAAGCGCGTCGCCACGAGATCCGCGCGTCCGATCACGGCCTGCACCGAGATGGCGCTCTTGTGCGTGGAGGTGCCAAAGTGCTGGCCCTGTCCGCCGAACCCATATTCCAGCGCATACAACAGCCGCGCCGCCCGTTGGATGTCTGTCAGGCCCGCGTGGGACTTGAAGTGCTCGAAGAGCTGGCGGCTGATGACCAGCCCCTGCAGCTCGCGCGCCAGTTCGTCGGGATGAAATTTGAGCACCATGAACAGAGTCGCGATCTGGCCATTCAGATCGTTGTACACCTCGACGGCCGACGCCGGTTTGTTCAACAACACCGAGGCCATGCCCCCAAACGGCTCGACATAACAATGATGCTCGGGCAACAGCTCGATGAGCTGTTTGCAGATGCGCGACTTGCCGCCCAGCCATTTGGAAAGAATGATGGTGCCGTTCATGAGGCTTGCTCCTTGTCGCTCGGGGCTCGGGGCTCGTCGCTGGGCTCCGCGCCTCGCGTGCGCGCGGTGCGGACGACGTCGCGTTGCGACTCGGTCAATTCGTTTTCGTTGAACATTTTTTCCAGATCCTCCTCGCTCAAATCTTCCAACTCGACGCCGAACGATTTGACGATGACGGAGACCATGCGCCGCGCCTCGGGTTTGGTGATGATCTCTTGCGCGAGCAGCGTGGCCACGGCTTGCGAGACCGACTGCACGGTCTGCCCGAGGCCGGCCAGGTCCGCCGTGACCATTTCAGGAAAGACGGCGGTGACGGTCTCCTCGGCGGTCTGTGCGAGATGGCCGGCCATTTTGGCCTGTCGAATGGAATATCCCGCGACCTGCTCGAGAATGGCTTTCCACAGTTTTTGCCGCTCGCCGAGCAGCTTGAACGTGGGCTCGTCCATTTCGCTGGCGGTCGCGCGATTGACGTCGCCGCCGCCGCCAAACCAATGCTCGGGGAATGGCGCCAGGCTTTGATGTTTGAACATGCGCGCATCGGTCCAGGCGTCGTCCGAATTCATGGTGGGCGATTTGGCCTCGAGCGTGACTTTTTCATTGTGGCCGTGCACGCCGCCGGGTTTGGGCAACTGAAAGTGCTTCATGAACTCGGTGACTTGATCTTGCGTGTACCCGTTCAACGTCAGATCGTACACGATGCGATTGGCCAGGTCGGACCGCTCGAGCCGTTGGAACAGCATTTGATCGTATCCGTCGAGCCAGTCGGCGCGGTCGAACAAATCGGAAATGCCGCGCGAGCCGTTGGACACATTGTTGATGGCAAAATAAAAACAGGGGCCGTCGGTGAATTGCTGGCGGAGCTGCTGCGTGATGGGCGTCAACTCCTCCTCGCCCACCGGCAGGATCACGCTGTATCGGCGCTGCGGCACGCGCACATGGCCGTGCTGCTCTTTGGTGATGACGCCCACGGGCTGCTCGGCGTTGTCCGGGTCCAGCACCACCTCTTCAATCTGCGAGAGATCCAAATATCCGAGTCGCACGCGGCCCGTGCCCGGCGCCACGAATGCCGGCCAACATTGCTCGCCGAACATGGCCAGTTCACGCACCTTTTTGGGCAGCTTCAACGGCCATTGATTGACGCCGTCGGTCCACCAGGTCTCGATGATGGCTTTGACCGCCTCGTCCTCGGCCTGCATTTCGACACCCTCGCCCACGATATAGGCCACCTGCATGTTCAACAGCCATTTGGCCATGGGATTCGTGAGCCAGAGAAAATAGGCGATCTCCTGCATGCGCTCCTGCGTGGGAATGGGCAGATCGCGCGGCGAGGTTTTGTCCGTGAGGCGGCGGAATCCGGCGTTGCTCGGATCCAGCGTCAACGACAACGGGCCGACGGCCTGTTGGACTTTGGCCTGCACCACGTCATGGAACAGCATGTCGACGATCCGCGTTTTGACGGTGGACCAGTTCATAAAATCAACTCCTCTGGCAGATTCCAGATGCCTTGATGCCCGCAGGCTGGGATGGGTTTCTCCAACACGCGCACCTGCGAAAACTTCCAGGCGAATCGGCCGGGCCGGAAATCGCCGAAATCTTTTTCGCCCGCGATGGCCTGGGCAGAAATCAATTCTGCCGGCTGCACATCCTCCAACATCCCCACGCCCACCACACAGCCGAACGGCAGGTCCTGCAAGGCTCGAAATCCATATGGAAAAAGAACCTTGCCCAATCGCTGCAACACGATCGCCGACACAAAAGAGGCCTGTTGCTTGCTGGCATGAATGGCCAGCGGGCCACGAAAATGCGTGTACCACGAGCGCGTCTCGAATTGTTTCACGCCCAGCGCGAGCAATTGTGCCCAGGGCTGATGGACGGTCAATGCCTTCACGCGGCCACCTCCTGCAGGCTGGCCTCGAGGACGCCGAGCATGGCTTCGAGTTTCAATTGCTCCTCGGGGTCGGTGGCGAGTGCGGCCTTCACGCGAATTTCCTCCGGCGAAAAAAACGGCGAGGGCTGGCCCTGCTTGATGGTCATGTCGCAGATGCGACCGACCTGGCGCGCCACGGTCAACACCGGGGACTCCGTGAGGTTTAAATTTTTGGCGGCCTGGGCGAGGAGCGCCGGGCGGTCCTCCGCCGGGATGAGATCCAGGCACAGCCGCTGCGTGGTCTGGTTGTTCCAGACCGGCTGGCCGCGGCGAGATTTTCGCTGTTGAGCCCGAGCAGATCGCTTGTTCATCATTGCGACGGCTTTGATTTTTTGATTGTTGTGAAACTTCACCGAGCATTCTTTATGAAATCGCGCCGGGACTCCGTTTCGATTCTTTGGAGTCAGAGCCTCGCCACACCATTCACACTTTAACTCTGTACAGAGTTTCCGCTGCCCTTCTGGCTGCCGTTCGCCATCATTCCCGTTCATATGGTCGTCCTTTCTTTTTTTCGAGCCACAAACCACGTTTTGGAAACTTTTCCACTTTTGGACCTTGCGTGGAAATTTCTCATCGTCGCACCTGCCTCGCGTCGGCCAGGCGGTTGCCGAATCCCATGCGCTCGCGTGCACCCGGGGACGCCAGCAGTCCGGTGCGCCGCTCTTTCCAATTGTCCGGCGTCTGGTCCGAGATGGCTGCCGCCGCCGGCGGCCCGGCATTCGAGTCGGCATGGGTGGCCAGGGCCAGCGCCCAAAAATCATCGGCATGGCCGGTTTGCTCGGTGCGTTCGGCGTCGAATCGGAAATGGCCGGTGCCGGTGTTGTATCGCCGGACCGAGTGCAAGGAATTTCGGATGGCCACCTCGGCGGGGAGGAGCACGCGGCGATCGTCCATCCGGTTTTTCAACGTCACGGCGAGCAGCTCTTTGTGGGCCGCGGTGAAATCGATGCCCTCCACTTTCGTCGCCCCGAATCGCGCCATGGCCTCCTCGGCCAGTTGCAGCCCGAGGCCGGTTTGATCGATGCAGCCGCGCACGACCGACGGATGCGCGAGCAACGAAAACAGGACGACCCGTTGAATGAAGAACGGCACGCGGCGCAGCCGGATCACGGCCACGGTGCGATGCAGGCCGTCTTGCTCCGCGGTCAACCAGATCACGGAGAGGTCGCGCTTGCGCCCGATGTCCATCCCGAGAAAGAGCCGCTCGGCATTGATGAGGGCGGGGTCGAGCACTTCATACGAGGGCGGATTGATTTTGGTCTTCAAAAACAACTCGTGCATCTCGTTGGCGGTGTACAGCAGGCCCGGCAGCCAGAGCGGCTCCGGGTTGAGGCTGTCGTCCTCGCAACTGGCGATGAGGTCGTGCGACAAAAACGCGGTGGCCTCGTCGAGATACAGCACCAGATATTCCTGGTCCCAGGCGTCGTCATCGCCGAGCGCCTCTTTCAATTCTTCAGGCGTGGCGGGCTGGCCCTCTTCATTCATGAGTTTCAGGCCGCCGGCGACGGCGTCATAGATATCGAGTTTGTCGGTGGAATAGTGCGGGTCGTCTTTTTTCGACCAGGCCGTGTCGAGTTCATAAAACTTGTTCTGTTTGCCCTGCGGCGTGGAGCTGATGCGCAGGCGATATCCGCGCGTGATGACGGGAAACAACGCGGCCCAAATTTTTCGGGAGTCTTTGTGAAAGGCGAACTCGTCGAGATACACGTTGGCGGAATGGCCGCGCGCGGTGTCGGGATTGGCGGGCAGCCCGGTGATGCGCGAGCCGTTGGGCAAATTGATTTCGAGGGCCTTGTATTTTTTGTCGTCGCTCTCCCACTCGCCGTCGATCACCTCGGCGGCGGCGCCATACGCGCGGCAATGCACGGCGGTTTGTTCGATGTTCTTTTTGGATTGCCGCTCCCCGCGCGAGAGAATCACCCACTCGGTCCGGCGCGCGTGACAGTCGTCGGCGATCTCCAACGTGTCGTCGAACGTCTTGCCGGTCTGCCGCGACCAGCGTTTCAGTTTGAAGCGCACGCGCCGGCGCTGCGATCGCTTTTGATATTCCGTGAGTTCAACGACAGCCATCAGGCGGCAGCCTCCTCGGCCTCGGGCACGAGCCCATAAATTTCTTCGCGGATTTTCTTCAACGTCTCGGGATCGATGCCTTTGCCTTTCACCGTGTCCATGACTTTGTCCGCCACGTCCTCCACTTTTTTCTTGAGCAGCGCGAGACGCTCCTCTTGCAGCTTCAACGCTTTGCCGAGATGGTCGGTGCGCGCGGTGCGATTCAACAAAAAGCCCAGCTCCACCAGATCGGCCTTGTCGAAACTTTCTTCCGCGTCCGAAAATTTCTTGACCAGTTTGCCGAGCAAGAGGCCCATGCCCGCATCCACCAGGTCGGCGCTGGGATGTTCCGTGAGCACGGCCACCAACGCCTGCGCCTCGGCCCCGGCACGCGCGAGCCGCTCCTGCGCGCCGCTCCATTTGGCGCGAAAGCGCGAGATCGCCGCGAGGGAAATCTTCTGCGCGGTCTGCTCGAACACGGTCTGTTGAATCTCCGCATATGTGGCATTGGCCTCCAGCAGATTTTCCACCAGCTCCTTGACGCCGAGCGCCTCGATGGACGAGCGCGATTTGCGGGGGCTTGCCGTCATGCCTCGCCCAAATCCTCTTTCAAGGCCCGGATTTGGTCGGTCACGACTTCAAACTCCGTTTTGGCCTCGACCAGATCTTTCAACGTGACGGCCAGCACCTCCGTGTCGATGGACTCGACCGGCCGGTGGCGATCGGTGTGGGTGCGCAGGGTTTCGCGCAGCCCATGAATTTTGATGGCCAGGGTTTTGGCCTTTTGTTCCGCCTCCTTGAGGCGGCCCACATTCATCAGACGCTCGGGACTAGACATTGCCTCGCTCCATTCGTTCGAGTTTTTCCACCAGGCGAGCCTGGATCTGCACGTTCAACAGCATGGTTTCTTGGGAGTCCTTGTTCATCTGCCGCAGCATGTTCCATTGCTCGCGAAACAGGTCGGCGTTTTTCGCATCAATGGCGCGGAACGCCTCGAGATTGTTTTTGACCATGTCCTGATATTGCGCGTTGTGCCGAGCCTCCATGCTCTTGAAGATTTCCAAATGCTGGAGCGCGAGGCCGCGATATTGTTCGATCAACGATTCGGTGGTCACGAGGCGGCGCTGGCCGAAATACCAGATGAGAAACACCATGCCGCCGATGCCGATGTTGGCCACCAGCCCGCCCAATTTGATCCAGGCATCCAGGTCCGATGGCGTCATGCGCGCGTGACTTTCTCCAGTTTGTGTCCGAGCCCGACGACGCCGAGCGGCATGAACACGGAATGTTGCAGCGCGCTCAAGCCGGCCGTCTGCTCGGGGAAAAACGCTTTCAAGGCTTCACACAGCCCAAAGCCAATGGTGGCGACCCAGGTTTTCCAGCCCTTCATGGCACCCTCCTGTTCTGCGCCCGGTTGCCCACAGGAAACAGCGGGCGCTTGTCCACTTCATAACAATAGTGATCGCGCTCCTCCTCCAGCCAAAACAGATACACGTCATCGCGGCGGGCCTGATCGACCAGCACGGTCAACGGCAGCGCGGAATGCCCATGCCAGCGAATGACGTGCCAGGTGAGAAAATCTTGCGACCCGTCGTGGTTGCGGTCCCAATAGATGGCCATCATCCCGTTGGCCTGCGGCTCCCAGCCGACCATGGTTTGCGCATGAGACAAACAGGCAAAGGCGAGCACCGCCACCAACACACAGGCCGCGATGATGATTTCAAACACAAACGATGGTCGATCGATGGGGGTCATCTCGGGCTCCTTTCGTTCGTTCATCCGCGCACTCCGGCGATGGCATGGGGGAACGCGGGGGCGGGCTGCGGGTGACAGGCCTGCGCCAACGCGAGCGCCAGGAGCACAGCCAATCCCACCGCGAGAAAAAGGTCCTCGCCATGCCGTGCGCACCAGGTGTCGGTCTGTGGCGTGGCCTGCATGTCTGCTCCGTTCGTCATCAACCCATCCGTTCAAACACCATAAAAAAAGCCCCATTGATTGACCGTTGAACGATCATTCAATGGGGCTCCAGTTGACTGGTCACCCGCTTCAATTGTGCGATGCGCGCGGCGCGTCAGGCCGCGCTAGAATTTCACTCTATCCAGCCGCGACTTTTTCTTCACTGGTTTCCGAATGTGCATCGTGGGGTCCACCTGGATATAGAGATGATCCTGCACGTGCACCAACAATTTGCCATGGCCGTGGGCTTTCACCTGCCGCAACATCAACAAGACCTCCTCCTCGGTGATGGCCGAGTTCTGGTGCTCGCTCCCCTCGTCCATGGCCGATGCGTCCCGCTCGCCGCACGTCATGCTGGCTCCTTTGACTGACGACGTCCTTTCGTCGTGCCGGCCCTGGCGCCGACCCCTGCGGCGCACGGGTCAACAATCATCCCCTCATGGGCGGGTTGATGGTTGAACAGGCCCGCGATTGTACTCAAGGTCATTCGGGGTGGACAACTGGTCATGTGTCTCCATGGTCATCGTGCAGCGCCAGCCGCGGGCGTGCATGGCCTTCAAGCCTTCGATACATTGGTTGGCCTGCGCGCGCGTTTGCGGCCAGGGCTGCCCGCAGATTTTTTTGAGCAGCGGCCTGGCCTGTAGTGTACCAGTATTGTGGTCATATCCAAGCCCCAGCAACAGCTCTTGAATTTTGGCGCTCATTTCTTCGGTGACGAGCGCATGGGGCAGGCGTTCGTCGCGGCCCGGGCGTCGCCGGGGACGAGAGGATTCCGGCTGATGGCCGCCATTCCAATATCGCAGCAACGCGGATGCCTGTTGCCGCGTGAGATCTTTGGCGCTGTCGACGCGGCACCGCGTGCGCAGAAAATCCCGATAGTCGTCGTCGCTCAAGCCGCGCTCGCGCTTGCAGGCATGAATGGCTTTGAGCTGTTTGGTGGTCACAGGGGACGTCATACATCCTCCACGCGGCCGCAGAAGGCCATGGCATGACGTGTCATGACGTGAGACGGCGCGAGATCCTCGTCGTCGGCCTCGGGCGCGAAGGGCTTCACCATGTCATACTCGATCGCGATCCCGCATTCGCGCACCCAGCGCGCATACGTCTCACGAACTTTGAACCAGCCGTCGGCCACATCGCCCCGCACGTGATCCTCGGGCACGCCCATGGCCATCTGGCTCAAGGCCAACAGGTTTGATAGATCGGCGTTGCCGGAATACAAGCGCGCAATGGGCCGATGCGGCGGACGGTGCTCGCGGACCACGCGGCCGATCACGGTGCCCCACGATATCCGAGGGACAGGAATGCGCACACGGCCCATCCGGTCTGGCCCCGACGCAGGGTCCAAGGAAATCACCACCTGCCCCACGGGACGATCGCCGATGAACAGCGTGCCCTGCCGGACGGTGCGTGTCACGCCCTCACGCGGCATGGCTGTCCTCGTGTGAGTCAAGCTGGTGCCGCACCGGGCCGGCGCTATATTCATATTCCTCCGTTGGGCTGGTTTCAATCTGCCATTTGCATGGTTTGCACAGGCGCTCTTTGCGCATGTCGCGGCTGAAGAATTCACGATCGCACCGCAGGCATGCGATCTCGCCAGGTTGATGCTGCGGCAGGCCCAATCGTTCGCGCAGGCGTTGCAGGTCCTGGCCGTTGCCGTGAATGCCGCGCAACGGTCGTGGGGCGCGTGCGCTCATGACAATCGACTCCGCAGGGGCAACACGAACGGCTCCAGTTGCGTCACGACCTTGCCGGTGCCGTCGGTGATTTCCGTTTCACCCACCAGCACCAGGCCGACCGCCAGTTCATTGTCGCCGAATTGATATTGCACCAGGCCATTGGCCGCGTCGGTGATGGTCATGACCACGGTCTGCGCCGCGCCGCCGTCGATTTTGTAGCGCAAGCGCACGGTGGCGCCCGTCAAGGACAGCACCTGGCCGTCCTGATTGTTCTTGCACGTGACCACCAGCACGCTGCCGGTATCGAGTGAAATGAGTTCGGCGCTCATAATTTTTACGCGAACGTGATATCCAAATCGCCGGCCGGGAATTTCGGCGCGGGATCGCCATCGTTGACGGTTTTGCTCGTGCCCAACGCCCCATAAATCAGCATGTTGCCGGCGGTGGTGGCGTCGAAAATCGCAAAGTGCGTGATGGTGCCCCAATTGGCACTGGGCGCGGGAAAGGTGATGTCCACCGCATTGTCGGTCAACCCGCCCGTGCCGGAGGAGTCGCCGGAGGTGCCGCCTTGCGTGGCGTTCCAATTGGTGTTGAGCGGCGGCAGATCCACACGCGCGTATGAGCCGCCCGACACCTCGGTGCCTCCGCCGGTTTCTCCGGGCGCGGCCGTGAACAGCGCATGGCCCAGCACCGTGGGTTTGGTGAAACTCGAGGTGCGGAACACATGGTCCGCCAGTTTGTTTTCCAAATAGTTGGTCATGGCCGAGCCCAGGACCGGCAGCGCCAGCACGGCCCAGGCCGGATCTTGCCACAGCGCCAACAGGCCGCCGACCACGGCCAGGAGGAGGCCGAGCATCTTGATGCCGCTCACGCCCTCTTGCCCCGGATACGACACCCCATACGGCGTCTTGCCCTCCATCCATTGTTTCGCGCGCCGGACATCGTCCTCGCTGAATGCGGAGGGCCAGTGGTCGATGGCCTCGCCATATCGCACCACCATCAACGCCACGAGCCAGGATTTGTACACGACGTGGTGCACTTTCACGCCGCCGTCGATCCTCGCCTGCATGAGGGCCGCCCATTCCTTGAGGGCTTGCGGCACGGCCATGGCCTCCACGTGTTCGGTGAACGCCCCGGAGCGCAGCGCACACAGTTCGGGATACGGCAGGGCGTTTTGTTTTTCAATGGGCATGGCCAGCAATTTTTCTTTGAACATGAGCGGTCCTCCTTCAAAATTCCGCGAGGCGGGTCAGGGTTTTGCCAAAGCGCGCCTCGCGCGTGAGTGTGTGTGCAAAATAGGCGGTGACATGCACCTCGTTGACGATGGTGAACGGCAAGAGCAAGTCCGCGGTGGCCGTGACGACGAGCTGCAGGTTGCCGTCGAGCGCAATGGTTGTGGCGATGTCACCGACGGCGGTGATGTTGAGCGTGGCCGTGCCGGCAATGGAAAGATCCGGCACCAGATCGGCCGCGCCGGAAATTTCCAGCACCGCCGAGCCATCCATGGTGATGGCGGTCAACAGCTCGCCCGTGGCCTGCACAGTCAACGGGGCGAGCCCGGCAAACACGATCTCGGTCAACAGGTCGCCGGCGGTCGTGACGGACAGGAGCGCGCTGCCGGCCATCTCAATGGCGGTGGTCAACTCGGCGTCCGCGTTCAATGACAACGCCGCAGCCGCATCCAATGCAATCACGGTCTGCAACTCCGCGGCGGGCGTCAGCGCAAGCGTGGCCGTGCCGGACATCTCAATGGCCGTGGTCAAGTCGGCGCTGCCGTCAATCGCGAGCGTGGCCGCCGCCGCCAATTCAATGGCTGTGGTCAAGTCGGCAGCCGTCGACAGCGACACCGTGACGGCTGCGTCGAATCGATCGACGACCAGCAGCTCGCCGGTGGTGGTGATGGTCATGAGGGCCGCGCCATCGAACTTGACGCCGATGACCAGCTCGCTGGAGGCCGACAGGCTCAACGCCACGGCGCCCTCCAATACAATCACCGTCTGCAACTCGGCGGCAGGCGTGACGGCCAGCGTGGCCGTGCCGGACATCTCAATGGCCGTGGTCAATTCGGCGGATGCTGAAAGTGCGAGTGTGGGGGTGGCGGCCATCTCGATGGCCGTGGTCAATTCTCCCGCAGTGGCCAGCGACAGATTCACCGTGCCGGACAGCGGAATGGCGGTGGTCAATTCGGCGGCAGGCGTGACGGCCAGCGTGGCCGTGCCGGACATCTCAATGGCCGTGGTCAATTCGGCGCTGCCGTCAATCGCGAGTGTGGGCGCCGCCGTCATCTCGATGCCGGTCTGCAATTCCGCCGTGGCCGTGAGGCCCAGCGAGGCGCTGCCGGACATTTCGATGGCGGTGGTCAAGGCGCCGGCGGTGTCGATGGCGAGGGACGGCGCCGCCTCCATCTCAATGGCGGTGGTCAACTCGGCGGCCGCCGTGACGGACACCGTCACCGCTGCATCAAATTCGATCTCATTGGCCGCGATTTTGAACGCCGCCATGACCGACCCGGCGGCGCACGAATCATCCCACGACATGGTGGTGCCATAGGTCCCGGTTGCAGAGACCACCCTCGATGCCAGATGAAGGGAGCAATCGCTGCCAGCGGCTGTGGGATCTTCAATGGCCAGCTCTACAAACGAATTGGTCCAGGACTGTCCGGTCTGCACACCATTCTGTAGCGCATGCCCATAGGCGGCAAACACGATCGTGTCGGCCACCGTCGTGGTCGGCCCACCATTCGCCAGGTCTGTAGCCACCGCGTTGATCGCCGTGGTCGCCACCGGGCTGCCGTCTATTGGGGAGGCAATTTCAAGGCCGCTATGTTCTCCAACCCATCCGCAAATCTCCTCATTGGTATCGCTGCCGGTATTGCCAAAGGTGATGGTGTCCTCGTCGCCCTCCGCCACTTTATAGCGCAAGACAACCAAACATCCCGATTGCCCTTCATCGCGAAACGTATCGGCGTCCGCGCCGACGTCGGTGAAGCCATCCCCATTTTGATCCTCGATCAACATCGTCATGCCGGAGGCAAACGATCGACGCACCCCATGCGCCATGAGGACGCGATTGGCGGTCGCCGTGCTGGCCAATGTGACGTCAATCGAGTCCACATTGTCCGGGCTGCTATTTTTCGCGGACTGTTCGAGCACCACCATCAGCGCTTGTCCTTTCCCTGCCAGGCGAGATCTTCCGCGTGGTACAGAAGTTTCCACGCCCAGGGAATACTTTCTCGATTCAGATCAATATTCAGCACGCTCAAATTGGGAATCCGTCGGGAGGTCCTGGACGATTCATCCAGCGTATACCGAACCCCGCGCACAAAAATCGTCACCACGCCTGCCCAGGCATCCTCCTGCGCCGCCCCCTTTCGATCCTCGGGGCGGTTCCATCGCTTGACAGGCTTCATGGCGCTTTCAATTCGGAGCGCATCCAACCGTTGAATCTCCACGAGCCGCTCGGCATCCTTGGCAATTTTCGGCTCTGCCAGTTCGGCGGGCTTGATCTCCTGCGCCCGCGTTCCCATCACGGTATACTCCGCAATGATCCGCGCATTCCCTGGTTTGACGATATCGATCACTCGCTCGGGCATTTGCTTGAGTCCTCTATTGCCATCAGGCGGCCTCCACCACCACGACGGTGTACATGACAAAGCCCGGGGCGGCGTTGCCGCCGAATTCCACCATCCCGGCGGGCCTCTCCTGGCAATACAACGCCAGGCGTGTATAGGAGGTTTGGATCGTGTCCACTGTGTTCCAATGATAGTCCGCCAGCCAGGCCGGCAGGTCGCGCTTGAAGGCATCATAGGCGATGCACACCCGGGCGGTTCGGTGCAGCCTCACGCTGACGTCACGCGCGCCGGTATGGAATCGTGCGCTGTTGGGAAATTGAATATAGGGCGCGCCGACATATTCCGCCGGCACCGCCGTGAACGTGTGATTGGTGTCCGAATACACCTCGGCCCCCACGCGCACACCGTCGGCCTGAATGGTGGGCGGAGACTCGCCAAAGTCGGCATGCAGCGTCAGTTGACTCAACAAAGCCGAGGCCGGGTCTGGCGTGGGGACAGGATCCGGCGCGGGCGTGGGATCGGGTGTCGGATCGGGCGTGGGCTCGGGGACAGGCGTCGCGGCATATTCCCAGCGGACGGGCGGATAGTGTTCACTGACAACAACAGGCGCCTCAGGGCTGTGACCGGCTCCGTTGTAGGCTCTCACAGAAATTTCAAAACGTCCCAGCCGATGCAGAAACGGGATGGCGGTACAGTCCACATGTGTATTCATCCGCCCTGGCAGCACATGCTCCACACTCCACCCTGGAGATCCCGCCGCCCTGACCAGAACCACATATCCGTCCACCGGGCGGCCCTCGGACTCCACACTAGCGGTCCACTCCACGCCGTGGCACATGTTTTCAAACCGTGCGGCATGGGCGACCGGCGCCAGGCACATGAGCAGCACGGCCAGGGCGGCCAGGGATTTAAAAGACATCGCGCGATTGCTCCGGGGTGTCGATGATCGATTGATCCGCCGTGGTGACGCGGATCGTCCAATAGACGCGAAACGAGGCGCGTCCAACGTGGACGCTGGTCTTGACGGTCGACGGCTGCCCATTGACGAGCAGGCCGGGCCATTCGATCGTGAATGTCTCGCCCTTGCTGGCGATGCCATGCGACGTCTCGTCCACGGTGCCGGCAGGCACGGGAATGTCCACCTCGGTATAGGGGCCGCCGGCGGTCTCGCTCCAGCGCAGCGTGAGGCTCTGCACATTGGAGAGATCCCCCAGTACACGAAACTCATTGGGCTGTGACAAATCGAAATCCGTCTCGGCGGCCCAGGCCGGCGCAGCCAGACTGGACAGGGCCATCAGCAGATACAAGAATTGGACGGGGCGCTTGATGGCGGCCAGCGCATTGGCCATGGCCTGAAAGATTTGATCGAGCGCCGCACGCAGCGCCGTGAACTGGCATTGAATGAACAGTGAACGGGTCATGAGGGCCTCCCGGTTGGGGTGGATTGAATCACGGTATAGTCGGGTTTGATTTCGAATTTTTCCTCGGCGCCCACTTTGGCGCCGACCTCTCGGAGCGTCTGTTTGTCCAACAGCACCATCGCATCTTTGTTGGGCTCCTCGACCGTGCGGATGCAGTTGAACAGCTTGCGGGATTTCAACGCCGCCAAAATCGCCGCCATATTTTTTTTGGTGAACGACACCGACGGCGGACATTTCCGAAACGCCACTTTGCCGAACGCGCCGCGCCACGTGAGGCCGCCGGATTTTTTGACCACGGCCATGTCGTCGCGGTGCGCCTCGCACCATTTTTCCAAGGCCGCCTCGACCGCCTCGGCCATGTCATCGAGCCGATCGATTTTCATCCCATACGATTCTTTGAGTTTGGTGATGGACTTGTTCATCGCGCCCTCTTTGGCGTCGCGTTCGATCTGAATGCGGCCGAGCTGCTTGATGGCCTCGTCCACCTCCAGCCACGAGGTCAAGGGCTTCAAGGGTTTCATGCGATCTCCTTCAAGGTCTTCAGGGATGGCCATTGCCGGCGGCGGTGGACGCTCGTCCGGCGGAGATGCGGCCCGCGTCGGCAGCGGCATCGCTCACAGGCGCGGCGCGGTCCCAACGCGGTCCACACCACCCAGACGCCCTCGGCACAACATTCATTCAAGGGTTGGAGTCGTCGTCTCAACATCAGGCACCCTCCTTGACGGCATGGCGGTGGCATTGCTCGGCCGTGATCCCGGCACGCTTCAACGCTTGTCGCCAACGCCCGATGAACGGATGATCCGGTTCAAGTTTGCGGAGCATGGCATACAGCGCCTTGCGCGTGATGCCCCAGGCCTGGGACGCCTCGTACAGCGAGCCTGGCCGGCCGGCCAGCACCACACAGGCCCAACAGGCCAGCGGGATTTTGGTTTGCTGCAAGGGCGTGTCATACGTGGATGCGAAATACCGAAGGCAGCAGGTGCAGTGATACGACGGCACCGCGCCTCGGCAGACCTGGGGCCGCGAGGGCTGCGTGACCACGCGCACATCCTCGGCGTCGAAACATTTGGGACAGGTGGGCTGGCCGTGCGAGTCGGCCCAGCGGGCGGCTTCAAACGTGCGCGTCAATGCCGCATCCAATTGCTTGCTGGTCATGGCCACCACACCTCCACGGGCATCTCGTCAGACACCGGCACGGCCGTCTGCTCCGCCTGATGCCGCTCGGTCAATGCCACGGCTTTGATGGCGGCCATGGCCGCCTGCGTCCACTCCTGGCTGGGCCGGACCTGCCCACGCTCTTGCCCCGGCGTGAAGGCCTCCAGCACCCGGCGCTTGAGCGGCGGCGGCACCAGCGCCCAATGCGGGCGGCACATGAGCAGCCGCGAGGGAATGGGCGTGCCGCAGCCTTTGGCATGGCACACATGCACGTCGGCCTCGAGTCTCATGGCTGGCACACCTCCCCGAGCATGACGGTCGCGTGGCGCACGTGAAAGGCATATTCTTCAAAACCGATCTTGGTGAGGTGATTGGCGACGCAGAATTTTTTCACGGCGTCCTCCGCCGAGTCGGCAAAGCCATCGAGCATGGGTTCATCCGACGCATCGCAGACCACAAACAGCGAACGTGTCATCATGAGTCCTCCTGCGTGGTTGCGGGGGCGGGTCTCGAACCCGCAACCTCCGGCGTATGAGACCGGCATGGAACCGTTCCACCACCCCGCACATGATATCCGTGACCAGACCCATCCTTTCGCCATCGTCTCGTTCGATTGATGGCCATTTTTCTGTCGACCACATCCTCCACGTCGACACCCAGCCGAGTGGCCAAACGATTCAAGACAATGATCACATCCGCCAATTCTTCACCGGCTTGTTCATGCTCGTCATCGACACTCAAACAACGCAGCAGCTCTGCCATTTCTTCATTGGCCCGAACAGCGACGCGCAGATTGCTGCCGGCCTCCCCAAACGTTTCGAGCGCCCACTTTGAAATGGAAGGCTGCGTTTCTCTCATGATTGTTCCTCGACGAAGATCAACGACCGCCACAGGCGGATGGGTTGCCGGTGCTGCGTGGGGCGATTGGATTCCGTGAATCCGGCGGTGGCCCAAATCCATTTCATGGCCTGCGCTTTGCTCATGACCGCGCCCAGGGCGCGCGGCTCGCGCGGCTGGTCCAGGTGGGGCCAGAGATCGTTCGTGGAAAACAAATATTGTGCTTTCGCCACGCGCTCGACCACCTTCAAGGCATGCGCCATCCAAATCTCGTCCGCGTTGGCGTCCACCCGCTCGAGCGCCTGCTCGGTGCGGCGTTGGCATTCATCCAGAATGGAGAGTTGCGTGGTCATCCGTTGGCCTTTCGCGTTGACAGTTCAGAATCCAGGACTCGATAGACAAACGACCACACCTGATTGTATTGAGGCGTCCCTGACAGCTTCACAATGGGAATGCCGTGCACGTCATGAAATGCCTCCATGATTTTTTCCGTGATGCGTCCGGCGTCAGTGTCGGGAGTCTTCATGGTTTCCTCATGCCGAGAGTTTCATGGCTTGACGAATATGGGTGAGGCCCAGCGCGCCTTTGTGTTTTTGCGCGAGGCGTCCGGCGATTTCGATGACGTTGCCCAGCCGGCGCGGCGACGTGAGCGTGGACGGGTCGTCCTCCAACAGATGCAGCGCCTCCTCCACGTGGTCCTCGGGCATGACGGCACCCAGGATCAACGCGAGGTCGTTGCGATCCACCTCGGGGATTTCCCAAATACGGCCGGCGACGCGCGAGGCCATTTGCTCGGAGCGTTCGTCGATGGCCGTCAGGATGCGTTTCAATTCCCGCGTGCCGAACAACACAATGCCGATGCCCGTCTGGTCGTACACGGTTTGCACGGTGTCCAGGGCGTTGGGCCGCAGTTTGTGGGCATCGTCGATGACGAGCAGCCGGCCGGTGCCTTTGAGTTTGGCGCGAATGCGTTTCATCAACGCGCGGGAGGTCCCGGTCTGCGGCTCGCGCAGCTCTTCACACATTTCCTGCAACGTGGCCGTGGGGCCGAAAAAGTTGGCGGCATGCACGCGCACGATGGAAGGGTCTCGCCGCTGTGCCTCCTGCACGGTGGTGGACTTGCCTGTCCCAGGCGGCGAGACCACGGCGACCAGCCGATGATATTGGTGCGCGAACTGCAAGGCCTGCATCATTTTCTTGGCCTGCCGCGTGTCGGTGAACGGCACTGTGAGCAGCGAGGCCTCGTCGCGCGCGCGTTCTCGCTCGATGAAATGTTTGAGCAGGTCGGCGAGTTTTTTGACGTCCCCCACCTGTTTGCGATTGAAGAAATTCGACACCGATGCGGCGGACATGCCGAGGTCTTTGGCGATCTTGCCATATGACAGCGCGCGGCCCTCCGCACTCCGCTGGTCGAGCAGCTTGCGGCCTTGCTCGAGGACGAGTTCAATTTCCGGGGTGTACAGGCCGCTCATGATTCGTCCGTCCATTCTTCGTCCTCCCATTCATCGTGAAGGATGGCCAACATTCCACATCGAGAACAGGTGACACCATGATGCCTCACAATTGGAACCCGACACTCACGGCCATTGCCCGAGAGCAATTCTCGCGCCGCCTTCGCATCTTTGGCTGTTTGACCGCTCATGCGTGATCCTCCGGTTGCACATGCAGATGGTCGCCTTCATCGAGGACTCGCAAGTGCTGGCGTTTGGCCTCGGTCTGAAAATTCATGAGCTGGCCGGGATCATCCAACACCACGTCACACCCCAGCCACATGCGATGCCGGGACTGTGGATGCCCGCCCACCGCGGCGTTGCGTGAGGCGCTCCGTTTGTAGGAGGTCACGCTGAAACTGTAGAGGCAGTCCAGCAGGATCAACCGATCGAGAAATTCATTGTGCGTCATGCGTTCACCGTTTTCTCTTGAGGACGACGCTCTGGCGCGTCGCAGGTTTTATTGTCGTATTGCGCGGCATGAACACAGCACATATCGTATTCCGCGACGTGGCCGCGGACGTTGACTGCAATGCGCGCGGCGGCAATGGCCGCGCAGCACCAACAGCGCCCGCCATTGAGCGTGCCCAGGCGATGCTCGGCCTTGAACGGCGAATACCATGTCCAGCCGTCGCGACCGAATGTTTGATCCAGCCGGCGGCAGGTCTCCTCGGACCAGGCCGTGCCGAGTTCATAGACATATGGGGGCAGGCTCATGCGCACGTCCTTTCATTCAGCTCGGCTGCCGGGCAGGGCCAGCCGCCCTTGCCGTGGCAATGGTGGCAGGTGTATTCCTCTCCCCAAAAATTCCCGTCCTCGCTGGCCACCCAGCCATCCCCGCCACAATTCCAACAGTCATGAAACCGCCCGTTGCATTGCGCGTCATCCAACTCGCACACCACCGGATGGAACTCTTGGACCTTGTTCATGGGCATTCTCCTTCCAAGACGTCGTGCTCTGCCGGGACTGCCGGACAGGGCCAGCCGCCGGCGCCGTCACAGATGTCGCACTTCAGAAAATCGTGCTCGGATTCCGGGTCCGCGCAACAACAACAATCTTCGAAACAGTCACCCAACACCCAGCCGTCACCGCCACAGTCATGGCATTCATGAAACCCGCCGTCGCAATCTGGCTCGTCGCAGATGACGCGCACGGCACCAGTGGGCAGCCACAAGTCACTCATCGAGCAAATCCTCCAGCGTGAGGTCGGCGTCCTCGGGCGGCAGGGCGTCAGGGCGCAGCGGATCGGACGGCGCCTCGCGGTCATCGGCCAACAATTCGGACAGCACATCGTCGCTCTGGTCCATCGAGGCCGACGGGCGCCTGGGGGAAAGGCCAGGGCCGGTCGGGCTGGGTCGGCTGGTGAGTGGCTGCACCGGGGCGTCACTCCCGGATCCGCAGGACTCGGTCGAGCCAGAGGTCGATGGGCTCCCCGCGCGGCCTGGCCGGGTGGCCATCGATCCCGGTGGTGGCGAGATCGAGCGAGTGGTCGCGCGAGAGATCTGCAAGCGGCGGGCGGTGAAATCAAATGGCGTGCGAGCGGGTTTGTGCACGGTGCCGGGTTGCGGGCCAGCATGCGGGTCTGGACCCGGCGCCGAGGGGCGCACGTCGAGGTTGACGACTTGTTGTTGCTGGCGTGCCTCCACGAGGGTTTCCAGCACGTGCTCCTGGTTCATGAGGTCGCGGTGCGCGTCGCGATAGCCTTGCACGGCTTTTTTGGCCTGTTGTTTGCGACGGTGCAGGTGCTTGAGATCCTCCTGGGAGGCGCCCATCTTCAACGCCTCTTGATTCTCGGCCTCGCAGAGAAATTTTCCTCGGTCGAACACATACAGCCGGCCGATGTCGTTGGGGTCGTATCGCACGTCGACGGTGTGTCCGACTTTGAGAGCGAGATCGTCGTGCCAGTAGAATCGCGGTCGTCCGGCGGCCCCGAACAGTTTGATCCCTTGCGTGTAGACCTTGACGGGTTTGTGGCGCATGAGCAGCAGATCCAGCGCGCGCGCCGATGGGACTTCGATTTTCACGCCGGCCCATTGCGAAATGGGCGTGGCCTGCAACACGGAATGCTCGGTCTGATGATAGTCGTCGATACGTTCGGCCAGGCGCGCGGTGAATTCGGGGAGCGTGAGCAGCGACCCGTTGCGGATTTCGCGTTCGAGTTTTTCGGGACGTTGTTTGTTGTCGGACCCGCACCAACCGGGCAAGGTTTTTTCCCACTCGGGAAAGGTGTGCCCGAACCAGGGCTCGATGGGTTTGGACCATCCTTGATACGGATTCGCATGGCGCACGGTGACGCCCAGCGGCGAGAGCACGCCGGGGGAAAAGATTTCTTGTGTCTGTCCATCCAGCCCGACGTTGGCGGAGACCACGGCTTTGCCGTTCAAATATTCGCTGCGATAGTCTTTGCCGTTGTCCACATACAAGGATTGCGGCGCGCCGAATCGCAGCATGCCTTTGCGCAGGGCCATGGCGATGGTGTCGGAGTTGGGCACGAGCGCCACCTGCCACCCCACACAGGTGCGCGTGCCGAGATCCATCCAGGCCGTGAGCCAGGGGCGGAAAATTTTGGCGTCCGGGGCGTGGGAGATCCGGACAAAGACGTCCATCTTGCGGTGGTCGCCGCACCAGAATTCGTTGGGGGCCAGAGCGTTGAGATCGCGAAAGGTTTTGGGTTCCATTTTATCGCGCCAGGTTTTGTGTCCGTGCCGGGCCATGGTTTGCACCGACCGGGGAATGTGCATGAGAAACCGATTGATGGTGTTGGACGAGGGCGCGGGCTGCCCGAGATGCGCGCAGACGTCGAGCACGCGGCGATAGATGGTCGTGGGCGAGGGGCGACTCGGCTGCAGATATTCCTCCGCGATCACCAGTTGAAGCTCCGTTGAGAGGGCAGTGAACGTGCCTTTTTTTTTACCCCATCCCGGAATGAGCGCCGGATATCCGCCCTCCCGAAAGGCTTTGATCCAGCGATAGAGAGTGGCAGGGCCGAGGCCGTGGCGTGTGGCCAGCGCCTTGATGCGGGAGGCCGCGCGTGACTGCGTTTCCAAAATTTCGATGGCGGCTTGCACGATGGGCAATCGCCGCAAGGCTTCATCACGCGCACCGTCGGACACCTCCGCGAGATTGAGAGGGCTGGTCTCGTCCGGTTCTTGTGCCGTGCCAGGTTCGACGGCTGGATCGTCGGCATGGTTCGCGCCCTCCCCGGCTGCGCGTGCGCGCTGCATCCACCACCGCGCCTGGTCCGCCGGCCCCAACGAACTCAACACAATTTTCATGGGCCGTTTGCCGTTGGCGGCTTTCTCGTCTTCAAATTTCACTTGATACAACCCACTCTCAATGCGCTCATACAGCGTACGCTTTTGGATCCCCAACAAATCCATGGCCTCCTGCACCGTGAGATAGTGAGGGCCGTTCATTTCACCTCGCCCTCCAAGGCCTGCAATTGCCGATCGATTTCCTGTCGCTGAATCCGCAGTTTTAAAATCTGCATTTCCCTGGCTTGCGCTGGTTCCAACACCACACATTGAAGCGACCGCGCGAGAATCGTCAGGGGTTCGATCGTAGAAAGAATCTGGCACAGAGGCGCCACGGCCTCGGCAGGGATACGGGACTCCTCGGCCGATTCCGCAAGCCAACGGTCCAAGACGTATTTTGAGACCTCGCGGCCCAACAATTCACTCAACCGGCCCGCCACTTCATAGCGGCTGAAATTGGAGTGCCGAATGGCGCCCACCAACGCCTGACGCAGATCGCGAGAGATCAAAGAAAAGGCCCCCTCAAAAGAACCATCCTGGGACTCCCCTTTCCTGGATACGTCATCACGAAATTTTTTTTCAAAATTCGACATTGTCAAGCCAAAGAGAAACCTATAATTTATTCACCTATGTTGAGCGTGGCGGCACCTGACCAGGAAACAATTCTTTCTTGGGCACGCCGATGATTTTGGCCAGCAGGCGCACCACCCTTGGCGAGTAGGTTTCACCAGAAACGGTCCGTGTCACCAAGCTACGATGACACCCTACGCGCCTGGCGACATCGGCCATAGTCCACCCGCGGCGAGTGAGTTCCGAGCGGATTCTGAGGCTGTGCTGGTTTTTAGTTCTCAACATCGGTGAAGCGGAATATATTCGCATTTGCGAAGTTTGTCAATACATTTTTGCGAACTTTTTTTATGAAACATACGGCGGTTTTGAAACGAATCATGGAGGTGCTGAAAGTGACCAGCCAGCGAGATCTGGCGGCCACTCTCGGCACCACGCCGTCGAATATCTCGACCACCTTGAAACGGGCACAGATCCCTGAGGCGTGGTTGTATAAAGTGGCCTACGAGAGTCAGTGCCGCATCGAATGGCTAAAAACCGGAGAGGGTCCGAAGTTTTTGGATCAAGCGGTGGCGGAGGCGAGGGCGGCCTATGGAACCCACGCCATGGAAGGATTTGAAAAACTATTGAATGAGTGGAAAAATCTCGATGGCACCAAACGGAGTTTGGCGCAAAACTGCATTGAGGCGATCCGGCTAGAGGAGGATCCAGATATGATCCAGGCTGTAGTGAGTGCCACCCTCAAGCGGCATGAATATGATATAGTAAAAGGCTCGAAAAGTCCGCCCAAAAAGAGGAGGAAAAAATGAAGCAAATCTCATCAATGATACTTGTGGCATTGGCCATGGTGATCATCTCAACCACCGCCTGGGCCTGCGTAGAAACACTGCAAACCGAGTATACTGGCTCAGGGATTCAGACCCTCAGACCGTTCACCATTGAGGATAATTGGGAAATCCAATGGGAAGCTGATGATAATCTCTCAATCAATATTATGGGTGCGGATGGGAAGTTGGCCAATATCGCGGGAGGTTCCAAAACCGGCTCATCCTACCATCCGAAGGGTGGAAAGTTTTATCTCGAAATGCAGGGGTACAAAAATTGGAAAGTGAAAGTCATTCAATTGCAATGACAGAGGAAATCATGAAACGGCTGACCTGTAAATTCGTTGCACTTTTTGGCCTCTTGACCTTGCTCGCATTGTTTCCGAGGCCAGGGCTTGCCTCGGAACGTGAGGTGATTCAATTCACAGGGCAAGGCAGTACACAAACGGAAACCTTTCATGTCCCGTCTGGATGGGGAATTCACTGGGAGGCCGATGGCCCGATTTTTCAAGTGCTTGTTCATTCCAGCATTGGAGATTTGCCAATGGTTGGATTCAGTCAAGAGGAGGGAAAGCGAGGCTTTCTTATGCAATTTGTGGGAGGAGAGTTTTATTTAAAGGTACATTCCCCTTCCAATTGGACCATTCGCGTGGTAGAAATTCTTGGCCCATGAAACCTCACTCATTTTTGTTGGCTTTTATCTTTCTCTTGCCCTCCTCCGCGTTGGCCGGCTTTGATTTCGACAACGTCATCTATCATACCTGTTATGACGGCGACACTTGCACCATGACCATTCCTGGTGTTCATCCTCTGCTCGGCAAGCGAGTGCCCATTCGTCTCCAGCCCGTGCAAGCCCCGGAAATTCGCGGCAAATGCGAGCGCGAAAAAACCCTGGCCATTGAGGCCCGCAACTTTGTGCGCGACCTCTTGAGCAAGGCTCGCGTGATCCATCTCCGTGACGCCACCCGCGATGATTTTTTCCGCATCGATGCCCGAATCATTGCCGATGGGGTGGATATCGGAGAGGTATTGCTGGCCAACCACCTGGCCGCCGACGTCAGACATTCTCCCTCTCCCACCTGGTGGTGTACACCAATCAAAACTGAATAATCCCTACCATAGTAGGAAATCCCAAACAAAGCCCCGGCACAGAGCCATCGTCAACTCTAAAACCACCTTTCCGCTTTTTACTGTTAAGTGGAAAATCGCTCAAAAAACATCAAAATTTTTTCACTACCTAAGGGTTACAACACCGCACTAGGATTTAAAAAAATTTCTTCATTTAAGCCGTTCTCAAATCGCCTAGTGCGGCCATGAATATTGAACAATATTGATTTTTGATGGGTTGTATTTAGAGGCCGCACTGGGATCCGCACTAGGATTTGGCCTTTTGGCCCAATTTAAAGGTCGTCAAGGCATACTAAATGGCCATTTTCTACTGAATTAAACAACACTTATGAACGCGGCATAGAGCTGCCACCTTTCTCAAATTATATGCACAAAATTCCCATTATCCACCGCCCTTTCTCAAATTATTTCAAACAAGATGGAAATTCAAAAGCCTCTAACCTCTTGTTTTTCCGCATCTTCCCATCCATTCCCACTCACTACCGGATTCTCAAATTATTTGGAAAACTATAATAATTTCCCCCTCAACGTTCTTTCCTAAGGGATTCCAAAATATCCCAGCTAATACAAAACCTTTCCGCATTAGAAACAGGGAGTACATTCATTGGCACATAATCTGCTTACGATTTTTGAATATTTCGCAATCCACTCTTTCGTCAGATCGATGAGGGAAGAACAAACACAATCAGGAGATACATCGTTGTGACCTAAACCAAAGAATGGTTAATCATGGAAGCCAGGACGGCAGGGTGATTCTCGTGAAAATTTGCAACGAACTCACAGGAGCCTACCTATGCACTGCCCAGTCCGTCTTGGAATCATCCTGACCTCAGTAATCTGTCTTGGAATTCCCTCCGCATATGGCATTACCTTGCATGTGACCGATGATCGAAGTCTACAGATTGATCATCATTCCCCCCCAAATAAGCATTTCCCTTGGAGATCACATCAAAGAAATTATTTTGCTCATCGAGGCAACCACAGCACCATCACCATTCAACGGTTCGGTCATAAAAAAGAAACTCAAGGGTTCGTGAAGTTTGATCTTTCGCCTCTCTCTTCCGATCAAAGCATCGAACGCGCGACCTTACGGTTGTGGCTCAATCAGGTAGACAGGTCAGGGACACTTCACCTTCACGAAATCTTGGCTGACTGGGATGAACGCACGATTCGTGGCGATCAAACGCCACCCACTTCGCCTGTTTTTGACAGTCTCAGCATCAAAAAATCTGACACACATCAATTCATCACTCTTGATGTGACTACCATTGTTCAAGGATGGATCGAGCACCCTGCTACAAATTTTGGAATCGCTTTGGTATCAGATCATTCCCACCCCCTTAAGATCAAAATCGATAGTAAAGAAAATCACGACACCAGCCACCCTATGGAAATTGAAGTAGTGCTGTCGGCAGAACCGGGAATTGAAGGTCCACCAGGACCTCGGGGGCTACCTGGTCCACCAGGGCCTCAAGGCATGCAAGGCGTCACACCAGCCCTCATCATGGTTGGTCAACAATGTCCGACCGGGGAGTTTCTCACAGGTTTCGATGCCATTGGGAATATTCTATGTGGAGCACCACCGCCATCAACGGAACCGTCACCTCCTATTGCTCTAAATGATGCGAATCCAGGAGATGTCATCATTACGGAACTCATGATTAACCCCTCGGCCGTGACTGATGGAAACGGAGAATGGTTCGAACTCTTCAATACACGTCAGGAAGCCATCGACATGCGAGGTTGGACCATCGAAGAGGAAAGTGGAAACACACATGTCATTCCAGACACCAATCCCATTGTAATTCCGGAAGGCGGCTTTTTGGTGCTCGGAAACAATGACGATTCTGCAAGCAATGGTGGAATTACAGTCGCCTACAAATACACATCCATTACCCTCAATAATGGCGGAGACACCATCAAAATTCTTGACGTCAATGGAGAGGAAATCGATCGGGTGAAATATGAAACGCCCTCGTTTTCCATCCCCAACGGTGCATCACTGAGTCTGAACCCGAACAATTTTGATGCGCTAGAAAACAACGATGCTTCCAATTGGTGTGCAAGTACGACAACCATTGGAATAAATCTCGATAGAGGAACACCAGGTGCAGGAAATGACCCATGCTAAGGTCTATTTCAGAATGAATACGCCCCCAAGGTCTTTGGGCCCATGGTCATTCGCAATCCATCTTGTAAATCCCGAAACCGTATTCAGATACCTACAGTTGGAGAAGGATTGCTTATGCCATAAAACTCAGATGTTCTACGTAATAATAGATTCAATTTCTTATTTTAATTCAAGGTATTTGAAGGGGGAGGCATAACAGCATCAGAAACTGGCACAGTTTCTGCTTTTATTCACACTATCAGGAGGTTTGGCAAATGATCATTCATTCTTTTTCAAAGGAGGAACAGTGTATGAATTCCTTACAACAATTGGCGCGCTCCTACGTGACTATTAGACTGTTGGCTTTCGTGTTGTGTTTGAGTCTTCCTGGTCTCGGACTCGCGACTGAAGGAAAAATTGATTTAAACACGGCCAGCGCTACCCAACTTGAACAACTCCCGGGCATTGGGAAGGAAATCGCCCAGCGTATCATTTCCTACCGAAAGGACATGGGTCCATTTAAGAGCGTGGAGGAATTAACCAAGGTGAAAGGTATTGGCAAAGCGAAGCTCACGAAGGTCAAAGAGCACCTCACGATTGGGATCGCCACTCAATCAACTTCAGCCAAGTAGTTCCTGCCTGTGCGGAGGGTCCTAACGGGGTCGAGTGCACTGTTCACGCGGCCCCGTCCTCTACTATAGGCCCTACAAACTCAGCATACGATTGAGTTGAGAAATCGTCTTTGGAGGGAGGGTAAGTTCACCAGTCACCTCAATGCGAGAGGGCACCAGCATCATCGTGTGAAAGGGTATATCCAGAATCAATAACTTTTCATCGGGTTTATCCACCGCGCTAATTTCCACATTTTCCACGGATTTGGCAATTTCGCCCAAATCTTGGCCACCATACGTATCCACCACGGTTTGAATAATCTCCATGATTTGCTCGTGAGCCTCCACCCCGGGAATAGCCGCTTCCAAGAGGGGCAAACAGTCTTCAGATTGTCCCACCACATCAAAGTTTTGCAACTGTTCTTTTTTCCTCATCGCCAGCAAATCGTTATCGAGATCTTTACTGAACACCCCATAAGGGTATCGCATAAACTCATAATGAAATCCTCGCAATCCTTTCCCCAGCATTTGCAACGCAGCCAAAAACACCAAATGCTGGAGCTTCACATCACTCACCATCGAAAACTCTTTCGACTCTGCTAAGTGAAGGACATAGATAAGAAGGGTGCGGTCAATGGTGATATCGTGGGGTTTTCTCATAGCTTTCTATCTAACTATTGGCATCCTGCACTGGGTCAAGAACACCGCATAACTGTAAAGTTTTAAGGGCGCGATCCTATCGAGGCTCAGGGAGACTCGTCAACAGAATTTAAAAACATCGCCTGTGCACGGGCAATATTCATTCAACCACAATGAAACAATCCCATTTATGGCCCTCCGTTTTCCTGCTTGACCCCTGCCTAATAATTTGGTTTTAATAGGGAAGTGAATTGAGAAAGAGAATCAACTGATGGCGAAACCTACCAAAGAACTTGACATTCTCAAACATCATCTGTCGAAGAATAATCTGAAGCTGACGCGGCAACGGGAAAACATTCTCACGACGTTTCTTAAAATGGAACATGTTACGGCAGAGCAAATGTATCGCCTGCTTGCCAAAAAAGATCCGCATATAGGCCTCGCGACGGTCTATCGGACATTAAAACTCCTCTGCGAAACTGGCCTGGCCCAGGAACAACACTTCGGCACCCAAACCCAGTTTGATAATGTAGCGCACAAAGGACATCACGACCACCTCATTTGCACCACATGCGACAAAATCATCGAGTTTGAGAATTGTCAAATTGAAGAACTCCAAGAAGAAGTCGCACGAAAAAATGGATTTACCATTCGCACCCATAAACTGGAACTGTATGGCAATCCCGTCCAGCTCTCGAGTGGCGAGTGCAAAAATTGTGGAAAAGACCTCAGCAATCAAGACGTACGGAGATAACACTAATGCCTTTTCAATCGTTTGGTAAATTTCTTGTTTATATCGCTTTCGTTATCGTCTCGGTCCTGGTTGGCCCCTCAATTTCCATGGCCAAAGAATCACTGATCGTATACTCCGGGCGAGCCGAACGATTGATCAAGCCTGTACTCGATGCCTTTGAAGCCGAATCCGGAATATCTATCCAAATGCTGACGGCTGATAGCACGGCACTCGTCAATCGACTCAATTTAGAAGGTTCTCGCACAACGGCTGATATCTTGCTCACCAATGATGCCGGAGCCCTTGAACGCGCTCGTGAGCTACACCTCCTTCAAGCCGTAGACATTCCTGGAATTGAGACGGCTATTCCGTCCACCTTTCGCGCCTCCGATAATAGCTGGATCGGATTGTCTGGACGCATATGGGTCATGGTGTATAACACCACCATGGTCAAACCTTCAGAGATTTCTTCAATTTTGGATTTGGCCCAACCCAAATGGAAAGGCAAAGTCGCTATTCCCACTGCCGGAAGCGAGTATCTTCAAACCGGGGTATCGGTCATTCGCGAGATAAAGGGCGAGGCCATGACCAAACAGTTTCTCAAAGGCCTCAAAGAAAATGCTGGCACTTCTGTCTTTGGAAAAAATCGACAAATCGTGGCGGCAGTCGCTCGGGGAGAAGTCGCAGTAGGGTTGGTGAATCATTATTATATCAGTCGGCATCTTGCGAAACATCCGGATGCCCCCATCGCACAACTCTTGCCTGACCAAGAAAAACAGGGCATGGGCGTCGTCTTAAATGCCGCGGGTGTAGGCATTACGGCACAGAGCAAACATCTCGCACAAGCCAAAGCCTTAGTACAATTTCTCATTTCCCCCAAGGGCCAAAAAATGTTTGCCAATAGCAATAAAGAATATCCGCTCAACACCAGTGTGGATGCGGACCCTGGTCTTCGTCCATTGAAAAGTTTTCAAGTCGCCCAAGTGCCACTGGCTCGCCTCTCAGAACTTCGCGACCCCACCATGACGGTGATTGAGCACGTTGGCCTCCGCTAATTCCCTCACCACATTGCCCCGTTGGGGTGTGCGCCTGCCCTCCCCCTTCATCATTCTCGCCTTTATCCTTGCCGGACTCATCACTCTTCCCCTCCTCTATGTCATCTTCTCGGCCCTCACCGCCGATGGGGCTGTCTGGCGACGGCTTTGGACCACGCGCATCCCGGAATTGCTATTTAACACCTTTACCTTGGCAATCAGTGTCGCCTTCATTGACCTGCTTCTTGGCGTTTCTCTTGCATGGATCCTGACTCGCTACCGTTTTTTCGGTTCTACTCTTTGGGATTGGTTGCTCATTCTCCCTTTAGCCATTCCTTCTTATGTGTTGGCCTACACCTACACCTACCTCCTTCAAAGAAATGGGGCTTTGGAACAGGCGTGGCAGGTGCTGGCGGGGGCGGACGCCCAAATTTTTTCGCCCTTTAGTTTTTCTGGTGCCACTCTGGTGATGTCGCTCAATACCTTTCCCTTTGTCTATCTGTTGGCGCGATCGGCCTTTAAAAATTTCAATATCTCCTATGAAGAAGCCGCTCGCGCAACAGGAGCCAGTCGACTGACCACCTTTTTTCGCGTGTCGCTTCCCATGATTCGCCCTTCGCTGTTTGCCGGGCTTTTCTTAGCCATTCTCTACGTGGCTTCCGACTTTGGCGCTGTCTCCATGTTGCGATTTCAGACGTTTACGTTTGCCATCTATCACCAAATGACTGGACGCTTCGATAATACCGCAGCTGCCTGCTTAAGTATGATCCTCGTCTCGGGAACGTTTCTGTTTTTATTGGCCGAACGTTGGTTTCGACAGCGAAGCCGGTTTTATCAAACGACTGGTCGTTTTCGGAAACACATTCCACAAGCATGCACCACGATCCAAACTATCACCTTTTCAGGATACCTCTTGCTGATTGTAGGCGCCGCCTTTGGTCTTCCCCTTCTCCTGCTTATTCAATGGACCATGGACGCCTTGGCGGCAGGCACTATCTCGACCGGATTTTGGAATCATTTTGGAAACAGTCTTTGGCTGGCGGGAATCGCTGCCACGTTGACCATCATCTTTGGGATACCCTTGGCCTATCTGGCCTGCCAGAAACAAACATGGTCCAGTCTTCTCTGTATTCAAGGCGCTTACACCGGGTATGTTCTGCCGGGTCCTGTGGCGGCTCTTGCAGTCCTTGTCCTCGTTTCTCAACTTATTCCTGAACTGTATGGAACCATCGTGGTGCTCCTCATCGCCTACCTCGTTCACTTTCTTCCCGTCGGCCTGCAGGGAATGGAATCCACACTTCAACAACTTTCCCCGAATCTCGAAGAAGCCGCGAAGAGTTTAGGTGCACGGTCTTACCGAACATTTGTTTCTGTCACCTTGCCGTTGGTTCGTGGCGGTTTCATGAGTGCATGGATTTTGGTCTTTATTCAATGCTTAAAAGAACTGCCTGCCACACTCTTGCTGCGTCCTGTCGGGTTCGATACACTCGCCATACGCATTTGGCTGGAAGCGAGTGAAGAGCTCTATCAATTGGCCGCCCCTCCGGCCCTGCTTATCGTCGCCCTCACGATTCCAGTCGTCTTACTATTAATGAAAAAGGGACAACACACTGTTTAACGTAATGCGTCAACTGTAAGACGTGAGGTCTGTAGAGTTAAGCGTTATCAATAGAAGGACTTTCCTGCCAATTTCTGGTTGTTGTCTCTCACGCGTGACGCATCCCCTATGACGATTTCTCCATGACGACCACACCCACAGCCAGCCCACCAATCGTTCTTGAACTCCATAAAGTCACCTGCTCGTATGAACCAGGCCGTCCAGCGGTTCAGGACATTTCTTTTGCCGTGCAGAAAGGGGATATCATTTGCTTGTTGGGGCCTTCCGGTTGCGGGAAAACCACGACACTAAGGGCAATCGCGGGCTTTGAATCGGTGCTCGAAGGCTCTGTGCGCTTAGATGGGAAAATGGTGGCCGACGGCAACCATCACGTGCCTCCCGAGCAACGGCGGGTCGGAATGGTATTTCAAGATTACGCGCTATTTCCTCACCTTTGCGTGAACGATAATGTCGGGTTTGGACTAAACCAATTGGCCGCGGAGAATCGGCGGCGGCGCGTCGAAGAGATGCTCTCTCTGACAGGGTTATCGGATTTCGGGCGACGTTATCCCCACGAACTCTCCGGAGGACAACAACAACGAGTAGCGCTGGCTCGAGCTCTTGCCCCGCAACCGGTCCTCCTTTTATTGGATGAACCGTTCAGCAATCTTGACCCGGATATGACTTACAAGATGCGTGGGGAACTCCACCAAGTCCTGAAGAACACTCAAACCACCGCTGTCTTAGTCACCCATGATCATGAAGAAGCATTTACCATGGCCGATAAGGTCGCGGTGTTACACCAAGGGCGACTTGAACAATTTGCTTCACCAGAAACCATTTATCATTTGCCGAACTCCCGCTTTGTGGCAGAATTTGTTGGCCAGGCGGATTTCATTCCCGGGGAAATTCATGAACATTATGTGGTTACGGAACTTGGCCACCTGCCTCTTCCCAACCATTATCAGGGTTCCGAGCACGTCGACGTGATGATCCGACCGGATGACATTAAAATTTGTGGAGCCGAGAGTACCGGAGCCCGGATTGAAACACGCCAATTTCGGGGATCCGAGAATCTATACGGGATACGCCTCAAGTCGGGACGCCTCATTCACTCAAGCGAATCTTCGACTCAAATTCATGCGGTTGGCACTCAGGTCGCCCTCAAAATTGTGGTTCCTCATATCGTCCTTTTCGATCGGGCTCAGGATTCCTAAAAAATCTCCATTTCGGCTTGGAATTACCACGATTGAGGCTATAATGGAAAAAGTAAAGCATTCGCTTCTTCGCGCTCAGAGATTTATAATACAAATAAGCGTTTCCCTAAGGACCCTCAATACAACAATGACTACTCTCTCATTCACTTACTTACTTGAATAACAAGGAGGACTCGATCATGAAGTTCACTGGAGTCACAACACCTTCCTCGTTGACCATGTGTTCACTTAGTAGCCTATTGGTTATTGCCCTCGCAGGCCCAGCCTGGGCCAATGATCCACACAGCTCGATCCATAAATCTCCACATGGCAGTTCCGGTTATTCCGGCGCCCATCATTCCATCCATGGCTCAACCCATATGGAAGCGAGCATTCATGGGGATAAACACCATTCCAAAGGTTACCCCAGCACGGAAGACTTCCACCATGGCAAAGGAATGACGGGGCATAGCAGCGCACATCCAACGATGGGTCATGGAGGACAGGGCTCAACCCATCCCGGCGCCCATCAAAGCGCTATTGAATTCATTGATCATATTTTGAAATTCAAAGAGGGGATGAGCCTCACCGATGAACAAGAACAAAAACTTCGCAACATCAAAACGAATTACAAAAAAGAACGCGTCAAGATGAAAGCCACCGTCCAACTAGCGAATATTGACCTGCATGAATTACTCCGGGATGATCACGCCAACTTGTCCGACATCGAGCGAGACCTGAAAAATGTTCATGCCTTAAAAGCGGACCTGTTCATGGCATCCATTAAAGCCAAACGCGATGCCAAGGGCGTGTTGTCAGAAGAACAACAGTCGCGGATGGAAAAAATTCATGAGCGCATCAAATCTCATGGCGGAAACCCTGCCCACGCCAGCGGGTATTCCCGAGCTGGAAAAGACAAAGGCAATTACTAATTTCCAAACTGAAACCCATGCAATAAAAAAGGGGCCGATCCTGGCCCCTTTTTTCATTTATATGCCCCTTAAACATTATCAAGGCTTAGAGTTTATTGAACGCAATCGTCCTTTCAAACCCGAAGAAATCAACACATTTCCGTCAATTCCCACAATAATACCTTCAACTCCATTTAGGCTCTCAATGAGCGCCAGTCCTTTGTCCGGTCCCATCACGAAAATTCCAGTATCTAAACCATCAGCCAGAACCCCTTCTTTAGCCACAACGGTCACACTCTGCGATAACCGGGCGGGTTGCAGAGTATTGGGATCAAGAATGTGATGATATCGAATACCGTCCTTCATAAAATATCGTTGATAATCCCCGGCTGTAGACACGGCCTCATCTTCAAGTTCCAGCTGCCCCAATAACTTTCCTTCCTGTCGAGGATGTTGAATACCAAACACAAACCGTTCACCATCCGGCATCCGACCAAACGTTTTAATATCTCCAGAAATGGCTACCACACCTGCGGTAGCGCCGGATTGCTTCATCACGCGAGCGGCAAGATCCGCAGCATACCCCTTACCAATCCCGCCAATATCTACGCGCATTCCCGCGACACGAAGAAACACGTTTCCAGATTCTCGATCAATTTGAAGATTCTTTAGATTCATTAAAGGTCGAAGGGCCTCTAACTCTTCCTGTGACGGAATCCGACCTTCTCGACTCACATTCCAGGCTTCGACAGCAGGACCAATGGCAATGTTAAATCCACCATCAGTCAAACGATCCATTTCCAAAGATTTGCTCAAGATCTCAATGGTCTCAGGACTAACGGCAACCGCGCTTCGCCCAGCACTGGCATTGACTTGGGAAAGTTCGCTTTCAGGAATCCAAGTACTCAGGATTTCCTCTAAGCGGTGAATTTCCGAAAACCCGGCTTGGACAGCGGCATGCGCCACCTTTTCCTCCGGTGCCACTGCCGTGAGAAAGACAAGGGTGCCCATATGCATTTGGCCACGTTTGACCAAATGGGGAGATGTCGCACATACGATCGTCCCTAAAAATGTCGCAAAAACACACAAACTCCATGTAAATATTAATGCTCTCGGCGAAAAGTATCTCATTGGAACCTTTGCGGGTTATTGACGATAGAAATATTTGATTTTTGGATAAGGGGCAACCGTAAACACACGAGTTTCAAACACCTCTGGCTTCGGTAAGACTGTAGTAATTGGCGTAGAGTCTGTCACAAGATTCGCAGAAAATAGCATCGGTAACTCTTGATCGCCTTCAGCAACCTGAATACGCATATGCCGAATAGTGCGCGGCGTCTCTACATCAAACTGCCAGACTCCTAAATACACCGCCTTCCCTTCAGGCACATGAAATTCTAATTGGACATGAGATTCATACATAAATGGACCTTCATTAAATTGCACACGGTCAACGCTGTACGTGCCCACCGGCAACCTGAGGGAAAATACATCGGAATCTGAGCGCACATCCACCCTGAATCTTTCCCTTGTTGTTGTTTCAGTCATTGCAATAAATCTGACATGGGTAGGATATCCACGCGGATTGGAACCGTCAGTCTCGACCTGAATGTATCCAAACACCAATTCATTAGCATCTTGATCTTGAGCAAAATTCGGATCTACGACTTTCGTACATCCGCCTATGACAAGTACGAGAAAAAGGCTAGACAGCGTCAATACAACATTTATGCTCATGAGATCTTCCTACCCTCAATGTCGCTCAACCATGCCTCGTCATCGGAAAAAGTATATAAATATTTCTAACAGATATGACAGTGGATGGCTATTTAGCGTCCCTCCCTCTCGACTTATGACAATAAATCAAAGACTTAGGAAGCTCATACTCTTTTTGTGCGTGATATTGACACGGCCCCGTGAAATTTTATATTAATAATAGTTATCAAAATCAATATTGATGAAAACAAATATCATACTTATTTTTACTAGATATTCAAGAATCATCTGAATCTCGTTATTTTCCATGACCTTCGAAGGCAAAAGCGTTCTACCTAAACCCGCACCGAAGCGTAGCGAGGCTAGATGTGAATGCGGGCATCTTATCGCAAAAATTCGGGGAGATAATCTTGAACTGAAATGCAAACGCTGTAAACGGATTGTCTCCATTCCCTATGATCGCATCAAGGATCATGAAGTGAGCATATCGACTTGCGAAAATTAGAACCCTAGCAAGAGGCCGTGACAATACAGCCGTTTTTTTCATGTCAAATATTAATAACAAAGAGGTTTTCACAATACGCTAGAACACTCAATTTAATCTGAGGACCACAAGAGTCCCTTTAGTGACTTCGAGGACCAAACTAGAGTCCCCAACAACAATTGATGGAGGTCGTTCAATGAAACGATTGTTGATCGCGGGGGCGATGATGGCTCTCATGATTGTACCCCAAGCAAATGTTTGGGCCGACGGGGATGAATTTGAAGAATTCACTCCTGCTCAACGTGAACAGATTCGAAAAATGATTCAAGACAATCTACGAGGCGGAGGGATGACCCAAATTGATCCACCAACTCTTGATCTTTCAGAACAAATGCCTGCCTTGGGTGATACCAAGCAACAAGTACAACGGTTTGGGGATACATTCACGGGTGGAAGTGGCCTGCAGGGTGGTCGAACCATTTACGCGAAACCCTTTGTCAAAGCCCCCAAGACTATCGTCGGTGGTTACATCGATTTCATCGTCACCGACTGCGCGGGAGCGGCCCGAGATTGTCGCGATGGCCTTGAATTCGATCAAGAACGTTTTGTGCCGTTTTTCTATTCACAGGTCACTGACCGTGTCAGTGTGGCTGTGGAATTAGAGATTGAACATGGTGGGCCACAAGGCAATCAAGGGGATGGAGATGTCAAAATTGAATTCGCCACCATGGACTATCGGATTGAAGACTGGATCAACCTTCGTGGAGGCATTCTTCTGGTCCCGATGGGTCGGTTTAACTTGATCCATGACACACCATTGAACGACCTTCCTCTGAGACCCATGGTTAGTCGTTTGATTATTCCATCAACTTTTGCCGAATCGGGGCTTGGGCTTTATGGAACCTTTTATCCAACTCGCCTCTCCAAAGTTGACTATGAATTTTACATCACGCAAGGATTCGATGGAAGCGACACCACAACAACAGACACGGTAGCGGCAATGACGGGCATTGTTTCCCGCGCGACTTCATCTGTTTTCACCGCGGCCAATGGCCTACGGTCAATTAGAGGGAGTCTCCAGACGGACAATAATGATAACAAAGCGATTGTCTCCCGCATTGCTGTCAGTCCCATTCTTGGTGTCGAAGTCGCAGGCTCCATTCACCATGGAACGTGGGATGACGCGGACAACAATTATTTGACCATCCTCGCCGTGGATGGAAACCTTCAGCGTGGCCCATTCGAAATCCAGGGAGAAGCCGCATGGGTGAACATTGAGGGAGGGAACACGTTGGCCTCCTCCGGTCTTCCCCCTGCTAGGATGGAAGGATTCTATGTCCAGGGCAATTACCATTTCATGCCAGAATTTCTCCAAAAGATGGCGCCCACTCACTTCTCTCAGGGCTCCACCTTTACCGCGATTGTTCGTTATGGCGAAGCGGATACCAACGCTAATGTCAGCAACAATACCAACGACTTAAAGCGCGTGACGTTCGGTGTCAATTTCAGACCTGTTGAGGATTCCGTCATCAAATTCGCCTACACGATTAATGACGAAGCCATCTCTGATTCAAGAAGTGCGGCTTCGAATAATGGTTGGCAATTCGGGGCTGCCACATATTTCTAAACGACGAGGATTGCCGAAAAGCTGAGAAAGAATCTTTATGCGAAAAGATTACGTGAACATATTATTTCTCAGCGTGTTTTTGGTGACCTTGGGGTGCGTAGGTATGTTTAACACCCCCAAGGTCACCACCTCATGTTCGTTCGATCAGACCTGGTCGGTGGCCCTAGCGAGTGTTGATGAATTTGAACTCAGACGAATTGACCAAGAAAATGGTCTCATCGAAACTGAGTGGATAGGCTTAGCATCCAAGACGAAATCAGGGTTTTCTCTCTTTGAAAGCTTTGCGCGCGATTCTAATCAAGAGCGAGCTAAGTTTTTTATAAACATCTCTACCCAATCCAACGGAATCCTTATCGCAGTGCAGCAAAATAGAGAATTCTTTTCCTCGATGGGCGTCCAGTCTCAATCTAATCCATGGAGGCGAATTCCACCGATTGCAGAAGAGGAACAACGGCTATCTAATAGAATATCTAATCAATTGAGGGCCAAGGGATGCGCTATTCTCAGCTAATTAACACATTCTTCAAAATTTCTACCATCTACGGTCTTTGCATGGTGCTATCTTCGTCTACTGGCTTTGCTGAGGAACCTCCTCAGGAAAAAATCTGGGACCATGAGCTCAAGCGCTGGCTTAACGCTGAAGAACTAGGTCATTTGGAAATTTATTTTACCGAAGAAGAAGCCGCCAAGGTCATGTTTCCGGAGTCTGAAAAGATTCGAAAAGAAGTTTTAACCTTAACGCCTGCGCAAAAAACTATGGTTGAGCAAACCATAGGCTGGAAATTTCCTGAAACCTCTTTCGATGTCTATATTGGAGAAACGAAGGGAAAAATTGATGGTTATGCCATGGTGCAAAACACCATTGGCAAACATCGCCCCATTACCTACATGGTGGGCGTTGATCCTTCGGGCGAATGTATGAATTTTGAGGTTCTCGTATATCGAGAGGCACGAGGCAACGAAATCGCCACCAAGCGTTTTAACTTTCAGTATGAAGGAAAGGATGTGAATGACCCCATTCGAATCAATCGAGATATTATCAATATTACCGGGGCCACCATGTCGGTTCGGTCATCAAGTGCTGGAGTTAAGCGCGTATTAGTCCTCGTCAATGAATTCTATTTAAAGCCACGTGGCCTCGGCACTGAAATCGTTGCTGCTGGCAAAAGTGAAAAAGGGTTTTTTGAATCCATCTTAGGACTGTAAGTGTGGAATGCGGAATTTCAATACTCGATTTCGGCTTCGTGACACCGACAAACAAATTCGATTGGTGTACACATGGTTCCTACTTTTAATGTTAGTTGGGTTTGTATTTACTTTCGTATGGGCACATGACATGACCGAGTTGACCCCAAAGGGCATTGCCCAACATTATCGAGGTTCTGATGCAAACTTTGGTGAGCCCATGACTTTTGGCCACCTAGCCGAAACCGCACATTTTCACCTATTCACCATGCCCGTTGTATTCATGATCTTGGTCCATGTGTTGTACCTCACGATGGCGAGCCCGACCATAAAAATCGTGACCACCTGGGCTTCGTTCCTTGGCGTCACTTTGGATTTGATATCTCCCTTTTTAATCACCTATGTTTCGCCTCTCTTTGTAATAACTATGTTGACCGGTGATTTCCTTATGCTGATAAGTTTTCTGGTGATGTTTGCCATCCCCATGTATGAAATGTGGGTTCTCAATCATCCCTTTATGATGCGAGGTGATCCAAAATAAAGACCCAAAGAGTTAAATATACTTCATCATCAGCCTTGTAAGGCCAGAGACCCTCAGTCCAGAGCCCAAGAATGCTTGTCAATCTTGGGCTCTTTTTTTTCAGGAAGGGAGCGCGGTGTACCATTCGGGACTCCCCCTTCTTTCCCCGGGAGGCTATTAACTCCTGAATAGCCTCCCGGCCCCCAAATATTCTCAAAAATTTATTTGGATTTGGTTGGTGCAAATCAACTTAAAAATGGAAACGGACATCTTCCCAACATCATAAAACAATTCATTTTTTCCACCTCTAAAACCCTTTCTTTTATTTTTTCGGTCAGAATCATTCCATTTAATTTCCCTGATCTCCCTACACATATCAAAAGTTTAAAAAACTATTGACAAATTTAAATGCAATTGATAATCATAATCAGTATCATTTTTATTCACAAAAAAACTACCCATTAAAATAATAGGAGAACCACAATGTCCAAACTTCACAAAAATACAATCCCAGCATTACGCCTTTTGGAACACAACCAAAGTCTTAAAAGCCACACCATTAGGCATTTTGTGGAAGCCATGAGACGCCATGATCCTTCGCTCGTTGAACATGGAAAGCGGACGGCCCTTTATTCCCTACTCCTAGGCCAAGCTTTGAATCTACCAAGCGATGACCTTTCAGATATATGTTATGCAGCCTTGCTCCATGATCTCGGAAAACTTTCTCTCCCAAATGAGATTGTTTACCAACATGGGTATTCAATGATTGGAGATTACCTCATGACAGAATGTAGTCCACAAGCAGGCGCCGATATCCTATCCGCATGGCCTGGACTAAAGGAGATTTCCAAACTTGTTGCCCTGCATCATGAACGTTGGGATGGCCACGGCCTTCCATTGGGAATGCGAGGTTCCATGATTCCTCTGGGAGCAAGAATTCTCTCCATAGCCGATACCGTAGACCAATTACTCACTCAACACGACCAACCCATAACTGAGCAAATTGACACATTGGTTCGCATACTCCGGACATTGGCAGGAACTCGTTTTGACCCCATGCTAGTTCAGGTCCTTATCGATAACTATTCCCAATGGGAGCCATCTTTTTCCTTCCAGGATATACCTCAAAAATTTTGGTCTGGGAAAGGACATCATCGTTCCTCAATGAAAACCCATATAATTTTTCTGATCCTTCACAAGAATACCGCCACCCCAGAGATCCCCTACAAATCCTGTGCTGATCCTCACCTCAGGAATATTCTTGAGGTAACCCAATCTCTGTTCAGTAAATCTGTCATGGCCTATTGACATAGAAAAGAAAGGAAACACCAGATGGTTTTTCACAGTCTCTTTATCATCGGAAGCATATTTGCTGGGGTGGCACTCGGATTAAAATTCGGAACAGGATCGTTTCTTGACGGCCTTTTCGGAGCAGGATTGATGTTCTGCGCAAGCCTCGTCCTAATTTGGCTTGAATACAAAGTCTTTCCCATCAAACCGGTCGAAACGGTAGGAAGTTTGGTTGGTTTTTCATTCGGCCTGATCCTGTGTGGCCTCACCAGCTTGGTCAGTCAACACATTTTCATTCACTCCCCAGATGTGACACAAATATTGACCTTTGTGTCGCTTTTTGGATTTTGTTACCTGGGAACCACTTTTGGCTTCCGGATAAGTCAAATGCCCTTCCTGAAACAAGGGCAAAAACCAACAGTCCCACCAACCCAAATTCCAAAACCAAAAATTTTAGATACGAGCGCCATAATCGATGGGCGAATTGCCGATTTATGCCAGACAGGATTTCTGGAAGGACCATTAATCGTGCCCCAATTCATTCTTTTTGAACTTCACCGCATCTCAGATTCCGCAGATACCCATAAACGTCTTCGCGGCAAACGAGGGCTGGATATTCTGCACACCATACAAAACACGGAGTCCATTGATGTCAATATTGTTCATGATGATTTTCCTCAAATCCCGGATGTCGATTCGAAATTGGTGGCCCTAGCGAAGCAACTCGAGGCCAAACTTATCACCACGGATATGAATCTCAACAAAGTCGCCTCGCTGCAAGGGATACAAGTCCTGAATGCCAATGATGTCTCAAAGGCAATTCGACCTGTCGTAATCCCAGGTGAATCATTACGAGTCTTTTTATTACGGGAAGGTAAAGAAGCTGGCCAAGGGGTGGCCCATTTGGATGATGGGACAATGGTTGTTGTCGATCACGCGAAACGATGGATTGGAAAATATGTCGAGGTTGTGGTCACGAGTGTGATTCAGACCAGCGCAGGACGCATGATTTTTTCCAGCGTCGGTGAAAACACCAGAAGACTTCAGGCCAGTTTCGGGTAAACACCATTCACCTTCAGGATTGGAGCCCTTGAACATGGCGCCGCTCAAGACAGAACCCTTCATTCCGGAAACACGTTGTCCATGTGGTCAATTGCTATTGAAACGATTGGACAGTGGCATTGAAATTAAATGCAAGCGTTGCAAGAGAATTCAAATTGTCCCTTATGGATGCATCAAGGGTGGGAGCACCGCCACCCTTGATGGACTCCACGAACACGATTAATCTCCGGAAATTTTTATGCTTCTTTTAAAGAAACTGGTTGTTGCGACCGCGACAACATCAAAATTATTGCAGCACAAAATGCCCACGGCGATTGAGTTTCCAGCAGTCAGGATTGGAAGTATGGCAAAAGGGTTTTTCCTTTCCATAACTGATGGTTTGAATATCTGATGGCGAAACACCCAAATCTACGAGATATTGTTTAGACGATTGTGCGCGACGCTCACCGAGTACCAAATTATATTCCACCGTCCCTCGCTCATCCGCATGACCTTCGATGATGATTTGACGATTTTCAAACCGTGATTTTAGCAGCTGAGCATTCGTTTGGAGAACCGGTGCAGCATCTGATCTGATCGAAGCCGCATCATAATCGAAAAAGACATCTCCCAATGTCCCCTGTACAAAGAGTTCATCCCCCAAAGGCATGAACTCACTCCCCTTTCCGTGAGAAGAAGTCCCACCATGAGTATCTAAGGGAAACTCTCCAGTTGCTGAAGCTGCCGCCATTTCAGTCAAAAATTTCTTGTCCTGCAAAGGCGTTATGTCCTCCAAAGGAGCAGAAAATTCCTGACTACTTTCGATACGGGAATCAGCACCGCGCTCTCCAAAACCTGATGTTGGTGCGCTTCCTGCATTTGTCAAATCATTGGAAGTCAAGCCATCAGAATTCCTGGCATGAAGATCGTTTCTGGGGTGGCCTTTCTCCGAGTTGCTATTGGCAAGTTCCCCTTGAGTCTTGCCTAATTCTTGAGACAAAGGAATCTCTCCCTTCTTCCTTGCTGAGACCGGTGATTGACGGGAATTTGCAGCGGCTCCTAATACATCGCTGCCGACCCCGTGAGATTGGGCACCATCAAGGCCTTGATTGGCCAAGCCTGGAGATGAGAGGCTAGCTAATTTTCCATTTAACCCCTTGTCACTACTGACCATGGCGGTATACAGCTGCCGTGAACAACCAGTCACAAAGACGCTCATACAAAGTAGCCCTAACACCAAGACCTTCAGATAAGCACGCGTTTCCATAGAATCTCCCTCCTTCCGTGGAAAAAGATTTTCCGATGGCTCGAACCACACGGGACTTCTTTTTCATGATGTAAAATGGTCCTGCCAGATTCTTTCTGCGAGGACTATGAGAATTTTTGACTACTGCTTCATGCGTAGGTAAAACACTATAGCAGGAATGACTTAGATGTTCTAGAGGACCCCACCATGACCACAACGCGGTTTTCATTTCGAGTAAAAAAGTCCAGGGCACCACGGCTGTCCGTCTTTTATCTTCTAATAACGATTTCGGTCTTAGGCAGCAGTAGCGTTGAGGCCAGAGTCCACGATCATTCCATTGGGGTTCCAGGCGTCCATGGAGGAGTCGTGTCCACGAGTGAAGAGGAAGCCACCAAAGTGGGAGCCACCATTCTTCGCCAAGGAGGCAATGCGATTGATGCGGCCGCGGCCGTGGCCTTTGCCCTTAATGTTGTGGAGCCACAGAACTCGGGAATCGGCGGTGGTGGGTTTATGATGGTGTATCTGGCCAAAACCAAAGAAACCCTGGTGATTGATTCCCGCGAGACCGCGCCAGCCTTAGCCGACCCAAATATGTTTTTAGATATCAAGGGCCATCCATTTTCTTTTGCAGTGGCATCCACCAGTGGCATCTCGGTTGGCGTTCCTGGAATGGTTCGAGGAATTGCCTTGGCCCTTGAAAAATGGGGCACCATGTCGTTAGCCCAAGCCCTGGCACCTGCCATACAGTTGGCGTCGGAAGGCTTTCGCATCAGCCACCACCTCGCTGAGGATATTCACATGGGCCTGAAAAATGGTCGCCTGGCACACGAACCAGGCAACGCGGCGTTCGAAGAAGCTCGAAAGGTGTTTGCCCCAAAAGGAATTCCCTTGAAACAAAATGATATGCTCGTGCAATCGGATTTAGCCAACACCTTTCGCTTCATCGCCCAGCACGGAGTCGACACCTTTTATACCGACGAGATGGCAAAGGCCATTGTCGCCACACAACGCCACGCTCGGACTACTTCCAATCCAGCAAATCAGAAAAAGCTACAGGGCCGTATGACCACACAAGATCTGCGAAACTATCGGCCAGTCATTCGGAAACCCGTTGAAGGCATGTATCGGAAATACCGAATCGCCTCCGCCCCTCCGCCCTCTTCCGGAGGCCTGACGCTTCTCTACATACTCAAGCTCCTCGAACGATTTCCTTTGGGGGACAAGACCCAAGGGTTTGGCAATGAATCTGCTCGCACATTTCATGTGCTACTAGAGGCCATGCGCCTAGGGTTTGCGGATCGTGCGGTTTGGATGGGGGATGGAGATGTCGTTCCCGTTCCCATCGAGGGATTATTGCATCCGAAATACATCACTTCACGGTCAGGAAGGATTAATCCAGAAAAGCGACAACCGACAATCACTGCGGGAAATCCTCTTACGTTTGCCACTTCTCAGGGAAACCACATTCTGAAAATTCAGGAAAGTCCACCGCCAGTGCATGAAGGACTGCACACCACCCACTTCACCATCATCGACCATGTTGGCAACATCGTGACCTATACGAATACCATTGAATCTCTCTGGGGAACGGGACTCATGGTGCCCGGGTACGGATTTTTGCTCAACAACGAGCTTACCGACTTTAACCTTGTTCCAACACTGAATACCGACCAACAGGATTTCAATCCCGGCGCCAACGATGTTGCACCAGGTAAACGACCACGAAGCAGCATGGCTCCGACTATTGTTTTTCAAGAAAACACACCGATCACCGCATACGGCTCACCAGGCGGTCCAACCATTATTAATTCCGTGGTGAATGTCACCATCAACTTAATAGATCATCACATGTCCATCCAAGAGGCCATCGATGCTCCCCGACTTTCTCAAACCAGTGCGAATGGATCTCTTATTTTGGAAGGACAATTTAATCCTGTTTTCGCGAATCAATTACAGGCCTTAGGACACAACATTGACAAAAAAGCCCAGCAGAAAATTGGAGCCGTGCAAGCTGTGGTCATCGACGAATCGAGTGGGACACAATACGGGGCTGCCGACCAACGACGCGGAGGCAGGGCCATTTCATTATCACAACAGCCATCTTCTCCACCTTTATTCTGAAGTTATTTCAGCCAGGTTTGTCACTCCAACGACTTGGCCTCCCTCTTTGTTGGCACCTTTTTTTCTCTTCCTCATCATCGCTTGTGACGACGGAGGACCCACCCATAGAATCCGGCATTGACAACAATAACAAACACTCCTAGAGCAATCTGGATTTCACGAGTCAACCCGGAAGGATACAGCACCGGCATTACATAATGCTCAATGAAACCTGATGAATACCCTGTGCTTCCTGCATTCTCTCGAAACCAGTTTTCGAGAGGCGTCAGTGGACAGACCCAACCAGCAAACTCGATCAATGCACCCCACAAAACGGCAGGCAGATGAATCCACATCATCCACCTCCACTGTAAGACGAAAAGCCCTCCAAACATCACAAAGAAAACAAAGGAAAAATGGAGAAGGACAAGAAGATCCGCTACAATGGAGAATCCAAGGTTCATGCCTTACTCACAAAATCCAGAGGGGAGGTTCTCGAATAAATTTTAAAACCAAGGTTTGACCAATAACCCCATAAACGATTACAAATTTTCCTATGATAGGTTTTAGACATTTCATGAAAGGACCAGTCTCATGAGTGCACCCGGTCACGCCCATGCCATTTCCATTGAGAAAACACATCATCGCATAACCGTCACGTTTAACGGAACAGTGATCGCCGATACTACACGGGCGTTCATTCTCAAGGAAGGCCCCTTGCCCCCGGCCATCTATATTCCCCGAGAAGACGTACAAATGTCCCACCTTGAACGAACGACCCATTCCACCCATTGCCCGTTCAAGGGAGACGCATCCTATTATTCTGTGAATGTGAAGGGAAGCACCGCAAAGGATGCTGTCTGGACCTATGAAGCTCCAATTGATTCAGTCGCACTCATCAAAAATTACTTGAGCTTTTACCCTGAAAAAATGGACAGCATTACAGATTGCCACCAAGAAGAATAAAACAGCGATCCAATGGCTTCTGGCGTTTAACTACAAAAACAGTATGGCCTCTCAGTGGAAGAATGCACTCTATCAGAGAAAATGCGAGAGAACTCAATTCCAAGCAAACGAGCCCTGACAACACAGGTTGCCAGGGCTCGTTTGTACAATTCTAAATTTAAAACTCTAGCTTAGCCCAACGTCGCCAAAATTTTGTTCAAAGTGGCGCTCGGGCGCATGCCGGCTTTGACTTTTTCCGGATCAGGATGGTAGTAGCCCCCGATATCCACTGGCTTACCTTTCGCCGATTTCAGTTCTTCGAGAATTTTGTCGAGGTTGCCTTCCAGCTCTTTGGCCACGGGCTCAAACTTCTTTTTGAGCTCAGCATCCTCCGTTTGGGCGGCGAGTTCTTTCGCCCAATACATGGCTTCATAGACATGGCTTCCGGCGTTGTCTAATTCCCCGAGCACCCGCCCTGGTGAATTATTATTTTCCATCAGCTTACCCGTCGCCCGATCCAGGGTCTCTGCTAGCATTTGCGCTTTCTTATTCTTCTTAAATCGCCCGAGATGAGCAAAGGATTCCGACAGGGCTAAAAATTCCCCTAAAGAATCCCACCGTAAATGCCCTTCTTTGACGAACTGCTGTACATGTTTTGGTGCCGAACCACCGGCTCCGGTTTCAAACAATCCTCCACCATTGATGAGCGGCACAATGGAGAGCATTTTTGCGCTTGTTCCCAATTCCAAAATCGGGAAGAGGTCAGTGAGGTAATCCCGCAGCACATTACCCGTCGCGGAAATCGTATCTTTGCCGTCTTTGGCCCGCTTCAGCGAGTGCTTCATGGCATCCACCGGTGCCATAATTTGAATATCCAACCCCTTGGTATCATGATCCTTTAAATAGGTATTCACTTTTTCGATAAGTTGCGCATCATGGGCCCGATTCTTATTCAGCCAGAATACCACTGGGGTGTTGGACAACCTTGCTCGATTGACCGCAAGCTTGACCCAGTCTTTAATGGCAATATCTGTGGTACGGGCACTTCGCCAGATATCACCAGCCTCAACCGGATGCTCAATAAGAACATTGCCCTTACCATCAACAAGGCGAATAGTGCCATTGCTAGGAGCTTCGAAGGTTTTATCATGGGAGCCGTATTCTTCAGCTGCCTGCGCCATCAAACCTACATTGGGCACACTGCCCATGGTCGAAGGATTGAATTCGCCATTTTCCCGGCAGAAGTCCACCACGGCTTGGTAAATCCCGGCGTAGCTCCGATCGGGAATGATGGCCTTCATATCATGTTCCTTGCCATCCGGCCCCCACATTTTCCCAGAGGTACGAAGTGCTGCAGCCATGGACGCATCGATAATCACATCACTCGGCACATGAAGATTGGTAATGCCTTTGTCGGAATCCACCATGGCGAGGGTCGGACCATTTTTAATCGCCGCGTCAATATCAGCTTTGATCTCACTTTGCTGCGCTTCGGGTAGCTTGCCGATCTTGGCATAGACATCACCCAGTCCATTTCTAGCATTTATGCCAAGTTCGGCAAACGTCTTGGCATGCTTCTTAAACACATCTTCAAAAAATACTTCCACGCAATGCCCAAAGATAATGGGATCGGACACCTTCATCATGGTGGCCTTCATATGCAAAGAGAACAACACATCCTGATGTTTCTTGGCATCCTCGACTTGGTCCTTAAAAAATTGGCGTAGGGCGTTCGCACTCATTTTCGTCGCATCGACAACATCACCCTTCTCCATTTTCAACTTATCTTTCAATAAGGTGGCCTTGCCGTCTGCACCGACGAATTCAATTTTGCCTGCGCCCGCAGTTTGATCCGTAATCGTGGCGGATTTTTCGTTTCCAAAAAAATCCCCGTTGGCCATAGAGGCAACATGCGTTTTTGAATCCTTGGTCCACTTACCCATCCGGTGGGGATTCTTTTGGGCATAATTTTTGACTGACACGGATGCCCGTCGATCCGAATTGCCTTGTCGTAAGACCGGGTTCACCGCACTTCCCTTTACTTTGTCGAATTTCGCTTTAATAGCTTTTTCTTCCTCCGTCTTGGGGTCCTCGGGATAATCTGGGATGTCATACCCCTGTGATTGCAACTCAGCCACCGCACCCTTGATTTGCGGGATTGAGGCACTGATATTTGGAAGTTTAATGACATTAGATTCCGGCGTCATCACGATTTCCCCCAATAGCGCCAGGTCATCAGGCTGCCGTTGTTCCGGCTTCAATCGTTCTGGGAATTGGGCAATGATCCGGCCAGCGAGGGAAATATCCTTGGTACCGACGTTTACCCCGGCTGTTTTGGCAAAGGATTGAATGATTGGTAGAAACGATCCACTCGCCAACTCAGGCGCTTCATCAACTTTGGTGTAAATGATATCCGGTTCTGCGGACATAACGATTCCCCCTTCAATAAATATTAACGAAACCTAGTGAATAACTTTTTTTAAAAAACTCATCATAATCCGTATATCCCCAACCCTATATTCCGCTTCCCGGCTATAAAACTTTGACAACCTCTCTTCTTTGGAAAGGATCAAAGCCGAGATGTAAGGAATCCGCCTGGGTCAAAAATCAGACCATTCCAAACGCGCAACCCGGCATTCTAGGGAGATTTTTTCCTTCCCGCAATCAATCGAAAGGCCCACCTTCTATCAGAGCGAAAAGGCCTAAAAACTGAGGAACGAAAGCTCCATTTGGCAGGATAAAAACTTTGGGATAGGAGATGAGTTCGGTCCAGTTTATTACAAAAAATCAAGGAGTTGCCCCTCCCACAACTCTTAGACAGCACAACAAAAACCAGGCTATCTTTTACTTTCAAACCATTTTTTCGTTGTTTAACACCTGACCTATTGGCGCGCCCGGTAGGAATCGAACCTACGACCCTCAGCTTAGAAGGCTGATGCTCTATCCGACTGAGCTACGGGCGCTCATGAAGAAGAAGGAAATGGTAATAGGTATGATTCGAGCATTCATGATTAAGCCCGACATGGAGATAGGAACATTGAAAATGGTCGGGGCGAGAGGATTTGAACCTCCGACATCCTGCTCCCAAAGTTCATTGCTTTTTGCAACACCAGTCAACACGGTGCCACACGATACCATACAAAATCCGCATCCAGCAAGGCGTTTCGTTGTTCCTTGTGAATCTGCGTTAACTGTTATAGCATTGCGTGACCGTGACAAAAATCGTGGTTTTTAAATTCCAACCGTGCCAAAAACCGGAACTGAACTACGCAGAGTCTAACACGTAGTAAGGTAACGGGTAGCCTCATGAACTACTTGGGGGGGCGGTACCCTGGCCGCCCCCGCCTTCCACTTCCCCCATTAGGAACCCTAACTTAGTCAATGTTATTCAATTCTTGTATGACATTGACTAAGTAGCTTTCTACGCAAGATGCAGTATACTTATGTTGGTGACAATGCAGTATACTTATGTTGGTGATAATGCAGTTTACTTATGTTGGTGATAAGGTACGGTCGGATTATTCGCTTGGAAAGTGTCGAATCTAGTCCTTCCGGTGGGAGAGTCAAATGAGCGACGTAATTATTATTGGCGGTGGCCCTGCGGGCTCGACGATGGGATCTTATCTCTCGATGGCAGGGATCAGCAACACGATCATTGAAGGCGCGTTTCATCCTCGGCCTCATGTGGGCGAATCTCTGGTTACGTCGACGACGCGAATCTTCAAAGAAATTGGTTTTCTTGAGACGATGGAGCGCGAAGGCTTCGTAAAAAAGTACGGGGCAAGCTGGCACGCGCCTGCGGCGAAGAACACGTTCTCGATTCTGTTCAGCGAATTTCCGCAGGAGGGCGTCGACCAGGATTATACGTATCACGTCGACCGCGCGAAATTCGACATGCTCATGTTGAAGCATGCGGAGGGCCTCGGTAGTAAGGTCATCCAGGGCGTACATGCCAGGGAAGTCCTTATGGAGAATGGCAAAGCCTGCGGAGTGAAAGTGAATATCGACGGTAAGGAAGTCGATCTACCTTGCAAGTTCGTCGTGGATGCGACAGGTCGGAAGACGCTCATAGGCCACCAGTTGAAGCTGATGAAGAAGGACCCTATTTTTAATCAATACGCCGTTCACGCATGGTACGAGGGACTGGACCGAGGCACTGCGGAGGATAAAGAACACATCCACATCTATTTTCTTCCCGTGGAGCGGGGCTGGGTGTGGCAGATTCCCATCGACGACAGGATTACCTCGGTGGGCGTCGTCACCGAGCGCGAAGTGTTTCGGGAATCCCGGATGGACATCGATAAATACTTCGAAACGCATGTACAAACTAACGGCAATCTCGCGCACGCGATGCGCAACGCGAGGCGCGTAAACGAATACAAATCCGAGGGCGATTACAGCTACAGCATGACGGATTTCGTCGGTAATGGTTGGTTGTTGATTGGCGATGCGGCGCGATTCGTCGATCCGATTTTTTCGTCCGGCGTCAGTGTGGCTTTGTCCAGTGCGAAGTTCGCTTCAGAGCAGTTGCGCGCGGCCTTCAAGGAAGACGACTTCAGCCAGGCGTTTCTCAAGCCTTACGAAACCAAACTCCGAACCGGAACCGAAGTGTGGTACGAGTTTATTCGTCTCTACTACAAGCTTCTACCGTTGTTCACATACTTCATCAGCTCGAAGAGACACCGCCTGCAGGTACTCCAGCTGCTTCAGGGCGAAGTTTATAATCGAGAGGAAGTCCCCGTGCTGCAGGCGATGCGGAGTTTCATCGAACAGGTCGAGAAATCGGAGCACCATTCGTTCAAGGGGGCATTAACGGACATCCCGATCGACGATCTCGAAGAGGTACTCTCCGAGTCATCGTAGCAGGCCCGGATTCGAAGCAACTTCAGCTTCTGGCAGTTAACTTTATTCCTACGGAATGACCCTTCACCGAGTTATTTGGTACTTTGCCGTCCAGTCAAAAAGGCCGTTTAAAATTCCTATTCCTCGAAACCCGCGTGCAAAAATACGGGGTGGGAGTCACTATGCGGACCGTGTGCTTTATCCCCTATCAATCACTTAGTCCCTTCTGAAAATTCATCCTTCGGGGCGTTGTCGTACAATTGCCTGTGATGGTGGGTGTCGTTAGAATGGGTGGTGGCCTTATGGTCAACAAAGTTATCCAACTTTGCGGTATCTAAAAATGCAAGTGTTTCAATGGGGACGAATTTAAGGAAGGGACAGAATGAAAAAGATGGTGGGTCGTAAAGGGATTGAACCTGTGATCCGCTAGTTAAGAGTTAGCTGCTGTTATCCTAGCGCTTCCATAACTATCCCTCATAAGTACAACCTAGAAGCACAAAAAAAGTAGTCCGAAAGCAGTTTGTGGGCAATATTCCATATCCTTTCTGAGGGGACTCATTTCCCCTTCGGCACAATCCCCCGCTTCTCCAATTCCCGAATGCGCTCCCTTGCTAAATCCATCAAAAATCGTTTGACCGTCTTTCGCTCATAAGCGGCCGCCATCTTAACTTTGGCCATCAACCCTCTCGGAATATCCCGAAAGTTCCAGGCGCCTGTACTTTCTGCTGATTCTCGTGCCAGGCAAGATAGCCTAGCACTATCATCTCATAGCATCAAGAATATGCTTAATTAGTGTACTATCAGATGACCGTTTTGATATCTAAGTGATTTTAGGTCGAAAAGGGGTGATCTGTGTGGAATAACTGATGATTTGATTGCCTAAATCATTGAAACCGAAATTGGATGGTTTGCAAACACAAGGGTATACCGCCAGCGGCTACATTCGGACCTTGTTAGAACGCGGGCTTTCAAAAGAACTGCCCACCAAAGGGGGTCATCACAGCGGCTCGTAAAGGAAGACTTGATCGGGGTCTGAAACCTATTAAAAACAAGGAGGGGAAAATATTTGGTTGGGGTGTCCGCCTGTACCACGAAGGAAAAGAACGCAATTTCTGGTCGTTTAAAACAAAAACCCAGGCCCGGGATTTCTATGAGAGGCGAAACAAGAACAAATGGGCGGACGGTTTTTCCCTGAACGGTATCAGACGGGCCAAGGGGAAACGATGGAAAACACCATCGACCAGTATCTGGCGCCCCTCCCATCCTCGGGCAAGACCATAAAAACCATTCGGGATGAACAGCTGTATGGAAAATGGCGGAAAATCCGATTGAAAGGTAAACAGTTGCACCATATCACCCCTGCCCTGCTGGATGAGGCCAAACAGAGGTTGGTTACCCATGAGTATGGGCAAACGAATGGGGATGGAAAACGGAAACGGTATTCGGCTCAAACCATTGTCCACGACATGAAATTCATGCGGCATGTGCTGAACCTCGCAGTTCGCGATGGGAAACTGGACCGAAATCCTTTTATTCGCGTGAAGCTGACAAAAGTCAGCAGAGACCGTGGAAGGGGTGGGCCGTTTTGGGAAACACAAGACGGAACCGGATAATGCGGCAACTGAGGAGAGTCAGAAGGTCAGGGATTGGATCCCAACCTTGACTAAAACCGGGACAAAGGGAAAAGAGGCCGTGAGTGGGGAGACGTAAGTGGTTGAAAAGATTGGTCGGGGCGAGAGGATTTGAACCTCCGACATCCTGCTCCCAAAGCAGGCGCGCTACCGGGCTGCGCTACGCCCCGACTCTATTTATTGTTGGATTTTCTGGTGAAGCACCGCCTTGGCTTTAACCAATGCTCGTCCACGATGACTGATTTGATTCTTTTCTTCAAGTGTCATCTGGGCCAAGGTTTTTCCAAACTCGGGAACCAGAAATACTGGATCATACCCAAACCCGTCATTGCCAGAACGGGCTTCGGCAATCATGCCGTTCAGTTCCCCTTCCACCACTTGTACGGAAGACGACGGGTCTGCGATCGCAACCACGGTGACAAACCGCGCACTCCGTTTTTCTACCGGCACTCCAGCCATTTCTTTTAACAATTTACGACAATTATCTTCGTACGTCGCATCCTCACCGGCATATCGTGCGGCATAGACACCTGGCCGACCCCCAAGGGCCTCGACTTCCAGCCCGGTGTCATCGGCTAATGCCAAGCAGCCTGTATGGTTGGCAATTATCGTCGCCTTTTTCATGGCATTGGCTTCGCAGGTTTCTCCATCTTCAATAATTGGTGGCACAGGCTCAAACTCATTAAGGGTACGAATGGTAATCGGTAAATCACTTAACAACGCCACCATTTCTTTTTGCTTATCGCGATTTCCTGTGGCGAGTACTAATTCCAACACCGGTCGAGCCTACACCGTCACCAGTTCTTTTTGCATTTTGACCAATCGTTGAATCCCATCCCACCCCAAGGCCATAAAATCATCAAGCTCATGCTTACCAAATGTACCCCGTTCGGCCGTTCCTTGCACTTCGACCAACCGGCCTTGCCCGGTCATGACAAGATTCATGTCTACCTCAGCCATTGAATCTTCTTCGTAACAGAGGTCCACCATGGACTCCCCACCAACTTTTCCAACACTTACAGCGGCCAGGTAATCAGTCAATGGGATTTTCTTTAACTTTTGTTGATCGATCAGTTTGGCAAACGCATCAGCCAACGCGATAAAGGCTCCAGTAATCGAGGCGGTCCGCGTCCCTCCGTCCGCTTGAATCACATCACAGTCAATCCAAATCGTGCGTTCTCCCATGGCGCTCATATCCGTCACGGCGCGAAGCGCTCGCCCCACCAGCCGCTGAATTTCTAAAGTGCGGCCACCCTGTTTCCCACGAGAGGCTTCGCGTTGGGTTCGCTCATGCGTGGCACGGGGCAACATCGCATATTCAGCCGTCACCCAGCCTTTTCCTTTATCCCGTAAAAATGGAGGCACCTTCTCTTCAATGGAAGCCGTACAAATGACTTTGGTATCACCCATTTCCATGAGGACCGATCCATCTGCATATTTGATGAATGGTCGCACCACGTTTACCGGTCGAATTTCATCTCGTCGTCGCCCATCTGTCCGTTGTAATTTTTCAGCCCCATTCATGTAGTTCACTCCCTGCTCAAAAAGAGGCCGATTATAGTGGCTGAAAGAAACAAAGATCAAACCAGCGGGAAGGAGTCTTTGTCCATTTCAGTGGAAGGACTCACCGAGCGTTCCCCATCCGTTCGACGTCGCTGCTGTCGTGCCAACTTCACACGAAAAATCAGTAACGCCACGATCAAGATCGCTATCCCTCCCATAAATACGTTTTCATAGGGAAACACATATGGCATGCTCAGAGCCTATGTGAAATACTCTTGGACTCGCAAGTCAATTCTCGCTCGCGTTCCATTGACTGGCCTAGTGACAAGTGTTAAATTTCAACCGCAATTTCAATGACTTGAGTACGAGCCCTATGTACGATCTTCGCACCCTCAGAGACCAATTCGATTCCATTCAAGAACAACTCGCCCCCCGGGGACAGGATGTGCCCTGGCCGGAACTGGAGAAATTACTCTACAACCGAGGCGAAATGATTTCCCAGGTTGAAGCCCTCCGACACCAACTGAAAAAGGGCTCTGAAGAAGTAGCCAAGCTCAAACGAGCCAAACAACCTGCAGAAGATGCCATGGCCTCCATGCGAGCGGTTGGAGACAGCATTAAAAAACAGGAAGAACAGCTCCGCACCCTCGAGGAGCAACTCGAAGATATCGCGCTTCGAATTCCCAATATCCCGCATTTTACGGTGCCTCAAGGCACCCAGGCCAGCGAGAACGTTGAAACTCGGCGGTGGGGCGAGATACCAACCTTTTCCTTTCAACCCAAACCGCATTGGGAACTCGGGGAATCCCTTGGCATTTTAGACTTTGAACGAGCCACGAAAATCGCCGGCGCACGTTTTTCCATTGCCATGGGTCTGGGTGCCCAACTCGAACGAGCGTTGGCCACCTTTATGCTGGATGTCCACATCCAAGCTCATGGCTATTCGGAAGTCTTGCCTCCCTACCTTGTGAATCGGGCCTCCATGACGGGAACCGGGCAACTTCCAAAATTTGAAACGGACCTTTTTCAACTTAAAGACGATGATTTTTTTCTCATTCCCACGGCTGAAGTCCCCGTGACGAATATGTATCGGGACGAAATCTTGGAAGACACGGCTCTACCTATCCGGCATGTCGCTCATACACCCTGCTTTCGTCGCGAAGCCGGTTCTTATGGCCAAGACACACGTGGTCTCATTCGGATGCACCAGTTTAATAAAGTGGAGCTTGTCGCGTTCAGCCATCCCGATCATTCGTATACCGAACTCGAACGCATCACCAATTCGGCGGAATCCATCCTGCAATCCCTGGAGTTACCCTATCGAGTGGTGACCTTGTGTAGCGGAGACATGGGATTCTCTGCCGCAAAAACCTATGACCTTGAAGTGTGGTTACCCTCACAGGAGAAATATCGGGAAATTTCCTCATGCAGCAATTTCGAAGCCTTTCAAGCACGACGCGCAAATATTCGCTATCGGCCTAAGGGGGGAAAGCCTGAACCCGTTCATACTTTAAATGGCTCTGGCGTAGCGCTTGGACGAACCGTAGTGGCGATTTTAGAAAACTTTCAACAGGAAGATGGTTCTGTAAAAATTCCCAAAGCGCTTCAACCTTATATGTATGGAGTTGAATTCATCACACGACCCAAAACTCAATAAGGGCGGCTTACCAAACTTCCAATCGACTAGAAACCTTTGGCAATTCTTTCACACAAGCAGCAGGGTGAAAACATGAAACACTCAATTGGCTTCATTATTATTGTGACAGGCTACCTGACAATGACAGCTTGCAACCTTCCGACCATCCAAACCTCTTGGTCAAAGCCTGGCGCACAACCCGGGGAATTCGAACGGGATCAAGCCGAATGCGAAGTAGACCAAGGCATTACCGGACTTGGAGGACAAGCAGGATTTGACGTATGCATGAAACGCAAAGGCTGGTTTCTCATCGAAGAACAAGCACAATAGAATCTTCTCGGAGGGGTGCTAGAGTGGACGAATAGACCGGTCTTGAAAACCGGCGTGGTGCAAGCCACCGTGGGTTCGAATCCCACCCCCTCCGCCAGCTAGTCACCAGCAAACTGCTGGGTTCTCTGGTCTTTCAAAAATTCCCTAAGATTTTCAAACGTTAGTCGGGACACGTACACATTTTCCTTCTCTCTCATCGTCAAATCTGTCCTTCATTCCAGCACTTTATTCACCAAATCTCTACTGGCCATTTCCCCGGTCCTTCCAAGCCTCGCTTCTGATCATCAGAGAGAAAAAGCGCATGGATTGCGGCCTTTCGTCCTATTCAGAATAGGGACCGGAGAATTCCTGAGTAACATCTAGGAGAGAATTTTGATGAATTAGCGTGGAGGGAATCCAAAGAGTTGGCGTTGTGTGGCCCAATCGAGAGGAATGGGCCGGCGAAATCGTTCCAAGGTCATAGTGACGGGTTGCGTCCCATTGAGAATCGCCTCAATGATATCCGGCGCAAGAAAACTGACCCGGAGCAATCGCATCATGTACCGAGCCTTCACCGCTTGTTCTTTGGCGAACTGTTTGAGAGAAATGTTCGAACCCGTGAGCAATTGTTCCCGCCAGTGATAGCCACGAACCACTGCTCGGACGAGGACAGCATTCGGCTTGGCATTGACACCATCACCTGAGCCGTTGACGAGAATGTGGTGCTTCCCTCCACGCGGCACGAGTGTAAAGGGCACTTCTAATTGCAGAGGATGCGCATCCTCTTCATTGTTAATGTCCTGTGTCAGATCAAGCAGAGACAGTCCACCGGTGAGGTTCAGCGTGATACGAACCTTGTTCCGACTCACCACCACTTTTTGAATAATCCGACGTAACACCTGGCACTGTTCCTGATCCGACATGCGAACAAGTCGCTTCGCCAGTTCTTGCGAACCGTCCTCCTTGGTCAATGTTCCGATCACCTGATTGTTTACCAGTTGCTCAAGCTCGTGGGATGGCAAGCGAGCCACACTCCCCGCCTCATGTTCTCGATACTGCAGTACGGCCTGGCTTATATAATAATGATAGCGGCGTGACCCTTTGCGTCCGTGACTCGGACTCATCCGATTGCCGACATCGTCATAGAGCAAGCCCTTCAACAATGATGGGGAAGCCACCCGCGCATCAGTGAGAAACTCCTGACGATGGCTTTCCAGCAAGGCCTGGGTCTTCTCCCACAAGCGCTCATCTATGATGGCGTGATGTGCACCTGGATAGATCTGTCCTTTGTGTTCGATTTCTCCCCGATACAAACGATTCTGAAGTATCCGATACAGATGCCCACGAGAAAATGTTCCTCCCCCGACGATTTGTCCTCCACGACATTGATAGCGTTTCGAACGATATCCTTTGGCCTCGAGTTCTTTTCTCAATACCCCCACAGACCCTAAGGCCACATACTTCTCATAAATATGTCGAACTACCTCAGCTTCTGCTTCATTTACCACAAGCGTTCGCTCCTGAATGTCATAGCCCAAAGCCGGAAACCCGCCCATCCACAATCCTTTTTGCTTTGAGGCCAAGACCTTGTCACGAATGCGTTCTCCCGTGACTTCCCGCTCAAACTGTGCAAATGATAAGAGCACGTTCAGCATGAGTCGACCCGTGGAGGTGGTGGTATTCACGGGCTGCGTGACCGAGGCAAAAGAGACGCCATGGGTATCAAAGAGATCCACGAGTTTGGCAAAGTCCCGTAACGACCGGGTCAAGCGATCTACTTTATAGACCACGACAATCTGAATGCGTTTGGCTTGGATATCCGTGAGCAAGTGTTGGACTCCCGGTCGCTCAAGCGTTCCGCCAGAATATCCCCCGTCATCATACCGTGTCGTACAAAGACACCAGCCTTCCGGGGCCTGACTTTTCACATACGCTTCGCCCGCCTCCCGTTGGGCATCAAGGGAGTTGAAGGCTTGATCCAATCCTTCTTCCGACGATTTTCGGGTATAGACCGCACACCAAAGACGAGGCGGTTTCCGATGGGTTTGGTCTTTGGCGCTCTTCTGTGAAGTCGTCCGTTTGGCGTTGCGTGTGGTCATGGCAGCGAAGAGTTATTGTGTCTTCTTTTGTGATGGTTGCCGTAAGCCGAAAAAGACCGGACCATTCCAGCGGGTGCCCGTAATCAATCGGGCGATGGCGGATAAACTCTGATACGTTGTGCCGTTATAGGCAAAGCCGCGGTCCTGCACCATGACGGTATAGCGTCGGCCTTGCCATTCCTTGACTAAAACAGTTCCAGGTTGAAAGCGGGAAGGCGTGTTCTGAACGTGGGTTGAATCGTTCGCACGAACTTTTTTCTGGAGTGTTTTCAAGCGTCGTTGCACGGAAGGAACCAGTCCTCCACATTGCTGAGCTTGCAGTTGCCAGGCTAATCCCAGCAACAGGAATTCTCGAGCACTAGTACATCTCGGGGGTGGGCCAACCACATTGGTCCAGATCTGCAGCAGTTCAGGTGTGGACTTATGATACAGCGAATCGATGGAAAGATGAGAAGATGGCACAACAAGCTAGCTCCGATAGTCTCTCCCATGGACGCTTGCTGAGGCAGCTGAAGTCAAGTCCTTTTCCTCCAGAATTCCCCTTTCCTGGCTCGTTAGGGCGAATTTCTCTCATTACCCTCTAAAAGTCCCCCTGAGCAATATAGTGACGACGCCGTTCCACCTGCCACGTGAGAAATTGCGACACACTATCCACTTGGTCATCGTAGTGAGCTTGCGGAAAGGCTAAAAACTCGGCTTTAAATTCTTCAAGCCAGGACGCTTTCTGAGGCAGATGCACATGACCCGCTTCAATCGTGGCCGAATGATTCGAGAGCCGCATTACTTTTTCTCCTTGCGGCTTAATGCCAATGGGCCGTGGGAAGTTATCAATCCGCATATCTCGAATGTCTTGAATGAGAGCCATCCCAGACGCCGTATCTTCAATCAAAAGCGTGTGCGTAAAAAACTTCTGGGCATGAGAAATCACCATTTTTCGAAGATCTGGATAATCCAAGCGCAGTCGCAAGACCTCCAGAAGATAGTAATCATCACCCTTCTGATGCCAGGTCGTACACACGGAGTAATCCGCAAGCTCCGCCGCTTTCGACGCCGTGTCCCACGACTGGACAATTTTATCCCCCCGCTCAAAGGCCGGTGGCGTATCGTATCGTTGAAACCACTTCCACTTGATGAGGTTGCCGTCTTCAGGCACGGGTTGCTGCTGATATTGAGCGGAAAAGTTATAACTCCCGATCATGGATTGGATCGCCTCAAGCACCTCCATCGATTCACGTTCCGGGTGCAGAAGGGAACCTGGTTTTCGTTTCCAAATGCGTCCATCTGACAACGTAAAGGATTGAGGGAATTCAGCAATGGCGGGTAAGTTGAGATGCACCCAGCGTTCTTTCCCTAACACATGAGCGACCAAATCATCGACATGTAATCGTTGCATCACATGAATGATGGCTCCTTCGACTTTGTTATCCAGTCGGGAGTAGAGGGTCCCGTCATACCATTGCTTCAGCGTATCTCGTTTCACTTTGGATAACATGTCCTGCGGTTTCGCCGGGTCATCAATAATGAGTAGGTTGCCACCACGTCCCGTGAGCGAGCCTCCCACCGACGTGGCATACCGAATCCCCTTTTGCGTGGTTTCCAGATCCAGCTCGGCATTACGCATCAGCTGCGTCCATGGAAACACCTGGCGGTAAAACTCACTCTCCATGACTGCGCGGGTATCCCGCGCCAGCTTAGAGGCCAGTTCGTACCCATAGCTTACATTGATGATGCGTTTCGTGGGATCTTTGCCTAAGAGCCACGCCACAAACGCGATCGACACACAGATGGACTTCAGACTGCGCGGCGGCATGGTAATTAGTAACCGCGTGATCTCACCGCGATAGACTCGCATCAAAAAATCAGCAATGACGGTAATATGCCAATTCGATAAAAAGACGTCCCCCGGTGAGACAATCTGAAAAGCCTTGGCAATGAAGGCTTCCAAATCCGCACGCAGAAGCGCATGAAATACTCTCTTCTCATCATCCGACATCATGGCGACCTCCCTGTTGTGTTGACGTCTCCTGTTCCCTTGCCCCGCGTCCCGCAAAGAATCGCTCTAAAATCGCACGATCTTCCTGACTCAACGGGGTAGGGTTCTCCTCCTGTTCGTCCAGCACCAAATGAACCGAGATTAAGCGGATTAACAGGGAGGTCGCTCGGATATCGCCTTTCAAGGACAACTCGACCGTACGCTTGAGCATCGCGCGCTGTTTCGACAACACCACGGTCCTTCCGCCTTCCGTCACGCGAATCTGTTCGAGGAGTTCCTCCTGAAGATCTGTTTTAAAATTTTTAGTGCCCTTGGGACGGCCTTGCGGGTTGCCGGATTGCCCTCTCTGAAATTGCGTAGACTTCGGTGGCTTTTTGTATCCCACCTCATAGTCTACTATTGACGGATCTTCTATCGAGGCATCGTGATCACTATCTCTATAATCAGGAATGCTGTGTTCAGGATTCTCATTCATGGCCCACCTCCTTTCGTCGTTCCTCGAAGGTCTGCCCAGTCTTGGCATGAAACGCCTCGTATCCGGTGTAGGACTGCCAGCGCAGGATGGCGGTATCGACGTACCTTGGATCTAGCTCCATGACATACGCCTTGCGACCGGTTTGTTCCGCGGCCATCAGGGTCGTGCCACTCCCCGCACAACAATCCAGGATGATCCCATTTCGATGCGAACAATCTTTGATAGCATCAGCGACTAGGGCCACGGGCTTCACTGTGGGGTGCATGGAAAGTTCCTCGAGCCGCCCTTCGCGAAAGGCATTGACTCCGGCATAGTCCCAGACGTTTGTGCGGTAGCGACCCTGCTGGCCCAATTCAAAGTTGTTGATATGTGGTTGTGGCCCATTCTTTGCGACAAGAATCAGTTCATGTTTGGACCGATAGAACGAACCCATGCCTCCATTACTTTTGTTCCACACAACCAGATTCTTGATTTCGTGGTACGCGGACCGAGCTGCGGTGAGCAATTCATACAGATGCCGCCAATCCATACAGATAAAGTGGATGGCACCATCCTGACTGAAGGCCGTCAGATGACTAAACAGCGCTTGAAGAAATGCCGTGAACTCGCCTTCAGACATTTCGCCAGCAGCCATAGCGAAGTCGTGATGCTGGATAGAGCCAAGACCCACGGCATGCCCGGCCATGGGCACGTTGTAGGGCGGATCAACAAAGACCATGTGTGCCGGATGTGATCCCATCAACTGCTGATAGGATTCTTTGTGTCTCGCATCACCACACAACAAGCGATGAGGGCCTAACAGAAACAGATCACCTTCTCGACTAACCGGCGGCAAGGCGGTATCCATAGCGGGAATCTCATTCGCCTCGTCATCGTTGCCCACGGGATCAAGACCCTCGATCATCACGTCAATTTCTGACGTGTCGAATCCGGTAATGGTGAGATCGAAGTCGATTTCCAACTCGTCTAAATATTGAAGTTCAAGGGCTAAGAGCTCCCTATCCCAACCAGCCAATTCGGCCAAACGATTGTCGGCGATTACATAGGCTCGAACCTGCTCCTCGGTCAGATACTCCAGACAGATCGTCGGAACGGTTTCCAATCCAAGAAGTTTCGCGGCTGCGAGTCGCCCATGGCCAGCGATGACTCGCTTAGTTGCATCAATAAGAATAGGATTCGTGAATCCAAAGGTCCGGATGCTATCAACAAGTTTCTGGATTTGTTTCTTGCTATGCGTTCGTGGATTGCGAGAATAGGGATGGAGGGCCTCAATAAGCTGATGATTGATGTGTATGTCACGCAGACAGTGTTTCATGATAATTTCCTTTCTCCTGCTTGTGGCTGAGCCCCATCCACATGAGGGTCTTATTGACCTGCATGGATGGGCAGCCGGAATGAATAATGAATAAATGAAGAACTGAAGGCGGTCCCAAGAAGGAGAATGAGCAAAGAGAGATCGACACGAGGAGCAGGAACGACAGCGAAGAAACGCACGTGTCGAGGGGATGAGGATGAAGAAGAGTGAACTGAACGTAGTGCATGGCGAAACTCCTTTTGGAACCGGGGAGCCTCGCCTGAAAAGACAAAAAAAGACGCGACGCCGGACAAGCTTGTCCCTACCGCCCGATTGATTCGATCAATCGATTGGTATGAGCTCCTCCGGGCATCACGCCCTCACTGGCTGATGGCAGTTCCTGGTTCGTCCAGGACTAGAGATTGGTCCATCAGCACAAGCTACTTATTTAATTATACTTAATGTATAACACAGACTATTGAATTGCGCAATGGGGCACTTCCATACGGTGGATCGAGTCCTTTACTCAACTATTTAATCCTTCGACTAACACTTAATCAGCGCAGGCCACGGCTTCGATCCCTCTACGACCCACAACCTTTCTCAACGACTTGGGTGGTTCTCGCCAAGACCCTGTTCGGGAAAAAACCTGTTTTAGATCTATTTCTGGGAATTGGGCTGGACTCCTTTCTCCTTTGATCTTAATGTAATCGACTACGATATTCTGTTACATAGCGTGATTTAAGACAGCATCGAGGAAAGACTAGTCATTTGGAGGCGGTCTAGTAATATAACAATTCGTTTGACGTCATCGCAGAGTTTTCGTTCTCCGACCGCTACCGACGGTGAGTTCAATTGATCAACGCAACACTTTATCTTATCTTCTAGAGATGGAGTGTGACGATGAAACACCGAACCCGCATTTACTTTAGTGCTGAACAGCGAGCGGACATTTGGGATCGATGGCAGCATGGCGAATCCATGAGTTCAATTGGCCGCCTCTTTGAGAGAGAGTCCTCCTCGATTTATCCTATTCTTGCGTCGAGCGGGGGAATTCGCCCTCCCACGAGAAAGCGGTCACGATTCGCCCTGAGCTTGTCGGAACGCGAAGAGATTTCCCGTGGGGTCGCCAGGAAGCAATCTATTCGCGGCATTGCTCTTCAGATCAAACGATCGCCCTCAACGATTAGTCGTGAACTCACTCGCAATGGGGGGTATGATAGCTATCGAGCTTCGGCAGCAGATCAAGCCGCCTGGGATCGCGCTCACCGACCCAAACGCTGCAAGCTTGCTCGCCGTCGCTCTTTAGCAAAAGTGGTTGCGGCCAAACTGCAACAGCAGTGGTCCCCCCAGCAAATCGCTGGGTGGTTGAAGAGACAACATCCTGATCGAGAACACGAACGCGTGTCCCACGAAACCATCTATCGCAGTCTGTATATTCAGGCGAGAGGCGTCTTGAAAAAGGAACTGCAGGCCTGTCTCCGAACCCAACGAGCCATTCGCCGATCGAAGCATGCGAGTCTGAAGCGCCAAGGATTGGGGAAAATCACCAATGCCGTCTCGATTAAGGACCGGCCCGCCTCGGTCGAAGATCGTGCGGTCCCTGGGCATTGGGAAGGCGACCTCATTGGCGGAACCCACAACAGTTATATTGCGACGTTAGTTGAGCGCCATTCGCGGTATGTCATGTTGGCCAAAATAGAAAAGAAGGATGCGGAAACCGTGGCGGCGGCCCTCATTAAGCATGCCCAGCGCCTCCCCACCGAACTGTATCAATCGTTGACCTGGGACCGAGGCACCGAGATGGCGAAGCATCAGCATTTCACCCTTGCCACGGATATTGCCGTATACTTTTGTGATCCGAAGAGTCCGTGGCAACGGGGATCCAATGAGAATACGAACCGACTGCTCAGGCAGTACCTTCCCAAGGGAACCGACTTATCCAGACACACGCAAGCCCAGCTGAATACAGTGGCTCGGCAATTGAACGAACGCCCGAGAAAAACTTTAGACTACGAAACACCAGCAGAGAAATTCCATGCCTGTGTTGCAGCGACCGGTTGAACTCACCACAAAGCGGACATGCAGTTTGTCCCAGCTTGGTTTTCTATTTTTGCTTTTGCCTTTATTCTCTGAAAACCAAAAATCCAATGGGCCTTTTTCTGTGTAACCTATTGATTTTGTAGGTTTTCCAATTTTTGGTTTTCGTAAAAGCAATAATTGAGAGGCCAATGGAGAATTCAGGAATCCAAACTTTGGTGGTTAGGGTGCTACGCGTTTTGGTGTGAAAATGTACGGTAAGGGTTTCCTGTTTTTGGTAGACTCTATTTTTTAAAGGAATTTTACCTTGTCCTATTACATTATAAAGCTCATCATCACCACGCTCCTGATTGTTCTCATATCCGAAATATCGAAACGCAGTTCATTCATTGGTGCGATTTTGGCCTCTGCACCACTTGTTTCGGTCCTTGCGATGATGTGGCTGTATATCGATACACGAGACGCTTTAAAAATCACCGCACTCTCCAACAGTATCTTTTGGCTCGTATTAGCCTCCTTGCCACTATTTCTTGTGTTACCGTTATTGCTCAAAGCTGGAGTAAATTTTTATCTGAGCATGGCAATGAGTATCAGTTTAACGGTTCTCTGCTATTGGCTAATGGTCACCGTGCTCGATCACTTTGGAGTCAAACTGTAAGCTTCCTTCTAACAAAGGGGTCGAGCTACCCCTGGAAAATAAAGAGATGTTGCAAAACTGATCCTTATTGCAACTGACTTTACTCTTCAATGAAAACAACAGGTTCGTTGTTGCACAACCCAGTTGCAGAAAGATCCGATAAAAATTGGGTCTGGGCTCCATCTCTAGATCCGTTTCTAAGCGTACAATTTCTCCAGAATACGCGTAGTACCCTAATTATATAAAGATCACAAGATTTCCCCACCTATTGACCGCTCAAGTTCCGTAAGGGCAATTGAAAGGTCGTATTGAGCTTTTGTGTACTCCAGGATGGTGTGCCATAGAACACGTTGCGCATCTAGCATTTCCAGAAGACTCGCTTGGCCATATTGAAAACTGACTCGGGCAATTCGTACGGCTTCTTCTGCTTGTTTGAGAAGGCCTTTTTTATAGGTATTGATTTGCGCCGCATTAGCCTGTGACTGATGGAAGTTCTGAGTCACTTCTTTCATGGTGTCGTTTTTCCATTTTAAAAGATCTGCTTCGATTTCATGTTGTGTGCCTAACGCATTAGCAATTTCTCCCTCACGCTGATACCAAAGGGGAAGAGGCACGGTCAGCCCTCCTAAGAAGGACTCACGTCCCGCATCGCGTTCATAGGAGCCGCTGAGAGTGACATTGGGAACCCGTGTGAGTTTTTCTTCCCTAAGACGTTGTTGGGCTTGCGCGAGGAGTTTCTGAAATTTCTCTCGGGTGGGATGTTGGTGAAGGGCTTGTGTGATCAGGGTATTGAGATTCATATCTTCGGACCATGATTTAAAGCTTCCTTGAATCTTAAATTGTGTTTCCAAAGGCTTTCCTGTGAGGGAGTTTAAGGACGCCCTCGCTACAAAAACAGCATTGTGAGCGCTCGTCATTTCTTTTTGAACTTTTAATAACTCCACTTCAATTTTGGGCTTCGTCCAAAAGGCAAACGGAAGGTTGATGGACACAATGCCGCCGAATCCATCTTCTTCATTGCGGTTCAGCCAGCGCTGCGCCTCCACGCGAAGGTGGGGATAGGTTTGGAGTTCTGCCAGTTTGATCGTGGAATCGAATTGCTGCACTGCCAACCCAGCTTCGAGGATTTCCGGCCGCTGCTGAACAGCTTGGTTTTGAAGATGCTCCCATGAAAGGGGCTTTGGCTCACTCATCGGTTCGAGGGGGACCCCCAACGAAGCCTCAGCATCACGATTTAACATCGTGTTGAGGTGCGCCCGAGCTGTCTGCTTTTGCTGTTCAAGAATTGGAAGGTGCTGAAACCACTTCGACTGTTCGACTTGAGCTTTTAATACATCCACTTGGGTCCCTTTGCCAACACGGAATTTGGCTGTCGCCGCATCAAAAAATTGCTTGAGACGCTTGGCCTCCTGATGATGAATCTCAATGGCTTGGTGGGCATAAAACAATTCATAGTAAGCTACCTTCACTGCCGCAATAATTTCGCGTTTCTTCCCCGCCAAGCGTTGTTCAGCTTGTTCCACCACTTTCTCAGCAATGTGTTCCTGCTGAGATAAGGTACCGGGATAAGGAAATTGTTGGCCGAGTCCAATGATGGTTCTGTCCGACCGTGTCACATCCAATGAGTTTGGTGTATTCCATAGGCGAAGAGTTAATTCGGGATCCTCCAAAGATTTGCTTTGCGGAACCCGCTCAATCATCGCTTCAACCAGGGCTTGTTCCGCTACCAATTCCGGATTGTTTTGAAGCGCCTCTTGAATGAGTGGACCAAGTTGTATGATCTCGTTGCTTGAAATCTGAGCCCCTGCCGAGATGGGCCAAGACAGTCCAAGAAAAAAGGTGCTGAGCAACAAACACTTCCAGCAAATTCTTTGTACTAGTTTCATATGATGCTCCAATCCGACCCAGCTCTTCTCCACCTTGAAAAACTGGGGAAAAGAGAAACCTAGCCTCGAAAATCTTTCCTGATACAACAGAAAGATTGGCTTGTAATCTGTTAACTCAAACAATTAGGGGTGTGAAGGGAAAACGAGGAGGGTATCAAATACGAAAAACTGAATTGAGGACAAGAGTATCCTTCGGGGGCACAACTTGCCCTCTTGTAGCTATGGGGAAGAATTGACTACTCGTAACAAAACCGGGAAAGAAAAAAGGAACTTTCTCAGCAAGTACCAAATTTGGAATGTCTGGAGAGGAAATATCCGGTCCGGATTGGACCGCGAGGGATTTAAACCCCTGACAAAATTGCGAAGCTGGTTCTTCCCCCGGGGTGGTGCAATCACTCCCGTGGCTCACTTTCATGCCGCCATAAATCGGAACAAGGCAAGCATAGGCATTGAAGCTGAGGGAAAGAAAGAGACCAACAAGAAACACTATTAAAATTCTTCGTGAGTTTCTCATATTGTTTTTCATTATATTCCCGCAACGCTGCTTCCGCAAGGAAAAATGAAGGAGTCCAATTCAATCTATGTCGAAACCCTCGGGAAAATTATTTTCCAAATCGCCCTTGACTCTCCACTTAGCTGGAGGGTTTATACTACAAAAATATGAAGACTTTATTCATTGGAACTATCGCTAAACAGGCGGGGGTACCCATAAAAACCATCCGATACTATGAGGAGGTAAGATTGCTTCCCCAACCAGTACGCACTTCAGCAGGATATCGGACTTATGCGTTCCCCATAATTGACCGTCTGATGTTTATAAAGAAAGCCCAAACCCTTGGGCTCACGCTAAAGGATATTAAAACCTTCTTAGACCTGGCTGACCGGGGACATTGTCCATGCGGCCATGTGCAACACACACTCAAGCAAAGCCTTCAAGGACTTCGTCGGAAGATTGCCGACTTGAAAGAAATCGAAAAGAAGCTCGTGGGTGCCATGCGTCAGAAGTGTCCACCGGATTTCAAACCAAGCGGATCAGCTATTTGCCCCAAAATACAACGTAAACCTAAACAAAGGAGGGTCATGAGATGAGCGACTCAAAGCGAGTTTCATTATGTCCAGCATGTGGAGCATGTCCTGAAGTTGTTCTCAACCAACGTTCAGAAGAAGTTTTAATTGGAGAAGAAGGGAATTTGACGAAGCTAAACAAAGAGGCCTGGAACACATTAGTGAAAAAAATTCGTGCAGGTGAGTTGGCAGAGATGTGATTGGGAACCCTGTTTAAGGATTTTACCACTAGTTAATAGGTGAAAAAATTTTCTCATTGCATAGTGAGCTTGCGATGCACGCTAAAACGATGCTGTAGCCTATGTCAGATTGCGATTGTTCGGTAAAACTCGAATCTAGGGAGCAGAGCCGTGTCCTCTGGACTCTTTTGGCAATTAACGCTTCAATGTTCGTTGCAGAGATCATTACGGGAATCATCGCAGAATCAACTGGACTAATTGCGGATTCTCTGGATATGCTGTCGGATGCAGCCGTATACGCTCTCGGCCTTTATGCGGTGGGCAAAGTGACTGGCATAAAGATACGTGCAGCATTATTGAGCGAAATTTTTCAGATCGTATTGGCATTGGGTGTTGCCATAGAGATCATACGCCGCTTGATCTGGGGAAGCGAGCCGGAACCACTCTACATGATCAGTGTCAGCATCCTCGCTTTGATCGCAAATATATTATGCCTAGCCCTAATTTCAAAACACCGGGATGGTGAAATCCATATGCGTGCCAGCTGGATTTTCTCGAGGAACGATGTGATTGCGAATACCGGCGTTATTCTTGGGGGCATCTTGGTATACGTTCTTGATTCTCGAATGCCTGACTTGTTGATCGGCACTCTAATTATCCTGGTCGTTTTGAGAGGAGGTCTTACGATCTTAAGCGATGCTCGCTACGAGCGGGAAAATATGATGCCTCGGTCGTGATTTATTCATTTTAATTGTGTGAGGAAGGATAGCTGTACGATCAAATCTTAGCTACTTCAAATAATTAAATTTAGAATAAAAGGGAATTTTTTGAATTCTAAATGTTTTCTGACCGCTTCACCTCAAAAAGGGTAAGAGCCAACATTGGGTACTACGCGTATTCCTGCGAAAATGTACGCTTAGCGACCTGTCTTGAGATGGCAACCTGACCTAAATTTTCATCAGATATTTTTGCAACTGGTTTGTGCAACATGGAAGCCGTTGTTTTCATTGAGCATAGGAATTGGTTGCAGAATGGAACCTTTTTGCATCATTCCCACTTTGAAAATCGTTCTCATTTCCCCAAGGGGGTGTTATTTATTATTCCTCAAATAACACATCAATAATAGGGCACACTGGAACCTGCCCCCCTTTGCACTGGGAAGAAATATCCGCAAGCGTTTTTTGAAGCCGCCGCAGATCAGTGATTTTCTTGTTCACATCTTTCAAATGGTTCTCCGTTATGATTTTGACCTCTTGACACGTATATTTTTTCCCATCAACCAATCGGAGAAGGGTCCGAATTTCATCCAATGAAAACCCCAATTCCCGGCTCCGACAGATAAACCCTAACCGTTTTATTTGCTCGTTGTTATAAACTCGCCGTCCCCCTTCCGTCCGCAAGGGTTTTGGAAGAAGACCTATCCGCTCATAGTACCGGATCGTTTCAATATGGCATCCGGTCTTTTGCGAAAGGGTTCCAATCAACATAATTTTCCTCCTCAAAAATCTCTTGCACCTGTAGTCACTACAGGTTTTATCATGATTGCAGACATGGAGGAAATGATCATGAAAGGAAAAGGAATTTACGCCACCGGAGGCCTCATTGGAGCGGTGTTAGCCTCTACATGCTGCATTGCACCCTTTGTCTTCCTGCTTTTAGGTGTTAGTGGTGCGTGGATTAGTTACCTGACCGCTTTGGCTCCGTATCAACCCTTTTTCCTTCTTATTAGCCTTGGGTTCTTAGGAGCAGGATTTTGGAAGGTGTACGGAAAGGCCACAGCGACCTGTGCAGAGAGTGCTACTTGCGGCCCATCTCGGTCAGATAAAGCTGTCAAAGTCGCTTTGTGGACAGCAACGCTCCTCATTGTAACCGCTCTAGGTGTGGAATGGATTGGAGCTATTTTATTGTAAGGAACGTTTTCATGAAAAGATTTTTTGTCATTCTCACAATATGTGTTTTGTTAACGTCAAGCGGGACCGCATTGGCAGAAGACAAAACCATCACTCTTCCCGTGGAAAACATGACTTGTACGTTATGTCCATTGACGGTGAGAAGGGCATTAAAGGCTGTCGGGGGGGTTCATGAAGCCCATGTGTCTCTGGAAACAGAGAAGGCTGTGGTGAGCTTCGACGACGAAAGCGTAGATGTGGAAACCTTAATTACAGCCACTACCAATGCAGGATTTCCCTCGACCTTAAATAGGGAGGATCAGTCTGATGACGACGAAGACGTCCGACTTTAACCTTGAGTCAACTATTACGTGCCCGGAGTGCGGATTTAAAAATACGGAAACGATGCCCACTGATTCCTGCCGGGTGGTCTATGACTGCCAAAGTTGCCAAACGATCCTTCGACCGAAGGCCGGTGATTGTTGTGTGTTCTGTTCGTATGGGGATGTCCCGTGCCCACCCATTCAGCAGTCACCAACCTGAGAATAGGAAAGTGAGAAATCCGAGGCCTTCTTCTGAGGAGGGAAGGCATGCGATGGACTTCAACGATCGTGGCTTTGTGCGGGATTATCCTTTTCAGGACGACTGTGTTAGCAGAAGGTCCGAGATCCTATCACATTACCATGGAACAACCTGCCCCGTATTATTCTCCTGTGTTGGCAAACGTTCCTTCTGGATCACCAGTTCAGTGGGATAACAAAACGGCCACCGTCCACACCATTACGCACGATGATTGTCTGAACCAAAAAGGGTGTATGTTTGACTCCGGTGCGGTAGCCCCAGGAGAAAGTTTTACCCTTTCTCATATCAAACCCGGTACGTATCCGTATTTCTGCCGTCTCCATCCGATTATGCGGGGAACCATCATCGTAAAAGGGAACAAAAGCGAACTACGCTCCAACCCAAAAGGTAGCCCCACTTCTTAGCGCACAATTTCGCAGGAATACGCGTAGTACCCAAACATCCCCGAATGGATGCATTAGAGTTTAGCGGTTCGCAATCTTAGTGCGTTGGTTATTACTGAGACCGAACTGAACGTCATCGCTGCTGCTGCGATGATGGGACTAAGGAGGATTCCAAATACTGGGTACAAGATTCCAGCAGCTACCGGAACTCCAAGGCTATTGTATATGAAGGCGAAGAACATGTTTTGACGGATATTCCGCATGGTGGCCTGGCTTAAACGTCGTGCGCGTGCAATTCCTCTCAGGTCTCCTTTGATTAATGTAACCCCCGCGCTTTCCATGGCTACATCTGTTCCTGTGCCCATGGCTATTCCTACGTTGGCCTGGGCCAAGGCAGGTGCATCATTAATTCCGTCGCCCGCCATTGCTACTACCTGACCTTGGTTTTGCAGTTTTTTGACTTCTTGCCCTTTGTTTTCTGGAAGAACTTCAGCAATAACTTCATCGATACCCAGTTTGCGTGCCACAACTTGTGCAGTTTTTTTATTATCACCAGTCAGCATGACCACACGAACCTTGTTGTCATGTAGCATTTGAACAGCTTCTGGGGTAGAAGCTTTTATAGGGTCAGAGACTCCAATTAAGCCTGCCAATTCATCATTAGCAGCGACAAACATCACCGTTTGACCTTCCTCGCGGAGACCATCAACTTGGGCATTAATTTTTTTGAGTTTGTCTGATGCTATGCCAATTTCTCCTTCGAGGAATAGCCTAGTCCCAAGAGCCACGTCCTTATTCTTCACTTTTCCCATAACACCTTTTCCAGTAACAGAGCGGAAGTTCCTTACCTCGGATAATTCAAGTTTCTTTTCTTTTGCACCAGCTAGGATGGCTGCTGCTAGGGGATGCTCGCTGTTTCGCTCCAAACTGGCTCCTAGTTGAAGAAGGTATTTCTCATCCCATCCATTAAGGGGAAGAAGAGATGTCACGCGAGGTTTTCCCTCTGTCAGCGTTCCTGTTTTATCTACAACTAAAGTGGTAACCTTTTCCATTATTTCCAAGGCTTCCGCGTTCTTTATCAAGACACCTGCGGTTGCACCCCGTCCCGTTCCCACCATAATGGACATTGGCGTGGCTAATCCCAATGCACAAGGGCACGCGATGATTAATACAGCGACCGCGTTTACGAGGGCAAAGGTCATCCGAGGCTCTGGGCCAAACACAGCCCATATGATGAAGGTAAGGATTGCTATTAATAGGACCACGGGAACGAAATAACTGGAGACCACATCTGCCAATCGTTGGATGGGAGCTCGGCTTCTTTGAGCTTCGCTGACCATTCGTACAATTTGAGCAAGCATCGTTTCACTGCCGACTCGTTCTGCCATCATGACTAATGAACCTGTCCCATTTACGGTTCCGCCCGTCACTTTGTTTCCTTTTATTTTTTCTACAGGGATTGGTTCTCCAGTAATCATTGATTCATCCACTGAGCTTTGTCCTTCCAAAACCACGCCATCGACTGGAATTTTTTCACCAGGCCGGATTCTCAAATGATTTCCAAGCTGTACTTGATCGATTGGAATATCTTCTTCCCGCCCATCTTCAAAAACTATACGTGCCGTTTTTGGTGCGAGGCCCAGGAGAGCTTTGATTGCGCTACTAGTCTGGCTCCGAGCTTTCAGTTCCATAACTTGGCCTAATAAGACCAATACAATTATGATGGCGGCCGCTTCGAAGTACACCGCGACTTCTCCACTTGGGCCGCGAAATGATGCAGGAAAGAGCTCCGGCAAAAGGGTTGCCACCACGCTATACACATAGGCAGTGCCAGTTCCGATTGCGATAAGGGTAAACATGTTGAGGCTTCGATTGACCATGGAAGCCCACCCTCGTTGGAAGAAAGGCCACCCTGCCCACAACACCACAGGAGTAGAAAATACGAGTTGAATCCAGCCAAGCAATTTTCCGTTTATAAAGCTCTCTAATTTGAGTCCCGGAATCATTTCGGACATTGCAAAAAATAAAACGGGGGTTGCCAAAACGAGGCCTACCCAAAAGCGCTTTTGCATATCGACCAGCTCTGGATTGACTTCTTCTTCAATCGCAGCCGTTTGAGGCTCTAAGGCCATCCCACAAATAGGACAGGATCCAGGGGTATCCTGAACTATCTCTGGATGCATGGGACACATATATTTTGTGTGGGAAGTTTGTAGTGTTGCAGGAGCAGGCTCTAAAGCCATGCCACAGGAAGGGCAAGGCCCGGGCTTGTCTTGCTGTACCTCAGGACACATGGGGCATGTGAATAAATTACGGGTGTGGTTCGGCGAGGTGGGATGCGGGGATTTATTTTCTCTAGCTAAAAAAGAGTTAGGATTGCTTCGAAAATTTTCCAGACAGTGCGAGCTGCAGAAATAAAAAACCGTGCCACTCCAGGCTTGAGTCAACTTGGAAGTTCGTGGATCTACCGTCATCCCACACACTGGATCTTTGGTAGCTCCTTCATCAGCATGATTCAAAGGGATCAATGAATTGTGTCGGTTTCCTTCTTCATTCAGATTCATGGCAGTCAACCAGAGAGGAGAGTCCCCTTTAATGCTTTTGGTTTTTTAAAATTTAGGAGTAACCTATTTTTTTTCTAACCATTATTGATTTAGTGTTGGAATATTTACATTCTGAATCTTTAGAAGTTTTCAAATCAAGGAATTAATGAGCTGTAATTCATCTCGCACCAAACGAGGTAACAAAAAGTTCCGCCGCACATGTTCTCGACCTGCACGTCCATAATCGCCTCGTTCTCCAGAGTGCTTCAGAAGATGAAGGATTCTTTCAGCACAACCCTCAATGGTATCCACCAAGTTATGTTCAAAACCTTTGGGAACCTGCATGGGAATACCACCAGTTTTTCCTGCGATTATGGGTTTTTCCTTCCATAGTGCTTCTGAGACCACGAGGCCGAAGCCTTCACGTAAGGATTTTTGAATGACCACATCGCAGGCTCGCTGGAACACGTTCACTTCCATGCTTCCGACCCCTCCTAAATTCGTGAAAATGAAAATGTCCGAATCATTGGCAGCTTCCTCTTCAACTTTTTCTAGAAGCGCCCAGCCTTCTGGGTCATCTCCGGCCATAGCCCCAATTAAGGCGAGTTGAACTCCTGGAATTTCTTCTTTGACCAATCGGTAGGCTTGAATGACTCCAAGGGGATCTTTCCAGGGGTCAAACCTGGAAACTTGGAGCAAAATGGGACGAGTGAGAGCCATGCCGGAGTCTGCAACGGCCCGTTTGCAGACATCCAATGGAAGGTCCATATTTTTCGTGGCCATAGGCTCAATGGCTGGAGCGATAAAATGGGCTTTGTTTTTTGGAAGACTCGGCAGCAAAAATCCTGGCATTGTAAAGATGAACGCATCGTATTCTTGAATGAATGGGGTCAAAAAAGCACTGACACTAGGGTCGGGAGCAGAGCTATCAATGTGACAGCGCCAAATCCATTTTGCATTTCGCGGTCCACTAAAATGTCGAATGGCCACGGGTTGTGGATCATGGACAATAAAGACATCATATTCCGTGGACATAAGCTTAGCGCTTTGTTCATTGGCATCTAAATACAAATCGTGCTCCGGGTCTCGCAAATCATAATGGCCCCCCTGCAACCCATTATGAAAAGCCTTCGTCACCGTGAAAAATTCAGGTTGCCCGTGAATGAGACGCCATTCGGCTGAGACGCCGAGAGCCTGAACTAGCGGGAGATAGCGAGAAAGGAGTTCTGCCACTCCTCCCCCATTGGCTGTGGAATTCAAATGACAAATCCGGACTCCCTTAAGCTGATTGGCTAGGGTTTGAATTTCATCAATAATTTCGTCTCCGACAAGGGGCCGGTAGTTTTCAAGATTGGTGGAGGCGGCACAGCAATGTTTTCCGATAGATACTTTCGAGAGCATGATGAACTACCTTTCTAATCGATTTATTTGGTTAAGAATCAACCTTTTTCATAATTTTCTTTCATGGTCGAATGGTAAAGGATCACCATTCCGGTTACGGCTGATAAGGACGAACCTATCAGGATAGCGAATCTCGAAGATTGAATCAGGCCAGAATCGGTGAAGGCCAGCGAAGAAACAAACAGGCTCATGGTGAAGCCTATTCCCCCCAACAACGCTACTCCATAGAGTTGCGACCACTTGATGTCATCAGGTAGTTGCGCAAGCCTCAGTTTCACCGCTATCCATGCCGTCCCAAATATTCCGAGTTGTTTGCCAAGAAACAACCCTGCCATGATCCCAACCGATGCCTTGTTGAAGAGAGTCTCAAGCTGGACACCAGAAAAAGAGACGCCAGCGTTGAAGAAGGCAAATAAGGGAACGACACAAAAAAGCCCCCAAGGTCGTAACTGTCTTTCCGTTTCACCAAGTGGAGAATAGTTCGCTCGATCTGGGACGTGTAAGGGGACAGCAAGTCCGATAAGCACGCCAACCAAAGCGGGTTCAATTCCTGCTTTCAAAGTCGAGACCCAGAGAAATAATGCCACGAATACATAAGCGGCGGGTCTAACAATGTGAAAGATGTTGAGGCCCGCTAATACTGCTCCTCCAATTGCCACCATGGTTAAAGGAAAAAAAGCCAGTTCTTGACCATAGAAAAGTCCAATGATGAAGACGGCGCCAATATCATCAAAGACCGCAACGGCCATGAGGAAGACCTTGAGACTATGAGGTATTCGGGCATTGAAAAAAGACAAGATACCGAGGGCGAGCACGATATCGGTGGCAGTAGGAATTGCCCATCCATGAAGTAACTTTGGATCAGTCCAATTTATGGTTGAGTAAATGGCGGCAGGGAGTGCCATACCACCCAGAGCGGCTAAGCCTGGAAGGGCAAAGAGAGCCGGAGCCCTGAGTTGTCCTTCGAGCAGTTCACGTTTGATTTCGAGTCCAACCAAAAGAAAAAAAATGACCATGAGCCCTTCGTTGATCCATACAGCCAGCGGTTTATCAATAATTAAAGCGCCAAATCGAACGTGAACTGGGGTATGATGGATTGCTTGATACATTGGTTGAAGAGGCGAATTGGCTGCTGCCAGTGCTAACGCCATAGCCCCAATCATAAGGAGACCAGCAGCCTGCTCAGGGTGCAACAGATGACCTTTATTTGGCATTCCTAATCCTTAGAGTCCCGTAACAGAGAGGCCTGGTTTCACATAATTTGGACGACAGGGATTTGGTGTCTTGATTGGGGCTCTCCTGATTCATCCCTAATCGTGCTCTCGTTTGTCACGCAAGAACCGTGGACGGTCGCGAACCGAGATCATCCGAATGAGATCCCGGACAGACAGGATTCCTACAATGGCGTGGTTTTCGGTCACCGGTAAGTGACGAATGCCCTGTTCCGCCATGAGATCACTGGCATCATGCACCGTTCGATTGATATCGATGTCAATGAGGGGGGATCTCATTACCGTACCCACTGTGACGTGGTTGGGATCGTGATCGAGAGCTATTCCTTTTTGAACCAGGTCACGTTCCGTCACAATCCCCACGACTTTCCCCCCTTGCATCACCAACAACGAGCCGATGTGTTTGTTAGCCATCAATGTGGAGGCCATTGATAAGGTTTCCTCTCGGTCTATTTTTTCCATCGCCGTCTGCATGAGGACACTTAAGGGGCGATAGACATCATCCAAATCCCGAATGGGCCCTGACGTTGCATGCACAAAATGTTTCACCAAATCACGAATGGAAATCAGTCCAACGATTTCGTCCTCATCGGCCACATCGGCCACGCAAAGATGACGAACCCTTGACTGCTCCATGACATGGCTGGCCTCCAGCATAGTAGACTGAATAGGAATGGTCAGCAGGGTGGGTGCCATGATCTGGGTTACCATGGTGTCCGAAAGAGATAGACCTTGGGCCAGGCCTTTCCGAACAAGATCAGCTTCCGAAAGCAGCCCAATCATTTTGAAATTTTGGGAAGAGCCTCCTTCTCTGTGAATCAGGACGCATCCAATTTTCTGCTCAGTCATAGTTTTGGCTACTACGACGAGGTTGGTCCCATCCTTGACCGTGACAAGATCCCGCTGCATACAATTTTCAACTCTTTCTCCGGAACTTGTCATGGGGGTTCCTCGATGTTTAGGTTGATGAAGCTTCCGTCATCGATTGTATTTCAGAAGATTTATTCTCTCTATGTCCCCTTGTTCCCCAGGAGCTTGCCCAAACTAAACAGACTTCTGTTGTACCTGACTGTCGAAGTGGATTGGCAGCGATCTTAAATGCAATAAAAAGTCTTCATTGCCCCTTTTGCTGTTCAGTATGCAATTTCGCCAGAGCTTCAGCCTCTTCAGCCGCCTTGGAATATTTCTCCGACAAATTGCGGCAGTGTTGAACCAACACGGAATGTTGTTTTGGCTTGCTCATTCGCTGCTCGTAGCTTTTGGCCATTTGTCTCATTTCTTCAGCCCGTGCACGGAGATTACCCGCTTCTTGTTCGTACCAAGCGGCCAGCCCTGCATGATCGTTTTGTTGCACCAGCTGGCTGGGGGGACCAGAAACGGTCGCACAGCCGACCAGTATGGTAACCAATACCGCTCCCACTAACATTTTCCAGCTTGATCTGTTCTTCATCCTGCACCTCCTCAATAGATGATGGCCCTTCCCATTGTAAATTCACGACCAACTTGAGGGCTAAGGCAAGTTGGTAGCTTATTATGCGCATGGTTGGGATATCTTATTCATACATAAGCATTGGCTGCATACTGTTGCACCATTCGATGCGTGTTAAAAAAGGACGCGTTGAAGGCTATGGATTGGCGCATTACATCAATCCATTGGTCCCGCTCCTGGTAAAACATGGGCACGATTACGGTGCGCAATTTCTGATACAGTTCTTGAGCATCTTCTTGATCCTCTGTTTTCGATTGGGCCAGAGGTTCTGTTGTCGGTCCGATGGACCAACCCGTCACACCCTCGATGTGGCCTTCAATCCACCATCCGTCTAACACACTGAAATTGGGTATCCCGTTATGGACGGCTTTCATTCCCGAGGTTCCCGATGCTTCCAAGGGTCGATGAGGGGTGTTCAGCCAGAGATCAACCCCGGATGTGAGGAGTTTGGCTAACGCGATGTCGTAATTCTCAAGATAGGTGATTGACACGTCGTTCTTGAGTTGCCGCGTAAATTGGACCACCCGTCGAATCATATCCTTGCCCCCACCATCTCGTGGATGCGCTTTGCCCCCGAAGATGAGTTGAATCGGTCCTACTGTCTTTGCAATGTCCGCCAACTGGTCAGGATCGAAAAAGATCAGATCGGCTCGTTTGTACGGCGTCGCTCGTCGTGCGAAGCCCAGGGTCAGCACATCGGTATTGAAAGACAATTGAGTTCGACGGTTGATTTCCTCAATAAGCCGCGCCTTAGCTTCCACATGGGCATCCCATACTTCTTGTTTCGGAAGGCTGATCGCATGCCGAAGGGAAAGCGGGTCCTTTATCCACCCAGGGATGTACCGATCATACAAAGCCTTGAAGCTCTCACAGGTCCAAGTAGTTGAATGCACGCCATTGGTAATAGAATCGATGGCGTAACCTGGGAACATTTCTTGGGACACTTCCCCATGCCTCTTGGCAACACCATTGACATAGTCGCTCATGTTCAACGCAAGAGACGTCATGTTCAGCTGGTCGTTTCCCCCAAGCATTTGAATGAGTTCCAAAGGCAGGGGTTCTCTTAATACTTCCTTCACCAGATCGTAGGAAAAGCGGTCGTGGCCAGCAGGAACCGGTGTGTGGGTGGTAAAAATGCATTGATTGCGAATGCCCGAAAAGTCCCAGTCCAATGATCCCCGACTCCCATGTTCCTCCAAAAGCGTTAAAATCAAAAAGGCTGCGTGTCCTTCATTCATATGAAAGCGTTCGAGTTCCGTGTATCCTAACGCTCGAAGCATGCGTACTCCTCCAACGCCCAACACGATTTCCTGGGCTATCCGATACCGATCGTCCCCACCGTAGAGCCATCCTGTTAACTCCCTATCAGACACTGAATTTCCATTCACGTTGGTATCAAGAAGAATGAGGGGAACTGTAAAGCCGCTGGAACCTACAATGTCATATTGCCAAGCACGAACGACAACCATTCGACCCTCGATAGGCACTTGAATCGACACGGGAAGAAGACGAGCAAAGCGAGAGGGGTCCCATGTCATGGGCAATTCCTGCTGATTGCCCCATTCATCCAGTTTCTGGTCGAAATACCCGTGAGTATAAAGTAAGCTGACACCTACCGTCGGAACTTTAAGGTCTGCACAAGACTTTAAGGTATCACCAGCCAGGATCCCTAAACCTCCACTATAAATGGGCATGTCGGACTCCATGCCCACCTCCATCGAAAAATAGGCAATTCGTCGAGAGATTTTTCCAAAATCCGAGATGGAAGCCCCCAGCCGACCCACAAAACTTTCCGGATCTTCTAAGAAGGTATTCCGGCAAAGTTCTGAACAGAAATGTAATGCCTCTTCATGAAAAAGCATCGTAAGACTTTTTTCTTCGTCCACCATCATGCCGCAAACTAGGTCCTTAACCATATTCATATTGCGTGCTTCCTTTTCCTGATCATTCAATCTTTGCTTTACGCTTCAAATTCCCATTTTTACTCAACTGGAACCGCAAGAATTGGACATGACGCTGCCCTCAACACTCGCTCAGTCGTACTGCCACGAAGAGCATCCAAAAATCCTTGATGACCCTGGGTCGCCATGACGATGAGGTCCGGCGCACGGTCTTCTGCAATTTTGAGAATTTGTTCAACCACATTGCCAGTGGAGACAATAGTTTTCCATTTCGAGTCATGACCATTCGATAAGTGAAAAGGCGGGAGCGTTTTATGAGAACCGACATGAACGATCGTAAATTCCGTTCTATTGCCATTGAGCAAATGGACCAGACCAGAGGCTGCATCAATAGCCGCTTGGGGAAGCGGGTTTTGGTCAACAGGTATAAGAATTCGTTGCAGACTCACCTTTCCATCCTTGAGTGACACAAATCCCTTTTGTTCCTGTGGGATGAAGAGGGTCAATTGTTTTGATTCTCGGGCAACAGGTTCTGCTATCGCTTTGTGCAACAAACGATCGATCCCTTTTTGTTGGTGGGTTGTCAGAACAATCAGATCATTCGGAGTGCTTTCCAGGTAACCTAAAATTGAGGCAACGGGATCTTCCCGCATGCCCTGAATCTTTTGAATACCCAACCCGAGCTTTCTCACCTCATCACGTGAACTTCCTTCTGGAATGAGCTTCCAGCGAACCAAAAGGTTCCGAACGCCAGGAAATTCTGTCCACTCTTCGTCATCCCGCTTTTCGTGAACATGAAACATACTCAGGTTGGCTTTGGCAGGTAACGCAATTTTCAGTGCATGCGCAAATGCCACCTCGCTTTCCTCAGTAAAATCTGAGGGATGAAATATGTTTTTCACGTCCAATCCCTTTTCTCTATTACTTTGATGGTTCACTTCACAAACCTCCTTTCAAATAATTTTTTAGAAACAAGGATTTGAAAACCCGTGTACAGTCTGGAAAATTGAAATCTTCAATAGTGGCTCCAGTTCTTTTTTTCTTGAGACAAAACCTGTAAATCACCTCACTCAGGTCTATTGGCTTCTGCATGGGCCTTCGCAAGCGCATCAGCTTCCGTTGCCGCTGTTGTGTATTCTTCAACCAAGAAACGGCAGTGCTTCAATATTCGCATCCGAGTAAAATAGTCCCCGTCCCGATAGTAATACTCATACCTCTTAGCCAACTGAAGCATTTCCTTTGCACGCGTACGGAGGCTTGCCGCTTCTTGCTGGTACCAGGCGGCTAAGGTTTTATGATCTTCTTGCTTCAGCAATTCCTGTGGAGAAGTCGATACGCAACTTGTCAAAATCATAAGGAATAGTGAGCCCAACAAAACTAACCAAATCCGTTGTTTCACCAAGACCTCCCTTTCGTAACCTTTCACCTTTGAGTGAGAGTGCTCTCGATCTTATTAATGGTTTTCCTGCAACGAGTGTTTCCCAGTATCTCTGCCGCGTTGATTAACCGAAGTTGGTCCTACTCCGCCACCGGCTGGAAACCAAGGAAGCGCTTCCAGTTGGCCATGCGAGGGAAAAACATTGGAACAGCGTTTTGATAATTCCGATACTCTGTTTCAAACTTATCCATCATGCCCTGTTCCTCCTTCTTGGCGAGGCGGTAATAGGCCCAAACAACAATCGGAAACAACAATAAGGTCGGGATCGTTGGCCAGTGAATTAATTGCCCAAAGATGGCGAGGAAAATCCCCGTATACTGAGGATGTCTGACCAATCCGTAGAGTCCGTGCGTCGCGAGTTGGTTGCCTTGGGTTGCGAGATAGACTTCCCGCCATCCTTCAATTAATAATGAAATCCCAAAAAAGACAATGGCATACCCAACTAGCATTTCCAGCATAGCCCCGGTGTGACCCCACCCGAACAGGGTGGCCCACAAATGGCCACTTTGATGAAGCCAGGGAATGTCAAAGCCCAGAAACCCGCTCAGCAAATAGATTGTGAGCGGAAACCCGTACATTTCCGCATATAAGGCAATGATGAATGCTTGGATTAACCCAGCGCGGGACCACTCCCGCCAGCGACGTGGGGCCACGTACCGGTATAAAATCCACGACGCGATGACGACCATGACAGCCGTGAGACCCCAAACTCCTCCAGCCGGTGTATCACTATGCATTTCCTACCCCTTTTTTTTATTTCAGACAAATTTATCATTATTAAGTGACCGAAACCTAAAAAATTAAGGTTTCCTCCCTTCAACCCCTACCATGTAGTAGTCAGGGTTTTGGTCAAATTTGGCCTTACACTCTTCCGTGCAGAAATAATACGTTTCATCCTTGTAAAAACTGGTACCCTTAGCTGCCTCGGTCTCAATCCACATTCCACACACTCTGTCCATTTCTGTTTTTGCAGTCGTGCGAAACCCCTTTTCCTCCCTATATTGAGTATGGTTGCTTTCAGGATCCCATTTTTTAAGAAAAAAGTTATAGATCGGCACATACACCAATCCGGCATAAGCCCCATACAAAAAGCTTTCCACAAGCCCCACAAAAAATAGTGGGAAACTTCCCCACTCATAAGCAGGAAGCACCATTTCTAAAAATTCATGCATGTGCAGACTATGGGGAGTCAGCAAGCCATAGATCACACAGATGGTGAACGAAAGGGCGCAGAAGGACGCCAAAGACCACGTCACGACAAAAAGGTTTAAGGTTTTCATTTTGGGTTTCTCCCATCAGGAGGGTTTTTTTCACCATGTCCCCCATGGCCATGATGCGATACATGACACCAGAACATTAGAACGACCACGACAATGAAAAATACATTTTCCTGAAGGAATTCAATCATTGCGTTAACCTCCCCAACCTTTGAACGAAATTCCCGGTAAGACGCTGGCCGAGACTCCAAGAAATGGGCGCTTGAGTGCTATGACAAAGGCCACATTTCCGATTCGCCAACAGTGTCATTTCCTTTTGATTTGCTAGGGGCGCACCCCATGAAATACTGGCGCTTCTGCTTCGAAAATAGTTGTCCCACCTGTAGCTGCAGCATCTTATGCTGCCTTCTCCCTCGTCAGGGGCGCCATGAGATGGCGCAGCTACAGGAGACGTGCCCGGATGGCCCAGAGTATTTTCATTCTGCATGGGTAACCCAAAGAGCCATGGGGAACTGTGAGGATATTGTTTGTTACTTGGAATCATCCCTTTTTCCTTCCTTCAGTGAATGGGGCTCGGAATGATTATTGAGTCCCCTCAAATCCAAAGCGGCTTTCTTGGTAATCGAGTCACTGACGAACCATTTGTTCCGCATGCGCTTCGGCCAAGGCGGCGTTTTCCTCTGCCGCTGCTTCATACGCCTGGGCGAGATCTCGGCAATGCACCACCATACTCAGCTTAGACTGACCCGGATTGACGTTCTCCAGGAATGGTGGAGGAGACTGTAATCTCGCGACTGCAAACCATTCGGCCATTTGACGCATCTCCTCCGCCCGCGACCGAAGACTATCCGCTTCATTTTTGTACCAGGCCGCCAGAACCGTATGATCGTTGCGATTTAGCATCTCGCGTGGAGAATCAATGGCACAACCCACTGGTCCCAGGAGCCCTACAACTCCAGCCAACACTATCCCCACCATATTCCTCTTCATAAAGAACCTCCCTGCATGTGATTCTGGCCATGAAGCCGGGCTTCATAACTTTTCTCCCTCTATGGGAATGTGAAAAAAGCCGCCAGTGGCGTTCTCTGAGGACGTGAACCGTGATACGTGAAGCGGGAGAGCTGTTTGACTTTTCCCTTCCATTCCAACTCATCACGCCTTACGCATCACCCCTGACGAATTTGGCCTTGCTGGACCCTCCGCCGAAGCGGCTTCGCGCAGGCAGGCGGCCCCTTCGGAAAGACCCAGCATGCGTTTTTGAACCACCGGTACTGGTCATCTTATCTAGAGCAGATTTGCGTCATGGGCCAGGAATATTCAACAGGCCCGTACACAACCTGCCTTTGCATGAAAAGCTAGGTTTCTGGCTTCTTCAACTGACAGGCAGATGAGCAGAAAGCCCCAACAATAAAGTAACACCCTCAAGGTTGCACTTACTCCTCTAAGTGGTCAATCAGATACCGTAAGATCCCGTCGGCTGAAAGAATGCCGACACACTGGTTTTGATCATCCATCACAGGCAGATGGCGGTATCGCCCCATTGCCATTTCGCGAAGCGCGAAGGCCAGAGAGTGCGACAGGTTGACCAAAACTGGGGAGGGCGTCATCACTTCTCCAATGGGAATATCTTTGAGGTCCAGATTGTGTAAGGCAATACGATACAAAAAATCCCGTTCCGTAAAAATGCCGGTGATATGTTGGCCTTCCTTTATCACCACCGCTCCAACTGTTTTTTCGCGCATCTTTTTGAGAACCTCGTAAAGAATGGTTTGCGGTTGTACAACAATAGGGGCACGAAGCGAAAGTAAAGCAATGGAGTCTTGTATGATCCGTTTCTGGATTGGCGCGGTTTCACGCTGCCGATTCAAATATGTCAGATCATGCGAACAAGACTCGCAAAGATCCGCGCCCGGGAGATTCTCCTTTTCACAATCAGGACACAAAATGATCTTAACACCCATTTATTCCACTCTCCATGTTTCGGGGCCTTCGAGTAACGTTTGGATATCCGGGCTACCGATTCGTCGTTTGGCCTCTTCAACCTGGCCGACCAACGCGGTATCATAAGTGGGTTTGGTGATGTCCCGGAAGACTCCCATGGGAATCGGGAAATCGGGATAGGGTAATCGGCTCAGGAGAAAAGCCAAGGAGGGTTGTGAGGCGTGTTCATCATGGATAAGCACCTGGTCATGATTCGAAGAAGTCAGGGTCTCAACCCTTGGCTCCACCCCATCAAGCACAATCATTTTTTCATTGTCTTTTCCAAACAAGAGAGGGCTCCCATGGGTTAAGTAGAGGCCATGTTCCATCCGCTCCATACGGTCGCGGACGGATTCAAACGCGCCATCATTAAAGACCGGACAGTTTTGCAAAATGTGAATGAGGGCCGAGCCCTTGTGCTGAGCTGCCCGTCGTAAAATGTCCCCCAGATGTGGCATGTCGGTATCCACGGTACGAGCCACAAAGGTAGCCTCCGCTCCTAACGCCAGCTCGATCGGTCGAATTGGAGATTCAATCGTTCCCATGGGAGAGGACTTTGTCTTTTTCCCGAGTTCCGAGGTGGGGGAATATTGCCCTTTGGTCAGTCCATAGATCCGGTTATCAAAGAGGAGAATTTTAATATCGAGATTCCGTCGAAGCATGTGAATGAGATGGTTGCCACCGATAGAGAGGCCGTCACCATCTCCCGTGATCACCCACACGGAGAGATCGGGACGAGCAATTTTTAACCCTGTGGCCACCGCAGGTGCACGACCGTGAATCGTGTGGAACCCATAGGTGTTCAGGTAATACGGGAAGCGGCTGGAACACCCAATGCCAGAAATAATCACGAACTGTTCCCGAGGAATACCCAATGTGGGGAGGACCTTTTGCATCTGGGCCAGGATGGAATAATCACCACACCCCGGACACCAGCGCACTTCCTGATCGGGAATGAAATCTTTTCGAGAGAGCATTGGAACTGTGGACATTGATGGACTCATTGTGGGTTTTCGCGTATCCCTATCTTATTCAGGTGAGCTGACGAATCGCATCCAGTATCTCCAATTCCTTAAAAGGTTGTCCCTGGATTTTATTTAAGCCGTGCACATCAATGAGAAAATGTCCTCGTAGCAGAAAACGCAGTTGTCCCGTATTGAGTTCCGGCACGAGCACGGATTGAAATCGAGACAGAATCTCGCCCAGGTTAGATGGGAACGGATGGAGATGCCGGAGGTGAACAGCCGACACCGAGCATCCTTCCTCCTGAGCTTTCGACACGGCTGCGGTGATCGCTCCATATGTGCTCCCCCATCCGATGACCAAAAGCTGACCCTCGGGTTGGCCATGAACCGTCAGCGGTGGAATGTCTGCGGTGACGCCGTTAATTTTTTCGGCCCGATACCTCACCATGCGCTCATGATTGGAAGGATCGTACGATACGTTCCCAGTCAAATGCTCTTTTTCCAAACCACCCAGTCGATGTTCAAGCCCGGGCGTTCCCGGAATAACCCAAGGTCTCGCTCCCGTCACTTCATCCCGACTATATGGATAAAAGGGATGATCGTCTTTGATAGCTGTGGGATGAACGATATCGAGCTTGGGAAGAGAATCAAAGATGGGAATCTTCCATGGTTCTGTTCCATTCGCGAGATAGACATCCGAGAGCACGATGACCGGAGTCATGTATTTGGTAGCCAGTCGAAACGCCTCATACACGGTGTCGAAACAATCTCCTGGTGTCTTGGAGGCAAGCACGACCAAGGGACATTCCCCGTGACGCCCAAACATGGCATGCAGCAAATCGCCTTGTTCGGTTTTGGTGGGAAGCCCTGTACTGGGGCCCCCACGTTGGACATCAATGATGACCAATGGCAGTTCGGCCATCACAGCCAGCCCAATGGCCTCACCCTTGAGATCCAAACCCGGTCCACTGGTCCCGGTGACGCCCAACGCTCCCGCAAAGGATGCGCCAATCGCGGCACACACCGCGGCGATTTCATCCTCGGCTTGAAACGTGCGCACATCATAGGCCTTATGCTGGGACAACTTGTGCAAAATATCGGAGGCCGGGGTAATGGGGTAGCTCGCATACACCAAAGACTTGCCGGCTCGTTGGGCCGCGGCAATACATCCAAGCGCCATCGCCTCATTCCCGCTAATCTTTCGATACAACCCAGGCGCGATCTTGGCCTTGGACACGACGAATTGCGAGGTAAAGAGTTCAGCCGTTTCCCCGAAATGGTACCCCGCTTTAAATGTCTGCGTATTGGCCTTTGCGATGTCCGGGTTGCGTGAAAATTTTTCTTGAATCCAATGGAAAGTCTTCTCCACCGGACGGCTGTACATCCAGGACAACAAGCCCAACGCGAAGAAATTCTTACATCGACCTTTTTGCTTAGTGCTCAACGGGGATGTTCGAAGCGCTTCGTCATTGAGCCGACTGATAGGGACGGGGTATACGCGGTATCCTGTTAAGCTGCCATCGTAAAGCGGGTCGGAGTCGTAGCCAGCCTTTTTGATATTCGTATCCGTCCAGCCATCCTCATTCAGAATAATGATAGCACCGGGGTCTAATGCGGAAACACTGGTTTTCAACGCAGCGGGGTTCATCGCCACAAGTACATCGGGAGCATCCCCAGGCGTATACACTTCCTGCGATCCAAAGCTAATTTGAAATCCGCTTACCCCTGAGAGTGTTCCGGCAGGAGCGCGAATCTCTGCGGGAAAATCAGGAAAGGTTCGAAGGTCATTACCGGCAAGGGCTGTTTCCGCGGAAAAGCGCTCACCTGCGAGTTGCATGCCATCCCCGGAATCGCCTGCAAAGCGAATGGTGATAGCGGCCACTTCCTGTTGAGGTTTTTGTTTGGTTTCGACGGAAGACATTGGAATCAGGCTCCTTCCGGCGTTCCGGGAATTTTGTCCGGGTCGGGTGGAAGCGTATACACCGTGTCCGGAAATTGATCCGCCAAGTAGGTCACGATATTTCGGATGGAAATGAACCCCATGGGGTTCCCTTCACCATCAATCACCGGCAAATGACGAAACCCACCATCTTTCATGGCCTTGGCCGCATCCCAGATGGAGGCGTTGGCAGCAATCGAAACGGGTGCACGGGTCATCCATTGTTGAATTGGTTCATTCCAGGCGGCTTCGCCCAATTCAGCTTTTCTCACGACATCGACCTCTGTCATGATTCCTACGAGCCGATCGTTCTGACATACCAAGACACATCCCACTCGCTGTGTTTGCATCTGACGAATCGCGTCTCGAATCAGAGAACCTTCGCTGACACAAATGGGCGGGGAAATTCGGAGATGGCGGATTTTATGATTGCGAAGATTGGATTTCATGTTTACCCTTAGTTAAGAAAGCTGCAAGTGTGGAACCATCACAAATGGGTTCCACCTTTTAATTTAATGTGGCCCCCATAACTTCTCAGGCATAGGCATGATATGTGGGGAAATACCCAAGCCTTCGAAAATACATTCAAGGAATGTTGAAAAAAGCCGCCAGCGACGTTCTCCCCATTTTGCCGTGCTCACGTACTGAGAGTACGCTCCGCGCGTCAAAATGGCTGCGGCCTTGCTGGACGGACTTTTTTGACCATTCCCTCTCGTTGATAATGCTAGGCTCCTCTAAAGCTTTTATTCGCTATTGGCGTGAACAGCCCCATTCATGAAGCTCAATAATAAATCTTTCCAATTGTTCCTTTTTGCCTCCGCGCTTTCTCAAAGACATGAGTCGTTATTCAACATTTCCACAACCATGATTAATCATATGCCAGCCTTTTCGACTTTCTCTTGTGCACACTGTTGGAGGTGGGACCATCTGATCCCTTCTCTGGCATTACGTTGGCTTCCTTCGGGATGAAAAATAAGAGGCGACGCAACTGATGTTGTTTTAAGGTTTTTTGAAAGCCCCGCACTTTGGACGGGGTTCTTTAATCTGTTCTTGTTCGATGAGACTGCTTCGCATATCGGGATAATGTTTAAAACCCCATCGACCCTAGCGCATCCTACCTTAGCTGTCTTCATCACCCTGTCATTTCGAATGGATGTGGGAGATTACGGACAACATCCGTTTTTCGTTCCTTCACCCACGCTGGGCCAATGGGATATATGATTGACTATGCGTTCCGGTATAAATCTGGCCAGGCCGGAAAAGGTGATTCTCTTCAAGCTGTTCCACCCAATGAGCTAACCAGCCAGAGACTCTGGCTATCGCAAAGATAGCGGGGAAAAAATCCGTGTCGATTCCCATGGTCTTGTAGAGGACGCCTGAGTAAAAATCCACGTTGACATGGATTCCTTTTTGTCCAAGGAATTCTTCCCCCACCAGTTCCACCTCTTCGGCCAGTTCATACAGCGGAGAAGGTCCGCGTTGAGCAAAGAGCCGCTTCGCGAGCTGTTGAAGGATCGTGGCTCGGGGATCCTTCACTTTGTAGATCCGATGTCCAAAACCCACAATTTTTTCCTTGGCCGCTAACTTCTTCTTTAAGTAGGGCCGTACCTGTTCCCGGACCCCAATCGATTCCAGCATCTCCACCACTTCCTGCGCCGCTCCACCGTGCAGCGGGCCTTTTAAGGTTCCGATAGAAGAAGACACCACCGAATAGGGATCTGCCAGAGTGGAAGCGGTGACGAGACCGCTGAACGTAGAGGCATTCATCGTATGCTCAGCGTGAAGGATAAGGCAGGTATCCAGAACCTTGGCCATGAAGGAATCCGGCGCTTTCTCCGTCAGCATATACAGGAAGTTTTCGGAATGTGAGAGATCATCCCTCGGCTGGATTTGTTCATCCCCACGACGAAGCCGATGATAGGCAGCCACAATCGTGGGGACCTTGGCAATTAATCGTACCGTGGACAAGTATTGTACTTCCGGGTTTAAAACATCATGGGCCGGATAGAACATGCCGAGTGCCGCCACGGCTGCCTGCAGGGCATCCATCGGATGTCCATGTTCCGGGAGACATTTGATCAGGTCAGTGATCCGGTACTTGATCCGTCGATGATGCGCGACATCATCAGAGAACTGATCAAACTCGGTATTTGTGGGTAGTCGATTTTTGAGTAACAGGAAAGTAGTCTCCAGAAAGGAGCTATGTTCAGCAAGATCCGCAATCCTGATTCCACCGTACTCCAACACGCCGGCTTGTCCATCTACGAAACTGACTTTGGACTTCGTGGCCGGTACGCCGGCCAGGCCTGGGGAAAAATCTTGCATCATACACCTCCAAGTTAGCCTTTTTTAGGCTTGACAACCCAACAACTGGTCAACCTTCTGGCACTGCGCACGCACCGCATTGACGGAATGCTCCAGTGCTACCTGTTCTTCAGGGGTCAGATCAAAAACGACAATTTCTTCTACCCCATGGGAGCCGAACTTTACCGGTACTCCCGCGAAGAGGTTATGAATGCCGTACTCTCCTTCGCACAGTGCAGCGGCAGGCAAAATCTTTTTTTGGTCCTTCAATATCGCCTCAACCATTTCCACCACGGAGGCGGCTGGTGCATAATAGGCACTCCCTGTTTTGAGAAGACTAACGATCTCTCCTCCACCCTTCCTTGTCCGTTTCACTAATGCCTGGAGTGTATCCTTCGATATCCATTCCTCAATTGGCCGACCAGCGACTGTCGTGTAACGGACAAGAGGAACCATGGAATCCCCATGACATCCCAGGACTATGGCCTGGACATTGTCAACAGAGACGTTGAGTTCGTTTGCAATAAAAGTTCGAAAGCGTATTGAATCCAGGACTCCAGCCATTCCCACGATTCGCTGCTTGGGAAATTGACTGACCTGGTAAGCCACATAGGTCATCGCATCCAGGGGGTTCGTGACCATCAGAATGATCGCTAAGGGCGAGCGAGCCACAATATCTCGCACGACTGCTCGAACAATGCGGGTGTTGGTTTCGAGAAGCTGATCCCGACTCATCCCCGGCTTGCGGGGAACACCGGCGACCACGACGACAAGTGAAGAGTCCGCCGTATCGTCGAATCGGTTGGTTCCCACGATTCGAGGCTCAAAGCCGCAGATGGGACTGGCTTCAGAAAGGTCTAACGCTTTCCCTTGCGGAAGCCCTTCGACCACATCCAGTAACACCACGTCATAGGAGTCAGTCTCAACCAAACGTTGCGCAATCGTACCCCCAACGAAGCCCGCCCCCACTACCGTAATTTTCGATCGACCCATGATTTTGCCTTTATTCCCTCCATTAGTGGCTGGTTGAACAACTTATGAAAATTACAAAAACTCGGCAGTCGTCAACGTCAGCCCTAAGTTAAAGGTGGTCTTGTACTAGCCAGTGACCTACACGCTTTCAATATCGTTGGGGAAACCTTTTCACAGCATCGAGAAAGCGTAAAAAAAATTGTTGCCTTGGTTGGTTCATCAGCTCCATGACTATTCACCATCCATCATTTATGGTTTTTGACCTTAAAACTTTTCCATATAGTATTCCGGTTCATGATCGAATTTAGCTTTGCATCCTTCTGAACAGAAGTAATACGTCTCTTCCTTGTATACACTCGTCAAGTGGTTATCCTTGATGTCCATCCGCATTCCGCACACTCGATCCATTTCTTTATCCTGCCCCATCGTCAAGACCTCCTTTCAAATCAGAGCCATCCAACCAAAGGTCTACGCTCAACACTTATATTGGCGTAAGCCGACCTTCACCTGCCAACCCTACATGCCTTCCTTTTCCCTTCTCATGAGATATTCGTGAGCGCTTAGCGCGGCTTTGGCTCCTTCACCTGTCGCGATAATGACCCGCTTGCCAAAGGCATCGGTGACATCTCCTGCCGCAAAGATCCCAGGGCAAGAAGTCGAACAATCCGGACGAATTTGAATTTCACCCCGTGCGTTCAAATCGACAAGCGAGGAAACTAAATCGGCAAAGGGTCTCCATCCTATCTCGATAAACACTCCATGCACTTGCAAGTAGCGCTCTTTTCCTGTCTCCTGACATTTCACCTTCACTGCAGAAACCCGTCGATCCCCCCAGATTTCTTCCACTGCATATCCCTTCAGTGCGACAACATTTCCGAGGGACTCAACTTCTTCTCGGACGGCTAAATCGGCGGTCCACTCTCCAATTGAAACGACATAGACTTTCGGACATATCCGCGAAAGTTCACTGGCTCCCTGTAAAGCTGAATTGCCGCCACCCACGACCGCGACCTCGTGGCCGGTAACGAGCGCACCTTCTTCCATGTGTTGATAGAACACCCCTTGGCGCTGCAATCGTTCTTCTCCGGGCACATTCAAGAGACGACGGCGCATGCCGGTGGCGATAATTACCGCCGAGGCTTCATACTGAGCCTCTCTTTTGTCTGTGACGAGAAAGTGATTTTCAAATGATTGAACGGACGTGATTTCGGTAATCCGGTGATCGAGGTAATTGTGTTGAAGCAACTGGTCTTGGAATTTCTTAACGAGTTCTTGCCCTGATATGAACTCGTAGCCCATATAGTTTTCAATCTTTGATCCCTCCACTGTTTGACCACCAACGTTCGACGTGACCAGGAAGGCCCGCATCCTGAGAAGCGAGGCATAGACTGCAGCCGTCAAACCGGCTGGACCACCCCCAATAATAATGAGGTCATATCGGTCCCGTTCGGGCACGGCGCTTCGCTGTTCTTCAAGCTCAGGCTTGTTCATTATTCCCAACCATTAAACAAGAGACCATTTCGCAACCGCTGGTTGCTCTCTTTCCTACCCCACCCTATAATCTCGCCATGCGATTTCTAATAGCCGCAAACCAAACGACATTGTGCAAGGGGTTTCTGATTATCGCTTTATTCATCGCTGTCCTTCTGTCTGGTTGCGGCAACTCTCCTACGTTTTCCCGATCTGTTTTTCAGGATCCCGTTCTGATGGTCAGGCTGGACAGTCCTTTATTTCCTGGAGAGACGCGAGCCGAGCCCAATAGCCATCCTATTGAATTCACGTCACAGGATCTTTCTCTGATTTTGCAGTCCATAAAATTCCAGAAAGAGGTCAGCCTGCTCGATTATTATGTCTTCCGAGAGGACACACAACCCCAATCGGTCTTTCCTCCCGACATCGCCGAGCTTCTTGCTCCTCAAATAAAGACAGCCTTTGCCAAAGCCCAGCCTGAGGAAATGGTCGTCTTTTTGGTGAACCGGCCACGAGAAGATGGCATCCCAGTCATCACCTCAGGAGCTCTGTTCGTACAAGGAACACAACTTGCCGTCGTACTGGCCAACGTGAATAGACCAGCCGCAGGTGAGCGAAAAAGAGAGCAAGCGAGAGAAACGCCACTGAAGCCGCTTGCTAAACCAGATTTCCACATCGTGCCAGGCCCCCATCAAACCATTCTCACAAATCGAGAATCATCGGTCGCCTTATCCCAAAGTTTCTCTCCATTGACACTTTTGATCGGGTACGACCAGTTTCTGGGTCCTGCACAAGATTCCAAGGAACCTGTTATCGCAGCACCTTCCCAACCCTCGGAACCCCTTCCTTCTTCAGCGGAACACAAACTCCGTCAGCTCAAATCCTGGCACCAGGAGGGGCTGATCAGTGAGCCGGAATACCAGAAGAAACGGAAAGAAATTCTTGGCTCATTTTGAAAATATTCCTCCCTGCTGCTTAGAAAATAGACGTCTTCCTGTAGCGGCAGCATCTTATGCTGCTTCCCCGTGTGCCAGAGGCGCCATGAGATGGCGCAGCTACAGGAGATAACGGATGGCCCCCCGGTCACACACTCAAAGTCCTATCTGAAAACCAACCATATATCTTTCTTCACTGTTAGTGGCACTCGAGTTGGGACCGGCAAACGCAAAGACCCCCAATCCTTCTCCGCTGACTTTGTCGAATTCGGCGATCAACCGTATGTTCGGAAGTAAATAGTATGTGAGATTCGCTGTCACCTGCGTCCCATTCGCGGTCGTTGGATTATTCGGACTCCCGGTCACAAAAGCCGTGTCTTGTAATTCAAACCGTGTGTCGAGGAAGAGTTTTTCCGGTATAACTTCCACGATTCCTTCCGCCAAAAAACTTCGCCGTTGTTGCCTGTTGACCCCGCCTATATCAAAATTATGAAAATACCCGAGAATCACTTCGACCGGGGCAAACCACAGATTCACTGTGGCATCCAGTTGCTGACGATTTCGGCCATCGATGACCGGCGAAGGATTGTCGGAATTGGATTTGGTATTGATATAGCGGATGCCGAGAGTCTGATCCGCGATGGTATAGGTTCCCCACACGTAATAGCCCTGCAATCTAGTTTCCAAATTGACTGCCGGAGTATTGGGAGGTGTACTCGTGCTGGATGATCGCTCATCGTTGACAACTCCCCCGGCGAATCGCAAGCGTCTCCACGTTCCATTGAGTTCCACCCCAGTGACGTTGAACGTAATCGGAGAAAGGTATCGCTGGAATGTTAACCGCCGTTTTTGGGAGATGAAATAAAATTCGTTGAGCATCATTCCCGCTCGTAGATTAAGGAGACTTGCGGGTAGCAGGTCGCTGAATTGAACCCAGGCTTGCTCCGTGCCAAATTCCTCACCATCAGCCACTTCTTGTGCAAACTCCAATAAATATCCCACTTTTGGCGCAGCAGTACCGGCAACCATCAACTCCACTTCTTCGAGTTCGAACCGGCTCCGGGTGCGCGTTCGCGCGCCGGTTACGGGATTGTCCTGATGGCTGATGCGAAGTCGGCCTACGGCTAATGCTGAAATCGGAAGCGTTTTCTGATCCCAAATGAAGAGCCCCTCTTCTCCGGGAAGTCGATACCCGCGCTGCTTATAGTCCATCCCAAACGGATTGAGACGGGGGAATGCGGAATGACATTCATTACATGGCAAGCCATGCAGCCGGGAAAAAGATGGAACCGCTGAAGCCGGATTAGGTGGAACCAGAATTGCCAGGCTGACACAGATCGTCGCTAGTGCCAGCATGGTGACCAGAAATTTTCTCATGGTATCCTCCTTGAATGAAAAATGGTTTTGATAGCACTGTAAACATTGATGGTTGAGGGCGGACCGGCCTTCCGCCACAAACAGACCCGACTTTACTTACTTTGCTGATTGAGCAAAGGTCCGCATGTAGGCAATCACCTGCCAACGCTCCTCCTCGGTGAGGTGCTTCGCATGGCCTTGCATTTTGGTCCGACGCTTTCCCTCAGAAATTTCCCAAAACCACTGGGCATTACTTTTTTGAGCTTCTTGAGGATCGGAAAGATCGGGCGCTCCTTTTCCTTTCCTAGTGGGTTTGCCGTCAATGCCGTGACATCCCGCGCAGTTGACGTCGGAATTCCCGGTGCCTTCATAAATGGCCTTTCCTACAGCAAGCACCTTCGGATCCGTCAACCATCCGTTCGGCATTTGTTTGCCTTGATATTCAGGGGGAATCTGAACAGAGTGCTCTTTAAGCTTTTTCTCATCCTCGGAGAAACCAAAGATTGGGAGCGCCTCACCCGAACTGAAGAGGATCATGGTCATAACCAGACCCGATAGGGTGAGAATACCTTTCATAATCTTGCCGGCCTTACTCATCACGCCTCCTTTGTGAAAAGCTAATTTCATTCTCATCGCTCATCCCTCGTGAGCGAGCCATGCTGTATCCTTACCGTTTCAATACCAACATATAGTTGGTGAGGTCATTCAGCTCCTGCTCATTCAGCCCGTATTCCGGCATGTCCGAGTCCGGAACTACCGCCTGTGGATCCTTGAAATGCCGGATCAACCAATCCCTGTCTCGATAATCCCCAACATAGGACAGGTCCGGGGCAAAGGCCTCGCCTTCCCCATGGATGCGATGGCAACCTGCACAGTCAAGTTCTTGGTACAAGACTTTCCCCCGATGGACCGAGGGATCAATTTTGGGAAGAGACGCCACTTCCCAGATCGAGATGGTCAGGAGCGTAAAAACCAACACGAGAAAGCCGGCACCTGCGCTCATCACCACTGATCGCGAAAAAGGCCGCCGTTCTCTTCGGCGGTCCAGCCAAGGGAGCAGGAAGAGAGCCGCAAAAAACAGAATCGGAAGGACAAGAGTTCCCACGATCTCCCAGGGACCTTCCAAGTATTTGAGAAGCTGGTAATAAAAGAGAAAGTACCATTCAGGTAATGGCATGAAACTGGTATCCGAGGGATTAGCCGGATCGGCGAGCGGCGCAGGGCTTCCGATGGCAAAGGCCACCACGATGAGAAATGCCAGGCCAATCGCCACGGCATCCATGGCCACTTGTTTCGGCCAGAAAGGTTCCTGGAGTCGAGCTGCACGAACTTCATCCCAGGGTCCTGCCGGTCCAACTCTACGCAAAACAAAAAGATGAAGGGCAACCAAAGCCATCACCAGCCAGGGAAGAAAGAGTGTGTGCAGGGCATAGAACCGATTCAGAGTCATGGCGCCAAGATTTTGGCCTCCACGGATGATTCGAACGAGTGAATCGCCAACCAACGGGATTGTTCCCACGATATTGATTCCAACCTGGGTGGCCCAATAGGCCCGCTGATCCCACGGCAGGAGGTAGCCGCTGAATCCAAACGCCAACGTCAGGATCAACAGCACCACCCCGACAATCCACATCAACTCACGTGGCCGTTTGTAAGCGCCGTACAAGAACACCTGCAACATGTGTAGCCCAATGACCACCATCATGGCGCTCGCTCCCCAGTGGTGAAGCCCGCGGATGAATGAGCCGAATGCAACTTCGTCCATGATGTAGCGAACACTCATATACGCATGTTCGGTCGAGGGCGAGTAATAGATGGCGAGAAACATGCCAGTGACCATTTGGAGCAGAAAGAAAAACAGCGTGATGCTGCCGAAGACGTAGATCCAGCTCGCCCCCCCGGGAATCGGTTCGTTCAAGAGCGCGATCTTTACCGGTCCTAGGTTTAACCGCTCATCTAGCCATCGAAAAATTCGCCGTCCCACACAGCCCTCCTTGCCTCAAGATGACTATTACAATTCAATCTTCGCCGCCGTCCCCGCCTTAAATTCTTTGTAGAGCACCAACAGCCGGCCCTTTTCAATTTTTGCCGGGAGTATGTCCAGGGGGCGAGGCGCTGGCCCTGATAGGACCTTCCCATCCAAGGCAAAAAAACTATGATGGCAAGGGCAATGGAACTTCTGCTGATCCGCCTCCCACCGATAGCCACAGCCGAGGTGAGTGCAGAGAGGCGAGTAGACCGTCACCGCTCCAGCATCGTCCTTGACAGCCCAAAGCGACTTTTTGGTGGCGGTTTTCTGCCATCCGTCGGCAATGGAATGAATGCAATCCATTTCCTTGGGAATCCCGGGTTGGAGGGATTGCACTGTGCCCACATCATTCCATTCCGCTTCTCGTCGCTTCAGGGCTGGCAAAATCGTGTAACCCACGAGGGGCATTCCAACCACCAGGCCAATTGCCGCAGCAATACCTCCACTCACCCATCCCAAAAATGTTCGGCGGCCTTCGCCTTCGGAAGAGTTCATGAGTATTCCTTTCTTAAAAATGTCTTACTTTTTCACAAAGAGAGGTCACTTCATCCTTCTTCACCAGTAAAATTCTTCGTCATTTACTTCCCATGCCTTCAAACGAAACAGGTTGCCTACATTATAGGTTACTGCTCAAAACATCTTGCTCTGCTTTCAGCCAATGATCAAGGTCATGTCCGTGACAACATCCTTCTTGCTCATAAAGCTCATAGGCCCGATGGGCGATGCAGACTTGAAGATCATCGACTCCTGGTACGTCCTGACTGCCCTGGGTTGGATCTGGCACTTCATCATTGCCACGGTTCTTTTTTAAGAGTTGCTGCTTCGCCATAATGATTCTCCTTACTGTAGGTTTGCTGTTTTCCTAAACTGAGACGTGCTTCTTAACGGAAACCCCTATTGGGGCGACTTTTAAACTCCTTGCGTGTACGGGTGGCAGACCTGAGAGGAGTCCCAAAGGAAACGCAGGCTCCTTTCCAATCTTCCGCAGGGTCTCGACAATCCGTTCCGGTTTGCCCCAGTCGCTCCACAAGACGCCGGCCATTTGGATCATGGCTATGTGTTCAGGGACTTGTTGAAGCAACCCTGAGGAAAAGTTTCTGGCTGGCATGACTTTATATATCCGATCCAACACCTCGCCTTCTGTTGGGCTTCCAATGGCCTCGCACAGCCGCTCAAAGAGAGGCATCATCTCAGGAAAACAGTACCAGCCAAGTTCCCACAACTTTTGCAACTTTGCAGCCAGGATGAGGGTGTTCCACAAGGCTCCCGATGCCATCGCTTGGCTGGCTTGCGCGAAATCCGGTTTTTCCAGGAATGCCTGTACGGCCCGTACTTGACCAAAAGGAGAATGATTGAGCGTGGCCCCTGGTTGAATCCAGCCATATTCCAGCTCCGGGTGATCCGGTTGAACGCCTAGCAGGACCAAACGCCAGGGTGGATGCTCTGCAGCCTGCACGGCAAACTGAACCACTTTTAAAAATCGGTCTTCCGGGTATACAAAGTGGTCGGATGGAAAAAGGACCACCGTCGCTTTCGGATCTCTCGCGCGGATGTAGGCGAGAGGAAGGAATATTCCAGCCGCAGTGTTCTGATTCAGCGGTTGACGCAGAATTTGGCCTCCTTGAATGCCATCAAACTGGGTCCAAGGTTCGTTCCCATGTCCATGAGCCACTACGGTGACCATACGATCGGGAGTCGTGAGTTTGGCTGCCCGATGGAGCGTATGCTGAAACATGGACCGGGTTCCCACAAAGGTACAATATTGTTTGGGCCTGTGCCGCCCCAGCCAGGATTGCACCAATGGCCTCACACGCTCTCCTTCACCGCCGGCTAGAACAATTGACCAAGGTTTATTTGGGGTATTCATGATGTCCCTCCCTGTTTCAAGGTAAAATCCATGTTTATGTTAGGGATGAAAAAGGCCTTATTTTCCTTCAAGTCTCTAAGGCCAATGCCCAACCGACCACTCTGCTGCGATTTTTTGAGCCATGATCTCCATCTACTTTGAATCCCTATAGCCACACAGAAATCTTTTAACCCGATTTTTGATAAAACCGATCATTCTTAAGACGGTAAAGACCTCTCCACATTACAGTTGATTTAATGAATACAGGTTGAGTGCTCTTTCCCTCCGTGCGTACATTCACAATTCATGAAACCTTCCTCATGGCAGGATTTACAGCAAGACATCAGCAGAACTTGTTTCAGGGCCTGTCGAGCCCGGTGCAAACGTACTCGCACAAGGTTGACGGTGACTCCTAGATCCCTGGCCACGGTTGCATGTGATTCTCCATTGAGATCGATTCGTTGCAAGATTTCGGAATACTCACCTTTAAGGGTTGGGATGAGCTCATAGAAGCACATACAAACGGTTTCAGGATTTACATCACATTCTTGTACATGATCATTGTGAGAGCGAGCATATTCGGCCTCACCTTGATGTCTCTTTGCTTCACGACGATAAAAGTCTATCAGCGTGCTGTTTAGCACTCGATACAACCAAACCACCACGCTGCCAGGTTTTTTGAGAGCGCTTTCCTTATTGAGGGCTCTTAAGCAGAATTGTTGGAGTATGTCCTCGGCCAATTCCTTACTTCCGACCCGTTGGTTGAGAAATTGAAGGAATTTTTTACGATTCTGAATAAGAGCAATTTGTAAAATCTGGTCCAATTTGTGTTCCCCCAAATGGGATACGCCTTTTGGTGTTCCTTTTTGGCTATTCATTCTGAGAGCCATCTTTCGTGTGACCGCTTGCCTGTCGTTAAATCCTTGATAATGGTGTTGCCCGAGGAGTCCAGCAGAAGATTGTTCTTCTGACGTGTTTTCAAATTTTTCATACGAGAGATAAGAGCGCAGAAACAAAAATTGTTTCTGGACTTTTTGACTCGTAGGTGGTGCTGGGATTTAGTTTAGAAGGACGGAGAAGAGAAGAAACGGGGGAGGATAGGAAGAGGGGGTGACCATGCTTTCTTTGAAAAAAATCTTAGAGATACGAGGTTCGAAAGAGTCAGACAAATCTCCAAGTTTGTCCTGTGCTATAACCTGAAGTAAGGGAAAGGTTAATTGCTTGGAGGCCTCTTCAGAAATTTTGAGCTGATCTGGGCAATCTCCATTAGTGGAATGGTGAGATGCTGGTTGAGAGTGGTGTGTTTCAGTGGCCGAAGAGGCCATAGGGCAGAATACGCCCGTGACCCCGCATGCCAAAAAGACCAAGAGTACAAAAGACGTAAGCGCTAATTTCATCTTCCCCGTTTGAGGATTCATTGGAATTTTACACGTTAGTAAAAGGTCTTGGCTTTCCCCAGAAAACTAATCCCATTTACACATACCCTAAGCAAAAAAAATGCCATAACTAAAAGAGCAAAAAAATCAGGAAATTAAAGATAATGATCCACGTAATTAGCATTCAGACCTGTGGTTTAATTTCCCCATAAAAAAATACTGGTTGCCCCAAATTTCCACATATGTTTCTTTGCGCTTTCCCGGAAGTAAAAAGACTTTGAATTCATTGTGACCCCAATAGCATTGCAGCCAGACTTTCTTAATGGGAATGCCCACTGGGGCCAGCAGGAGCTTCTTGAGTCTCTGGTTCAACCGTTCCATATTGACGGAAAGGGGGAGCATTCCAAATCACCTTATTCCCAGGGGCCAAATCCGCGGCCTTCTTATAATGAACGCGGGATTCTGAAAGACGACCTTGTTCTTCTAGGGTCAGCGCAAGGTTGTAATGGGCCTCTGCCAAAGTCGGTTCGGCTTGAATGGCGGCCATAAATTTTCTCTTTGCGGCGGTCCATTGATGTTCGGCAAAGAGTTTGTTCCCTTCAAGAAGGGCTTGCGCTGCAACAGGCTCAGCGTTTGCCGGTGGGCGAAGAGTCTGTTCCTCATGATGGTGGCTATTCGTCGCACACCCAACAAACGTCAATGCCAAGATCAGCAACAGAAAATTTTTCCATTCCAAGCCACTTCTTTTCATCTCTCAACTCCTTTTCTGGATGTTTAGATACCTTATCTTAATTTTATGACATTCCATTAAATCTTTCGTTCTTAAATCGCAACTATACTCTTCTACCTCAATACCCAAAAAAATATAGATGGCGGGTGTCTTCTAGGCGTTACTCTATTTGTGGGTATACATGAAGATTTCTGATTGCTGTATCCTCCCATTTTTTGGGGTTTTCTCCAGGAGCCAAGTAGCCTAAGAAATTGTCACCTTGGTTACAGTAGGATAAAGTGCAATCCAACCCCACGACATATCGACGTGTTTCTTCCTGGACTAAGGCCCAGCACGCCAAGGGAGAGACGAAGACAGGGTTATGGCGGTTGGTCTCAGGTTTAATCGCATACACGGCCTGCCAGCCCTCGGCGGCAATGATTTGCATGATCGTTCGCTCTGGCTTCGCGGTTTTCTCTTCCTTGTCCTGGATAGGGTTGCCAGTCCAAGGTATAGTCATACGTTTTCCCATTAGTATGTCCTCCACTAAAACGTCGGGAATTCTGGTCCCGGGCATGAAGAGCTAGTTCCTCTGAATCTAGCGTTCTGTCACTATAAATAGGTCAACCAAATATTAGGGTCCCGCATTAGTTGCCCTTGGCACTTGCCTCCGGCATTTCCCGGCTCTGTCCTCCCATCGCTGCCAAACAAATCAGACCGACACAAATCCAAACCAACTCGCGAAAGCGCCGCACTAGCGCGAATAGGATCCCGATCAGTTCGCTAAAGCCGAAGGTCACCAGCAGCAGAATATTGCCGCCTTCTTGGGCACCAATACTTCCGGGGATGAAAGAGGTCCCACCTTTCATAAAAGTGGACAAAGCATCAATGGCCAAGGCTGTCGGAAGGTCTATTGGCACTCCCAGGAAAAAGAGAATCGCGTAGACCTCTAGGGCCTCCGTCAACCAGCCTAGGAAAAAGGTACCGGTGGACTGGAAGAAGGCACGCCGGTCACGGATATAAAAAGCTTGGATCGATCGATCCAAAGCCAGAAGCTTTTTTTCCCGGACTTCTAAATACTTGAACTGAATCCGCCACCTTCTCAGGAGGCCCAACAGACTCGTAAACAAACCATGACGTTGAATTACGACAAAGACGGTTATTCCAAACAGCAAGAGGCCGACACTGACTAAAGCCCCAAGTACCGGAAGGGTAAATGACCATGCCCCTCCTGACGACGGAAGGATCCAAATCCCCAGGGTGATCCCTAGGAGAATAAACGCGATTTGGGCAAGCGTCATCGTGGTCTTGGCAACGACGACAGAGGCAAGTCCATCCTCCATCGGTACGCCGCTCCGCTTGAGCAGGTAGGCTTTCAACGGCTCCCCTCCCACAGATGCAGTGGGGGTCGTCATATTCACCATTTCACCGGCCATTCGGACGGCACAAAGCCGCCAGAACGGCAGGAAAGAGAGGTATCGGCTCAGTGTGAATCGCCATCCCAACGTATCCAGTCCATACATAAGGACTGAGGGCAAGAAGATGATGAGAAGGGCGATGGGGCCCAGAGCTGCCGCCGTCTCCAGAATCCGCTCAGGCCCAATATGCCCAACGAGGCCCAGGAGCGTAAGCAGACCCACGAGAAACAGGGCCCACTTCAGGAGGCGAGCATCAACACATAAGAATCCACGTTCCTCGTCAAGAAGGCATCTGCAATTGTTTGTGAAAAATAGCCGAAGCGTTCTGCCTCGCATTATCATGTCTCTCCCTTGAGGAGACAAAAAATTGTAATAACAGGATGTCCAAATCACCTGGAATTTACCCAGACACGCTGGTCAGAATGACAGGATGTTCAATCACAATTTTTTAAGAATGGTGAACGGAGAGCTATTGAAAGCGAGGAGGGCGGAAATATTCTCGCACTGATAAATAAGGAAGTGACTTTGGAATGGCCATCGTCATGGCGCCAACCAGAGTTAAAAAGAAAGGAGTAAAACGTACATCTACCGGTCCCATGCAAGTGGCACAAAAAATCGAGCTGTGATGGTGGAAATGGCCCGTTGAACTGCCATGACTTCCCATCACCTGGCCCATGCAGAACAGAGAAATAATGAGCACGCCAATAAAAAATACCCGAGACATAGGTTAAACATAGGCTAGAGGAGCAAAAAAAACAAGAAAAAATTAGCGTAAGATTTCTCCCCTTCTTTATTCTCGAACAGGATGCCCCACGCTTTTAGGTCAGGCGCTGGGTTTTTTAATAAAAAGATCACTTAAATTAACAATACCCTCCATTAAACATCCTTTTCAGTAGAGTCGCTCGTATGAGACGATTCATGGAATGAGGCCGGACGGAGATACAATATTGCCAAGATTAATGATGTTTATACATCCCGGCTCTTTTAATATCCGGCCATGAGGTGGTCTGATGGCATAAAAAGCACTGATCCACTCTGGCCTGTGGCTGGCCAGCCACTCTTTGCGAAATCATGGTGAAATGCTTCATATAATGGCTGGGTGGCGCTTGATGACAATGGACGCAATCCATTGAGTTACCGGGGGGATGCTGGAATTCGGGAAGGGTCCAGGCCTGGGTGGCATGGCAGGCCGCACAATCCTGGCCAAAGAGTTCAAAATGCCGGTCATCGTTTTTGTGACAAGTGGCACAGTTCAAAATGGCTTCTTCTGGTGCGACGTGATGATTGGCAAGCGGTGAAGGCAATAGCACTTCTGAATGCTCAAGCCAATTCGTCAGGTTCCAGCGCACCATTTCTGCTTCGCCGAATGAATTTTCATCACTCGGGAGGTTGAGTAAGCCAATCTTGGCCAGAGCCCGGTGATCCATATTCGAGGGCTTTCGAACGTGCCCTCGATGTTCGTGGTGGCAGGATCGACATTCTCTGACGTCGGCATGAAAGGCCGTCGGCTGACGCTGCAGGAGCGATTCCTCATTGGCATGGCAAAGGATGCACTTCGTCGCATCCACTCCCATGACCGCGGTATGGCAGGCTGCGCAATTCTGTTCCAGAGAAGCATGGACAACGGAGAGTTCCCCTGGATTGACCAATTGCTGCCAGGTGTTGGCAGCCATCGGGGTTCCGACGCTGGTATAGACAAGGCCTAATCCCCCTACGATCGTGAGTAGCGTGATAGCAACAATTCCCAGCTTACCCATAAATCACCACCCAGTTTTCATGAAAACCACCGCAATCCAAAGTGAATGGCCGCCCAAACGTGGAGGGCGAGAAAAATTAAGAATATCATGGACAAGGGAAGAGAAGATAGGTAGATTTCCGCATACTTGAAAATGATTATGGTTTTCATTATAATTGATAAAATTTAATTAAATCAGCTGGCTCTTTTCTTAGAGGCCCAAGGGATGCGATCCCCGAGCCCAAGGTCAACGAACCTGACCTTGGGCTTTTTTTTATCGGGTCATGGCCATTGCGGCGTTACGCGCAAGAAAAAACGACTCAGGGGGGATTAGGACGATTCGTATGGAACAATTCTTCAAGCCTTCTACGTTCCGTGACGGTCCCTCAAAACTGAATTCTGAAGGATCGGATTTGGAGTTGCGGGGCATGCTGCGCGGGAAACTCTACCCACAGGAATCCTTTGGTCCGCATGGAATAATGAATGACCTCATTGTCGAATTCCAGCAGTATCTTACTGATTGGACCACACGGGTCAAGCAGGTTGGAATGGAGCAAAAGCTCAAGCACCTTGCTCCTCACGTTTTTAATGAATGTCTCCGACAGATGGAGGGCCCGCCCCGCCCTACCCCCGACTTGGCTCAACAAATTGAAGTCTTCATCAGCACCAATTTGCACAAGGGACTCACGTTGAAGGAATTATCTAAATTTCTCGGCTACTCAGAAAAGTATTGCTCAGAACTCTTTCAGGTGAAAATGGGAGAAGCGTTTTCCAGCTACTTGAAACGACATCGATTGGAAAAGGCCAAAGTCCTCTTGGAGGAAGGATTCGCCCCCATAGCGGATATCGCGGAACGTCTTGGATTTCAGGACCAATTCGCCTTCAGTCATTTTTTTAAGAAAGCGACCGGCCACTCTCCCAGGAAATACAGGGAGCAGGTTCACCAGCGTAAGCATGGATTCCCACGGACAGAGCCCGTGGCATTTTCCTCATCCGCTCTGCGGAACCCATCGGACAAAAGAGCACTCCCCTACGGCTAGGAGCCGTGGCCCCCTGCCACCCTGGAAGCAAGGGACCCCTTCCAAACTTATGCGCACCCGGTTTTGGAGAATCAAGCATGATGTTCGGAATGAAAGTCGTGGACGATTTTTCCCTCATCCTTCTCTCCTTCCCTGAGCCAAATTAATCTTTTGAAATCCGTTCTCTGCGCATAATTTCTCTGGAGGGTGGACATTCCAATGAGAGAAACAAATTGTTACCTTTATGAAAATGATATTGGGAATCATTTTTATTCGCTTGATTTCAAAACCCCTTTTTTGGATTTTTCCCATGGTCCCGATAGCAAACCGAAAATCCCATGCGAAAAAAGGGGAGCGAATTTCAACCCTTCGCCTCCTTGGCGGGGCGCCTTCCATTCTCCGGGGCGCCCCCGCCCCTTTAACAACAAGAATAAACCCTAACCTACTGAATGAGGTGATTACCATGCGAATTGGTTATTCCACACTCCCACAAATCAGAATTCCGGCCATAGTTGAGGGGGAAATAATTGTTTTTGATCTTGCCCAACTCACTGGCCAATGGAGCGTTGTATGCTGTATGCCACGACTGGCGTTGGACAAGGCCGTTTTTCTTAACCAACAAAGCCAGTCCGTGGCTGAACAGGGCGCCGTTCTACTGAGCTTTCTTTGGGAACCCGATGCATGTTATGACCCCTCCATTCGAAAGATCGGCAAACTTCGGATTCCCTTTCTTACCGATCCTTCAAAACGCCTTTTTCGACGTTTGGGATTATTTGGTCAAAAATCTCCAGACCGATGCCAAAGTTTCGTGTTCGATCCGGAAGGGATCGTCCGATATTGCTTGGTCCATAGGTTGGATGTTCGTGGGATGGCGGTTGTGATAGAAATGCTGAAATATTGCCAGGAAGGAACACACCAGCCTGCCTGCGAAATGAACCATGAGCCAGCAGCTGTCGCGCCTCTCACGTTTTCCGAGTTCACCAACACACCCGATTCTCCCATATTGCCAAGCCCATGCACAGGAGGAAGCGTTTCATGAGGGAAAACGGGAATGAGTAGACCAGTCAAATTGAACGTGTGTGGGTGTGGCAACCTGCACCTCACATATGGATTTCTTACTTTGCACTTCGGACGGGAGGAATTTCGGGTATTCGCTCGCCAGATCAACCAGTTGGCGGGCTGTTTGAAGACGGATCATCATTTCCTTCCTTCGATTGGACGGCGAGCCTGTTAAGAAGGAGCGCGGTCCATTTCCAGAAAATGATCTGCGACTATTAAGTTCGGCCGTGTGCGCAGGGCTCTTGAGGATTACGCCCGCAATAGAGGCAGGGGTAACAAATCGCCGATGGGTATGCGAAAAACTTTTATGAGGGAGACGCCATGGCTTTTGGGCAGGGGGTGAAGGCGGTAGCTAAAAAATTTAAACGTGAAATTAAAGTCTATCAACTCCTCGTTAAAGATAGACGTGTCCCCAGATTGGCAAAATGGTTTCTCGCCATGGCCATTGGATATACCTTATCGCCCATTGATCTTATTATTGATTCAATCCCTGGGTTGGGGTTTATCGATGATTTTATTATTGTGCCCACTTTGGTGATCATAGCGCTAAAACTGATCCCCACAGAGTTGCTTAATGAGTACGGAAACAAAGTCGACATGGATCGAAATCAAGCCTAATTTTCTTCCTTCGATTGGACCGCGAGCCTGATAAGAAGGAGCGCGGTCCATTTCCAGAAAATGAACATGTTTTTCAGGTTGTTGAACATTCCCTGAGGCACCAGCGTATTTGGTATATTTTTCTCCTGTTGCTGCAGCTACAGGGAGATGGCTATTTTCTAAACCGGCAAGCTGGTCTTCCTTCGGAAAGATTCAGGACAGGTTTGAAACAGCCCCTTGTCCTTTTGGGGGCTCACATCGAGTGTGTCAGAGGTAACCAGTGTGATGAGAATTTTGAAATTTTCAACGGTCCCAAGCAAACAAGGGAAAAGGAGGAACCATACGATGTTCAAACGGCTCTGTTTGTCGGTTCTTATAGCCGGATTGGCCTTAGGCGGCTCCACTGCACTCGCGGAGGACCAAGGCCAGCAGACATTCAACGCGCATGTCACTGACGTCGAAGGCATTGAAACCACGATTGAAAACGCAAAACTCTATTGGGAAGAGAAGCTGGACGAAACCTCGTTTGTCCCCCATGAAATCCGGCATGTCCCGGTGAAGCGAGGCAAAGCCACTGTGAAAATCAAACTCCAGAACATCAAACGGATCGACGTAGCACCCGACGCCAAGACTCCGGGAACTCCGCTACTCACGATCACGCTGACCAATGGCAAATCCGGCGAATTTCCAGTAGCCCGTGAGATGAGCCTCATCGGCATGTCAGATTTTGGAGATATCAAAGTGCCGTTCACGGAACTGAAACGGATCGAATTCCAGTAAGCACCGATATGGAGAACCTGAAAAACCTCGTCGATTTTGGTGTGATCGGGTTGCTGCTGGCCTTGAGTGTCTGGGCGGTAGCCGTTGCTGTGGAACGGTGGCTCTTCTACCGGCGAGTGGAGCTTTCTCAATTCCCCGATCAGCAATGTTTCGAGATTGCGCTCACCAAACGGTTGGTGATTATCGGCACCGTTGCAGCCAATGCCCCCTACATCGGCCTGCTCGGGACCGTCCTGGGGATCATGTTGACGTTCCAGACGATGGGGACCTCAAAGACCATCGCTGTCAGCACCATCATGATTGGCTTGAGTCTGGCCCTGAAAGCGACGGCCGTGGGACTGCTTGTGGCCATTCCCTGTGTGGTATTGAACAATGCCCTGCGCCGCCGAGTGGCCGAACTGATGACCGAGTATACATCCCTCCATGCAAAATGAAATGGATCAAATCAATGTCATTCCCCTCGTGGATGTCATGCTGGTTCTCTTGGTGATCGTTTTGACCACCGCCACGTTCATTTCCACCGGACAGATTCCCGTGGACCTTGCCAAAGCAACTGAAGCCGGCGACCGGAAAGATGTTCCGTTAGTCATCACTATGACTTCTAACGGCAAACTGTTTTTGAATGAAGATCCGGTGACCCACGAGGAACTCACACGTCGGCTTCAAACACACCCGCCTCACTCCCTCGTCGTTGTTCGTGCGGATCGTGTCACGATTCTTGAACGATTCGTCGAAGTCGTGGACCAAGTTCGCGGTCTCGGATTTGACCAGGTAAGCCTGGAAGTGATCCGCCAGTAATTTCCTGATTGGGAATGTTGAAAAAAGCCGCCAGCGGCGTTCTCGCCCTTTTGCCGTGCTCACGTACTATGAGTACGCTCCGCGCGCCAAAAGGGCTGCGGCCTTGCTGGACGAACTTTTTTGAACATTCCCTCCCATCGACGATGCTTGGCTCATCTGAACCTTTTATTGGCTATTGGAGTGAGAAATTCAACAGGCCCTGATCGCATCAGCGACAGATCCGAAGCCGCCTCTCCTGTGTTCTTGATGCCCCAACAACACTTCGCAGCCTCCTTCTCAAATTCCATTTCAGGCCAATCAACATAAATCTCCGGACAATAAGCATTCAGGAGAAACCACGGGTTGTGATATTTGTTCTTGCATGATGTTGAGTCTCGTTATCATATAGCTAGCCAAGGGGAAGGAGGTGACGGAACGGAAAAACGGGAGTCAACCGGCTCACCACCATGGCCAGAGATCCTTTGCGAACCAGAGCCTGACAACGAAATTGTCGTGAAATACATCACGACGGACAATTGCTTAATTAGGAGGTTTTGGAAATGCGAACACGATCGATGCTGGCCCTGTTCATGACTGGCACGCTTATCTTTTTTCCACAACAGGGGTGGACTGAAGAGACGGATGATGAGTCAACCGCCAACGTGGTCATACTCGACAAGGTGATGGTGATCGGCAGCCCGGCCGATGCCGAGGGGATGCCGGGCTCCGCCCATGTGGTGACCAAGGAGGAAATTCGCCAACAAAGTTACGACGATGTGAATCGCGTGTTGCGGAAGGTGCCAGGAGTGTATGTGCGGGAGGAAGACGGCTTCGGGCTGTTTCCCAATATCAGTCTCAGAGGTGTGGACACTACCCGTTCCGCTAAGGTCACGATTATGGAAGACGGCATTCTGATGGCGCCGGCGCCGTACTCCGCGCCAGCCGCCTACTTTTCTCCCACAGTGGGACGGATGAGCGGCCTGGAAGTCCTCAAGGGATCAAGCCAAATCAAATACGGCCCGCACATCACCGGCGGCGTAATCAATTATCTCGCCACGCCGATTCCGCTTAAGAAAACCGCGTACCTGAAAACACAGTACGGCGACTTCAACGAGTTGCGCGCCCACGCGTACGTCGGCAATACCATCGAGACCGCACAAGCCGGGCGGTTCGGATTTCTGTTCGAGGGATATGCCCGCATGAACGACGGCTTCAAAACCATCGACCAAACACCGGATTTCCGTGATGGCGATGACACCGGTTTTACCAAACCGGAGCCGATGATCAAACTCTCCTGGGAACCGCCCACAGCGTTCCATCAGCGCCTGGAATTCCAGTACGGCCAAACCGAATTGGATGCCAATGAAACATACCTGGGGTTGAGCGAGGCCGACTTCCAGGCGAATCCTTTCCGGCGTTATGCAGCCTCGCGCTTTGATAATATCACCTCGACGCAGAGGCGCACCTACTTGCGCTACGGGATCGCGCCCACGGATAATCTCGACATCATCACTACGCTGTACTACACAAGATTCAAGCGGAATTGGTACAAGCTTCAGGACATTCGCAACGTGAACGGCAACACGCTTGGACTGTCTGCGGCGCTGGCCGGCGCGCAAAACGGTGAAGGGCTTGCGTGTCTGCAAGGCAATCTGGCGTGTACCTTGCGTGTGCGCGCCAACAACCGTTCGTATTACACCAAGGGCATTGAATCGGTCGCCTACTACCGCTTCGGCGTGGGTGCTGTGCAGCAAGAGGTCTCCACTGGTATCCGTTATCATCAGGACCAGGTCCGGCGTTTCCAACGAAATGACGATTTCACTCAAGCCGCCACCGGCACGATCTCCAACCTGACCTTTGGCATGCCTGGCGGCGCCGGCAACCGCCAGCAAAAAACCAAAGCCCTCGCTCTGTATGCCCAGGATACGATTACGATCAACAAGTGGTCCGTGATTCCAGGTGTCCGATACGAGCGATTGGATCAAACCTTTAAGGATGTCGCCACCCCGGCCAATTCGGGCACTGCGACCCAGGACATGGTGGCTGGCGGCGTGGGTGTGGTCTACCAATTCAACCCATGGTGGACCGGATTCGGTGGCGTGCATCGCGGTTTCTCTCCACCCAGCCCTAACGGTGCAGTGACCAACGGCCTCAAAGAAGAAACCAGCACGGCCGTTGAAGCGGGCGCACGCTACAAGAATCCTCGCCAGGCCCTGGGAGCCGAGGCCGTGGTTTTCTTTACGCGCTTCGAGGATTTGATCGTGATCGATAACATCGGCGGCACCGGCACCGGCCTCGATGAAAACTTTGGCGTGGTGCATGCTTATGGTCTTGAGTTTTCGGCGCAGTATGACCCGGGTATCGCCAACGGTTGGACATGGCGTAATCCCTGGTACACGACGCTGACCTACACGAACGCGGAGCAACAGAATGATGCGAGATCCACCGATGCGGAGTCCATCTTCAGCTTCGGCCAGAAGGGCAACAAGGTGCCTTACATTCCCGAGGTCCAGTTCACCTTCGGCACAGGATTGGAAACCGACCAGTGGGGCGCCTTCTTGACAGGCACCTACGTAAGCGAGACCTTTACCAGCGCCAACAATGTGGAGGGCCAGGTCAATGGAACTGGCAATCCCGATGCCCGGTTCGGCAAGACCGACAGCTATTTTGTCGCTGATATTTCAGGCTTCTACCAGGTGACCGATCGCATCCGAGTCCTTGGCGGCGTGCAAAACCTATTTGATGCGGAATACCTTGTCTCACGGCAGCCACACGGGCCGCGTCCCGGCATGCCACGGTTCGCGTACGGCGGCATGGAAGTGGCGTTGTGGTAAGCGGTTCGGCGGCGAGCCACATAAGGCTCGCCGCGCCTATCCTGTAAGAGAGGGATGATTCACTTTCCACGTCATGGGCTAGAAGAGAAAATCCGGCAATTCACCATAAATTTCCGGTCAATGAACATTCAGAAGAAATGACTGTTTATGGTATTCAATGATGATGTTGATTCTCGTCCGCAACTTTCTGATGCATGTCCGCCGCCAATGGAGATGATGCAAGGTTATGACAGGCTTTTTCTCTCAGCTTTCATGGACAGGATCACCCTCTTGGCAGGGGTGGGGTTCGTCCCTGATTGTTCACGCCATTGCTATCAGTCTCGCGTTCCTTCTCACCGCCAATGTCACGCCTCCTCCTCAGAAGGAATCCTTCCGCTGGGAAGTCTCCTTGGTCAGCCCGCCACCTTCGCCGGAGACCCCGGTTCAGCGCGTGAGCAAATCATCGCCTGCCCCCATCAACAAACCCGTCATTCAGGCGCGCCCCATCCACCATCAGCAACCTGTTACTCGCCGGGTTGAGCAGCGGCGGCAACAGACCCGGCAATCGGTTCAACCAACGCGCTCAATTGTCCAAACCCAACGCATTCAATCGGTGGCGTCTGTTCAGCATCGATCTCAAGTACAAACCGAATCCCCTGTGCCCCGGACTATCAAAGCCCTCGCTCATACGCCCTCCCCTCGAATCGCACAGCAGCAGGAGATGCCCAAACCAGTTCGTCAATCCGCTCGACCCGTTGCCCATGCGGTCCCTACAACCCTTCGCCAATCTCGAAACGAATCCGTGCCCAGGAAAACGCGCCAGACTGCTACATCCGCACCATCCGCGAAGAGCCGGCCAGTGGCTCGCGAAGCATTCGCCGTTCAGGCGCAACCAACAAGAGTCGCTCGCAAACAAACACCACTCCACACTCCTGTTATCAAGGACAACCGGAAAGCCGCACCTGTCACAGCTCAGGTCGCGCGCACTACACCGGCTGTTGAAGGGAAACCGGCACCGGAAGGCTTTCCCGAGCCTGTCCGCGCGGTAACCACAGTGCGTCAGGACAGACCAAAGCGCATGGCCGCAGTCGTCAAGCAGGAGTCTTTCACCAAGAGCCGGCCGGTGAAAACCCGTGATGTCCTCACTGCACATCGAGCCATTGATACGAAGTCATCGTCCACAGTGAGGTCAACTCCCATTGAAAAGAGAACGGCAAAAGAAGAAAAGGCTGTCAACAACGTCACGGCCCTGCCCCACCACGAGCTTGTGAGGAATGTTCCTGTCAGTCGGCCGACGGCAGCCATGCGGAAGGAGGCTCCGGCAACGAAACAATCCCCCACGAAAGGGCTCTCCCCTGAAGTCCTGGCCTTCTTAAAGCTCCTTCGTCTGGAAATCGAACAAGCCCGGGTTTATCCCTCCCGTGCGAGACGGATGGGTTTGCAAGGAACAACGAAAGTCCGGTTTGCGCTGCTTCCGAATGGAGAGCTCCAGTCGCTCCAAGTCGCGGAGCCATCAGGTTATGCCGTCTTGGACGCTGCCGCTCTGGCAACCATTAGGAAGGTCCTTCCGTTTCATCCACCGGATGCCGTGGAGCTTGAGGGATTGTCCATCGAAGTCCCTATTAAGTTTTGGCTCAGATAAACGGCAGGTGGAACTGAGCAGCGTATAACGTTCCGTGGAGCAAGAAGGCATTGTCGCGATCTTCAAAATTTAAGTAGGGCAAAGTGAAAAAACACGGAAATTCCAATCTTCCAGAAAAAGACCCGAGTGAAATTCGTTGTTCCTGTGGTTGCCTTTTGGCAAAGATCCTTCCGACCGGCATACAAGTCAAATGCCGCCGATGCAAAAGGGATCATCTACTGCAGATGGATATACCATGCTCCATTAACCAGCCCAAACACCGGGAAGATCCCCTGAACTAAGGGTTCGCCCAAGCTAGTGAGATGCCGCAGCTACAGACAAGAGGTTATTTTCTACACAGTCCGTTTTCATGAAAACCACCGCAATCCAAAGTGAATGGCTGCCCAAATATGGAAGGCGAGGAGCGTGTAGAGTACCATGGATAAGGTGATGTGAATTCTCAGCCACAAGGTAAACATGTGTTTGATGGTGTCATGCGTTTTGATGGCGTATTCCAGGTCGGCAATCGCATCAGAAAGCCGAATGGCACGGAGGCCGATGGACATTGTTTCCGTCTCCTGTTCCTGCACACTGAAAAATGCCCCTCCCAACAACCTGGAGAAAAAGCCATCAAAGGGTTTGAGTTGAGCCGTTTTATCCGCGCAGCAGGTTCGCAGCCGTTGCAACGTCTCCTGGTACGAGGCGTTCAACCCGTCGAGCATGGTTCGTTTTTCTTTAATCTCTTGAGAAATCCGACCCATGAGATAGCGGCCGGTGAATCCACTCAACACGACAATGACTGTCATGCTGGTTAAGGCAATTCCTAAGGGACTTTCAAACTTATGGCCCGTATGGAAGAGCACGAGAATGGGTCCCACGACACCGGCATAGATGTGCCATGCGAGCAGCGTACGCATCGACACACGTCGAGTCACTGCCTGTTTGAAAGTTTTCACTCGTTTGATGATGAGGTATGCCAGTGGAACAAGCATCAGCGTCGCCCCGCTCACGCCAAACACCCCACCCCACAAACTCCCTGCAAACCGTGGCGACTGGTGGAAAAGAAACCCGAGCCAGAAGAGGGCCAGAAAGAGTACCAGACCAGTAATCGTGACGGCTTCACGTTCCTTCATCAGTTTTCACATGCTCTAGGCATCGACCGCCACGTTTCCTGTGGACTTGGCCTGACAAGCGAGAATCATTCCACTGGCTTTGTCGTCTGGATCCAGGCCGTCTTCGACCTCCATAGTCACTGACCCCGACAAGAGTTTAACCCGGCACACTCCGCACGAGCCGGTTCGGCAGGAATAGTCGATGTTGACGTCGACCCGCTCGGACGCCTCCAGCACCGTCTCGTCCGGCATGAGTTCTGTCGATGTATCCGATTTCTGAAAGGTGACGGTCCCGGCCTTCTCGACCGGCGTCGTTTTTTGTATTTTCTCGCGTTCTGCAGCTCTAACCTGTGGTTTTTGCTGCGAGCCAAAGTTTTCAGTGTGGACCTTCTCCCCAGGAACGCCCAACTCGGCCAGCATCTGCTTCACTGCCTCCATCATGGGCGGCGCCCCGCACAGATGAATCCATTTCGAGGCAATGTCGGGCACCCACTGCGCGAGTAAATCCTTGGCAATCCGCCCGCGATGGTAGCTGTCGACATCCTTTTCCAGACGGCTCATGGCGATAAAGATGTGTAAGTTGGGGTGACGCGCTTGAAGCCGTTTCAATTCGGACTGGAAGATGAGGTGTTCGGGATCGCGGCACGCCGCGATGAAGTAGATGTCACCATTCCAACCCATGTCGGTCAATGCCCGGGTGATACTCATCATCGGGGTGATGCCGACGCCGCCGGAAATGAGTACAATGCTGTCCGCTTCCTTCCCGGCAAACACAAACTTCCCGCTCGGGGCTTGAACCTCAAGCGTGTCGTTTACCTTGACAGCGTCGTGTAGATAGCGCGATCCGGCACCTTGCTCTTCACGTTTAACCGTGATCTCGCAGTAGTATCCTTGAGTCGGGGAAGAGGACATTGTATAGCTCCGACGAATCGGCTTGTCGCCGGTCGGCATGGTTAACGTGAGAAATTGACCAGGCAGATAACTGAAGGGAATGCCCCCTCCATGACAGGCCACGAGCCGAAAAGTCTTGACGTCCACAGTTTCCTGGTAGATTTGGGCAACCCGAAGTCTACAGAGTTTCTTCTTAGCGACGGGCAGGAGTCCCTTCGAGATATCGGGTTGATCTGTTGATGGGGCCTCTTCGTTTGCGCACACCTCCGTCGAGTCATCGCAGCACTCGGCAGAAGCCGTTGCCTGACTTTTCGCCTCTTGTGACGTAGGCGGACGGGCAGATGTTGTTTGGAAATTTGATGGTATATCCTCTCCAGCAGATGACGGCGTTTCGCCGGCGGCAGCCGCAGGTTTCTCAGGAGCAGCGGCTGGTGGAGAATTCACAGGGCCGGAATCTTCAGCGAGCCGATTCAGTAACGCGGCCGCCCGGCGCATTTTGAAAAAGTAGAGAAATAACATGGCCACGGCAAACCCGACCAAGAGCAGCATCACGGAGAAATGAAACCAAGATAATCCTAAAATCCCATGGTCCTGCTTACCCTCATTTGGAGGAAGCAGGTTCATTTCCTGCTTGAACCATTGCAGAGCGACATTGCGCGGGGATGTGCCTTCTGCCAATGCTCGATGGGCAGCCAGACCACTTTCGAATTGGGACAGCCCCTCATGCAACTTCCTAGAGGCTACCTGCATAGCTAAAAAATCGTTTGTGGAGGCCGACTGGGATAAAGATTTCATCCCTTCCGCCATCAAGGCTGTCCCCTGCTTCATGCGTTCATGTGCCTGCTGTTGGACCTCGGCACGTTGTTCAAAAGGCAAATCAGGAAGGCTCATGAGTGTGGGGTATAAGGCTTTGGGTTTAGGCGCACCCATTTTCTCCATCATTTTGTCCATGCCCCCGCCCATCATGCCGCCTGGGCTTCCATCCTTTCCTCCTGAAGGACCGCCAACCATATTGCCGGGGCCGCCCTCTTGTCTTTGGGCGCTTGCTACTCCGCCTGAGCCCATGGCTTGATTGGGATGATGGCTGGCATGTTCCTCTGGCGAGATTTGCGCGTAACCCATGCCCGCCAACATTAAAAACCACGCAACGATGGCCGCGACAGCAAGAAAGCATTGGCGGTGAGATCTTGCGAGAGAGCCGCCTGTCATAGCAACGCAACCCCGATCATGCGGTTCATGGCGTCGAAGTCGTTGGGCGCGTGAGAACGAATCTCAACCAACTTCGTTTTGGCGGTGGACATAAGGCTGTTCCTTTCACAACTTGAAGAAGTGTCCCGTCGAGGACGATGATCTTTCTCGATTAGATACCATTCGCTTAGTTTGGGTATAGTGGCGACCCTAACAATGTGCTAGCGCATTTTATGAGGGCCTCGCATGGATCCCATGCCCTTAGGCCCCATGCCACGAGAACCTCCCATGGTTCCTATACCCTCGAGAATTGGACATTGTCCTGTCTTGGTGATGACAGGACAATCTTTTGCCACTTGTTTCTGGCAGTCCTCGTTCGACTTGCCGGTCCTCAAACAATCCGCCATTTTCTGATACATATCGGCCATGTCCTTTCGCAACTCAGGCGACATCTGGCTCATCGCAGCCCCTTTCCTGGCGGTGTTCCCCATTGTGGACTGCGACGTGTCTTCCGCGAAACTCAACGCAGAAAGACCCACAGTGAAACATACAAGAATACCTGAAACAACTTGTCTTTTGGTTAACATGGCACGTGCTCCTTTCATGGTTCGGTTCTTACTGTTGATGGGGAGTCAACGTTCGTAGCAAGACCCGATGTTGATCCTGCGTGAGGACATTGGCGGTTTTCCCCACCGCTCGGCGGACATTCATGTGTTAATCGGGCCACAATCTCTCGATCTCAGCTATTTTGGTGCATCTCTGACGCAGTATCAGGCTGATCGACGCCCGTCAACATGGTTGTGTTCTTTTTCATAAAAGGCTTTCCAATTTATTGAGGTGAGTCTATTACTTGGTCCTCAGCGTCCACCTAGAAAGAAACTTCCGATTCGTGGTTTTCCGGTCGCAAGGATGTTGACGCGCATTCCACTTAATTTTAATCGCAAGCATATTTATGGTTAGATTCTCTCGATACAGGCAGCCAGATTGATGTGTTCATCCCGTTATTGGGGTCTGATTCGAGGCAGCAATCTCCACCTGAAAATCTTTCCCTTCCCATCCCTCTTGCCACACAATTGTGAAGACGATGCGGACGCCGGCCGAGAGCTGGGCCGACGGCAGATCTCCAAACCAGCAACCGAAACCCGCATCCCGGGTTGCCAGGTCATTCGCCGTCGCCCATCCATCTGCACTCCAATGGATCGTCACCGCCTTTCCAGTGATAATGCGCAGGGTTTTCCCGTGGGCGATCCGTTGCGACTGGTGAGCGAGCGTCCACATTTCAATTGTGCTGCCAGTCCCATCTTTGGCGTAACGCTGATACACAGGCTCGATGCGGTCAAAACACACCCCATCCTTGTGACTGCGCACCAGGGTCACATACTCCGCGTGCGACCAGCACAGCGGCATGGCCGCGCCGGTCGGGCTGCCGCGCATCATCTTTCCCTCCGGCAAATCGTCGTCGTCCCAGAGTTGTTCCGACAACATGCCACCCTCGTTGGCGAATTTTTCCATCGCTTCGATGATCGGCATCGGATCGCGCCCGGCGGCCAGTTCGTAATGAGCCCGTTCGCCCGAGAGAATCGGCCAGCAGCGTCCTTCACCCGTCCCGTCGTAAGCGCTGCCGTCGGCCTTCTGTCCATAACCATCATGATTGTAGCGCCGCCAGCCCGCCCCTTGCGGCAGGTCGCGTTTGAGGACGTGATCAATCACCGCGAGGGAATCGACGATCAGCGGGTCATCCGCCGCGCGAACTCCCAGCCGGACAAGGTGGAGAAAATCGCCACCCACGATGTTCCGTGCCGGATGTGTGCCGCCGCCATTGGCGATCACTAACTCAGCGTGATCCGGATCCGGCGAAGCCATGGCTTGTTTCGGATCGGCGGGCGTGATGCGAACGTAGTGTCGCGGTTTGCCCTGCACCAATTCGCCGCGACTGGTGACCATCCAGTCTTCCAGGTGCGCCGAAAGCCAGTCCGCATAATCGAGCAGAAAGTCCGCCGCGAGGTGGTCTTTCCTGCCGCGCGCAAATTCCGCCGTGCATACCACGCTTGCGATGATGGTCGCCAACGTCGAAGGCGAGTAACCGGAATTCTCCTCCCACCGTTCCTGTGCTGTCACCGGCCCGTGCAGGATCAAATAACGCGCGGCCCGAGAGACCAGCGTCCAGGGATTGAATTGCCGGAGCGCGTCCGCCTGCTGCAAGCGCCAGGCGAGCAGAATCGGCACCGCCACTTCATCCAGTTGCATGCCTTTCCAGTAAGGCTCACCGCGAATCGAACTGTTTTGCGGCAGGCTGCCATCGGCTGCCTGAACGCACGCCAGCCAGATCAGAGCGCGCAACGGCGATTCGGTTTGCCCGCAGGCCAGCAGTGCCGTGGCGGTTTGCACCATGTCGCGCGTCCAGACCAGATGATACCCGCCGCGATCGCTGTCGTCCTTCGTATCGCCCCAGGGAATGCTCAACGAGGCGACGAACGCGCCCTGGAAAATCTTATCTTCATGCGCCAGCAACAGACACTGGCTCACGCGCATCAGCGATCCGCCGTCTTTGGTGTGCGCGCTCAAATCGACCTTGGCGCAAGTGCGCTGCCATTGGCGAACATACTTCTCGCGTTGGTCGGCGAAAGGAGTGGCCAACGCTTGCAGGAGGTGGGCGCACGCGCTCTGCGAACTGCGCCCGAACCCGACGCCCAGCGTGAACTCCAGTCCGGCCGATAAATCAACTTCCCCGATCAATGCGATGTTGCCGTCCGCGGCTTCGTCGAATTCCCAATCCATGGTGAAGTTGTCCATCAAGTCCTGCCAGCCATCACTGAATCCGACGTAGCCGACGGAGCGCCGCGTGAAATCAGGCGCGCACCCGAAAGACAGGTCGACGCCCTCGCGCTGCGCCTCGATGAGCTTCCGTCCACCCAATCCACACAACCAGGCCGAGTTGTTCTTGCCGGTGCCCTTCATATGCGGGGCGAGTAGCGCATACAGTCGCAGTTTGCCGCGCAGCTTCGGGTCCAGGACTTCCAGCCGCGTGTGCATCAACAACACCGACGAGTGCGGGTCTACGACGATTTCTTTGACGAGGCGATAGCGGCCCGCCCGGTCGGCGTTGGTGAGCCGGTACAACAACGCATTTGGCTCCGGGTATTCGGTTTGGTGGAGCAAATCGCGCCGTTCCTCGTGGCAGAACGATTCGCCGTCAGTGATGAGGAACTGCAAGTCGCGCGTATTGGGCGTATCGACATGGGGGAAGTAGATCTCGTTGATGATGCCATGGCTGAGCGTGAACCAGATGCAGGCACTGCTGTGATATGCCGTGCCGATGCCATCCTTGGCGCTGGACGTCCAGCGTGGCTCAATCCCTGGCGCCCCAAATGCGATGGAATTCTTATTCATAGGTCACACTCGTTCCAGGCTTCATTCAATTCTGAGCAGGTGAAGGGACCACGTCGAACATGCTGCTCGAGACTGCGTTCCACAAGACGATGGCAGTCTCTTCGGCGAGGTTGTGCTCGTGTCAGTCCAACAGTTTCTCGATCTCGGCTATTTTGGTGCATCTCTGATGATGTATCAGGCTAATCGACGCCCATCAACATGAAAAACCTTTGCTCAGCTTGCTTGATGCGGAACACCCGTCATTCATCTCCAATTTCCTAGACAAGATGCCTCGCCAATTATTATCGACTATCAATCCAATTTTTCCAATTCGCTCATGAGGGTTTTTCCAAATCCTCAGCCTTCGCAAAATTATTTCTGTTCAGCCCCCTGCGCCTTCGGCTGAGGCGATCCCGTTCCAATCAGCACCTGTCGCTGCTGCGCGGTTAACACTTGGGCGGCCTCGCCCACGGCACGGATGAAGGCGAGTCGTTGATCCCCCTTTAACTTTTCGATGTGCTGGACTTTTGGCTCGATCCTCTGCATTTCGGGTTGATCCGAACTCGTCAAGACCCACAGCTCTTGCTCGGCTTGCTCCAGTTGGCGATCAAAGGTCGCTTGGGATAGCAGGGCTTGTTCCTTGATTTGATTGAGGGCAGATTCTTGCTGCAACGTGAGCGTGATGTGCTCACCATGATCTAAGAAAAAGTCGGTCGCCCCGATATGATACAGGTGGGAAGCTCCGGGAAAACCAGGAAGGGCCGACCCCGACATTCGGCCTTTCCGTGTTCCCATTTTTCCCATCATTCCCATATTCTCCATTTCCATTCGCGGCATGCCTTGGCCGCTGCCCATGCCCATTTTTTGGGAACCCATTCCCATCTTCCCCATCATCCCCATATTCTCCATTCCCATTCCTGGCATGCCTGAACCGCTTCCCATGCCCATTTTTTGGGAACCCATTCCCATCTTTCCCATGGGGCCCATTCCGCCTTGCTCCATACCACTCATTTTTCCAGTGTTCATCCCCAAGCCGGGTGAGCCGCAGCCTCCTTCTCCACACCCCATGGGGCCCATTCCCATCTGAGTGTTTGCCAAAGGCACCGACCCTCGGTGATCTTGTTCCAACGCGGCTTCCAGGCGGGCAATATTGCCACGCAATTCTACCAACTGCTGACTGATGGTCATTGAAGTATCAATATCCTGATTGCCTTGATGTTGTTGAGGGCCAAGTATTGTGTTTTGACTATATACCGGCGTAAGTGGTGTGAGACCTACAACCATGAAAAGAACCAATGTAAATCTGAAGCTTCTTTTAGGCTCAAGAAGATTATTCAAAAATCGCATGGTTATTTCCTCCTTTTAAAAAGAAAACAGTTTAAAAGCTTCTGGCGGCTGGGTATTTCCTGGGCCACTTACAGGATGCTTGGCATGAACGTTGGCCAAAGTCTCGGCGTCTTCCGCGGCCTTGGTGTACCGCTCAACCAAGTTTTCACAATGTTGAGCTAATTCAGATGTAGGGTTTGATTGGGTCTGATGTGTTCGGTATTCAGCCGCCATTTGTCGCATCTCTTCTGCCTTTCCCCGCAACGTAGCCGCCTCTACCAGATACCACGTTTTCAATCCAGCGTGATCGTTGCGTTCCACCAACTCTTTCGGATGGCTCGAAGCACAGCCGGTCAAGACGGTCATAGATAAGATGAACATCAGGCCAAAGCCTATCGAGGCTCGTTTCATCCTAAACCTTCCTTTTCGTTTCAAATGATACCATGAGGCGGAACAGCTAAGCACTATCGTCAACAACAATCCTACCCGCCCTTCAATTCTTCAATAAGCCATTTCTGAAAATTCTTTTGTGTTTTCAGTCTTCTGAGTACCGCTTTGCCTGTTTCAGGGTGGTGTTCGAAATGTGCTGCCAGGATTTCAGAGAGTTTTTCGTCTCCCCCCGGACTCAGACTGAACTTCTCTAAAATTTGATGGACAAATTCTTCATCGGCGGCTCCTCGTTCAATGAGTTGTTCTCGAAGAGAAGTATCCACCAACGCCCGGTCAATCAAAGAGGCCTGTGGAGGGGGAGCCGAATCTCCGCAGGCCGTCAGCGTCAAGGTTAGAAGAAAAAGCATTCCCGTCAACCAGATTTGTATGCGAATCCTGCAGCTCATAGGCCTCCTTGTAGTATCCCGCAGTATGCTGAAGGGATCTTTGTGAGTTAAAAACATCTAGGCTTTCTAGCCAGGTGGTATTAGGGAATCTCGTCGTCATAAATTTTCATGATGCTGTTAAGTCACTCAAGTGCCTCCGGTCAAAAATTTCTCATAGAGAGCCACCTCTTCGGTGCTGCCAATCACAAAGGGCGCTCGTTGATGTAGCAACTCCACCTTGAGGTCCAAAAGTCGTTGTGTGCCTGTACTGGCACAACCACCCGCTTGCTCAACAACAAAGGCCAGAGGCGCGCATTCGTACAGAAATCGAAGTTTGCCGTTTTTGTGGTCGGCATCGGGTGGATAAAAGTAAACCCCACCCTCAAGCAAACTACGATGAAAATCCGCGACCAGTGCGCCAGTATACCGCAATGAATAAGGACGTCGCGTGGAAGGGTCATGTACGGTCAAATGCGCGATAAAATTTTGAATATCAGAAGACCATTCGTGATAGCGGCCAAGGTTTGCGCTACAATAATGGCCTCTTGCAGGGCACGAGATATTTTCATGGACAAGCAAGAACTCACCAAGATCACAGTCTAAAGTAAAGCCGTAGACACCGTGGCCACACGTGTACACCAACATCGTGCTTGCGCCATACAACACATATCCAGCCGCAATCTGTTTCATCCTCTCGTTCAGGAGGTTCTGCTCCAGTTCACGGTGATTATTTCCGCTACAGCGATAGATGCCGAAAATGGTCCCAATAGGCGCGTTGATATCCGTGTTGGATGAACCATCAAGGGGATCGGTACAGAGGATATATTTGGCCTCACGCCCGAGGGAGAGTATTTTTAATTCCTCCAACTCCTCGGAAACCAAGCCAGCGACCGGGCCCGTTTCGGAAAAAGCTTCAACCATGATGTCATTCGTGTACACGTCAAGTTTTTTTTGTGCATCGCCCGTGGGGTTGGTCTCACCAACAAGTCCCAATCTGCCCTTCAGTGGTGCACGAGCAATCTCTCGTGAAAGGATCTTGCCTACATACCCCATCTGCATCAGCAGACTGGAAAGCTCTGCGGTCATATCCTGTTGTACTTTGGCCTCTTCCAGGATGTGACGGCTGAATGTCATTGCTTTGGTGTGCATGCGAAGCCTCCTGCCATGTTGTCCAGAAACAGTTTCCCTTCACCCCGAAGTATGGCGTAACGAGCGGCGCCAATGAGAGCTGTCTTGTCGTTCAAAATGACACGTACGGGTATGTCATCAAGCAATGCTTTCATCCTACCCTTCTCAACGAACGCTTCCAGAAACTTCGGGCCTTTCATCTTTTGAACGATTTTCGGCGCAATGCCACCACCGACAAAGACTCCGCCCCTGGCCATGACTTTGAGTGCCAAGTTGCCGGCCTCCGCGCCATAAATGGAAACAAAGAGATCAAGGGATTCGACACAGACCTGGCACTTCCCTTCGAGGGCGGCCTGTGAAATGACAGCAGCAGGATCCCGCTGACGCAACTGTTCGTGGAGCCAGTCTGGTTCCTGCCCGTGGCGCAAAAAGCGAAAAAACTGATACATGTTATAGAGGCCCGGGCCGGACAGCACCCGTTCATAGCTAACGCGTGGATAGAGGGTCAGTAAATAACGTAACAACTCAATCTCCAGCTCGTTTCGCGGCGCGAAGTCCGCATGCCCCCCTTCGGAAGCAAACGGACAATGTTGGTGGCCATCCCAGTACAGCCCGCCTTCGCCCAGACCAGTCCCGGCTGAAATAATGGCGGCGTTGCCAGCAGAATCCGGAACCCCTTCTTTAAGAACCAGGAAATCCGCTGCCGTAAGAGCAGCAATCCCAAAAGCATTGGCTTCCAGGTCATTGATCAAATCCACTGTTTTCAAATGAAGCGCTCGACCTAATCGACCAGCATCGACGACCTAGGCAAGGTTTGAAGTGGTGGAGCGTCCCTGCTTGATAGGTCCCGCGATGCCAAAGCAGGCCCGCGTAATAGGCCATCCGTGAAGAAGTAGAAATTTTTCAACAATGTCATCCAGGCTGTTGTATTGGCGGCTCGGAAAGATTTCCGCCGCAACCGGTTTGAGCCGATCCTCTCTGGGCTCAAAGATGGCAAGCCTCGTGTTGGTCCCTCCTATGTCCCCTGCAAGAATCATTCGTCGTTCAACCTCCAATGCCGGCCATCGCGCTCCAATAATTGATCAGATTCCGGGGGGCCCCATGTGCCCGCTGGATAATTGGGGAAAGAGCGAGGTGGCAAGGCCTTCCAGACGTCCAACACTGATGTCACGACCCTCCAGCCTGCTTCGACCATGTCGGCTCGCTGAAAAAGAGCTGCATCACCGCACATACAGTCATACAAGAGCCGCTCATACCCTGTGCTGACAGTACACCCGAAATAGTCCGCATACTCGAAGGCCATGTCCACAGCGCCCAAACGTACAACAGGACCTGGCACCTTTGCCCCAAACCGCAATGAGATTCCCTCGTCGGGGTGAATGCGGAGAACCAGCAGATTCGGCGTGAGCTTCTCCACGGCCGTTTTTCTGAACGGCATAAAGGGGGCGCGACGGAACTGGATGGCGATTTCCGTGATGCGTTTGGCCAGACGTTTGCCGGTGCGAATATAAAACGGCACGTCAGCCCAACGCCAGTTGTCGATATTCAGCTTGAATGCGACAAAGGATTCAGTATTGGAATCACTGGCAATTCCGGGTTCCGTGCGGTATCCCGGCACCTGCACGCCGTCCATCTTGCCTTCTTCATACTGGCCTCGCACGCAACGATGGAGAACCTCTTCAGGAGTAAGTTGCGGAATGGCATGCAAGATTTTGGCTTGTTCATTTCTGACTGGATCGGCATCAAACGAAAGGGGCGGTTCCATGGCAATGAGGGTCACCAACTGGAAGAGGTGGTTGGGGACCATATCTCGCAAAGCCCCGGACCCTTCATAGTACCCCCCGCGTTGCTCTACGCCAACGGTTTCAGACGCGGTAATTTGTACGTGGTCGATGTACCGTCGGTTCCAGATGGGTTCAAAAATGCCATTCCCGAATCGAAAGGCCAGAATGTTCTGAACGGTCTCTTTGCCAAGATAGTGGTCTATGCGGTAAATCTGACGCTCATGCAGGACTTGTAAGATCTCCTCATTAAGAGAGCGGGCAGACTCAAGATCCCGTCCGAACGGTTTTTCCACAATCACCCGTCGCCAACAGCCATCCTTTTCATGAGTTAACCCGGCAACGCCAAGCTGTTGAATGATCCGTGAAAAAAAGCTTGGCGCCGTGGCGAGATAGAACAAATAATTGCCTTGTGTCCCATGTTGTTTATCCGCATGGGCGAGAGAGTCCCCGAGTAAATTATAGATCTGTGGATTGTCGAAGTCTCCGGACAAATAGTAAAGCCGCTGCTCGATCCACTCCCAAATGTCCGACTCAATCGAGGCAGTGGCGAATTCTTGAATCTCGCTCCTGAATTTGTGACGAAAGCCATCAGTGCTCATCTCCTCGCGGGCCACTCCGACAATGGCGAACTCTCGAGGCAGCAAATTCCTTTTGGCAAGGTTGTAAATAGCCGGAATCAGTTTACGCTTTGCCAGATCTCCAGAAGCGCCGAAGATAACCATTACGCACGCCGGACCAACTGGTCCCGCCTCACTTGCCTGTATCTCTGTCCCTGCTGTGGTCATTGTGTCACACTTTTCGATTCAAACAATAAAAAACCCCTTATTCTGGCCTGATCACTTTTCGTTCAGGATTAACCCCCAGTGGGTCGTTCAACATGTCCCCCGAACTTGTGCCGCATGGCAGAGAGTACCTTTTCGGCAAAGGTATGTTCCTGACGTGAGCGGAAGCGGGTATACAGTGAAGTCGTGAGGACATCAGCGGAAACAGCTTCTTCCACGGCTGCGATGACGGTCCAACGCCCTTCGCCCGAATCCTGGACAGACCCCGTGTAGGTAGAGAGCGTAGGATTTTCCAGAAGCGCCATAGCCGTTAAATCGAGCAGCCAGGATCCCACGACACTGCCACGACGCCACACTTCAGCAATGTCACGGAGGTTCAAGTCATACCGAAATTCTTCCGGGAGTTCTTTGGTGTTTGCATGACGAAAGATGTCAAAGCCTTCCGCATAGGCTTGCATGAGACCATACTCAATGCCATTGTGTACCATCTTGACGAAATGGCCTGCCCCGGCGGGACCACAATACATGTAGCCTTCCTCCGCCGTGCCACCCATTTTTTCTCGACCGGGTGTCCTCGGAATTTCACCACGACCCGGTGCGAGGGTTTTAAAGATCGGATCAAGGCGTTTGACGGACAGCTCGGAACCTCCAATCATCATGCAATAGCCTCGCTCCAGTCCCCAGACTCCACCACTGGTCCCGACATCCATGTATTGAATCCCCAGCTCTTTGAGGGCTTCTGCTCGCCGCACATCGTCCTTGAAATACGAGTTTCCTCCATCAATCACGACATCTCCCGATTCCATTAACCGAGCGATAGCCATCACGGTGTGTTCGGTGGGTGTTCCAGCCGGCACCATGACCCACGCGGCACGCGGCCTAGTCAGGTGCTTCACAAAATGTTCCAGCGAACCGGTCCCAGTGGCGCCTTCTTGAGTAAGCTGCTTCACATTTTCCGGATTATGATCGAACACGACACACTGATGGCCATTCCGCATGAGCCGTCGTACCATGTTGGCTCCCATTCGTCCAAGCCCAACCATTCCAATTTGCATGACTAAGACTCCTTTTTAAAAAACTGTCAGCTCACATTTGATGCCAAGGACCCGCAGAGTGCGAATCGAACTATTCTCTCTCTGTTGGCACCACATCGCTTTCACGGTTCACCTTGAGAGACGCGAGCTCCTGGCCTGACGGTCGACCGCGGCCAGGAGCTTGTCAAAGGGTTCATTGAAGAGGCGTAACGCTTCTTCCAAGAGCGTATCCGTTGCCTCTTTCATGAAAATGCCAACTCGTTCGAGCGTGTCCATGGTGTCGTGCGCATCTTCCACATTCTCGAGCAGACTTGCACGCGGACGTCCATGGTCGCGGAAGGCATCGAATGTCGCGGGGGGAATGGTGTTTACCGTATCAGGACCGATCAGCTCCTCCACGTAGAGGACGTCACGATAATTCGGATTCTTCGTGCTTGTGCTTGCCCAAAGAACCCGCTGGGTCATGGCTCCCTTTTTTGCCAAGGCCTCCCAGCTCGGATTGGAATAGATCTCCTGGTAACGTTGATAGGCCAATTTGGCGTTGGCGATGGCGACTTTCCCCATGAGACTTCGAAGTAAGGCCTGCTCGCCTTGGTCTGTCGAGGCTTGGAGGCGGGTTGAGATGAGCGCATCAATGGCGGTATCGATTCGGCTGATGAAGAAACTCGCCACGCTGGCAACTTTGTTCACATCACCGTCCCGGGCTGCTAATTTTTGTAATCCCGAAACGTAGGCATCAGCAACACGCTCATACGCACCTTGGGAGAAAAGCAGTGTGACGTTGACGTTGATCCCTTCACTGATGAGCTGTTGAATGGCGGGAATACCTTCTGACGTCGCGGGGACCTTCATCATCACATTGCTACGCCCGACCGCCTTCCAAAGGCGATGCGCTTCTTCAACCGTGCCGTCGGTGTCACGGGCAAGGTGTGGAGAAACCTCTAAACTCACATAACCATCTCGCCGCTTCGTGCGCTCATACACAGCTCGCATCACATCGGCGGCATCTTGAATATCCTTGATCGCCAACCGTTCGTAACGGGCCTTGGCATCCAACCCCTTCCGCATGTCCATGTTCTTTAGTGCCTCTGAGTAGTCGGAGCTTCCGGTGATGGCCTTCTCAAAAATCGCGGGATTCGACGTGACACCTCGTAGCTCATCATCCTTCACGAGACGTTCCAACTCGCCGCTAGTAATAAGGCTACGCCGGATGTAATCCAACCAAACAGATTGCCCGAACTCCTTTAGCATGACTAGGGGATTGGTGTTGACCCGCGAAGCAACCATGGCGTGAATCTCCTTCATAATATTCCTGTGCAAAACGTTCATACGGTCAGGGAACTATTCATTGGATCACAAAAGTCCGCGCAAGCTCTTGGGGCACCAGGCACAATAAAAAACTGTCTTATCACCACCGAGGTGACCACGGATTTTTTCTCTTTCACGATGCACCCCAATATCTTACGGGTCATTTTTGCGCCCACCTGCCGTTTCTAGGGTCAAGGAAGCCACAAGATCATGGCTTAAAGGATTTTCGCCTGAAGATGGATACCAGTCGATCCGGCCTGCCATTGTGAGTATTCGACCGTTGAGGGTTGTCTGAAGGCCGGAATGTACCAAGATTGGTTGAAGGCTGAACGTTCCCGCCTTTATCTTGGGCGGAACTGCTGAGTGATATGTGTTGATGGGCAAATCCGGCTCAATCAGATTTCCAGCCTGGTACAACTCCAATCCTGATTCCGTTGACAGCACAAATAATTCTTGCGCTGATGCCGGCACCGGCGAAGTGAGTAACAGGCTGAAGGTGGCAGCCAATATCCAGGCCATGGACACGATCGAGTTTTTACATTTGGATTTTTTACAAAGTAGTGGATCCATGATCTGTTTTCCTCCTCTCATTGTTTGGCCGGGTCTTGAGGTTTCCCAGATTCAGCCAAAAGTTTATTTGCTTTGGCTGCACGACTTTCTTTTTCTATTCCTTGGGACAGTTGGTCAATTTGAAAAATCCCTTGGCCGAGTAGGCCTTCCATTCGTGAGCCAAAACCGCAGAGGTATTCATCAACACTGTCGTGGTGATCAAGGTGGGGATGAAGAATGAAATGTTGTATGTCATGGCGTTGCTCCTTGTATGGTGGGCCTCATCACGTTTTATTTCTTGTTTTAGATTAAAGACGGAATTTGGCCTTCCGCATTACAGCTAAAGGGAGCGAGGCGGAGATACATTCACGAGATTACTAGAATGGGTACATTCACAGTCCATAAATCCGTGGTTTTGGCAGCAGGTCCCGCATGCTTGGAGGAGGTCCCGCTTGAGAGCCTGTCGGGCTCGATGCAGACGCACCCTGGCGAGATTGCCCGTGATTCCCAGATCTTTGGCGACGTGTTCACGTGATTCCCCGCCCAGATCAATTCTCTGCAGAATTTCGGAATACTCGGGTTTGAGCGCGGGGAGGAGCGCATGGAAGCAGGCGCATACGGCTTCGGTATCTACATCAAAGGCCTTTTGAGATTCGGGTTGCAGATGAGCATATTCGGCCTCACCCTGACGCCGGGTGATTTCCCTGCGAAAAAAGTCGGCCAGCGTGCTGTTCAGGACTCGGTAGAGCCAGGGGATGGCGCGGTCCGGGTCTCTCAGGTCCGAGGCCCTGCTGATGGCGCGAAGATTGAATTCCTGAATGACCTCTTCCGCCGTATCCAGGTTTCCCAGGCGATGGGTGAGAAACCGGAAGAAATCTTGCCGATTTTCCGTGAGCACTGCTGCTACGGCTGGGGCTATGTTCTTCGAAGGTTTGTTGAGGGGATTTACCTGCATGTGTATCAACCTTTCTTTAGGGTCGAGCTCGGAAAGAAATCGCATGATAAGTCTTCGATAATTGTTATTTTAATGCCTCTCAGAAAAGTGCACACTGTTAAACATTGCGTGCAAAATCGCAGGTCAAAAGGAGTCACTAAACCCCAGTGTTACTTTCCTCGAATGACGAAATTTCACCGAATCGGACTTAACCAGCTAGTACGGCAAAAATCAAAACAAAGCTCAGGAGACACCCCATAAAAACGAAAAGGCTCCGCTCCCAATGGGAGCGGCAAACTGAACATGCCACGACACACTATAGCAAGTGAAACTCCCCGCCCAAAGGGCGGGGCTTCTTAAAAACCTAAAACAAACTATTGCTTTCGTTCGCTCCGGGCTGCCATTCATCCCCATGCAAAGCACGGGGCTTTCCTGGCAGGTTTAGTAATTTAACTTTTCGTTCATACACTCCATTTAAATATGCGTACGAATCCTGGTCTTTGACAGGACATGAAATTTGTAGCTGCGGCATCTCATGCCGCCTCTTCGTTTGCATCCCCGACCCATGAAAATGCTCGAAGAGGGCACGATGAGATCGTGCAGCTACAAAAGAAAGGCAACACGGGACCTCTCGCTTTTGAAAAAAAGTAGTCTTCATTCGTCTCATTTGAAAGTTAAAATACTATAACTATCACCGAAACGAACGTGGAAGCCCCGACCTTTTGGCGGGGCTTCCCCCCAAAAAATCCTATATGCTTTTCAATTCTTCAATGAGCAAATTCTGAAATTCTTTTTGTCGGCACGGCAACATTCATTATTGCAATGCCATACGCTTATGCGATGCCGTACGCCAGCATGGCATCGGCGACCTTGACAAAACCGGCAATGTTCGCGCCCCTCACATAGTCTATATGCCCGTCCTTTTCCTCACCGTACACCACGCACTGTTGATGGATATGGGCCATGATGTCCTGTAAACGATGATCAACGTCTTCACGCGTCCATGGGAGACGTTGTGCATTTTGACTTTGTTCCAGACCGGATACCGCTACCCCTCCAGCATTAGCCGCTTTGGCCGGTGCCAATAGGAGGTCCGCTTCGCACATATAACGGACGGCTTCCATTGTGCAGGGCATGTTGGCCCCTTCGGCAACGAGTTGAATGCCGTTTGTCACCAGAAGCTTTGCGTCCCCTTCCGCCAGCTCATTTTGTGTCGCACAGGGGAATGCCAAGTCCGCCGAGACCGACCAAGGACGTTGGCCCGGATAAAATGTCGATGTCGGATATTGTTCGGTGTATTCACTGATCCGGCCTCGGCGTTCCGTCTTCAGGGTCATAACCCAAGCCAGTTTGTTTTGGTCGATGCCGTCCGGATCATGAATGAATCCGCTTGAGTCAGAGAGGGTCAATACCTTGGCACCCTCCTGGACCAACTTTTCAGCACAATACAACGCCACATTACCCGAACCGGAAATAATGGCGGTCTTGTTAGCCAGGGTTTTATGGTGTCGAGCCAACATATGTTTCGTGAAATACACCACTCCATAGCCCGTGGCTTCAGTACGGATCAGGCTGCCGCCAAAGGCTACTCCCTTTCCCGTCAACACGCCAGTAAAGCGGTTTTGCAGACGTTTGTACTGACCAAATAGGTAGCTAATCTCTCTTGCCCCGACACCAATGTCGCCGGCGGGCACGTCAGTATCCTCACCGATATGACGGGAAAGTTCCGTCATGAGCGATTGGCAAAACCGCATCACTTCGCGGTCGCTTTTGCCCTTCGGATTAAAGTTACTGCCTCCCTTAGCGCCCCCCATCGGCAAGCCGGTCAACGCGTTTTTATACACTTGCTCAAAACCCAAAAATTTCAACACACTTTGCGTCACACTGGGATGAAAACGCATGCCACCTTTGTAAGGACCAATCGCATTATTGAATTGCACCCGCCAGGCGCGGTTGCAACAGATGCTGCCTTCATCGTTTTCCCAACAGACTCGGAAAATGACGATACGGTCAGGCTCGGTCATGCGTTCCAGAATATGGCCATCTCTATATTTTGGATGTTCCAGTACATAGGGCATGACCATTTCGGTAAATTCCTGAACAGCCTGGTGAAATTCGTACTCCGCGGGATTGCGTTCCTGTATGCCGGCGTTGAATCGGTCGATCTGTGCTTGGATATCTTCGGCTAATGTTGTCACGGTGCGCTCTCCATAAGCGATAGAATTCTCATTCAAAACCATATCCGCACGCCTGTCACAAATCGAACCTGACTCGGGTCTCCGTCCTCTTGCCGCACGAGAGCGGCGGTCTCTCCAAAACTTCTCTCCAGGGATACTCCCACGTAGGGCGCGAACTCGCGTCGGATTTCATAGCGCAGGCGCACTCCCCCTTCGAGGTTGTTGAGTCCGGATCCTGTCGTGAACCGTTCGACGCGTTGGATCGCAAGATTCGTTTCAAGACGAAGCTGGAGGATCAGTTGTTGACTCAACAACAAATCTTTGGTCCCCGTTAAGCGGGCGGACACGTCGCCGCTCTGACTAATGAAGAGGGCCGACTCGATTTCGTAGTTATAAGGCACAAGGCCCTGCAGCCCGATCACCGCCAGCCCGCGCGTGACGTTGCTTCCCTCGAATGATTGCGTTTCCAGGCGAAGGCCCACCTGAAAGTCGTAATACTTCTGAATGAAACGGCCATAGAGCAGTTGTGAATCGACATCGTAGTCTGCTTTAAAGGCACTGTTTTGCTGTCCTTCGCTTTTGAACCAGATGCGGTGGTAGTCCCCGCCATACCAACCTTCGATGTCCCATCGGTAATCGCTATCACTTCCCGTTCCCCCTATGTTTGGACGGTACTCGAGAACGTCGGCGAGAAAAAACAGGTGGTTTTCCTGATCCGCAACCGGACTGGGCCAAACAGGCTTGGGTGATACGTGTGGTACAGTGTGCTCCTCTTGAGTTGAACCCCCGGGGATGGTCTGAGCGAAAACGATTGAGGCGTCAGGTAGCACTGTCCAAAGACCTAGCACAGCCAGCCATAGAATGGGGCGAAGAGACGTGTTCATGATTGCACCTCTGCTTCTTGGCTGGTTACTTCCACGATTCGGAACATCCCCGCTTCCATATGGAGAAGCAAGTGGCAGTGAAAGGCCCACCGTCCAGGGGCGTCAGCCGTGATCGCGACGGATACCCGTTCGGCTGGTTTGACCACGACCGTGTGCTTACGTGGCAGGTAAGCTCCCGTGCCGTTTTCCAGGTGCATCCACATTCCGTGAAGGTGCAGGGGGTGCTCCATCATCGTGTCGTTGATGAAGGTCAGGCGTAGCCGCTCGCCGTAACGGAAGTGGATCGGCTCCTTTGCGTCCGAGTATTTCTTGCCGTCGAACGACCACATATATCGCTCCATGTGGCCCGTGAGGTGGAGTTCGATCTCCCGTTGCGGTTCCCGTTGGTCGGGGTAGGGTTCCAGGCTTTTTAAATCGGTATAGACCAACACGCGCCACTCGCTGTTATCCAACCCTCTGCCGGGGTTCCCACTTTGATTCCACGAATACTCTGCGACGGATTGGTTGCCGGTTCCGTGATGATCGGGCCCATGCCTGACGGGCGTACTGCCGGGTATCGTCCCGTGCTGTGGATCGTCCGACCCTCTCGCTGACTTATGGGGCATGTCTGGCATATGTTGGATAGCCTGGTTCCCGTGCATCCCCATTTCCTGATGGGTTGAGTGGCTCCCCCCATCATGAGTGGGTTTGCTCATGCTGGACATGTCCATACTTCCCATGTTCATTCCTTCCATGACCATGCCCATGTCGGCCATGGTGCGGAGCGGCCTCGGACGACGTTCGGGAAGCGGGCCGGTCATTCCCGCGCGTGGAGCCAGCGTGCCGCGTGCGTAGCCGCTTCGATCCAAGGTTTCGGCAAATAGGGTATAGGCCCGAGCCTCTGTGGGTTCGACGATGACATCATAGGTTTCTGCCGGTCCGATGCGGAATTCGTCCACCACCACAGGCTGGACGTTTTGTCCGTCCGCTTGAACGACCGTCATCTTGACACCGGGAATGCGCACATCAAAGAAGGTCATGGCTCCAGCAGCAATGAAACGCAGACGCACCCGCTCGCCAGGTCGAAAGAGGCCTGTCCAATTACCGGAGGGTGACAGACCGTTCATCAAGTAGGTGTAGGCATATCCGGTGACGTCCGCGAAGTCCGTCGGGTCCATCCGCATCCCATCCCACATCAGGTAATTTTGAAGTGCAGGCCATAACCCCAGGCGTCCAACGTCGGAAAGGAACTCGTAAGCCGTTCGTTTCTGGAAGTTATAGTAATTGCTTAGTTTCTTGAGTTTGGAGAACACCGCTTCCGGCGACTCGAACGTCCAATCCGAGAGCACCACGACATAATCGCGATCATAGTGAAATGGTTCCGGTTCAATCGGATCGATAATGATCGGCCCGTACACGCCCGACTGCTCCTGACCCCCAGAGTGACTGTGATACCAATACGTCCCGTTCTGCTGAACAGGATAGTTGTAGGAAAAGGTAGAAGCTGGTTTGATGCCGGCAAAACTGACACCCGGCACGCCGTCCATATCCGGTGGAAGAATCAATCCATGCCAATGAATGGAGGTATCTTCTCTCAAACGGTTAGTAACGTTGAGGCGGATTGGTTGGCCTTCCTGCAGGCGGAGCAAAGGGCCGGGTAATGTGCCGTTAATGGTTTTCGCAATTCCAGTTCGTTCTCCAATTTGAAAGGGTGTCTCGGCGATGGTGAGATGCATAACGTTTCCATCCAACTGTGAGGGAAGGGTTGCCCGTGTCCCGCTTGCCCAGACATATGAAGGAATGAGGCGAGCCATGGCCGTGGTCAGTCCCAAAGCTCCGATGCCTTGCAATAACGTACGCCGTGTCACCACATTATTTTGATTGCTCATTTTAAGACTCCGTTGTGTTCTTTCCAGGTTATTGACTTTTTCATCCTGCAGATTTTTTACTAGGGTTTAATGTTGATGCCCCGTGTGCCCATCCTGAGCTGGTTCTTGAGTCTCTGGTTCCACCGTTCCATATTGACGAAATGGTGGAGCATTCCAAATCGCAGGGTGGCCTGGCGCTAAATTGGCCACTTCAATAAAGTGAGGTTGTGCTGCTAACAGCGACCCTTTCCGATAGAGCGTCAGTCCCAGATGGTAATGAGCCTCTGCGAGTTTGGGCTGGGATTGAATCGCTTCTTCGTATTTCCGATCGCTACCATCCACGTGCGTTCAGCAGAAAGGCGATTGCCTTCGATGATCAATGGCATGCCCAAAGGACTGGCATGCTTGGGTGGGGACAGCGGTGCTTCTTTTGTGGAATGCGATGGGCCAGCATATCCCTCTACCGCCAGCGCACCCAGTAGGGACGCTACCAATAACCGGTTTATTGAGTTCATTATGTGAATGATCAATCGCAACTCCTTCCTTAAGGTTCATGATGTTCAGGTATGGGATGTTCTTCCAACCCTGGCATGGCTGCCTTTTTCCTTAACTCCCATCCTCTCCAAATGATGTAAATAGCCGGCAGAACCAGGAGCGTGAGCAGCAAGGTCGTCACCATGCCCCCAATCATCGGGGCCGCAATCCGCTTCGTGACATCGGCCCCACTGCCATGGGTCCACATAATGGGAAGCAACCCGGCAATCGTCGACCCGACGGTCATGAGGATGGGACGCACTCGCTTCGTACTCCCTTCTATGACGGCATCGACCAGATCTTTCATATCGGTAAGCCGGCCTTCAGCAGTCCAGCTGGCATAGGTCTGATCCAAATAGGCAATCATGATAATCCCAATCTCAGCTGCCACTCCAACCAAGGCAATAATCCCAACCCAAACGGCGACACTCAAGTCGTATTCGAGAAGGTATAGCGACCAGATAGCCCCGATTGCAGCAAAGGGCACCGAGAGAAGGACGATGAGACTCCTGGCGATGGACCGAAAGTTGAGATAGAGCAGTAAAAAGACAATGAGGAGAGTCAGGGGTACCACATACATCAACCGAGCGGCGGCCCGTTGCATATACTCGTACTGCCCGCTCCAACCCAGATAGTACCCCTTAGGTAATTGGACTTGTTGAGCCACGATCTTTTTGGCCTCATCAACATAGCCCCCGAGGTCTCGTCCGGCTATGTCCACATAGACATACCCGACCAACATCGATCCCTCGCTTTTGACAACTGTCGGCCCCGAGATCAGGCTGACCTCCGCCAACTGGGTAATGGGAATCTGCTGTCCGTTCGGTGTGGACACTAAGACTCGTTTCAAGTCCTCCAGCGTGTTGCGGAATCCACGGGAATATCGCAGGTTGATAGGGAACCGCTCCCGTCCTTCGATGGTTGTGGAGATATTCGTTCCGCCGATTGCCGATTCGATGACCCGTTCCACGTCCCCAACCATGAGCCCGTACCGAGCAATCTCTTCTCGGTTGACCTTGAAATAGACGTAGTACCCCCCGGCCGTGCGCTCGGCAAAGATGTTTCGTGTGCCCGGAACATCCCGCAAGACATTTTCGATATCCCCGCCGATTGTTTGAATGGTTTCCAAGTCCGTCCCAAAAATTTTGATTCCCAAGGGGGTGCGGATGCCGGTTGAGAGCATGTCGAGGCGACCTTTAATGGGCATCGTCCAGGCATTAATCACTCCGGGTATTTGCAGCGCCTTGTCCAGCTCGTTTTCCAAACGATTAATCGTCATTCCCGGGCGCCATTGATCTTCGGGCTTCAGGTTGATCACGGTCTCCATCATTTCCAACGGAGCGGGATCCGTGGCCGTCCGAGCCCTGCCGGCCTTCCCGAATACCTGGGACACTTCGGGAAATTGTTTGATGATTCGGTCGGAAACCTGGAGGATTCGCTGCATTTCCGTGATGGAAGCGCCCGGCAGCGTCACCGGCATATACAAGAGAGTCCCTTCATAAAGCGGCGGCATAAACTCGGATCCCAGTTTCAGAAACGTCGGTCCAGTGGCGACCAAGCCCAACACGGCCAAGAGTAACGTTGTTTTCCGAAAGCGGAACACGAGATGGGCCACGGGTTTATAGATCGCGATGAGGAAGCGAGCAATTGGGTTCCGCTCTTCACTGACAATTTTCCCTCTGATTAACAAGACCATCAATAAGGGGACAAGAGTAATGGACAGTAGCGCCGCAAACCCCATCGAGAAGGTCTTGGTGTAGGCGAGTGGCTGGAACAGCCGTCCTTCCTGCGCTTCCAAGGTAAAGACGGGTAGAAATGATACCGTGATAATGAGGAGGGAAAAGAAGAGTGGTTTACCAACTTCCTTTGCGGCTTCAATAATGAGACTCACACGATCCCCTCCGGGACCACCATGCTGCAGCTTCTTGTGCGCGTTTTCGATCATGACGATGGGGCCATCCACCATCGCCCCAATGGCGATGGCAATACCACCGAGGGACATGACATTTGAGCTAATGCCCAGGTAGTACATGGCGGTAATTGACATGAGGATGGCTAAAGGGAGCGTCAGAATGGCGACCAAGGCGCTTCGAAAATGAAGGAGAAACACAATGGTGATCAAGCTGACGATGATGCTTTCTTCGATCAGCTTCTCCTTGAGGGTATCAATGGATCGCAGAATCAATTCAGACCGGTCATAGGTGGAAACAATCTCAACACCTTCAGGCAACGAAGGGGTCATTTCCTGAATTTTGGCCTTGACCCGTTCAATGACCCCAAGCGTGTCCTCCCCGAATCGAATCACCACGATACCGCCGGCCACTTCCCCTTCGCCATCCAGTTCCACGAGCCCCCGCCGTATATCAGGACCCAGTTCGATTCGCCCCACATCCTTGAGGAGGATGGGGGTGCCTTTGGCATTCGTTCCCACGGCCACCTGCTCGAGATCTGCCACGGACTGCACATACCCGCGTCCCCAGACCATGTACTCCCGACCGGTGAATTCCACCACCCGGCCACCGACATCGTTATTGCTCATTCGAATCGCACTCACAATTGAATCTAACGGCAGGTTATAAGCCAGAATGGCATTGGGATCGATATTGACCTGATATTGCTTCACATACCCACCGACACTGGCCACGTCCGATACGCCGGGAACCGCCTTCAGCCAATACCGGATATACCAGTCTTGAAGGGTTCGGAGTTCCGACAAATCATGCTTGCCCGTCTTATCGATCACAGCATATTCGTATCCCCACCCAACGCCAGTCGCGTCTGGACCCAGGGTGGGAAGGACGCCCTCTGGCAAGGCTTTCAACGCTTCATTCATATACTCCAGGATCCGACTTCGAGCCCAGTACATGTCCGTGCCATCTTCGAAAATGACGTAGATGAAGGAGAGGCCAAAAAAGGAAAACCCTCTCACGACTTGGACCTTGGGAGCGCCCAGCATGGTGGTGACAATGGGATACGTAATCTGGTCTTCGACGAGTTGCGGGGCGCGTCCCGGCCATTCGGTAAAGATGATCACCTGCACATCAGACAGATCCGGGAGCGCGTCGAGTGGGGTATTTTTGATGGCCCAGATCCCCCAGGCGGTCAGAAACACCACCATGAGCCCGATCAAAAAGCCATTTCTCGCACTGGCACCGATAATCTTTTCAATCATAATAAGCCATTCTCAAAATTTCGCTTATGGTTTCATATCTGACATTGCGTCCGAGGAATCGTCACCCTTTTTGGGCCCCATATCCATTCCCGGCATCATCATACCCGTTGCTGACCCAAGGGCACTTTCCGAATCAATCAAAAAGTTGCCACTCGTGACGACCATCTCGCCTTCCTTCACCCCTTCAAGCACTTCATACCACTCACGGGATCTCACGCCCAGAGTGACGTTCCTGGCCTCAAACATCCCTTGGCCTGTATCCACGAACACCACCTGCTTCGTACCGGAATCCAATACCGCCGTGTTAGGAACCACAAGTCGATCCCCCAGCGGGATTTCCAGCGTCACATTGGCAAACATGTCAGGCTTGAGCCGCCAGCCGGGATTGGGCAATTCGAACCGGACCTTCACCGTTCGGGTTTTAGGATCAAGGACCGGATAAATATAGGTCACGGTTCCCTTGAATATTTCGTTTGGAAAATAGGGAAGGGTAATTTGTGCTTTCTGCCCTAATTTGACGTAGGGAATCTCAAACTCATACAGATCTGCCAACACCCAGATGTTGGAGAGGTCCGCCAAGACAAAGGTGTCTGTGGAAGGCGTAATGTATCCGCCTTCGCGGACATTCATCGTTAGGACATACCCCGAAATGGGGGCATGAAGAGGAAGGGTTCGTAAGACTTTGCCTGTTCGCTCTAGGTCCTCAATATGATCGGGGGTAATGTCCCAAAGAGAAAAACGCTCTCGGGTGGATTGCAATACCCTTCTTGCGCTGTCCGCTACTTCAGAGAATTCGCTATCTCCGAGTGTGCGAACGGCCTTGAGTGCTAGCAAATATTCCTCCTGGGAGGAGACCAGCTCCGGGCTATAGATCTCGAAGAGCATTTGGTCTTTTTTGACATCTTCCCCCGTAAAGCGGACATACAGCTTCTCCACCCAGCCCTCCAGCTTAATGTTCACATGTTCCAGGTTCCGTTCATCTACATCTACAAGGGCTACAGTTCGAATGGTGTGCGTGATTGTCAGTGATTTAGCCTTCTCGGTTTTCACCCCGATAAGCTGTTGTTTCCGAGCATTGATCATGACCGACTCGGGTTCCTCTGGCTTCATGCCTGCTTCCCCGCCAGTCGAAGACATGTCCATGCCCTGATGCTCTGATTTGGCGGTTTGAGTTTCCCCGCCAGGAAGATGAGCAGTATGTTTCTCAGTGCCGGTGGACCAGTAGTAAAAACCAATGCCTGAGCCTAGAACAACGGCGATGATTCCGATGATTATCCAGAACCGTTTGGAATGTTTGCTGTGCGCCTCGTCCTGCCTGAATGGCCGGATGTCATCCGGGGTTTCAGCTCGATCATTATCCTCTTCACGAAGAGGCGATATTTTTTTAAATTCACTCATGGTTTCCACCTTGCAATGGTATAGCGACGGCCTCTTCCAGCTTGGCGATGGCGATTTCATGAGCAACCTTTTCACGATGCAAATCGATTTCATCCCGTTGAAGCCTGAGAAGGTTGTCGAGCATCGTGAGAAAATCAACTTTTCCCACACTATAGCCGGCTATCGATGATTCCAGGGCCAGAGAAGCCTGTGGAATGATGGCTTTTCCCAGCAACTTGACCAGTCGTTTCGCACGTTCGGCACGGACAAAGCTGTCTTTTACCCTGAACAAAACGTCTTGAGTTGCAGTCCGATGATCCTTCCGTGCGCTTTCAAGGCTAGACAGGGATTCCTTCACCCCGAATTGCTGTTTAGTCGCATAGTAGAGAGGAACTTTGATTCCCAACATTCCAAAGGCATCTTGTTGTTCATCTGACCGAAATGATTGCATGGCTCCGAGGCCCACAAAGAAGTCGGGATAAAATTCCCGGTTGGCCAGGTCAACCGCGGATTGTCCTTGTTCAATAGCCCTGCCTTGCGCCTTGATGACCGGCGAATTTTTCGTGGCGTATTCATTCAACTCGTCCAAGGTGTAAAGAAGGGGCGTGAGTTGCGGCTCCTCCGGTGCCCCCAACTGGGCGGCAGGAGGTCGGTTCAAAATTCGATTGATGTCCGCGTGCAAAGTCTCTTTCTCCTGGTTGAGCGTCGTCAGTTCCTCAAGTTCCCTGGAAAGCTCAACCTGTGCCCGGAACAGGTCTTGCTGAATTCCCTTGCCGACCTTGTACCGAGCCTCGGCTGTCTTCTCAAACTCTTCGAGAATTTTAATATTCTTGCTGACGATCTCAATAGATTTGTGAACGAAGTGTAGAGAAAAGTAGGCCTCCTTGAGTTGGGCAATAATCCGGAGTTTGATTCCCTCATATCTCTCACCAATCCGATCCGCTCCCTTGGCCGCCACCTCTCCGCGAAGATCAAGTTTCCCAGGGAACGGGAATTCTTGCTGCACGGCCACGCGTCCTTCTCTCATGATATCCGGTCCACGATAGGCTAACCCCACGATTGGGTCTGGCAATGATTCGACCTGAGACGGAACTGACTTTGCCGCTTCCCATCGCTGTTTAGCTGATTGGATCTCCGGGTTTTGCTGAGAGGCTTCCTGGACAAGGGTTTGAAGTTTGAGAGGAGGCTCCGCAGCAAGAGCTGACATTTCCGTAACGCCGAACAAGAGCACCCCTAGGACAAGGGATCGAACGTGGAAACGCTGGTGCAGATATATTCTCATCATGGCCTTCACCCTGAGTTGATAGTGGAAAAAATGGGACCACTGGACGCAGAACCCGACGGGTTTCATTGCCCTGCAAGGAACTAGGTAGTGGGAGCTCAATTCAGAAAGACAGAGAAGAGGAGGAAGAGCAAGGGATAGGAAGAGGTTTGGGGAGCAATGCTGGTGAAGAGATAATTGGAAAAAGGAGATTCGAAGATATTGTCTAATCCCTTAAATTGCAAAAGAGAAAAAACGTCATAGGTTAAATCTTTGGACTGAATTTCAGCATTTTTGAACTGATCCAGACAGTCATCACTTGAATTGATAGGCGTGGGAGGCAACTGGTGGGATTTGGATGGGGAGTGATGGGTGCCTGCTGGTGATTCTGTCATTGGGCAGAATAACCCACTCCCACACACCAGAAAGGCCACGAGGAGGAAAGGAACAATCAGCCGAACTCTTTGTATTATTTTTCTATTCATTGAAATGCCTACTGACAAAATACGGTGTTACTTATTTAATCGGACAGCCTACACCTTATGTTTAATTTATTCAGCAAAAAAAATGCCAAAGTTCATCATGAGAACCATTTCAATATGTTGTAACATCAAGTGGTGATTAAAATCCTTAGCCAATGTTGCCATTCTACTCAAGACTTTAAAAATCTAACGTACCAAAACGCCTCATTTCTCTTCCAGGTTTTTTTGCACCATCGCAATTTTTTTGATACCACATGAATCTTTCTTTCCTAAATCTCATCTGCTCTTTTCTGCCTCAATCCCCAACTCCGCCAAAGAAAATAGATGGCTGGAATCACCAACAGCGTGAGAATAATTGTTGACACCATCCCACCAATCATGGGAGCGGCGATGCGTTTCATGACATCCGCACCCGTCCCTTGACTCCACATGATAGGTAGCAGGCCTAACAGAATCGCGGAAGCGGTCATGAGTTTTGGTCTGACACGAAGCACCGCGCCTTCAATGATGGCTTCACGTAAATCGGCCAATGTTTGAAGTTGGTTTTCCTGTTGCCGACGAGCGCAGGCGTTATCAAGAAACATGATCATGATCACACCGGTTTCGGCTGCCACACCCGCCAAAGCAATAAGTCCTACCCAGACGGCCACGCTAAGATTATATCCAAGATAATGTAAGTACCAGATGGCACCAACCATGGAGAATGGGACAGAAAGAAGGACCAGCAGGCAGCGAGGTATGGACCGAAAAATAAGGTACAACAACATGAAAATGAGAAATAGTGTTAAGGGAATGACGATCTGAAGTTGTTGTTGAGCCCGTTCGAGATATTGGTATTGCCCTGCCCATTGTAACGAGTACCCATCTGGAAGTGTCACGTGTTCTTGAATCAGTGCCTTGGCCTTCTGGACATAGCTTCCTAGATCCTGCCCGGCGACATCGACAAATACAATGCTGGCAAGAGATCCATTCTCGTCCCTGATTGATGGTGGACCGGTTGTCTTAGAGATGGTAGACAGTTGTGCGAGTGGAATATGTTCTCCTTGGGGTGTTGTCACGAGAACACGCTTGAGGGCATCAACATCCTGGCGCAGTTCGCGAGGGTACCGAACGTTAATGGGATAGCGTTCACGGCCTTCCACAGTCCAGGTAATATTTTTTCCGCCTATAGCCGATTCAATGACATCTTGAACATCTGCCACGGTCAACCCGTATCGGGCTGCTGCCACGCGATTCACGTCAATGTCCAAATAGTATCCTCCGGTGACCCGTTCGGCATAGGCACTCCTGGTTCCGGCGAGGGATTGAAGGAGGCCTTCAATCTGTAAACCCAACCGTTCCAGTGCCTCCAACTGAGGTCCTAAGATTTTTATTCCCAGACTACTGCGGATACCGGTGGCGAGCATTTCTGTTCGGGTTTGAATCGGCATCCACCAAATGTTCGGCATTCCAGGAAGTTTTACCCGCTGGTCCATTTCCGCAATTAGCTTGTCCCATGTCATGCCTGGCCGCCATTCTTCCTGGGGTTTTAATGCCACAATGGTTTCGGCCATATTTAATGGAGCTGGATCTGTAGCGGTGCGCGCCCGGCCCATTTTCCCCATCACCCGGTCCACCTCGGGAAACTCCTTCAACAATCGATCCTGAGTTTGAAGAATCTGACTGGCTTTCTGAACTGACAGGCCCGGAAGAGATGTGGGCATATACAACATCGTGCCTTCGTTTAATGGGGGCATGAATTCAGCTCCAAGCTTTTCATAGAGGGGGACTACCAAGATCATGCTTCCAATCGCGAGTCCTACCACCAGCCATCGGATACGTAACACGCCTTTCACGAGGGGGTGGTACATCCAAATAAGCAATCGGTTTAAAGGATTTCGACGTTCTGAGGTAATCCGACCCCGAATGAACCAGCACATCAACAAGGGAGCCACGGTGATCGAGACCAGAGCGGCAAAAAACATGGCAAACGTTTTCGTATAGGCAAGCGGCTTAAACAGTCGTCCTTCCTGTGCCTCCAAGGTGAATATGGGCAGAAAAGAGACTGTGATGATCAGCAAGGAAAAAAAGAGGGGCTTGCCTACTTCTTGGGCCGCCCGAATAATAATTTCCTCTCGGGACCCGATTTGACCCTGTTGCTCCCACTCTTCTAAACGCCGGTGCGCATTTTCCACCATGACAATGACCGCATCGACCATGGTCCCAATCGCGATCGCGATGCCTGAAAGTGACATCACATTCGAGCTGATCCCCAGGTAATACATCGCAATGAAAGACAGCAACACGGCTACGGGCAGCAAAAGAATCGGCACCAGCGCTGACCGAAGGTGAAAGAGAAAGACCAAGCTGACTAGGCTGACGACTATGCTAATTTCAATCAGCTTTTCTTTTAATGTGGCGACGGCGCGAAGGATCAGGTCAGACCGATCATACACGGGAACCACCCGAATGCCTTCGGGAATAGACGGTTTAATTTCTTTCAATTTCTGTTTCACCCGGTCAATCACTTCAAGGGCATTTTCTCCGTAGCGCATGATGACGATGCCCCCCACCACCTCTCCCGTTCCATCCAGTTCTGCGATGCCTCGCCGCATATCTGGCCCAATCGTGACGTGAGCAACATCCTGAACGGTAATCGGCGTGCCGTGCTGGTCCGTGCCAAGGGGTATGCTTCGGAGATCATCCTGGGAACGGATATACCCTCGTCCTCGCACCATGTATTCCCGTTCACTGGCCTCAATCACCCGTCCTCCGACCTCGTTGTTGCTTCGGCGGATCGCCTGGATGACCTCGGACAGGCCAATGCCGTACCCTTGCAGTTTTACGGGGTCCACCTGCACTTGATACTGCTTCACAAACCCACCAATCGATGCCACCTCTGCGACACCTGGCACGCTTTGGAGCCAATAGCGCAGATACCAATCTTGAAATGATCGCAGATCGGCTAAACTGTGTTGGCCGCCCTCATCTACCAGGGCATACTGAAAGACCCAGCCAACTCCTGTGGCATCAGGGCCTAGTGTGGGAGCGACTCCTTCAGGGAGTTTATCCGTCACGCCTTGCATATATTCCACGACACGACTTCTTGCCCAGTACATATCGGTCCCATCTTGAAACACGATGTAGACAAAGGAGAGACCAAGGAAGGATTGTCCTCGCACATATTTAATCTTTGGGGCTCCCAACATGGAGGTGACAATGGGGTAGGTGATTTGATCCTCAACCAAATCCGGACTGCGACCTGGCCATTCGGTAAACACAATCACCTGGACATCTGACAAATCGGGCAAGGCATCAAGAGGCGTTCGAGCCACGACCCAGATTCCCCAACCCATGAGAAAGAGAACCAGCAACCCCACCAAAAAACCATTGCGCCCACTCCAACCTATGATTCGTTCAATCATTGGGGAGCTTTCCTTTCGGCGTTTTTCATATCCATCTTCTTATCCATCCCACTCATATTCATGTTGCCCATGTCCATCTCGCCCATCTGGGCCTGTTCCATTTTGACACCGCCCATCCCCAACGCTCCCATCATGTTACTCGTGGCCATGAGCTTGCTTTCCGAATCCAAGAGGAATGTGCCGGATGTCACGATGCGCTCCCCTTCTTTCAAACCGTCAGTCACCTCGAAGAAGGAACCCACCTTTGGCCCGAGCGTGACCTCTCTCGGTTCAAACATCCCTTTCTCTTGTGCGACAAACACGACTTGTCGAAGTCCCGAGTCGAGCACAGCCTGGTCCGGTATGGCTAGCTTGGGTTCTCGCTCCACTTGGATGAGAACCGTGCCATACATGTCAGGTTTGAGCCGAATATGTGGATTCGGAAATTCAAGGCGTATCTGCACCGTGCGGGACTCTTTGTTGAGATAGGGGTAAATATAGGTCACACGTCCGGAAAATGTTTCTCCCGGGAAGGCTTCCAGGGTGAACGTTGCCGATTGTCCCATTTGGATAAAAGGCAGTTCATATTCATACACATCAGCCTGAACCCAAATCGTGGAAAGATCGGCAATGGTATACATCGTCATTTCAGGTTGAACAAACATGCCCTGAAACGCGGTTTTGTCAATGACATGGCCGCTGATGGGGGAAAATATCGTCACGGCGTGGTTGGGTGTCCCTTGAAACTCCAAATCCTCGATCTGGTCATCAGTCAACGTCCACAGGCGCAACCGATCTCTTGCCGCCTCAAGGACTTGTTGGGCCTGGTGGTGGACATCAGGGACTGGACTTGCTTGAACCTCTTCTATGGCTTGCAAGGCCAGCAGATATTCCTCCTGTGTGGCGACCAACTCAGGACTGTACAGAGTAAAAAGTGGCTGGCCTTTGTGAACTGCCTTGCCGGTGAAATCCACGTAAAGGCCTTCGATCCAACCTGAAATCCGAAGATTGACATAGGCAATGTGCTGTTCGTTATACGTTACACGCCCGGCGGCTCGAACTGTCGTGGAAAGACGACGTTTCTCCACCAGTGCGGTTTGCACGCCAATCATTTGTTGTTTGAGAGATGACACCATCGGTGAGGCCTGCGCAGACTGCATAGCAGCCTGATCTGACATGGTATTCATTTCCATGCCTGCCATCTTCGGCATGTTTTGAGTGCCAGGCTGAGAAATCACTGTCGCAGTGCCACGGGGGTAAAGTCCCAGCTTTTCGTTTACCCACCATCCACCCCCAACTAGGGCCACTATCCCGAGGGCTATGGCCATCCAACGGATTTGGTTCAGAGAGCGTTCTTGCGTCTTCATGACCAAACCTTCCTTTTCATAATTCCGTCCCGACGACTCGTTCCAATTTTGCCAGCAACTGTTCCCAATCCACGAACGCTCGGACAAATTCCAACTGATAAGTGAGCAAGGCCCGATCAGCTTCAATGAGATCCAAAAAGTCGTTGCGATCGGTTCGATAGCCGGCAATAGCTGCCCTCAACGTGAGCTTGGCCTGAGGAAGAACGGTGGTCTGATACAGGTCGAGAATCTTTCTCTTTGCCGTTATCCGTGCCATCAGGTCTTGAATCTGGAACCGCGTCTGGTTTTCCAACGTTCTTTTTTTGAATTGTGCGACTTCCCGGTGGGCCTTGGCTTCTCGAACGCCAGCCTCATATTTGGGCTTCGTCCAAAAGGCAAACGGAAGGTTGATGGACACAATGCCGCCGAATCCATCTTCTTCATTGCGGTTCAGCCAGCGCTGCGCCTCAACTCGAAGGTGGGGATAGGTTTGGAGTTCTGCCAGTTTGATCGTGGCATCAAATTGCTGCACTGCCAACGCAGCTTCGAGGATTTCCGGCCGCTGCTGAACAGCTTGGTTTTGAAGATGCTCCAATGAAAGGGTCTTGGGCTCACTCATCGGTTCGAGAGGAACACCCAACGAAGCCTCAGCATCACGATTTAAAATCGTGTTGAGGTGAGCCTGAGCTGTCTGCTTTTGCTGTTCAAGAACAGGAAGGTGCTGAAACCACTTCGACTGTTCGACTTGAGCTTTCAATACATCCACTTGGGTCCCTTTGCCGACACGGAACTTGGCTGTCGCCGCATCAAAAAATTGCTTGAGACGCTTGGCCTCCTGATGGTGAACCTCAATGGCCTGGTGGGCATAAAACAGTTCATAATACGCTGTCTTCACTGCCGCAATGATTTCTCGTTTCTTTCCCGTCAAACGTTGTTGCGCTTGCGCCACGACTTTCTCGGCAATGTGTTCCTGCTGAGATAAGGTGCCGGGATAAGGAAATTGTTGTGAGAGTCCGAAGATGGTCCGGTCCGACCGTGTCACATCCAACGAGTTTGGTGTATTCCATAGGCTAAGGGTTAATTCGGGATCATCCAATGATTTACTTTGCGGAACGCGCTCAATCATCGCTTCAACCAGGGCTTGTTCCGCTACCAATTCCGGATTGTTTTCAAGCGCTTCTTGAATGAGCGGACCAAGTTGTATGATCTCTTTGCTTGAAATCTGAGCCCCTGCCGAGATGGGCCAAGGCAGTCCAAGCAAAAAGGTGCTGAGCAACAACCACTGCCAGTAAAATCTTACTGGTTTCATATGATTCTCCAATCCGAACCAGCCCTTCTCTTCTATGAAAAGAATGGGGAGATAGAGAAAACTAGGCTCGACAATCTTTCCTGATACAACAGAAAGATTGCCTTTTAATCTGTTAACTCAGAAAATTAGGGGGTGTGAAGAGAAAACGAGGAGGGTATCAAATACGAAAAACTGAAATGAGGACAAGAGTATCCTTCGGGGGCACAACTTGCCCTCTTGTAGCTATGGGTAAGAATTGACTACTCGTAACAAAACCGGGAAAGAAAAAAGGAACTTTCTCAGCAAGTACCAAATTTGGAATGTCTGGAGAGGAAATATCCGGTCCGGATTGGACCGCGAGGGATTTAAACCCCTGACAAAATTGCGAAGCTGGTTCTTCCCCCGGGGTGGTGCAATCACTCCCGTGGCTCACTTTCATGCCGCCATAAATCGGAACAAGGCAAGCATAGGCATTGAAGCTGAGGGAAAGAAAGAGACCAACAAGAAACACTATTAAAATTCTTCGTGAGTTTCTCATATTGTTTTTCATTATATTCCCGCAACGCTGCTTCCGCAAGGAAAAATGAAGGAGTCCAATTCAATCTATGTCGAAACCCTCGGGAAAATTATTTTCCAAATCGCCCTTGACTCTCCACTTAGCTGGAGGGTTTATACTACAAAAATATGAAGACTTTATTCATTGGAACTATCGCTAAACAGGCGGGGGTACCCATAAAAACCATCCGATACTATGAGGAGGTAAGATTGCTTCCCCAACCAGTACGCACTTCAGCAGGATATCGGACTTATGCGTTCCCCATAATTGACCGTCTGATGTTTATAAAGAAAGCCCAAACCCTTGGGCTCACGCTAAAGGATATTAAAACCTTCTTAGACCTGGCTGACCGGGGACATTGTCCATGCGGCCATGTGCAACACACACTCAAGCAAAGCCTTCAAGGACTTCGTCGGAAGATTGCCGACTTGAAAGAAATCGAAAAGAAGCTCGTGGGTGCCATGCGTCAGAAGTGTCCACCGGATTTCAAACCAAGCGGATCAGCTATTTGCCCCAAAATACAACGTAAAACTAAACAAAGGAGGGTCGTGAGATGATTGAATCGAAGAAAGTCTCATTATGTCCAGCATGTGGAGCATGCCCTGAAGTTGTTCTCAACCAAAGTTCAGAAGAAGTTTTAATTGGGGAAGAAGGAAATTTGACGAAGCTAAACAAAGAGGCCTGGAACACATTGGTGAAAAAAATTCGTGCAGGTGAGTTGGCAGAGATGTGATTGGCCAGATCCCAAAAAATCCAGCCATTCTTGTTGAATTTTATTTGTGTGTTTTATTCCACAATGTGTGGTAGTCTAAATTACTGAGCCGGAAAACCCGATTAGATATAAAGTGAAACTCCCCGCCCAAAGGGCGGGGCTTCTTAAAAACCTAAAACAAACTATTGCTTTCGTTCGCTCCGGGCTGCCATTCATCCCCATGCAAAGCAAGGGGCTTTCCTGGCAGGTTTAGTAAGGAATATTGGGTAAAAGAAATGTTTAACACGTTTCTGAGAGCATGGTTGATTCTTTGGGTAGTTATCCTACCTTGGGTTCACATCCATCCTGAAGCCGATCATGCTCATGGGATGTCGGGTCACACTCATGGTGGAACCTACCACACGGTTTTATCTAACACCCCCGTTTGTGCCTATGAAGATCATCAACATCATCATGATTCTTTTTCACCAGGGGAACCGTTTGGAACTCCTGACTCCTCAACCCACCTTTCACATGGCCTTGAGCACTCTACCTACAGCTTTTCTGTTCTCAATTCCTCGATCGATCCGATTCTTGAAGGTTGTGTGTCGGATTCAACTTCGGATTCAACTAGTGATGGTGTTGTTGCTTGTGAAGCGGAAACACCGTTCTTATCTGTTATTTCTCGAATTGACAGGTCCCCCGCTAAAACACCACTTTCGAGTTTACCCCCAACACGTTCCCCTCGCGCTCCTCCAATTCTCTCCGCTTAATTTCCTTTTGAGTTTCTGACTCGAACAAATCTTCAAAAGTCTGAAATGGTACAAGAGGGAAAATCATTTCTTCCCTTTCATTTTTATGTAGAAAATAACGTTCTCCTGTAGCTGCAGCATCTCATGCTGCCTCTCCCGCGCGCCAGAGAGAGGCGCCATGAGATGGCGCAGCTACAACAGACGTTTGGACAGGTCAAGGCATTTTCATTCTGCAGATTGGTCCGCCGCTTACGAGGGACAGACATCATGACGCGAAAACAATTGAGATACCTATTCCTTGTGCTTCTCTTGCTGAGCTTGGGGAGTCATCCCGTCGATGCTGTGGAGTCGTTGACCGTAGAGCAAGCTGTCAAGACTGCTCTTGAGCGCAATCCCGATCTCCTGGCTATCCGACAAGAGGTGGAAGTGGCCAGAGGGCGTGAAGTGAGGTCCCGGCTCTTCAATCGGTTTAATCCAAGTCTCAATGGTCAGGCGTGGAATCGAAATAATCCGGGATCAGGGAATGAATCGGATTTTCAGGTTACGCTGTCACAAGAAGTGGAGGTTGCCGGGCAACGTGGACTCCGAAGAGAGGCGGCAACTCGAAGTGTGACCCGAGTCGAAGCCCAGGTCAAGGATCGCGAGCGGGTTATCACCGGGCAGGTGACACGCGCGTTCTTCCAAGCGCTCACCTTGAAAAAACGCCTTGAATTGAGGAAGGAAATCGAGAAATTAAACCTGCGTATCCGCAATGCCTCCAAAGCGCGGTTCAAAGCCGGCGTGGCGCCTATTATGGAATCCAACTTGGCGGAAATCCGCTATGGCCAGTCACGGAAGGAGACCTTCGTGGCCGAAGCCTTATTCCAAAATGCCTTGGTGGACCTCCGGCGGTTGCTGGGATGGGAGCCTGATCGCTCGATCGAGTTGAGCGGCCAACTCCGGAATTCACCCAAAGCCGTTCTATTGCCTGACCTTCTTCAGAGTGCACAGGCGCAGCGGCCTGATCTGATAGCCGCGAAAAGGGAGGTGGCCCGGGTAAAAGCCGCCATGGATCTGACCCGTCGGCTTATCGTGCCGAATCCCACGTTTCAAGGTTTCTATCAGACCGAAACCGAGGGACCTGAAGGCGCCAGCAAAATCGTGGGCGGAGGGGTCAGCATTCCTCTTCCCCTATTCGATCGGAAGCAAGGCGAACTCGTCACGCAGGGTGGAGAGCTCAATCGAAGCCGGCACCAAGTTGTCGCCGTCACTCGGAATATCGAGCGGGAAGTGGAAACGGCTTTTCAAGCGTACCAGGCGGCTCTTCAATCTGTAGAGGTATTTGAAGCCGAGGTGCTCGATCGAATCGATGAAAATTTCCGGTTTATCGAAATTTCCTACCGGGAGGGGAAAATCGGTTTACTGCAATTGATCGTGGTACAAGATGACCTGATCACCGCCCAACTTTCGTATGTGGATTCCCTAGGACAGTTCCGTGCGGCAGAGACGAATTTAGCGCAAGCGGTTGGGGGACAGCCGTAAGCAAGAGGAAAATTTA